>NZ_JBLWIH010000023.1:0-238990 GCF_051364985.1 Microbacterium sp. I2
CCTCCTGCAGGCGGCCGAGGAACTCCTCCAGCTGGTCCTGCGACGCCAGCCGGCGCGCCGAGATGTGCGGCACCGGGATGAACCCGAGATCCTTCACGGCTTTGGACGCCGTGACCCGCATCTCGAGGTCCTCGTTGCCCAGGAACGTCACATTGATCTTCGTCCCCTGCGGGATGACGGATGCCGCTTCGTGCAGACCCGGGACATCCTTCCCCGTCATCTCCAACGAGAAGCCCTCGACCAAATCGACGGCTGCGGCCTTGTTCATTGCGGGTGCGATGTGCGCCACGTGCGGATCCTTCCGGCTGACAGGGGAGTGCGGCTCTGCGCTTCCAACAGGCACATTACCTATGGCCATAGGTAATGACAAGAGGGAATTCCGATCAAAAGAACCGGCGGATCGCCGGGCTTCCACAGCATGGAAGCGCGGGTTGAGCGGTGCGTCCCGGGTGGGGATGGTTGCTCGACGCGGGCCGGGATCCCACCGGAACGCGGCGGTGACGTCGCAGCAGAGGTCACCGTGACGACGATGTCGAGAGCGGAGAACGCCTGTGAAGTCCTACCTCCTTCACCTCGGCCGGCTACTGCTGTCGTCGGTCATCCTCTTCCTCGTCGTGATCACCGTGCTGTTCTTCCTGCTCGAGCTCGCGCCCGGCGACCCGGTGCAGTCGCTCGTGGGAGATGTGCCGATCTCGCCCGAGTTCCGCGCGCAGATCACGGCGGCCTATGGACTCGATCTGCCCGCGTGGCAGCGCTACTTCGCGTACATCGCGAACGTGCTCACAGGCAACCTGGGGTACTCGTTCGGCACGAACAACGAACCCGTGCTGGACCTCATCCTGAGCCGGGCCGGCAACACGCTCGCGCTCGCGGTGCCGGCGTTCATCCTGTCCACCGTCGGTGGCATCATCCTGGGCTCGATCGCCGCCCGCACCCGCCGTCGCTGGCTCGACGCCGGCATCTCGGGCGTCGCGGTCGGGCTCTTCTCGGTGCCGAGCTTCTGGTTCGGGATGCTCCTCATCATGGTCTTCTCGCTGACCCTGGGATGGTTCCCGACTCAGGGCAAGGCGCCGTACGGAGAATCGGGCATCGCGCTGCCGTACCTGGTGCTGCCGGTGATCACGATGGCCACGAGCGAGCTCGCCTACAAGACGCGCATCATGCGCTCGTCGATGATCGAGTCGCTCGGACAGGACTTCATCGACACCGCGCGCTCGAAGGGGCTCAATCCGCGGCGAGTGCTGTGGGGACACGCGCTGCCCAACGCGCTGCTGCCGATGGTCACCGTCGCGGGCTACAGCCTCGGCTTCATCTTCGCCGGCTCGACGCTGGTCGAGAGCGTCTTCGGCTGGCCGGGCATGGGGCTGCTGTTCGTCGACGCCATCAACTCGCAGAACAACATGGTCGTGCTGGGTGTGGCGATCGTGCTGACCGTGACCATCATCATCGTCAACTTCCTCACCGACATCGTGTACGGACTCGTCGATCCGCGTCTGCGAGCGAGGTTCACCCGGAAGGCAGGAGCGCCCGCATGACGACGCAGAACAGCATCGACCGCGACAGCATCGGCAGCGCTCCCGTCGACAGCGTCGAACTGCCCGACCTCGAGGCGCGCATCGACATCCCGGCCACCGAGCCCGTCGCCATCGCGGGCCGGCGCAGCCAGGCGTCGCCGTGGCGGGTCTTCTTCCGCAAGCCGTCGACGCTCTTCTTCGGCCCGCTGCTCGTGGTCATCGCACTCGTGTCGTTCGTCGGGCCGTTCTTCGTGGGCGACCCGGTCTCGACGGCGCACCCCGTGCTCGCGCCGCCGAGCCTGGAGTATCCGCTGGGCACGGATCAGCTGGGCCGCGACTACCTCGCCCGTGTCGTCTACGGCGGCCAGGTATCCCTGCTGGTGGGCTTCAGCGTCGCCTTCCTCTGCATGACGTTCGGGCTGCTGGTCGGCGGGCTCGCGGGTTACTACGGCGGCGCCATCGACACCGGCCTGGTCAAGATCGCCGAGTTCTTCCAGGTGCTGCCGGGGCTGGTGCTCGCGCTGGTGGCGGCCGCGCTGCTGGGCTCGAACATGCTCATCATCGTGTCGATCCTGGCCATCACGATGTGGCCGGGTGTCGGACGCATCGTGCGCGCCGAGGCGATGCGCATCTCGCAGCTCGGCTACGTCGAGTCGGCCAAGGCCGCCGGATTCAGCGGCGCGCGGATCATCTGGTCGGATGTCATCCCCAACGCGATGCCGCCCGTGCTGGTGGCGACGAGCATGACGGTCGGTCGCGCGATCCTCATCGAGTCGGGCCTGGCGTATCTCGGCATCGGCGATACCAACCGCCCGAGCTGGGGCGCGCTGCTGAACTCCGCGCAGTCCTACATGCAATCGGCCTGGTGGCTGGCGGTGTTCCCCGGTGCCCTCATCTTCTTGACCGTGCTGGCAGTCAACATGCTCGGCGACGGCATGAACGATTCCTTCAACCCGACGGCGGGGAGAGTCAAATGACCGCGACGGTTCCCACGCCCGAGCCCAACGCGCTGCTCGAGGTGACCGGGCTCCACGTTCGGCTGCCGACGGGACCGCGCAGCGAGGTCGAGGCCGTGACCCGCGTGGACCTCGTCGTCCGCGACGGCGAGCGAGTCGGGATCGTGGGCGAGTCCGGCTCGGGCAAGTCGGTGACCGGGCGTGCGATCGCGGGCCTGCTGCCCACATCACCCCGTGTGAAGGTGAGCGGCTCGATCCGCGTGCGCGGCAGCGAGATGGTCGGGGCTCCCCGCAGCGCATGGGACGAGGTGCGCCGGCGCACCGTGGGCATGGTGTTCCAGGACCCGCTCACGTTCCTCAACCCGACGATGAAGATCGGCCGGCAGGTCGCCGAGGCCGTGCGGGTTCGCGACGACGACGAACGGGCCGATATCGCGGGCGACGTGCACGGGCTCCTCGCCGCGGCCGGACTGGACCGCGTCGAGGACGTCGCCGCCCGGTTCCCGCACGAGCTCAGCGGCGGCATGCGCCAGCGCGTGCTCATCGCGATCGCACTGGCCAAGCGCCCCGACCTGATCATCGCCGATGAGCCCACCACTGCCCTGGACGCCACGGTGCAGAAGCGCGTGCTCGACACGCTCGATCAGGCTGTGTCAGGAGCCGGTGCGTCACTCGTGCTCATCTCGCACGATCTCGCCGTGGTGGCCGGCATGACCGACCGCATCTACGTGATGTACGACGGCTGCGTCGTCGAGGACGGCCCCACGTCCGAGGTGCTGCACGAGCCCCGGCATCCGTACACCCAAGCTCTGCTGCGGAGCGTCCGGAGTCTGACCGACGACGGCGTCGAGCTGTACTCCATCCCACCCGCGCTGCGGCGCGAGCTCACCGCGGAGGTGGCCCATGCTTCTTGAGGCCAAGAACGTCTCGAAGGTCTTCCGGGCCCGCCGAGGGGGCGGCGAGACGGTGGCGGTGAAGGATGCCACGCTCCGCGCCGAACCCGGACGGTTCATCGCGATCGTGGGTGAGAGCGGCAGCGGCAAGAGCACCCTGGGCCGGCTGCTGCTCAACCTGCTCGCGCCGACCAGCGGAACCGTCGAGCTCGACGGCGCGGCCGTCGCCGGCATGGATCGCCGCGAGGCGTTCGCCTATCGGCGGCAGGTGCAGGCAGTGCTGCAGGATCCGGCCGGCTCGCTCAATCCGCGCAAGCGGGTCGACGAGACCGTGGGTGAAGTCATCCGTCTGCACGGCATGGCGCGGGGACGCGCGGCGGTCCGCGACCGGGTCGCCGAGGTGCTCGAGCAGGTCGGCATGACACCCCCGGGGCGCTTCCTCGACCGCTACCCGCACGAGCTCTCGGGCGGTCAGCGCCAGCGGGTGCTCATCGCCCGCGCGATCGCGCTCAACCCCCGCATCATCGTCGCCGACGAGGCGGTGTCGGCCTTGGACGCTTCGGTGAAGGCCGGCGTGCTCAAGGTCATGCGCGACCTGCAGGACCGGCTCGGCGTCGGCTACGTCTTCATCACCCACGACCTCCCCGTCGTGCGCAAGGTCGCCGACGAGGTCTACGTCATGAAGGACGGCGAGATCGTCGAGCACAACACCAAAGCGGCGATCTTCGCCGCGCCGCAGCATCCGTACACCCGTGAGCTGCTCGCCGCCGCGCCGGTTCTCACCTGAACCCGGTCGCGCGGCATCCCACCCGAACAAACGACAGACGCAGAGAGGCGGACGACCGTGAAGAACAGGTACGCAAGGAGGACGATCGGGATCGTCGGGGCGCTCGCCGCGGCGGCACTGGTCATGTCGGGATGCACCGGCGGCAACGCCGACGCCGCCGGCGAGGAGAAGGTCTACGTGCAGGCGATCGGCGACGATCCGATGGGCCTCAACGCCCAGTTGGTCAGCGGCGCGGCCGCGTCGATGTTCAGCGCGCAGATCTTCGACACGCTCATCCGCATCGACGACGCCGGTGAACTGAGCCCCGGCCTCGCGGAGGAGTGGGAGCTCTCGGAGGACGGCCTCGAACTGACGCTGCATCTGCGTGACGGGGTGACGTGGCATGACGGCGAGCCGTTCACCGCCGAGGACGTCAAGTTCAACCTCGAAGAGATCGTAGAGCTGCAGACGTTCGGCGCCGCGCTGGCCGCACGCATCGCGGGCGTCGAGGTCGTCGACGAGACCACCGCCGTGGTGCGCTTCACGGAGGTGTTCGGGCCGGTGCTCGAGACGCTGGCGCAGCAGTTCATGATCCCGAAGCACATCTACGAGGGCACCGACTACGTCACCAACGAGGCCAACATGGAGCCGATCGGCACCGGCCCCATGGTGTTCGACTCGTACGAGTCGGGTCAGCAGGTGGTGCTGGTCAAGAACCCGGACTACTGGGAGGGCGAGGTGCAGGTCGACCGAGCCGTGTACCCGGTGATGACCGACCCGAACAGCCGGGCGTCGGCGCTCTTCGCCGGCGAGGTCGACCGCGCCGAGCTCGACCCGTCGCAGCAGAAGCGCGTGGAGCAGGATCCCGACCTCGAGCTGATGACCGAGGGCTTCTTCGCGCAGGCGATCACTGTCATGATGAACGGGCTCAGCCCCGAGCTGACCGACCCGACGGTGCGGGCCGCGGTGTTCGCGGCACTCGATCGCGAGGCCATCACCGACGTGGCGCTCTCGGGACTCGGCGAACCCACGACGGGCTTCTTCCCGCCGTCGCTGGAGTGGGCGCTCAACACCGACGTCGACTTCGAGCGGGACTTCCCGCGTGACATCGACGCGATCAACGAGGCCCTCGACGAAGCCGGGTTCCCACGAGGCGGCGACGGGCTGCGGTTCACGCTCGACGTGCGCTACATCTCGGAGCTGTCGGAGGTCGCGGCGACCGCCGAGATGGCGAAGTCGCAGCTCGAGGAGGTGGGCATCGGCCTGAACCTCGTCGGCACGTCGGCGAGCGTCTTCACCGAGAAGGTGTACACCACCAGCGAGTTCGATCTGTCGTTCCTGCGCTCGACGGTCGGCGCAGACCCCAGCACGGGCATCGTGCGCTGGTACGCCTGCAACCCGAACCGGGCCGCGGCATCCAACCCGTCGCAGATCTGCGACGAGCAGATCCAGGCGGCCGCCGACGGCGCACTGGGCACGACCGACCGCGCGCAGCGCGGTGAGCACCTGAAGGACCTGCAGCAGCGGGCGGGCGAGCTGATGTTCTACGCGCCCCTCAGCTGGTACTACGGGTCGTTCCCCACCGTGAGCAGCAAGCGCTGGGAGGGGCAGCTCGACGCCGTGTCCACCACCAACACGGTGCCCTGGACCACGATGACCCTCAAGTAGGGAGGCGAATCCGGATGCCGGCCGTGCGGTGCCTTCGTGCACCGTGCGGCCGGCATCCGTCCTTCCGGTCAGCGAAAGACTCGTGGATCCGGCCCGGCGCGCCGTTCTAACCTCGGGGCACGGTGATGCGGGGCTGCGCACCGCGGACCCGTGCGAGCGGCGGGAGGAGTCGGGATGTCGATGCAGACGGTGGACGGCGAGCACAAGCTGACCGCGGCGGGCCGGGTGCTGGCACTGCTCGGAGCCTTCGCGAAGGGCGACGGACGGCTCACGCTGTCAGAGATCAGCCGGCAGGCGGGGCTCTCGTTGTCGACGACCCACCGCCTGGTGCACGAAGTGCTCGCGTGGGAGGGGCTCGAGGTCGACGAGCGGGGAAGGTACCGCCTCGGGCCCAAGATCCTCGAGCTCGCCTCGTCTTCGACCGAGGGACTGCGACTGCGTGAGAAGACGCTGCCGTTCCTCACCGACCTGCATCGCCGCACCAACATGACGGTCCACCTCGCGGTGCGCGACGGCAGCGAGCTGATCTACCTCGAGGCGCTGCGGCCGCACGCCAACTACACCGGAGAGAACCGCATCGGCGGACGGCTGCCGATGCACGTCGGCGGCACGGGACTGACACTCCTCGCCTTCGCGCCCGACGACGTCGTCGACGAGTACCTCAGCCGGCCGCTGTGCCGCTACACGCCGCAGACGATCGTCGAGCCCGAGCGCCTGCGCGCCGTGCTCGACGACATCCGCCGGCAGCGGTACGCCATCACGCGCGGCCTGCTCACGACCCGCGCGGGATCCGTGGCCGCGCCGGTCTTCGGCCCCGACGGCGAGGTGTGTGCGGCGGTCGGGCTCGTGTGCCTGCTCGGACGGCACCAGCCCGAGGACTACGCCGGACTGGTGCGCGGCGCCGCCGCGCGGGCGTCGCACGCCCTGCTCGACCGCCCGGCCCCGCTCTCGCCCGGCGCGCAGGAGTTCCACCGGCGCCACGTCGCGCAGGCCTGAACCGTCTTCCGTCGCGCGGAAGCAGGGGGCGACCGCGGGCGGGAAGACGTCGCAGAGTGGTGAGCCACCACAAGACGCAGGAGGTCGCGATGACCATGACCATCATCGATCCCACCATCAGCAGCGCGCCGAGCCGTCGCGCCGGTCGTGCGCATCGCGCGCCCCGCCCGTCGGGTCTGGACGGGCTGCGTGTCGGGCTGCTCGAGAACACCAAGCGCAACGCCGCCGTCATCCTCGACGCGCTCGGCCGGGGCCTGGTCGAGCAGCACGGTGCCGCCTCGCTGGTGCGCCGCACGAAGAAGCAGTTCGCCCTGCCGCTGTCGGACGAGCTCCTCGACGACCTGCGCGCCAACTGCGACGTCGTCGTGATCGGAGTGGGGGACTGCGGGTCCTGCAGCGCGGCGGCCGTGGCCGACGGGATCGCGCTCGAGGCCGCCGGCGTGCCGACCGCGGTCATCTGCACCGACGCGTTCGAGGCGACGTCCCGCGCGATGGCCGACATCAAGGGCGACCCGGACTACCCCTTCGTGCTCACCGCGCACCCGGTCGCCAACCTCTCGCGACCCGAGATCGATGTTCGCGCCGGGGAACTCCTGGACGCGGCGGTGCAGCGCGTCACGCTGCGGCGCGAGGCCGTCGCGTGACCGCAGCGGCGCAGGAGCTCCTCGACCCCCAGGTCGCCGAGGCCGTCGCCGAGTACCTCTACGGCCGCGACTGGTCGGACGGGCTGCCGATCCTGCCCGCCACTCAAGTATCCATCGACCGCTTCCTCGCGCAGACGGACCGCGACCCGGACGAGGTCGTCGCACGGCACGCCGGGCTCGATCGCGCGGCGACCGTGCGCGACGTCGCCGTGCACGCCGTCATGGCCGGATGCCTGCCCGAGCACCTGCCCGTGGTTCTCGCGGCATGGGATGCCCTCTCGGCCGACCGCGCGGCGCGGGGCGGCGGCTGGCAGAGCACGAGCGGACCGGCGCCGCTGGTCGTGGTCAATGGGCCTGTCCGGTCCGACCTCGGCTTCAATGCGACCGCCGGCGTGCTCGGCCCGGGCTTCCGTGCCAACGCCACGATCCCGCGCGCGATCGGACTGACGGTGCGCAACGGATTCGGCATCCGTCCCCACGGGTTCGAACAGGCGACGCAGGGTCTTCCCGGCCGGTGGACGATGGGCATCGCCGAAGACGAGGAGAACAGCCCGTGGGAGCCGTTCTCGGTCGACGGCGGCCTCACGGCAGGCGAGAGCGCCGTGAGCGTGATGCTCGTGCGCACGTGCGAGTTCGTCGACAACCGGCACTTCACCGATCCGGTCGAAGTGCTGCGCGACTTCGCCGACACGATTCAGCGCTCGGGGTCGTGGATCTTCCGGCATTCCTCGGTCGGAATCGTGATGAATCCGGATCATGCCCGCATCTTCGCCGAGGCGGGGATGTCGAAGCGGGATGTGCGCGACTGGCTCGTGGCGAACTGCGGCAAGACCGAGCGCGAGCTCGCCGCGGTGGGCAAGGGCCTCAGCCGCCTGCCCGAAGGGCCTTTCGAGCCGGACCATTTCCATCCTGTGTTCGCGGACTCGCGGCCGGTCAACCTGCCGATCATCGTCGCGGGATCCCCGAACGCCGCGATGTCGATGGTGTTCCGCGTGTTCGGCGAGTGGTCCGGCCGCGCCTTCACGCCGCGCTGAACCGCCGCCTTCCGCGGGGCGAAATCGGCAGGACGGATGCCTCATCCCGTCGGCCAGAGTGGACCCGAGCACGAAGGAGTCCATTCGATGAGCACTGACCCGACCATGTGGGAGTTCCCCGTCACCGACGCGCTGGCGACCGCTGGACCGCCCTGGCTGACCGGCAAGGTCGCGGTCGTGGCCGGAGGCGGACTGAGCGGGCCCGAGGGCGGCGTGGGGTTCGCGATGGCGTGGCTGTACCACCGCAACGGGGCCGCGGTCGCGGTGCTCGATCGCGATGAGGCCGCCGCGCAGCGCACGGTCGACGGCATCCGCGAGGCCGGCGGAGAGGCCGAGGTCTTCGTGGTGAACATGATCGACGACGACGATGTCGCCCGCACGGTCGCGGCGGTGATCGAGCGCTTCGGGCGCATCGACGTGGTCGCCGACTCCATCGGGGGTGGCGGTGTCGAGGGCATCTTCGAGACGTCGGTCGACGCGTGGGATCTCGCAATGGAGGTCAACCTGAAGTCGGCGTGGTACCTGCTGCGTCACGCGCAGAAGCACATGACCTCGGGCGGCGCGGCGGTGCTGATCTCGTCCGGTGCGGCCGAGGGCCGCGGGCCGGGCCTGCCCTACAGCATCGCCAAGACCGCGCTCGAGAAGCTGACCACCGGCGCCGCCACGACCCTCGCGCCTCGCGGCATCCGCGTCAATTGCGTGCGCGTCGGCATGATCTGGGGCGCTTTCGCGGCCAAGGGCATGACACAGGAGCAGCGCGAGATCCGACGGCAGAACGTCGCCATGGGTGTCGAGGGAAACAACTGGGACATCGCGTCCGCCGCCCTCTTCCTCTCGACCGATCAGGCGCGCTGGGTGTCGGGCCAGATCCTCTCGGTCGACGGCGGCGGCATGGCGATGCGCAACTTCGGCCAGGCCGGCGCGAAGTAGCCCACCTTCTCGCGGGGTTGTCAGCGGGCGGGTTCGGCGACCGACTCCGCAGCCGCATCCTCGTCCGAGTCCTGTGCCACGCGTATGCGGTCGATCATCCGGCGAAGGAGCGCGTTCAGTTCAGCGATCTGCTCGGGTGTCAGCTCGTCGAGGATGATGTCCTGACCGCTCATCGAGATCGGCAGCATCGCGTCATGCATGCGCGCGCCGGCACTCGTGAGGAACATCGGACGTGAGCCGCGAGGACCGTCGACGAGCGTGATGAGGGCCCGCGCCGTGAGGGTGTAGACGCTCTTCGAGACCACGGCCTTGTTCACCCCGATGAACTCCGAGACCTCGGTGGCCGAAGCCCCCGGCCGGATCGCGAGTGCCGAGATCACCCGCCAGTCGTTCGTGCCGAGGCGGAACTGCCGTCGCAGTTCGTGGGATTCCCGCCAGACCAGGGCATTCGACAGAAGCGCGAGCAGCCGGGGTGTGAAGTTCTCGGGGTCGATGGTGTCTCCGAGCGGTTCCGTGACGAGGTCATCGTCGGCCCGGGCCGCAACCGGGGTGTCATCGGTGGCCATGGCGTCTCCTTCGTGTGACGAGTGTCTCAGACACGGCAGGATCCGGCCGAGAGCCTCGGCCGGATCCTGCCTGCCTGCGTGCGAACGGGGTCAGTGCGCCATGGCGGCGAGCGCCTCGGGATCGATGGTCGCGATGGAACGGGTGTCCTGGAACGCCCTGATGCCTTCGATGCCCTGCTCGCGCCCCATGCCGGACTGCTTCATGCCACCGAAAGGAGCCCGCAGGTCGCACCGCGTCGCCCCGTGGTCATTGACCCAGACGTAGCCGCACACCAGCTGCGAGCCGACGCGCTGTGCCGCGGCCGGCGACGCCGTCCACACCGAGCCGCCCAGCCCCGCCCAGGTGTCGTTGGCGGCGCTGACGGCTTCATCTTCGGTGTCGAACGGGAGGATCGGGATGACGGGGCCGAACTGCTCCTGCGTGACGACCCGCAACTGCGGGTCGGGGTCGATGACGATCGCCGGCCGAACGAAGTTCCCCTCCGCGAGCTCTCCGCCCGGGAGCTCGCCGAACTCGCGGACATCGGCTCCGGCATCCTTCGCCTCCTGGATGAGGTCCTGCACGAAGGCCTTCTGGACCGGCGAATGCAGTGGTCCCATCGTCGTGCCTTCATCGAGGCCGTAGCCGAGCACGGTCCGCTTCAGCCGGGCCGACAGCCCCGCGACCACGTCATCGACCCGGGAACGGTGCACGTACAGCCGCTTGGCGTTCATGCAGATCTGACCGGTCGTGTCGTAGACGGCGGCGAACAGCCGGTCCAGGTGAGCGTCGTCGAGGATCGCGTCCTCGAGGAGGACCGCGGCGTCGTTGCCTCCGAGCTCGAGAGTCACGCGGGTGAGCGTCTTCGACGCCATCTCCATCATCCGCTTGCCGCCGTTCACCGACCCGGTGAAGCACACCTTGGCCACATCGGGGTTCTGGATGAGGCCGGCCATGTGCTGATCTTCACCGGTGATGACGTTCAGCACGCCCGCAGGAAGCTTCTCGGCCACTCGCTGGGTGAGTCGGGCGGTGGCGAGCGGTGCCGAGGGCGGGGCCTTGACGATGACGGTGTTGCCCGCCAGAAGGGCGTGGGGGAGGGACGCCGCCAGGATCGCGATCGGCCAGTTGAACGGCACGATGATCGTGACGACCCCGAGGGATTGGTACGAGACCTCGGTCGACACCGGGATCGCGCCCGGCACCACCGGCAGGGTCTTGGAGTCGTCGACCTCGTCGGCGAGCATCAGGGCGAGGTTCCAGCGCAGTTCGAAGACGAGAGCGTCGACCCACGCCTCCATGCGCACCTTGCCGTTCTCCCGCGAGAGGATCGCGGCGTCCTCGTCCCGGTCGGCGGCGATCTCGGCGATGGCCTGGGCCATCTGCGCTGCGCGCTGTTGTGGTGCGAGCGCCGACCAGGCCGGATAGGCCGCCTTGGCTGCGGCGACCGCATCGGCGACGTCCTCCGCCGACGCGGCGGCGGCCTCTCCGACGATCACACCCTTCTTGCCCGGATCGGCGACGCGAAGCACGCCCGTCGTGAACCGCTCCTCCCCGCCGATGAACAAGCCCGTTCGCACTTCTGTCGCGATGTTCGACATCGTTCTGCACCTCTCTGTGAGCCGAGTCCGTGCGCGCAACCCGTGCGCATCACTTGTCAACAAGTTTACGTCCATTCCTGTTTACATGTAAAGCAGACCGTGCTACGTTCACTCGCAGCCTTCCGCTCCGGCGGAGGGGAACTGGTCGAATCCGACGCGCGGAAGCGTCGGATGAGGCATCCGTGTCATTCAATGAGGAGGCATGCGGTGAGTACGCAGACCCTGCACACCGGCGAGCGGCACAGCGTCGAGGAGCTGGAGGAACTCGCGTTCGAGTTGCGCGCGAAGCTCCTGCAGCTGTGCGGCACTTACGAGGGAGCGGTCCACATCGGCGGCGACCTGTCGGCAGCCGACATCTTCACGGCGCTGTTCGGCTACGGACTGCGCGTGGACCCCGACGACATCGCCAATCCTGAGCGCGATCGATTCGTCCTCAGCAAAGGGCACGCCGCGGTGTGCATGTACATCGCGATGGCCATCCGCGGGTTCTTCTCCTACGAAGGGATCGTCGAGACATACGGCCAGCTCGACAGCGCCTACGGCATGCACCCGTGCAAGGTGCAGCTGCCCGGCGTCGAGTGCTCGACCGGCTCGCTGGGCCACGGGCTGCCCCTCGCGGTCGGCATGGCGCTGAGCGCTCGCCACCGCGGCGACGACCACCGCGTCGTGTGCCTGCTCGGCGACGGTGAGACCGGGGAAGGCTCGGTCTGGGAGGCGGCGATGGCCGCCCGCAGCAACCGACTCGGCAACCTCGTCGCCTTCATCGACCGCAATCGGCAGCTGATGACGAGCTTCGCCGAGGAGCGGGTCGTCTTCGAGCCCTACCCCGACAAGTGGCGAGCATTCGGCTGGAACGTCGTCGAGATCGACGGCCACGACATGTCGCAGCTCGTCGCAGCGATCGATGCCCTCCCCGACACCGACAGCGACCGTCCCACCGTCGTCATCTGCGACACCGTCAAGGGCAAGGGCGTCGACTTCATGGAGCACAACCTCGCGTGGCATGCCGGTTCGCTGGGTGCCGCAGACCTCGAGCGCGCGATGGCGGCGCTCGAGGCATCCCGTCAGAAGGAGACCGTCTGATGCCCGTCACATTCACGTTCGGAGAGATGCTCTCGGCCCGATCCGTCATCGGCACGACGCTCGCCGAGCTCGGCGAGGAGCACGAGAACCTATGGGTGCTCACGCCCGACATCGGTGCGACGCTCGTCGAGTTCCGCGACCGGTTTCCCGATCGCTTCCTGGATGTCGGCCTCGCCGAACAGGTGTGCGTCGGCATCGCCGCGGGGCTCGCCTACGACGGGAACATCCCGGTGGTGTCGGGGATGCTGCCGTTCCTGAGCATGCGGGCGCTCGAGCAGGTGCGCACCGACGTCTGCTACCCGAACCTGCCGGTCAAGATCATCGGCACCCACGGCGGACTCGTCGGCAACGGCGGATCGACCCACTACGCGGTCGAGGACCTCGCCCTCATGTGCGCGCTCACCAACATGACGGTGACGTCGATCGGCGACCCGCTGATGGTGGGCGAGATCATCCGGCAGTCGATGACCATGCCGGGGCCGATCTACATCCGCCTGGCCGTGGGTAAGAAGGACAAGGTGCTCTATGAGCCCGGTGAGCACGATGTGCGCATCGGCAAGGGCATCGTCGCGCGCCCCGGTGAGGACGTGACCATCTTCACGCATGGCACGACGGTCGCCCAGGCGCTGGACGCGGCCGACGCCCTCGCTGAAGACGGGCGGGCGGTGCGGGTCGTCGACATGTTCACCCTCAAGCCGATCGACGAGGACCTCATCGTCCGCTGCGCCGAAGAGACCGACGGCCGGTTCGTGGTGCTCGAGGACCACCTCGCCTACGGCGGCCTGGCGACGCGTATCGCGGACGTCGTCGCCGACCGCGGCATCCGCCTCAAGGCCTTCGAACGGCTCGGCATCCCGCAGGTCTACGCCGGCTTCGGCGAGGACGAGCAGCTGCGAGACAAGCACGGCTACGGACTCGAAGCGACGATCGCGGCGGCTCGTCGCGCGATCGCCGCCACGGCGTGAGCCGCGGCCACGGTCAGGAGGAACGATGAGAACCGTCGCCGTCACCAGGATCGGCAGCCTGCGCGATCCGGACGAGACTACGCGCGGCCGGATCGGGGTCGTGGACTTCCCCGAGCAGCCGCTCGGCCCCGAGGACGTCCGCATCCGGGTCGCGTACTCCGCGATCTGCGGCTCGGACCCGCATCTGGCCGAGGGATTCTTCGGCACCGAGGTGCCCATCGGACTCGGCCACGAGCTGTCGGGGATCATCGAGGCGCTCGGAGAGCGCGCGACCCGCAACGGGCTGAAGGTCGGGGACCGGGTCGCAGGCAACTTCCTCCGCTTCTGCGGCACGTGCCGCCCGTGCCAGGCGGGCAAGCAGCAGTTCTGCGAGAACATCCAGGAGTACAACCGACCCGGCATGGCCGAGACGGTCACGTGGCACGAGTCGCAGGTCTACCGGCTGCCCGACGGCGTATCGCTGCCGCACGGCTGCCTGCTCGAGCCGACCTCTGTGGCGGTGCGCATCGCCGACAAGACGAACGTGCGCGTGGGCGACCGGGTCGCCATCTGCGGCGGCGGACCCATCGGCCAGCTCGCGCTGCAGGTGATGCGGATGCACGGAGCGACATCGCTCACGATGATCGAGCCGATCGAGGCCCGTCGCGAGATGGCCGCGCGCCACGGTGCCGAGCACGTCATCGACCCGGTCGCGGAAGACCAGCGCGCCCGGGCCGCCGAGA
Organism: Microbacterium sp. I2; assembly: GCF_051364985.1. Taxonomy (NCBI): domain Bacteria; kingdom Bacillati; phylum Actinomycetota; class Actinomycetes; order Micrococcales; family Microbacteriaceae; genus Microbacterium; species Microbacterium sp. I2. The sequence continues at coordinate 14,319 of NZ_JBLWIH010000023.1, forward strand.
TCACCGAGGGTGGTGGCTACGACGTCGTGATCGACGCGTCGGGCTCCACGCGTGCGGTCTCCGGCCTGCTCGACATCGCTGCCAAGGGAGCGACCGTCGTCTACGGAGCCATGTACCCGGAGCGTTTCGAACTGCCGCTGAACCTCTCGGACTACCTGTACCTCAAGGAGCTCACGCTCACCGGCGTCTTCGTGTCGCCGTACGCCTTCCCCCGCGCGCTGCAGATCCTGCCGCGCCTCGAGCTGGCCGAGCTGACCGCTGCCGTTTTCGACCTGGAAGACGCGGCCGCTGCCTTCGACGCGCACGTGAGCGGCCGGCATCCGAAGGTCCTCATCCGGTGCAACGACAGCGTGGACGAAGGGGTGGCGTCATGACGCTCGCCGAAGGGCGCCCGGAGGTGGCGGCATCCGTCTCCACCACGGCGCCGGCCCTCGAGGCGGTCGACATCGTCAAGAGCTTCGACGGCGTCCACGCGCTCAAGGGCGTGCGGCTCGCGGTCGCCCCGGGCGAGATCCACGCACTCCTCGGCGAGAACGGTGCCGGCAAATCGACGCTCATCAAGATCGTCACCGGCCTGTACGCGCCGGACTCGGGCGAGATCCGCCGTGAGGGCCACGCCGTCGGCTTCGCCAACGTGCGGGCGGCGCACCACGCCGGCATCGTGGCGCTGTACCAGGAGCTCTCGATCGTCCCGACGATCTCGGTCGCCGAGAACGTGCTGCTCGGCGAGCAGCTTCCGGGGCGCGCGGGGATCGTGGACGGCCGCGCGCTTCGCCGTCGCGCCAAGGAGCAGCTCGAACGGCTCAACCAGCGGATCTCGCTGCGCAAGCTCGCCGGCGACCTGTCGCCCGTACAGCAGACGATGGTCGCCGTGGCGCGTGCGCTGGCGACAGATGCCCGCGTGCTCATCCTCGACGAGCCGACCGCATCGCTCACCGACACCGAGATCCGCGAAGTGTTCGCCGTCCTGCGCTCGCTGCGGAACGAGGGAGTTGCGATCGTCTACGTGTCGCATCGCCTCGAGGAGGTCTTCGAGCTGTGCGACCGGCTCACGATCATGCGCAACGGCGAGACGATCGTGACGAAGGATGTCGCCGACACGACGATCGACGAGGTCATCTCGACGATGGTCGGCAGGTCGGCCGGATCGCTCTACCCCGAGCGGGGCACGGCGACCACCGACGTCGTGCTGACCGCCGAGCACCTCGAAGGCCGCCGCGTCAAAGACGTCTCGTTCACCGCGCACGCGGGCGAGGTGCTGGGCATCGGCGGACTCGCGGGCTCCGGTCGCAGCGAGCTGCTGCGCCTGCTCGCCGGAGCACAGCACTACCGCTCGGGCACCGTGACTATCGACGGTGCGCCGCTGCGTCGGCGCTCGCCGGTCGGGCGAGTGCTCGATGCCGGCGTCGCGCTCGTGCCCGAAGAGCGTCGCAGCCAGGGCGTGATGCTCGGGGCCTCGATCCAGGACAATGTCGCCCTCGCCAACATCGCCACGATCAGCCGTGCGGGCTGGGTCTCGGGCAGCCGGATCGCTGAGATCGCGAAGCGCGGCATGACCGATCTGCAGATCAAGGCCCGCAGTGCGAGGCAGCCGGTGGGGGAGCTGTCGGGCGGCAATCAGCAGAAGGTGGTCCTGGCGAAGATGCTCGCGCGACGGCCGAAGGTCCTGCTGATGGACGAGCCGACACGCGGCATCGACGTCGGGACCAAGGCGGAGATCTACCGCCTGATCCGTGAGCTCGCCGACAGCGGCACCGCCGTGATCGCCGTCAGTTCGGAGCTGCCGGAGCTCATCGGCATGAGCGATCGGATCCTCATCATGCACGAGGGCTCGATCGCCGGCGAGGTGCCGGCTGACGGCGCCGACGAAGAGCTCCTCCTCTCTTACGCGTATGGAAGGTCCCACGAACATGAGCAGGCAGAGTGACATGACCGTTGAGAAGGAATCGACGAGGACCGCTGCGGTCGTCGTCCAGCAGTCGTCGAGAACCGCCGGGCGGGTGCTGCTCAGCGGCGGCACCGTCGTCGCACTCATCCTGCTCGTGCTGTTCTTCTTCCTGATGCGGCCGGATTCGTTCCTGTCGTTCGTGAATGTGCGGAACATCCTGTACCAGGTCTCGATCCTCGCGATCATCGCCGGGGCGCAGACCATCGTCATGGTCGTGGGCGATTTCGACCTCTCGGTCGGGGCGACATCGAGCCTCGCCGGATCGGTCGCGGCCGCGCTCATGCTCGACGAGCACTCCGTGGGCGTCGCGATCCTCGCCGGTCTGGCCGTGGGGCTCGCCGTGGGACTGGTGAACGGCGTTCTGATCGCATACCTCAACCTGTCGGCATTCGTCGCGACGCTCGCCACGATGACCTCGGTGATCGGGTTGGCGTACCTGGTGACGGCGGGCACGACGCTGTTCGGGATGCCGCCCGAGTTCACGCAGCTCGGACAGGGGCGCCTGCTGACCATCCCGATGCCGGTGTACTTCGCGATCGCCATCTCGCTCGTCATCTGGGCCATGCTGCGCTTCACCACGGTCGGTCGTCGCTGGCACGCGATCGGCGGGAACGTCGAGGTCGCTCGGCTGTCGGGCGTGAACGTGCGCTTCGCGAGGTTGCTGGCGTTCACGCTCGCCGGCTTCGTGTCGGCGATCGGCGGCATCCTGCTCGCAGCGCGACTCGGCAGCGCCAGCGCCGAGCAGGGCGGCGACAACATGATGTTCTCGGTCGCCGCCGTCTTCCTCGGCATGACCGTCATCCGATCCGGAGCGGCCAACCTCGGCGGAACGATGATCGGCGTCGCGATCATCGGCGTCATGAGCAACGGGCTGAACATCCTCGGCGTCAACGCCTACGTGCAGCAGGTGGTGACCGGTCTCATCATCATCGCCGCCGTCACGCTGTCGTCCCTCAAGACGCGGGAGAGATAGCGGATCCCTCCCACGCCGACCATGCGGAGAGGCATCCGTACGGTCGCACACACCCAGTACCGCGATCACACAAACGACACAAAGGAGTAGTCACGTGCGTACCAGATTCAAGGTTGCGGCGGCCCTCGCCGCGGCGGCGGCAATCGCCCTGACCGGATGCTCGGGCGGGGACTCGGTCGGAGGGACCGGCGACGGCGACGAAGCACTCAAGGTCATCGCCTTCACCTCTGGCAACCAGACGCCGGTCGGTGCCTGGTGGGTCAAGGCGGTACAGGAGAAGGCCGACGAACTCGGCTGGGATCTGACGATGATCCAGGGTGACTTCGACTTCCAGAAGATGAACCCCGCGGTCGAGAGCGCGATCGGCCAGGGCGCGGACGTCATCCTCGACGGATACACAGACGTGTCTTCGATCGGCTCGATCGTCACGGCCGCTCAGGATGCCGGCATCCCGATCTTCTCGATCGATGCCGGCACGGAGCCGAGCGACGCGTTCGCCGTCAACATCACGACCGACCAGCAGCAGATCGTCGACCAGACGGTCGAGGCGCTCGACGAGTCGGTGGGCGGGCTGGACGGCAAGACGGTCATGGTCATCGGCCACGACCCGCACGCCGGCATCCGGATGCGGGCAGGGCTGGCCGTCGAGGCTCTCGAAGAGGCGGGCGCCACGGTCGTGGGCGGTGAACCGCAGCAGGTCACGAGCCCGGCGACGGGTCGCACCGAGGCGCTGAACTTCGTGTCGGACTATCTGTCAGCCAACCCCGATGGTCTCGACGCCGTGTGGGCCGGGTGGGACGACGCCGCGCTCGGCGCCGCGCAGGGCCTCGCCGAAGGGGGGTCGTCCGCGAAGGTGACGGGCGTCGACGCGTTGAGCGAGTCGATCGCCGCGATCGAGGCCGACGGCAACATGCTCGCCACGATCGAGCAGCCGTGGCCGAGCATCCTCGACCAGCTCGTGGAGCTGGTGCAGGCGTACGAGGCGGACGGGACGCTGCCGGACGAGAACTTCGTCGCCGTCGACGCGACACTCGTCACGAAAGACAACGCCGCCGAGATCACGCCGTCCGACAAGTTGGGCTGATCCGCGAGACGGCCTTCGTGGGAGAGGTGCTCCCACGAAGGCCGTCCCGACCAGCACCAGACACTCACCCACTACAAGGAGGAACACCATGCGTCTGCAAGGGAAAGTCGCGCTCATCACCGGCGGCGCGAGCGGAATCGGGCTCGCAACGGTACGCAAATTCGTCAGCGAAGGCGCGAAGGTGATGATCGCCGACATCAACCTCGAGCAGGCCGAGGCGGCGGCGGCCGAGATCGCCGGCGAGGGGCACGAGGGCTCCGTCGCCGCGGTGGGGGTGAACGTCTCGGAGTACCCGGAGGTCGAAGCGGCCGTCGCGCGCGCCGTCGAGGTGTTCGGCTCGCTCGACGTGATCTTCAACAACGCCGGCATCGCGGGGGGCAGGCCGCTGCTCGAGCACGACCCCGCGGTGGACTACGAGCCGATCATCCGCGTCGATCAGGACGGGGTGTACTACGGCATCCTCGCGGCCGGCCGGCAGTTCAAGCAGCAGGGAACCGGCGGCGTCATCATCAGCACGTCTTCGATCTACGGCGAGCAAGCCGCGGAGTTGTCGTTCACGTACAGCGCGGCCAAGGCCGCGGTGATCTCCTTCACCCGATCGGCGGCGTACGAGCTTGCCGAGTACGGCGTGCGCGCCGTCGCGATCACGCCGGGAAGAGTCGGTACGCCGATCATCAACCAGTTCAGCGAGGAGCTGAAGGCCACCTTCGCGGCCGAGCAGCTGCGCAACAAGCTCACGAGGCCCGAAGAGATCGCGGACGTCGTCGCGTTCCTCGCCTCCGATGAGGCGAACGCGATCAACGGCACGGTCGTGAGTGTCGACGACGGGTATTCGGTGTTCAAGCAGCGCCTGGATCTCCCGGTCTTCTGATGGCGGCGGATGAGCGCGTGAACCTCGATCTCGACCTGGACCTCGACGTGGCGTTCCACGTCAGCATCGCCCTGGCCGACGCGTCACCCGTCGCCCTCGCGCCGCTTCTGCACGAGCTGCGTGGGGCCGGCTATCGGCGCGCTGTGCTGCCGCCCATGAATCCGCAGGAGACGGATGCCGCCGGCCTGAGGCGCGTCTTCGACGAGGCGGACATCGTCCCCATCGCGATGACCGGTCAGCAGCCCGGCGCGGACGTCTCGTCAGAGGACTCCGCGGAGCGCCGGGCGGGAGCGGACGCTCTGCGCGCCGCGGTGGAGTTCGCCGCGGCGATCGGCGCCGACCAGCTCAACGGGGTGCCGTACGGGCTGTTCGGCCCACCGGGTGGGCCGACCCCCTTCGCCGCAGTGGAGCGCGCCGCGCGCGAGGTCGGCCTGGTCGCCGACGAGGCCGCCGCGCGAGGCATCACGATGACCTTCGAGGTGCTCAACCGATACGAGACGTCCGCTCTCAACACGGCGGCGCAGGCACTGGACTTCGTGGCTCTGAGCGGCTCGGATGATCTGCGCATCCACCTGGACACCTTCCACATGGCCGTCGAGGAGGCCGACATGTCGGCGGCGATCCGCGCCGCTCTGCCCAAGCTCGGATACCTCGAACTCGGCCAATCGGGCCGCGGATACCTCGGCTCGGGTGCGGTGGATATCCCGGCCGTGGTGCAGACCGCGATCGACGACGGCTACACGGGGCGCTGGGGGGTCGAAGCATTCTCCCGCGGGCTCGTGGGCGAGCCTGCGGCCGACATGCTCGCCATCTGGCGGGATCCGTTCGACGACGGTGTGGCTCTCGCGTCCGACGCGGTCCGCGTGATCAGGCGCGGCTGGGCCGAGAGCACCGCGGGTCGTCGCGCGCAGCGTCTGGCGCGCAGCGGCGCCGCCTGAGCGGGCCTGGAATCAGGGCGCGCTCGCGGCCGGCGGGGACCAGAACTGGCGCGGCGCCGACTTCACGGCCGCGACGACCGTCCGCTGGAACCAGCTCAGCGCCGGGCTCTCGTGACTGGTCGCCCGCGCGTAGAGACGCACCTCGATCGGCTCCAGCTCGACGGGGAGCCGGCGCGCGGCGAGAGGCCACGTCTGCACCCAGTTCTCGGCGAGGCTCGACGGGACGACTGCGACCCAGGGTCCGGCGTGCAGCAGGCCCGGGATGGTCGAGAAGTGGCCGACCACGAGGCTCGGGGAGTACCGCAGCCCGACGCGGTCGAGCGCGGTGCTGATGCCCGGCGCGGCGGAGTCGCCCGACGTCGCGAGATGCTGCGCATTCAGGAACGCCGCGCGCGGGACGCGTGTGTGGCGGGCGAGCGGATGCGAGTCCGACATGAGCAGCACATAGCGCTCGGATTTGAGGAGCTCGCCCACGAACTCGCCCGGCGGGGGCGTCGAGGCGATCGCGAGATCCACCTTGCCGCGAGAGAGCCATTCCGGCAGCGCCCGCACGTCCAGCGGCACCACTTCGAGCGTGATGCCCGGGCCGGTGCGGGCGAGCGCGTCGAGGATCGCGGGCAGGAAGCCGACCTCGCCCAGCTCGGAGAGGGCGAGCCGGAACCGATGCGTCGACGTACCGGGGTCGAACTCCGTGACTCCGGCGATCGCCGTCTCGATACGGGCGAGCGCAGCGTGGAGCTCCGGATAGAGGCTCTGAGCGGCCGGGGTGGCGCGCAGCACGCGGCCTTCGCGGCGGAACAGCGGGTCGCCGAGCTCGCGCCGCATCCGCGCCAGCGATTGACTCACCGCCGACTGCGTGACGAACAGCCGCTGCGCCGCTGCGGTCGCGGTCCCCGTCTCGTAGACGGCGACGAAGACTCTCAGCAGGTTGAGGTCCATGGGGAGGACACCGTTCGGTCTGACCAGTAGGCACTATAAGTGTCACTGATTGTAACTGTGACGAATGGTAAGCGCAGGTTCATCTCAACCTCGCAAGAATGGCACGAAGCCGGTCGGCGACGAGGCCACCGGCGTCGATCAAGGAGGCTCGACCGATGAAGACGCGTGAGATGTGGACCCGGCGGCTCGCAGGCCCTGCGCTGGTGGGAGCCGCGGCGGTCGGGCTGCTGGTCGGCTGTTCGTCGGATGCCGGGACCGCACCGTCGGAAGCCGCCGAGGCCGGCGCCGGGGGTGAGACCGAGGTCGTCGAAGTCGCGGTACTCCCGACCTCGAACATGGCCGCCGTGCACCTCGGCGTGCAGGAGGGCTTCTTCGCAGACGAAGGGCTCGAGCTCAACATGACCACGGTCGGCGGCGGCGCCGAGATGGTCGCCGGCCTTCAGGCGGGTTCGTTCGACTTCGTCGCCGTCGGCTACGTGCCGCTCTTCACCGCTGCGGCCAACGGACTGCCGCTCGTGATGATCTCGGCCAACGACGTCGGCGGCGCCACCGTCGAGGAGGAGTGGCAGACGGTCGTGGCGGGCGCCGACTCCGACGTGCAGTCCGTCGAGGATCTCGAGGGTGCCACGATCGGGGTGAACGCCCTCAAGGGCGTCGCCGAGGCGACGATCCGCGCGTCCCTGCAGCAGCAGGATGTCGACGATTCGACGGTCCAGTTCGTCGAGGTCCCCTTCTCAGAGGTCCCCGCCGCGGTCGCGAACGGGACGGTCGACGCTGCATTCGCCAGCGAGCCGTTCATCACGCAGACGCTCGCGGACGGGGGCCGCATCGTCGACACCCCGTCGTACAACCTGGGGGAGAACTTCCCGAACGGCGTGTGGGCGACCACGCGCGACCTGGTCGAGTCGTCTCCTGATGTCGTCGATCGATTCGCGCGGGCGATCGCCGCGTCGATCGACTACGCCACGGAGAATCCGGATGCCGTGCGTGAGATCCTGCCGACGTACACCGCGCTGACTCCTGAACTGGCCGGCGAGATCCGCCTTCCCATCTTCCGATCGGAGCTCGACCGGCCGCAGCTGGAGAACCTCAGCCAGCTGCTCGTCGACTTCGGAGTCATCGACGAAGCTCCGAACCTCGACGAGCTGACTCGCGACTGAGCCACCGTCGTGACTGTGTCCCCACCGCAGCCGCGGGCGAAGGACGACGTGCGCCCACTGCCCGGGCCCACGGAGGCAGGCCCCGTCGGCCGGGCATGGCGCGGGATCTCGTCGCTCGGTGGCGCCCTCGTGATCGTCCTGACGGTCGAGGTGCTGGCGCGGCTCGATGTGCTGCCGTCCCGGTACCTGCCGCCGCCGAGCGTCGTCCTGCTCCGCCTCTTCGAAGCGATGGGCGAGCCGGTGTTCTGGCAGGCCACCGCCATGACCGTGATCGGCTGGTTCCTCTCGCTCACGATCGCCACCCTGGTGGCGGTCCCGCTGGGTGTGCTGCTCGGCACGAGCGAGCTCGCCCACCGTGCGACCCGGCCGATCGTCGAGTTCCTGCGTCCGGTGCCCTCCGTCGCGCTGATTCCGCTGGTCTTCCTGCTCTTCCGGCCCGGCTCGATGGACGGGAAGGTCTTCCTCGCGGCATTCGCGGCGACGTGGCCGCTCCTCATCCAGGTGATCTACGGGGTCCGGGCGATCAACCCGATCCAGCTCGCGACAGCGCGATCCTTCCAGATCGGTCGCGTGCGCTCGTTCTTCCGCGTCGTGATCCCCGCCGCCACCCCGTACCTGGCGACCGGCCTGCGAATCGCGTCGTCGGTCGCACTCATCCTCACCGTCACCGGCGAGATCATCATGGGCGCACCCGGCATCGGGCTCGAGATCAACCGCGCACGCGAGGGTGGGGACGTCCCGCTGATGTACGCCTACGTGATCGTGGGCGGCGTGCTCGGTGTGGTGCTCAATCTGGTGTTCGCCGCCCTCGAGCGGAAGGTGCTGCACTGGCACGTCTCACAGCGGAGCACGCGACGATGAGGCTCAAGAACGGCGTCTACATCGCGGCCGAGGTGCTCACGCCCATCGTCGTGGTGCTCCTCGTCCTGTGGTTCACCAACGCGCAGTCGAACTTCTTCCTGCCGCCGCTGCAGGACGTCGTCGGCGCCTTCATCGACAACTGGCTCTTCACGCTCGTGCCCAGCGAACTCCTGCCGAGCCTCTTCCGGCTGTTCACGGGATACCTCATGGCAGTCGTGCTCGGCGTGGGCGTCGGCATCCTGATCGGCAAGGTGCCGGCGATCCGGCGCCAGGCGACCCCGGTGATCGAGTTCCTGCGCGCGATCCCGCCGCCCGCCCTCCTGCCGTTCACGCTGATCGCCTTCGGCACCGGTGACGAGGCGAAGATCATCCTGATCGCACTCGTGTGCGTCTGGCCGATCCTGCTGAACACCGTGGACGGGATCACCGGCGTGGACGCCACGCTGCGCGAGACCGGTGCCAGCTATCGGATCGGCCGCTGGGACACGCTGTGGCGCATCGACCTGCGCGCCGCCGGCCCGCAGATCTTCGCCGGCATGCGGGCGGCGCTGCCGCTGGCCCTCATCATCATGGTCATCAGCGAGATGGTGGGGGCGACCAACGGGGTCGGGTTCTTCATCGTCCAGTCGCAGCGGACCTTCGCGATCCCGGACATGTGGTCGGGCATCATCCTGCTCGGCATCCTCGGCTACACGCTCAACCTGCTCTTCACCCTCATCGAACGCGGCGTGCTCGCGTGGCACCGCGGCTCGCGTGCCGAGGCCCGTTGACCCAAGGAGGAACAACTGTGCTTGCTCTGAAGAACGTCTCCAAACGCTACGGGGATGCCGCAACGGGAACACTCGCGGTGAAGGACCTGACCTTCACCGTCGGTGAGAACGAGGTGGTCACGATCGTCGGTCCGTCAGGCTGCGGCAAGACGACCGTGCTGAAGCTGATGGCGGGCCTCCTCGAGCCCAGCAGCGGCAGCATCACCGTCGATGGGCAGGAGGTCGTCCGGCCCCCGGAAGCGGTCGCGCTCGTCTTCCAGGACTACGTCAACTCGCTCTACCCCTGGATGACCGTCGGGCAGAACGTCGAGTTCCCGCTCACGCGCAAGGTGCGCGATCGTGCCGCCCGCCGCGATCGCGTCACGACGGCGGTGGAGTCGGTCGGGCTCGCGGGCTTCGAGGACCGCTACCCCTGGCAGCTCTCCGGCGGGATGCAGCAGCGTGTGGCGATCGCCCGGGGGCTGGCGTACCAGCCGCAGATCCTGCTCATGGACGAGCCGTTCGGCGCGCTGGACGCCCAGACCCGCGCCGACCTGGAGGACCTCGTGCTGCAGGTGCGCAACGCCTTCAGGATCACGATCGTCTTCGTGACGCACGACATCGACGAGAGCGTCTATCTCGCGGACCGGGTCCTGGTGATGGGCCCGAGGCCGACCTTCATCGAAGCGGACCTCGCGGTGGACCTTCCGTCGCCGCGCGACCAGATCGAGACCAAGGAACTCAGCGAGTTCGCCCGCGTCCGCGGCGACGTCTATCGCCGCATCCGTCGCTCCAGCGAATTGATGCGCACCGGGAACACGCAGGCCGCGACGTGAAGGCGTCGTCGCCCAAGACCAGCCCACTTCGAGGAGGAGCAGAAGGATGACGGACACACTCACAGTCGGCGAGGCGGTCGGCAGAGTCCTCGCCGAGCGTGGCGTCGCGCACGTCTTCGGCGTCGTGGGCAGCGGGAACTTCATGGTCACGCACGGTCTCGTCGCGGCGGGTGTTCCCTTCACCGCGGCACGGCACGAGATGGGTGCGGCCTGCATGGCGGATGCCTACACCCGCCTGACCGATCGAGTCGCCGCGGTGAGCGTCCACCAGGGCTGCGGTCTCACCAACGCGATGACGGGGATCGGCGAGGCAGCCAAGTCGAACACGCCGATCCTGGTCATCTCCGGCGACGCCGCGGTGGGCGACACGATCGGCAACTTCGCGATCGACCAGGACGCCCTGGTCGCATCCGTGGGGGCAGTGCCTCGACGCATCCATTCGGCGAAGACCGCCGTCACCGACGCGGTCGCGGCCTACGACTACGCGGTGCGCCACCGCGCTGCCGTCGTACTCTCGCTGCCGGTCGATCTGCAGGCAGAGTCGTGCCCCGACATCCCGGAGATCGCCGCGCCGCCGCGAGTGATTCCGGCCGGCGCATCCACGGCAGGACTCTCCGAGCTGGTGGAGGTGCTCGCCCACGCCGAGCGCCCGGTGATCCTCGGCGGACGAGGCGCCCGTCACGCCGCGGCGGAACTGAGCGCTCTCGCGGCTCAGACGGGCGCGATCCTCGCACCGTCGGCGGCGGCGCGAGGTCTCTTCGCCCACGAGGAGTGGGGTCTGGACGTCATGGGCGGCTTCGCGAGTCCGGTGGCGAGGGAGTTGATCCGTGAGGCCGATGTGCTCGTGGCCTTCGGCGTCGCGCTCAACCAGTGGACCGCGCACCGCGGCACGCTGACCGTTCAGCCCACGCTGGTGCAGGTCGACGACCGACCAGGGGCGTTCGGCAAGCACCGCGACGTGACGTTCGGCGTCATGGGCGACACCGCCGCGGTGGCCGCTGCCGTCACGGAACTCCTCACGGCCCGCGGACCCGCGCGCGCGGGCTACCGCACGCCGCAGACGGCGGAGCGGCTGCAACGCGGCCGGTACTGGGTACAGGACCTTCCCGAAGAGCAGAAGCACGCGGATCGGATCGGACCCGCCGCGCTGAGCGCCGCCCTGGACGCCATGCTGCCGATGGAGCGCGTCGTCGTGCCCGACGGCGGGAATGTGAATCTGTACCCCGGCGCGTTCCTGCGCGTGCCGGATGAGCGGGGATTCGTCATGCCGCTGTCGTTCCAGTCGATCGGACTGGGGCTCGCCAACGGCATCGGGGCGGGCATCGCGCGCCCCGATCGCGTGGCGGTCGTGGGTACCGGAGACGGGTCGTTCCTGATGGGAGCGGTCGAGCTCGACACCGCCGTGCGTGCCGGGCTGGGCATGGTCGTCATCGTCTACAACGACGACGCATACGGCGCCGAGGTGCACCTCTTCGCGGATCAGCCCGAGAAGCACGGCATCGTGCGATTCCCCGAGACCGACATCGCGGCGGTCGCGCGCGGGTTCGGATGCGACGGCGTGACCGTGCGCACCCTCGGCGACCTCGGCGCGGTGCAGGACTGGCTCGACGGGCCGCGCGACCGCCCACTCGTGATCGACGCGAAGATCGCCGGCGACCCGTCGCCGCTCATGGCCGAGCACGCGATGCACTGAGCGCGCCCTCGGTGCTCGGCCGGCCGTAGCGAGGCGCGTGCCGCTCAGAGGGCGGAGTCGAGGAAGGCCGTCAGGTCCGCGGCCCACAGTTCCGGTTCCTCCCACGGGCCGAAGTGGCCACCCTGGGCGACGACGGTGAAATGCCGGACGTCGAAGAACCGCTCCGCGTACACGCGCGGGGGACAGGCGATGTCGTGACCGAAGAGGGTGAGTCCGGTCGGTGCCGACGGACGGCGCCCGTCATCCCTGCGCTCGAGCGCGCCCTCCCGGTAGTGGCGCGCCGCCGACCCGGCCGTCTGGGTGAACCAATAGAGCGAGACCCAGTCCGCGATCTCGCCAGGGCTGAATCTGCTGAAGACGTCGCCGGAGCAGTCGCTCCACGCGCGCAGCTTCTCGACGATCCACGAGGCCAGGCCGACCGGAGAGTCGTTGAGCGCGAAGGCCAGGGTCTGCGGCTTGGTGCGCTGCAGCGCCGCGTAGGCACCCTCGTCGGCGAACCAGGATGCCATGCCGTCCAGAAAGGCGCGTTCGGCTCGGGAGGCGGTCGCCGGGTCGACGGTGTAGCGATGCCAGGCGGGTACGTCGCCGAGGTGCAGAGCCGTGACCCGATCCGGGTGCCTCGCGGCGAGCGCTTCCGCGACGGTGCTGCCCAGGTCGGCGCCGTGCACGGCGAACTGGTCGATGCCCAGCGCGGACATGACCGCGGCGAATCGATCGGCGATCCGGCTCGGGCCGGCGCCAGGGTGGCGTGGACGGTCGGAGAACCCGAAGCCCGGGATCGAGGGGATCACGAGATCGAAACGGTCGGCCAGCAGCGGGATGGCCTTCTCGAACCTGGGGAATCCGTCCGGCCACCCGTGGACGAGCATGAGAGGGGTCCGCCCCGGCGTGCCCGCGCGCACCACGTGGATGTTCCCTCCGTCCGTCGGGACGAGGTACTGAGCGAACCCGTTCCACCGTGCCTGCGCTGTAGTCCAGTCGTACTCGTCCCGCCAGTAGGCCGCGACCTCGCGGAGCACGCCCGGCGGCGTGCCCCAGGACCAGTCCGGTGCTGCGCCGGTGACGTCGTCCGGCCAGCGGGTGCTCGACAGCCGCGCGCGGAGGTCGTCGATGGCCGGCTGGGGGACCTCGATGCGGAACGGGAGCACGGAGCCACCGTAGCGGTGACCGAGATGCGACCCGGGGCACACGCATCCGATATTCAACGATTTCATGACGGGCGTCACGAAACACTTGACAATCGTGAAGGTGTGGGCGCACGATGACTTCAGTCCGGCACGCCGCGGTGAGGACCCGACATACGTCGAGAGCACCCGGCGGCCGGTGAACCCGAGCACCGTCCCCGAGAGGCCCGTCAATGAAGAAGAGTCTTGCCGTCATCGGCGTCGTCGCAGCCGCCGCACTCGCCCTGAGCGGCTGCACCGATTCCGGTGCACCGACCAACACGTCCACCGCTGAGCCGGGCAACGACACCGGCGAGCTGACCAAGGTCCGCGTCGCCGCGCTTCCCATCGCCGAGACGGGGGCCCTGTGGGCCGCCATGGAGGAGGGGATCTTCGAGGAGCACGGACTCGAGATCGAGGTCGTGCCAGCACAGGGCGGCGCGAACGCCATCCCTGCGCTCATCAGCGGCGACATCCAGTTCGCCATCGGCCAGCCCTTCGGGCCGATCCGCGCCGACCTGCAGGATCTCGGCGTCGTCATCGTCGGCAACTACGCCAACAGCCTCGCCGAGGGTACCGACGTCAACGCTGTCGTGGCTCTGGGCGACTCGGGCATCACGCGCCCGGCCGACCTCGCCGGCAAGAAGGTGTCGGTCAACACGCTCGGCGCCGCGGGCGACCTCACCATCCGCAAGGCCGTGCAGGACGACGGCGGCGACCCGTCGACGATCGAGTTCGTCGAGGTGGCGTTCCCCGACGTGCCCGCTCAGCTCGAAGCCGGCACGATGGACGCCGCGTGGGCGCCCGACCCGTTCCGCGGCATGATCGTCGGCGCCGGTGGCGTCGAGGTCGTCTCGCCGTACCAGGCCACCATTCCCGGGCTGACGGTGCTCACGAGCATCACGACGCAGGCGCTCCTCGACGAGGATCCTGACCTGGTCGCGGCGTACTCCGAGGCGATGGCCGAGGCGCTCGAATGGGCTGCCGGCAACGAAGAGGCCGTGCGGGCCGCGATCGCGACGAACCTCGAGATCCCGGAGGAGGCCGCCGCCGGGATCACCCTGCCGGAGTTCACGTGGGACCTCGCCGACGCCGGCATCGAAGAACTCGGCGCACTGGCCGTCGAGTTCGAGTACATCGACGCCGAACCGGATTGGGACCGCCTGCTGCAGCAGCAGTAGGACCCACGGTCACCGGTCCCCACGCCCCCTCCAGGCGCCGCTGGCGCGTCGCCCGGAGCCTCCGGGCGCGTGGGCCCAGCTTCCCACCGCGACGCGGCGGGAAGCATCCGGTCGCCGTCCTCGCCCTCCCCGATCGCGCTCCCGACGTAGCGAAACCGAACGGATCCACCTTCATGGCCACCGCTGACGCTCCGATGATCGTCGTCACGAGACCCGAGCCTCTTCCCCACGGGCGCCGAGCCCGGCGCAACCGCGGCCTGCGCAAGCTCGCCCTCGGCGTCGCCGGCATCGCCGGGTTCCTCCTGATCTGGCAGCTGCTGCCGATGCTTGGGATCGTGAACCCGGCGTACTTCCCGACCGCGACCGAGACGATCGCGCAGCTGCTGGTCGAGTTCCGCGATCTGGAGTTCTGGCGCAACGTCGGCCGCACGCTGACCTCGTGGGGAATCGGACTGCTGATCGCAACGGTGCTCGCTGTCGTGCTGGGCACGATCATCGGGCTCGTGCCGTTCCTGCGGCGCGCGACCCACACCACGGTCGAGTTCCTGCGGCCGATCCCGTCGGTGGCGCTGATCCCGCTCGCGATCCTGATGTTCGGCTATCAGCTGCAGGCGGCGCTGCTGATCATCGTCTTCGCGAGCTTCTGGCAGGTGTTCATCCAGGTGCTCTACGGCGTGGCGGACGTGGATGCCGTCGCTCGCGACACGGCACGCAGTTTCGGGCTGTCGCGGGGTTCGCGCATCGTCAACCTGGTGTTCCCGACGGCACTGCCGTACCTCATGACCGGCCTGCGCCTGGCCGCCACCGTCGCACTGATCCTGGCCATCACGGCCGAGATGTTCATCAACGTCCCCGGTCTCGGCCGCGCGATCATGTTCGCGCGCGAAGCCGGCCAATGGACCACGGTCTACGCGCTGGTGATCGTGACCGGCATGCTGGGGCTGCTCGTCAACCTGGTGTTCCGCGCGATCGAGCGCCGTTCGCTGTCGTGGCACCAGTCGGTGCGAGGGGAGGAGGTCCTGTGACCCTCTACACGAGCACGGTGATCACCCCGCGCCGCCCGTCACGGGCGTGGGCGAAGTTCGGAGAGAACACCGCCTACGCCCTCGGCCTCCCGATTCTGCTCCTGGTGATCTGGGGGGTCTGGTCGTCGATCTCGCCGGCGCTGTTCTTTCCCAGCCCCCTCGTCATCGCCGAGGCCTTCGTCCAGACGTGGGTCGGGCCGGCATTCTTCGCCGACGTGCTGCCGAGCCTCGGACGCCTGGCGATCAGCATCGTGCTGGCCGTCGTGCTCGGCATCGCGGCGGGCACCGTCATCGGGCTGGTGCGCTGGCTGCGCGAACTGCTGGAGCCGATCTTCGAGTTCTTCCGGGCCGTTCCGCCGCCGGTGCTGATCCCCATCGTCGCGGTGCTCGTCGGTGCCAACGACACGATGAAGATCGTGGTGATGGTCACCGGTGCGGTGTGGCCGGTGCTGCTCAACACGATCGAGGGCGTGCGTGCCACCGACTCGGTCATGACCGAGACGGCGAGGTCCTTCGCGATCACACCGGGGGAGCGGCTGCGCTATCTCGTCCTTCCGTCGGCGAGCCCGCGCATCATGACGGGCGTGCGGCAGTGCCTGTCGATCGCGCTCATCCTCATGGTCATCTCGGAGATGTTCTTCTCCTCATCGGGACTCGGGTACCGGATCGTCTACTTCCAGCGCAACTACCTCATCGCCGAGATGTGGAGCGGCATCGTGCTGCTCGGACTCATCGGCGTGCTGCTCGCGGTGATCTTCGGATTCGCCGAGCGGCGTGTGCTGCGCTGGTACCACGGAATCAAGGAGGTCGAGCGTGCCTGAAGCGCTTCTCAAGGTCGAGCACCTGCGCAAGGTCTACGAGTCCTCGACGGGCAACGTCGAGGCGATCGGCGACATCAGCTTTCAGATGGATGCCGGTGAGCTCGTGGTGATCGTCGGTCCGTCGGGCTGCGGCAAGACCACTCTGCTCAAGTGCATCGCGGGGCTGCTGAAGCCCACCGACGGGCTGGTCGAGCTGGACGGCAAGCGCGTCACGGCACCGCCGCCGAACATGGCGCTGGTGTTCCAGGAGTACGGCCGCAGCCTCTACCCCTGGCTGACCGTGCGCGGCAACGTCGAGCTGCCGCTCAAGCACAAGAAGCTGTCGCGCACCGAGCGCGACCGGCTGATCGACGACGCGCTCACCGCGGTCGGCCTCGAACACGCCGCCCGCAGCTACCCGTGGCAGCTGTCGGGCGGGATGCAGCAGCGCGTCGCGATCGCGCGCGCCGTGGCGTACCAGCCCGAGGTGCTCATCATGGACGAGCCGTTCGCAGCGGTGGATGCGCAGACCCGTGCCGACCTCGAAGATCTCGTCCGCACGCTGCACCGAGAGCGTGGCATGTCGATCCTGTTCGTGACGCACGACATCGACGAGTCGGTCTATCTCGGTCAGCGCGTGGTGGTGCTGTCGAAGTCGCCGACGTGGGTGCAGGAAGACCTCGCGATCGACCTCGCTCCCGAGCGCGACCAGATCACCACGCGTGCCCTGCCGAGGTTCACCGAGCTGCGTACTCACGTGTACGAGCAGATCCAGCGGGCGAAGCGGGGCGAGGCCGTCCGCCCGGGTGCGGCGTGACCTTCTCCGTCGCATCGCAGATGCTGGGTGAGACGGATGCCGAGACCTCCGTGCTCACCCGCAAGCCGCGGCAGCTGCTGCTGGCCTTCTTCGGCGAGTACGTGTGCGACCGCTTCTTCGAGCCGCTGCGGGCGAGCGTCCTCATCGGGGCGCTCGAGAGCGCCGGCGTCGCGGCATCCGCGGTCCGCACGAATCTCGACCGCATGGTGCACAGCGGAATGCTCGAGCGGCGGCGGCTCGGCCGCGAGATCGGGTTCGAGCTGACCTCGCACGGCAGTGAAGTGCTGCGCGAGGCATCCGGTCGTGTCAACGGCCCCACTCCGTTCGAACCGCAGGGCGAGGGCTGGACGCTCGTCACGTACAGCGTGCCCGAGCACATGCGCACGCTGCGCCACCGACTGCGGGCGGCGCTCACCTGGTCGGGCTTCGCGGTGCTGCGAGACGGGTTGTGGATCGCCCCCGGCGCCGTCGATCTCGCGTCCGCCCTCGACGCGATCATCCCCGATCTGCCGCCCGGTTCGGTCAACGCGTTCGCCGCGTCCGAGCTCGACGGGTTCCCGATGGCGGAAGCCGTGCGCACGGCGTGGGATGTGGAGCGCATCCGCGACGCCCACCACGAGTTCATCGCGCACTGGGAACGCGAGGACGCGGCATCCGATCTTCCCCCGCTCACCACGCGGACGGTCCTGGTCGCCGACTGGCTCGCGCTGCTGCGCATCGATCCTCGCCTGCCCCGCCAGTACATGGGCGAGGACTGGCCATCCGACCGCTCCTATGAGCTGTTCACGCGCCGCCACCGCGAGTTCGCCTTCCCCGCCGTGCGCGACTTCGCCGCCCTCGTCGGGTAGTCGGCCTGGCGAGACCGTATCTCAGCGTGCAGTGAGGGAGGTGGACGGGACGACCTCCGGTTGACTCTGATCCCAGAGGGTCCTACATTTAACACATTTGTTAAATGTAGGAGTTGAGGTTATGGCGACTGATCAGCTGAGCACCGTCTTCGCGGCGCTGGCGGACCCAACGCGGCGGGCGATTCTCGCCGAGTTGAGCGAACGCGACGCCACGGTCACCGAGCTCACCGCGCCGCTTCCCATGTCCATGCCCGCGGTCTCCAGGCACCTGAAGGTTCTCGAGCACGCGTCACTGATCTCGCGCTCACGGGTCGGCAAGTGGCGCGCGTGCCGGATCGAGGCTGCGCCCCTGCGTGAGGCCGCCGACTGGATCGAGCGCTATCGGCGGTTCTGGGATGCGTCTCTGGATCGCCTCGACGCCCATCTGGCTGCAGTTCAGGCCGCCGAACGCGTATCGCATCGGATGGGTGTCGATGGGACTTCCTCCTGAGGAGCAAAAGTGAGCATCGAGTCTTCGCAGGTCTCCTTCTTCATGAGTCGCGTGTTCCACGCACCGCGTCAGCTCGTGTATCGCGCGTTCACCGACCCCGACCAATTGGCCGCGTGGTGGGGGCCCATCGGCAACTTGCTGCCGCGCGACGAGATCGAGGTGGACGTGCGACCCGGTGGCTTTCAACGGTGGACTGAGATTCGGGTCGCTGACCCCGAGGTCCGGACCCACGTGTATATCGACCTGACCGACGTCGCGAACGATGAGGTCCTTGAGGGTGTGATGCATGTGAGCGGCCGGCTCCCGGGTGGGTTCGAGCCGTTCGAGACGAGGTTTCGAATCGAGTTCCATGACGAGCCCGATGGTCTTACCCGGCTGGAGATTCGCCAGTGGCTTCCCGCCCACCTCGTGGCCCCCAGCAAGCAAGGGTGGTCCGAGGCATTTACCAAACTCGATGGCGTTCTGAACGACAGCCGGGCACACGCAACCGAGCGCCGAGGAGGCACTTCATGACGACACTGACCTACGCGACGAATGTGACCATCGACGGCTACATCGAGGATGAAAGCGGCAGGTTCGACTTCTTCCCCGTCGACGACGAGGTGTTCGCGGCCCACACAGACCTGATGCGGTCCGTCGGCACGCTCCTTTACGGGCGACGCCTGTACGAGGCAATGGCCGTCTGGGAGACCAACGCCGAACTCGCCGCGCACTCCACCCTATTCGCCGACTTCGCTGCAGCCTGGCGTACACCGAGAAAGATCGTCTATTCCAGGACGCTGACCGCCCCCGCCACCGCCAACACGCGGATCGAATCCGACTTCGACCCCGCCGCACTTCAGGAACTCAAAGCCACCGCCTCACAGGACCTTCTTATCGGAGGTCCGGACCTTGCGGCCCACGCGTTCCAGGCCGGGCTGGTGGACGAGGTCCACCTCTACGTCTTACCCATCGTGATCGGAGGCGGCAAGCCGGGCCTGCCTCCCGGAACGCGAGCGGATCTCGAACTCCTCGACGAGCACCGATTCGGCAACGGCGTAGTGCGGCTCCGCTACCGGACCCGGGAGTCCTGATTTCCGCGTAGCCGAGCGCAGCACACCGCCCAAGCCCCCGACCGCTCCGCTTCGATGGCGAAGCAGCATGTGCCACCTCCTGGGGGGCGAAGGCACCTTCTCGCCGGCGGTGACGGGTACTACTCGCTGAAGCGGGCGCGCAGGTCGGCCTTGCGCACCTTGCCCGAGGCCGTGCGGGGCAGATCCTCGACCACCACGACGTTCTTGGGCAGCTTGTAGCGGGCGAGCAGTCCGTCCAGGTGGGAGCGGACCTTCTCGGTGTCGACGTCGGCGCCCTCCGTGAGGGTGACGACGGCCCACGGCACCTCGCCCCACCGGTCGTCGGGCACACCCACGACGGCGACGCCCGAGATGCCCTCGATGTCGGAGATGAGGTTCTCGACCTCGGCGGGGTAGATGTTCTCGCCGCCCGAGATGATCATGTCCTTCAGCCGGTCGGCGATGTAGAGGTACCCGTCGGCATCCAGGTAGCCCAGGTCGCCCGAGCGGAACCACCCGTCGTCGGTGAAGGCCTCGGCCGTCGCCTCTGGCTGCCCGTGGTACCCGAGGAAGACGTTCGGACCCGTGATCTCGATCTCGCCCACGGTTCCGCGCGGGACCATGTCGCCGTGCTCGTCGGCGATCCGCACCTCCGTGAAGAAGTGCGGCAGACCGACGCTGCCCTGCTTCTCGCGGGTCATCGCGGGAGAGAGCGAGGTCGCGCCCGGCGAGGTCTCGGTCATGCCGTAGCCCTGCGAGAACGACAGCCCACGTTCCTCGTAGGCGTTCAGGATGCGCGTGGGCACGGCCGATCCGCCGCACGTGAGCTTCTGCAGCGTCGACAGGTCGGTGCGGGCCCAATCGGGATGGTCGGCCATCATCTGGTAGGTCGTCGGCACGCCGCTGAGCATCGTGACGCCGTGGTGCTGGATCAGCCCGAGCGCGCGGCCGGGCTCGAACCCCCTCTCGAGCACGAGCGTCGCGCCTTTGAGGATGACGGGCAGCGCGCCCATTCCGAGCGACGCGACGTGGAAGAGCGGCGAGATCATGAGCGACACGTCCGTCGAGACGACGTCGTAGTCCACGATGCAGTTCAGCGCGACCCAGGTGAGATTGCCGTGCGTGAGCACCGCGCCCTTGGGGCGTCCGGTGGTACCGGAGGTGTAGATGATCGCGGCCGGATCGTCGAGGTCGACGTCGGCGACGGTGTGACCGGCGGTCGCCTCGGCGACGAGCCGGGCGAGGCCCGGGCTCTCGGGGACGCCGTCTCCGGTCACGATGACCTGGGCGATCCGCCCGGCCTCGACGCCCGGCATCGCCCGGTCGAGGAACTCCGGGTCGAGGATCAGCGCTCGAGCGCCGGAGTCCACCAGCACGTGCCGCATCTCAGGGGCTGCGAGCCGCGTGTTGATCGGCACGAACACGGCGCCCAGCTGCGCCGCCGCGAACATGACCTGCAGGAACTGCGGGCTGTTCTCGCCGATGTAGGCGACGGCGTCGCCCTTGCCGATGCCGCGACGGGCGAGCACCGCGGCGACGCGGTCCGCGGCATCCGCGAACTGCCGATACGTCAGCTGGGCGCCGTCGAAGATGACGGCGGGCTTGTCGGGGTTGCGCAGTCGCCTTTTGGCGAGCCAGAAACCCAGTCCCTTGTTGTGCATCGTTGCGGGGTCCTCTCCCTCGAGGCGCGAGCGACGGTTTCAGGCGTAGAAGCGGTACACGCCTCGCGCCACGACCGCGGGCTTGTCGGCGCCCTCGATCTCGATGGTCTGGTCGACGGCGAACTGGTACCCGCCGCGGACCTCGGTGACCTCGGCGATGACCGCGTTCATCCGGACGCGCGCCCCCACCTTCACGGGGGAGACGAAGCGCACCTTGTCGAGTCCGTAGTTGACCTTGGTGCCGACGCCGGTCACGTCGAATAGCTCGGACCAGAACTTCACGGTGAGCGACAGCGAGAGATACCCGTGCGCGATCGGTCCGCCGAAAGGCCCGGACGCCGCGCGCTCGGGGTCGACGTGGATCCACTGGTGGTCGTCGGTGGCATCGGCGAAGAGGTTCACGCGGTCCTGCGTGACCTCGAGCCACTCCGACCAGCCGAGGTCGGTTCCGGCCATTCCGGCGACATCGGCGTAGGCGACGGTGGTGGTCATGGGATGTCCTTACTTCGTGGGGCGCGAGCCTTCGGGGGTGGCGGATGCCGTCAGCCCGAGCAGCCGCGCGGCGTTGGCCTTGAGGATGCCGGGCATGACCTCGGGCTTGAGCGTCGTCTGCTCGACGTCGCGTCGCCAGCGGTCGGGGGTGAGCAGCGGAAAGTCCGAGCCGAAGAGGACGCGGCTCTTGAGGTACGAGTTCGCCGCGCGTACGAGCTGCTCGGGGAAGTACTTGGGGCTCCAGCCCGAGAGGTCGATCCACGTGTTGTGCTTGTGCGTCGCCACCGAGAGTGCCTCGTCCTGCCATGGGACCGAGGGATGCGCCATGATGATCTGCAGCTCAGGGAACTGCGCGGCCACCGTGTCGAGCAGCATCGGGTTCGACAGGCCGAGACGGAAGCCCCGCCCGCCCGGCAGTCCGGCTCCGATCCCGGTCTGGCCGGTGTGGAACAGGGCGACGACGCCGGCCTGCTGCAGCACGGCGTAGAGCGGGAAGTGCGCCTCATCGGAAGGATCGAATCCCTGCACCGTCGGATGGAACTTGAAGCCGCGCACACCGTGATCTTCGACGAGGCGCCGCGCGTCGTCGATCGCCGACGACTTGCGGGGGTCGACCGAGCCGAACGGGATGAGCACGTCGTTGTTGCGGGCGGCGCCCTCGGCGACCTCGGCGCTCGAGATGGGCGCGTGCCCGAGGTTCGTCTCGGCGTCGACGGTGAACACGACCGCGGCCATGCGACGTTCCCGGTAGTACGCCGCGATCGAGTCGAGGTCGGGATTGGGTCCGTCGGTCGAGAAGTACTTCGCCGCCGCCGCGGTCAGATCGTCGGGCAACGATGCGTGGCCGTGCCCGTCGACCTCGATGTGCACGTGGACATCGATCGCCTCGATCGCATCGAGGTCGATGGCGGACTCGTACCGTGTCATGCGCGTCTCGTCTCGCTCCGCTCGCTCAACGACCGGTCGGCGCCGGGCGCTGCAGCTCCTCGGGCAGCGGAGGGAACTTCTCGCCAACGGTCTGCAGGTCTCCCAGGGCGTCGGCGAATCCGGTGGTGAGGTCGTCGTACGACCAGCCGCCGTCGCTGTAGGCGGTGGCGACGGGCTCGGGGTGCGACCACAGCTGCAGCCGGTCGCCGCCGATGCCGATGGCCTGACCGGTGACGGATGCCGCGGCATCCGATGCGAGGTAGGCGATGAGTCCTGCGACGTCGTCCGACGTGCCGAACCCGAGGTCGTGGCGGAAGAAGGCGGGCATGGGCTCGCCCTTCTCATCGGCCTCGACCGCGGCGGCGAAGTACGGGACGGTGGCCGTCATGGCGGTCGCGGCGACGGGGATGACCGCGTTGGCGGTGATGCCGGCCTTCTTCAGCTCGAGCGCCCACGTGCGGACCATGCCGACGATACCCGCCTTGGCGGCGGCGTAATTGGTCTGGCCGAAGTTGCCGCGCTGGCCGGTGGGGGAGCCGATGCAGACGATGCGGCCGGGGATCTCATTGGCGCGCATGTAGGTCGCCGCTTCCCGCACGCACGTGAAGGTGCCGCGAAGGTGCACGTTGATGACGGTGTCGAAGTCGTCGTCGCTCATCTTCCACAGCACGGTGTCGCGCAGGACGCCGGCGTTGGTGACGAGGATGTCGAGCCGCCCGTAGGTGTCGACCGCGGTCTGCACGAGCTGCTTCGCCGTCTCGGTCGGGCCGACCGGCGCGACGACGGCGACAGCCCTGCCGCCGACGGACTCGATCGAGGCGACCGCCTCAGCGGCAGTGGCCTCGTCCACGTCGTTGACGACGACCGCGGCACCCTGGCGGGCGAGTTCCTGCGCGTAGGCGAGGCCCAAGCCACGACCCGAGCCGGTGACGATGGCGACTTTGCCTTCGAGTGACATGCGTGACTCCCTTGTGTCCTGCGCAGTGCGTCCTGTCTACGTGTCGTGCCTATTGAAGTCGCGATGGTTGAGATTGTCAATCGTTTGCTTCATCCACGAAGTGGGCTACGATCTGTCCATGCCGAAACCCGCCGACGTCGCCGCGACCGGACTGCGCGCATCGGCGCTGACCGACGACCTGAGCTTCCTGCTCGCCCGCGCGAACGCGATCGCGCTCAGCGCCGGCAATGCCGCGCTCGCCGAACACGGGTTGAAGGCGCGTTCGTACTCGGTGCTCTCCCTCGCCGCCGACGGGGCAGGACCCTCGCAGCGCGAGCTCGCCGAGTTCCTCCGACTGGACCCGAGCCAGGTCGTGAGCCTCGTCGACGACCTGCAATCGCGCGGCCTCGTCGAGCGTCGCCCCGACCCCGCGGATCGGCGCGCCAACGTCGTCATCGCGACGGACGCCGGCCGCGCCCTGGCAGCGGCCGCGCGCGACTCTGCCCGATCGGCCGAGGAGCGCGTGCACGCGCAGCTGTCGGCCGACGAGCGTCAGACCCTCACCGACCTGCTGCGCGCTTTGGCGTTCCCCGACGCCTGAGGCCGCAGCATCCGTCCTCTCCGGGCTAGCGGCTGTCGAGGACGTACCGGTCGCGACCGGCGAAGAGGCCCACGACCGTCAGCACCACGAGCACCGCGAGCAAGAGCGACAGCGAAGCCGTCCAGCCGCCGGTGAGGCTGTGCAGCCAGCCGAATACGATCGGTCCCATCGCGGCGATGACGTAGCCGACCGACTGCGACATGCCCGAGAGGGCCGACGCCGCGTCGTGATCCCGCGCGCGCTGGGCCATCAGCGTGAGCGACATGCCGAGCGTCGCGCCGGAGGAGAGGCCGAGCAGCGGCGTCCAGACGAGGATCGCGTCGGGGGCGAGCATGAGTCCGGCGGCCCCGACGATCGCGAGCGACGGGATGAGCGCCGGCGCGAAGCGCTCGATCCGCCCGCGCAGCACCAGGGGGAGCAGCAGGGATCCAGCCAGCGAGAACAGCTGGTAGACCATCACGTCCACCCCGGCGACGACCTCGCTGCGCCCGGTCGACATCGAGATCGTGGCGAGCCATGTGACGAGCATGTAGAACATTGATGCCTGCAGTCCCATGTACGCGGCGACGAGCCAGGCCAGCGGATCGGTCCAGATGCCGGTGCGACCGTGCTGCGACGCCGACCGCGAGTGCGCCCGGCGCCCTCGGTGAGCCCACCACCACACCGCGATCGCGAACGGGAGCAGGATGCCGCCGGTCACGAGCAGTGCGATGCGCCAGCCCGCCGGATCCCCGCCCAGATCGATGTGCGAGATCGGCACGACGACCCCAGACGAGATCGCCCCGAACCCCGCGAGCAACGCCGTGTACAGGGCCGTGACGGCGGGCACGTGACCGGCGAAGTCGCGTTTGACCACCGACGGCATGAGCACGTTGATGATGGCGATCCCGATGCCGATGACAGCAGTGCCGATCCATAGGCTGACGACGGGTCCTGGCAGGGATCGCACCGCGGTGCCGGCCAGCAGCACCAGCAGCGACCACAACAGCACGCGCGGCTGCCCGAAGCGGCGGCTCAGATCATGTGCCAGCGGTGAGAACAGGGCCCAGGCGATGAGCGGTACGGCGGCCAGCACTCCGAGCGTCGAGACCGCCATTCCGGTGTCGGCGCCGATCTGGTCGATCAGCGGGCCGAGCCCGGTGATCGTGGGGCGCATGTTGGCGGCCACGAGGCACACCGCGGTGATCAGAAGCGCGGCCGAGGTCGCCCGCGATCCGGAGGGCGGCGGGATGATCCGCGACGGTGAGGCCATGGATACCGGACTATAGCCGAGCCCCTCGCCGTCACGTGCCGGGTTCTCGCTGAGCGGCAATGGCTCCGACCGACTGCACGCGCGCTCGATAGCCTGGCGCGATGCGACCGCCCAGCCGTGCCCCGCGCTCATGGCACGCCGTCGGCGTGACGCTCACGATCCTGCTCACGGCGGCCGTGCTGCGCTCGCCGATCGTCGCGGTCGCGCCCGTCGCCCGTGAGGTGGGCGCCGACCTCGGCGTCAGCGCCGGTGTCGTGGGTCTGCTCACGAGCATCCCCGTGCTGGCTTTCGCGGTGTGCGCTCCGCTCGCCGTCGTGCTGATCCGCCGCTGCGGTGCCGATCTCGCCCTGACGATCACCCTGGCGGGGTCGGTCGCGGGATGCCTGGTCCGCTCGTTCGGCGGCCTCGCCGCGGTCATGGTCGGGACCGCGATGATCGGCCTCTTCCTCACGATCGGCAACGTCGTGGTGCCGATCATCATCAAGCGCGAGTACCCGCCCGCCCGCGTGGCGTTCATGACGGGCGTCTACACGTCCGCGATAAATGTCGGCACGATGCTCGTCACGCTCACCACCGCGCCGCTTGCCGCCGCGACGGACTGGCGCGTCGCGATCGCGGTTTGGGGCGGCTTCGGGCTCGCGGCGCTCGCGACATGGATCGGGACCCTCGGTGTGAGGGCACTCGTGCCGACCGCGGCTCCCCGGGCGGCGGATTCGGCCGATGGCACGCGCTCGGCGGCCTGGGCGCCGTCGACCTGGTTCCTCGCGGTCGCGTTCGCCGGGCAGGGCTTCGCGTTCTACGCGACGACGGCGTGGCTGCCCTCGCTCCTGATGGACGAGGGGATGCCGGCGGCACAGGCGGGGGCCGTGGCATCCGTCTTCCAGCTCGCGGGCATCGCCGGTGCGCTCGGAATCCCGCTGTTCGCGCACCGCACTTCACTCGCCACCGGCGCCGTCGTCATCGGTGTCGCGTGGCTCGCGATCCCTCTCGGCTTCCTGTTCGCCCCCGGCGCCTGGGTGGTGTGGTGCATCGTCGGCGGCCTGGCGC
The DNA here is from genome assembly GCF_051364985.1 of Microbacterium sp. I2. NCBI lineage: Bacteria > Bacillati > Actinomycetota > Actinomycetes > Micrococcales > Microbacteriaceae > Microbacterium > Microbacterium sp. I2. Next base: position 40,664 of record NZ_JBLWIH010000023.1, read on the forward strand.
AGGGCGCCGGCATCACGTGGGTGTTCATCATGCTCAACGCCCTCGGCGGCGACGAGCGCGCCGTCGCCGGCCGGTCGGGCACCGTGCAGGCGGTGGGCTACGCGGTGGGGGCGAGCGGTCCGATCGTGCTCGGGGCGCTGCATGAGGCGTCGGGCTCGTGGACCGCGCCGCTGCTCGTGCTGCTGGTGGCGGTGCTGACACTGCTCGTGGCCGGGAGGGCGGCGGCGCGACCGTTGTCGCGCGTGGCACCGCGATGAGTCGTCGGCGACTGTCGCGGCGGCGCCTCCGTCAGGAGAGCCCCTCGAGCGGCGAGCCGGTGTACGCCTCGGCGAGGTAGGTGCGGCCGGCTTCCGACTCGATGACAGAGCGCAGTTCGCCGAGCTGTCGCTGGCGGTCGAAGTCCGAGGCATCCGGTGCGACGTGGAGCATGTTCGTCATCCACCACGAGAAGTGCTGCGCCTTCCAGATGCGGTGGAGCGCCGTCTCGGGGAAGGCCTCGAGAAGGCGCTCGTCACTGTCGAGCAGCAGGGCCCGCAGTGCGCGTTCGAGCACGATGACATCGGCGACGGCGAGGTTCATGCCCTTCGCGCCGGTGGGTGGCACGGTGTGCGCGGCGTCGCCGATGAGCGCGACGCGACCCCGCAACAGCTCGTGCGCGACGAAGCTGCGGAACCGCAGCACATCGCGCTGGAAGATCCGGCCCTCCTTGAGCGTCGTGCCGGGCACGCGTTCCTGGAGCTGCTGCCACAGCTGCTCTTCGGTGAGGGCCTCGGGGTCGGCATCCGGATCGCACTGGAAGTACATCCGCTGCACCGTGGCGCTGCGCTGACTGATCAGGGCGAATCCGTTCGGCGAGTTCGAGTAGATGAGCTCGTCGGCGCTCGGCGGCGCCTCGCACAGGATCCCGAACCACGCGAACGGGTACTCGCGGAAGTAGCCGCCGGTGGGCGAGCCCGTGACCGCCTCGCGCACGACGCTGCGCGAGCCGTCGGCGCCGACCACGAAGTCGGCCTCGATCTCGAGACGCCGGCCCTCGGCATCCGTCGCGATGACTCGCGGGCGAGCGGATGCCGCGTCCTCGACGCGCTCGCCCGTCACGCCGAATCGCAGATCCTGGCCTTTGCCGAGGCGCACCGCAATGAGGTCCTTGAGCACTTCGTGCTGCGGGTAGAGCCAGACACCGCGGCCGACCAGGCTCGCGAAGTCGATGCGGTGGCCGGCTCCGGCGAAGCGCAGCTCGATGCCGTCGTGCCGGTTGCCCACGGTGCGCACGCGGCTCGAGGCGCCCGACGAGTCGAGGATCTCGACCGTGCCCTGCTCGAGGATGCCGGCACGGATGGTGGTCTCGATCTGTTCGCGCGTGCGCTGGTCGATCACGACCGACTCGATGCCGGCGTGGCCGAGCAGGTGCGACAGCAGCAGCCCGGCGGGTCCGGCGCCGACGATGGCGACACGGGTGCGGATCGTGGTCATGGCGTCTCCTTCGACGGATGCGGATGCTTCGGCCCAGTGTGCCCCGCGGGCACAGCATCGTCGGTCAGTTCCCGTTCAACGAGAAGCGAGGCCCGGCTCGGTCAGCGGTGGTGGCGGTTGAGAAACCATGCGCCGGTTGAGACATCACGACTGGCGCGGTTTCTCAACCTCGATGTGGTTTCTCAGCCTCTGTGTGGTTTCTCGACCTCGAGCGACGGGGACGGATGCCGCAGCTCGAGGTGCGCGCTGAGGCGCGCGGTCAGCGGCGGTCGGCGCGGAGTGCGAGCTCGATGTCGCGAGCAGCGGCGCGGAGGGCGGCGATCGCAGGCTCGGGCGCGGCCTCCCGAGGCAGCACGACCGACAAGGCGGCGACGACTTCTCCGGCGTCGCGGATCGGTACGGCCACGCCGGTCGAGACCGCCTCGATCCAGCCCGGCGCGACGGCGACACCGGCGCGGCGCACCTCGGCCAGGATGCGGCGCAGGCGTGCGGCATCCGTCACCGTCTCGGGCGAGACGGCGCGCAGCGGGCCCGCGAGCACCCGGTCGCGCAGCTCGCCGGGCGCGTGGGCCAGCAGCACGATGCCCGACGACGATGCGTGCAACGGCAGCCGGCCGGCCACGCGGGTGATGTTCGCGCCGGCGTCGGGGTGGGAGAGTCGTTCGAGGAAGAGCGCTTCGTCCTGCTCGAGCACCGCGAGCTGCGTGTGCTCGCGGACCAGCGCCTGCACCGCCTCCATGTGCGGCAGTGCCGCCTGGCGCAGGCGCAGCGCGGTCGATCCGCGCAGCGCGAGCTCCCACAGCCGCATCCCGAGGTGCACGCGCCGATCCTCGTCGCGTTCGAGCAGTCCCGCCGCCACGAGCTCGTCGACGATGCGGTGTGCCGTCGACGACGGCAGCCCAGCGCGGCGGCCGATCTCGGACGCCGACTGCATCGACCGTTCGGCGGTGAACGTCTCGAGCACGCGCACGATGCGGTCGGTCATCGAGTCGCCGGAGGGCGAGTTGGCCATGCGCCCACTGTGCCACGCCCCGCCGCGACCCCGCGCCCCGCCCGGGCCGGTAGCCTCGCACGGGGAGGAGCCATGGGCGAGGGCGAAGGCGTGCTGGAGCGCACGCTCCGCGTGCTCGGATGCTTCAGCGACGACGAGCCGGCGGTGACCGCCGCAGTGCTCGCCGAGCGGACCGGCCTGGCGTCGTCGACGCTGCATCGCTTGCTCGCCACGCTCGTCGCCGAGGGGCTGCTGTCGCGCGGGCCGGGGCACACGTACGCGATCGGGCCGCGGCTGTGGGAGCTCGGCGAGCTCTCGCCGCTGTCGCTTCGCCTGCGAGAGACCGCGCTGCCGCACATGGTGCGGCTGTACGAGGCGACGGGCGAGAACGTCCATCTGGCCGTGCTCGACGGCGCGACGCCCGAGACGACGAGCGCCCTGTACGTCGGCCGCCTCACCGGCCGGCAATCCATCCCCACGCTGAGCCGGATGGGCGGCCGTGGCCCGTTGCACACGACCGGCGTCGGCAAGGCGCTCCTGGCGACCCGCGACGAACCCTGGCTGGAGCGGTACTTCCGCGCGCCGCTGGAGCGCGAGACGGTCCACTCGATCACGACCGAGTCGCAGCTGCGCGCCGACATCGCGCGCACGCGGGCGGTCGGCTTCGCGACAACCCGCGAGGAGATGACGCTCGGCAACGTGTCGGTGGCCGCCGCCCTGCCGCGAGTGGAGGGCCTGCCGCCGATCGCCGTGGGCCTGGTGGTGCACCTGCAGCGCGCCGACGAGCGTCGGCTGGGTCCGCTCGTGGTGCAGGCCGCGAAGGACCTCCACCACGACCTGCGGCAAGGCTGACCGATCCAGGATGCTGGGCGCCCAGCATCCGGCACCGCCCGCGGCCTGCGAAAACACGGGCCCGTCGCGCGACACGCCGGGGTGAGGTGCCCGCCGCCGGCGTGTCGCCGTCTTCGACTGGTGTTTTCGCGCAGCGGTTGCCGCCGGGTGCCCCGCCCCGGCCCCGACACGCGGCACGCGGCACCCGGCACGCGCCCAGCATCCGGCACCGCCCGCGGCCTGCGAAAACACGGGCCCGTCGCGCGACACGCCGGGGTGAGGTGTCCGTCGCCGGCGTGTCGCCGTCTTCGACTGGTGTTTTCGCGCAGCGGTTGCCGCCGGGTGCCCCGCCCCGGCCCCGACACGCGGCACGCGGCACCCGGCACGCGCCCAGCATCCGGCACCGCCCGCGGCCTGCGAAAACACGGGCCCGTCGCGCGACACGCCGGGGTGAGGTGTCCGTCGCCGGCGTGTCGCCGTCTTCGACTGGTGTTTTCGCGCAGCGGTTGCCGCCGGGTGCCCCGCCCCGGCCCCGACACGCGGCACGCGGCACCCGGCACGCGCCCAGCATCCGGCACCGCCCGCGGCCTGCGAAAACACGGGCCCGTCGCGCGACACGCCGGGGTGAGGTGTCCGTCGCCGGCGTGTCGCCGTCTTCGACTGGTGTTTTCGCGCAGCGGTTGCCGCCGGGTGCCCCGCCCCGGCCCCGACACGCGGCACGCGGCACCCGGCACGCGCCCAGCATCCGGCACCGCCCGCGGCCTGCGAAAACACGGGCCCGTCGCGCGACACGCCGGGGTGAGGTGTCCGTCGCCGGCGTGTCGCCGTCTTCGGCTGGTGTTTTCGCACGGGGGTTGCCGACGGATGCTGGGCGCCCAGCATCCGGAATCCCACTGAGCGGGAATCCGCGATGCCGGTGCGAGGCCGCGGTGTCACGCTGGACACGACCGTTCCGTGGGAACACGTGTGTCGAAGGAGACCTCATGACCTCAGCCGAACCCGATCCCCGGGGCGAGGAGACGTTCTCGTCCTCGGTCGTGCTCGAGAAGGCGGCTGCGCCGGAATCGCTGCTGGCCTCGCCCGATCAGCTCACGCAGGGTGAGATCACGCAGGAGATCGTCGACTATCACGCCGCGGCGGCACGCCGCGAGGCGGCGGGCGAGAAGCTGAGCATCAGCCTGCACGACTTCCCCCCGTACCGGTCGACGCTGCTGCGCCACCCCACCAAGAACCCGAAGCTCGTCGACCCCGAGACCATCGAGCTGTGGTCGCCCGCCTTCGGGCAGCGCGACGTCGCGGCGCTCGAGTCCGACCTGACGCTCCAGCACACCGGCGAGCCGCAGGGTGAGCGCATGACGGTGGAGGGCCGTGTGCTCGACTCGTGGGGCCGCCCGGTCGCGAACCAGCTCGTCGAGATCTGGCAGGCGAACGCCGCCGGCCGCTACATCCACCAGCGCGACCAGCATCCGGCTCCGCTCGACCCGAACTTCACCGGCGCGGGTCGCACCGTCACCGATGACGACGGCTATTACAAGTTCACGACGATCAAGCCGGGCGCCTACCCGTGGAAGAACCACGTGAACGCGTGGCGGCCGGCGCACATCCATTTCTCGATCTTCGGCTCGGGATTCACCCAGCGCCTCGTGACGCAGATGTACTTCCCGGGCGACCCGCTGTTCCCGCTCGACCCGATCTACAACACGATCTGGCGCCAGAAGGACCGCGATCGCCTGATCGGCCTGTACGACCACGATCTGTCGGTGCCCGAGTTCTCGATGGGATACCGCTTCGACATCGTCGTCGACGGTCCGGATGCCACGTGGTTCGAGCCCGAGGAAGGGGAGCACTGATGGCTGCCAAGCGTGACCTGGGCCCGAAGACCCACGAGGCCACGGGCGGGCAGACCGTGGGGCCGTTCTTCGCGTTCGGCCTGGACTACCCGAAGAAGCACGAGGTCGTCTTCCCGCACAGCCCCGGCGCGATCGTGCTCGGCGGCACCGTGTTCGACGGTGCCGGAGCACCCATCCCCGACGCGGTCGTCGAGATCTGGAGCGCCGACGAGAACGGCAAGATCCCGCGGGCGCACGGTGCCTTCCGCCGGGACGACCACTCGTTCACGGGCTTCGGGCGCGCGGCGACCACCGACGTCGGCCGCTACGAGTTCTGGACCCGCAACCCCGGCTCGGTCGGCGGCGGCGCGCCGTTCTACTCGGTCGTGGTGTTCGCGCGCGGCCTGCCCGACAAGCTCGTGACGCGCATCTACCTGCCTGAGGACGAGGACCTGCTCGCGGCCGATCCGCTGCTGTCCTCGCTCGAGGTCGACGAGCGCGCTACGCTCGTCGCGACGCGCCTGCCGAACGGACACCTGCACCACGACATCCACCTGCAGGGCGAGAAGGAGACCGTGTTCCTTGCCTTCTGACGCATCCGCCGGCCCTCCCTCCGTGGGAGACGCCGGACTGCTGTCGCCGGTGACCGTGGGTCACGACGAGGCTGTGACGGATGCCGCGATCCTCGACGCGCTCGTGACCGCCGAGGTCGCGCTGGTCCGCGCGTACGGCGCAGCGGGCCTGGCGCCTGCCGAGGTGGTCGACGAGATCGAGACCGAATTCGGCTGGGCGGGCGAGCTGCGCGGATGCCGCGGTCACGGCGTCGACCTCGGTGCGCTCGTCACGGCGTCCGTGTCGGGGGGCAACCCCGTCATCCCGCTGGTGCGGGTGCTCAAGGACCGCGTCTCGGAACCGGCCCGCGTGTGGCTGCACCGCGGCGCGACGAGCCAGGACATCGTCGACTCCGCGCTCATGGTGATCGGCCGGCGCGCCGCGATCCAGGTGGCGGCGTCGTTGCGGCACACCGAGATCGCCCTGCGCGGCTTCGCGCGCTCGCGCCGCGACGAGGTCGGCGCAGCGCGCACCCTGACTCAGCACGCCGTGCCGACGACGATCGGCCTGCGCGCGGCGACGTGGCTGCGCGGCGTGCGGCGCGCCGCCGACCGGCTCGACGCCACGTGGCGGGAGCTGCCCGCCCAGCTCGGCGGCGCCGGCGGAACGCTCGCGTCGTTCGTCGAGATCGCGGGGACGGATGCCACGACCGCCCTTCCTGCGACCTTCGCGCACGAACTCGCCCTGGCGGCACCCGACGCCCCGTGGCACACGACGCGCTGGCCGGTGACCGAGCTCGGCGACGCCCTCGTGCAGGCGATCGATGCCGTCGGCGTCATCGCCGCCGACGTCGCGACGCTCAGCCGCACCGAGATCGGTGAACTCGCCGAGGGTGCGGCCGGTGGATCGTCGGCGATGCCGCAGAAGCAGAACCCCGCGGCATCCGTCCTCATCCGCTCCGCGGCCCTTCGGGCGCCGCAGCTCGGGGCCACCCTGCACCTCGCGTCGGCGCTCGCTGTCGACGAGCGCCCCGACGGCGCCTGGCACGCGGAGTGGCCGACGCTGCGCGAACTGCTGCGGCTCGCGCTCGGCGCCACCGCGAATGCTCAGCGCCTGGTCGCGGGGCTCCACGTCGACACCGTCGCGGTCGCCCGCAATCTGGCCGCCACGCACGGGCTCATCGTGGCCGAGCGGCTGTCGCTCGTGCTCGGTCCGCGGATCGGCGCCGACGGTGTTGCGGCCCTCGTCGCGGCGGCCGGAGCCGGACGGGACCTGCGGCAGCTGGTGGCCGCCCTGCCCGAGGCGGCGGATCTCGACGTCGACGCGCTCCTCGACCCCGCCGGGTACACCGGGCTGGCGGCGCAGCTGGTCGATGAAGCGGTTGCCAGGCGCAGCGCGAACATGGCCCAGAACCTGGACGCCGACCACGGCGACAGCGAGGAGGACGCATGACCAAGCCGTCGATCGCCCTCACGCCGCTCGGTCGCCCCGCCTCAGGGGCGGACGATGCGCCCCTCCTCGTGCTCGGCCCGTCGCTGGGCACATCGACGATCCTGTGGGAGGACGCCGTGCCGGCGCTCGCCCGCGAGTACAGGGTCGTCGCATGGGACCTACCGGGCCACGGTGCGTCCGCGCCGGCCACCGACTCCTTCACGGTCGCCGACCTCGCCGACGCCGTCGCCGAGGCGGTGGACGGGCCGTTCCTCTACGCCGGGGTCTCACTCGGCGGAGCGGTCGGACTCGCGCTCGCCCTGCGGCATCCGCATCGTGTGACAGCCGCCGCGATCCTCGCCTCCGGCGCGAAGCTCGGCGAAGCCGACGCCTGGCGCGAGCGCGCCGCACAGGTGCGCGCGCAATCGACGTCGAGCCTCATCGTGGCCTCGGCGCAGCGCTGGTTCGCCCCCGACTCGGTCGCGCGCCGTCCTGAGCTGTCAGGCCGGCTGCTGCACGCGCTGCAGGACGCCGACGACGAGAGCTATGCCCTGTGCTGCGAGGCGCTCGCCGCGTACGACGTGCGCGGCGGCCTCGGCCGCATCGAGGCTCCGGTCCTCGCGGTCTGGGGGACTCATGACGCGGTCGCGCCCGAGTCGAAGGCGGTCGAGATCGCGGACGGCGTCACCCGCGGCACGGTTCGCGAGATCCCGGATGCCGCGCACCTGCCGCCCGCCGAGCAGCCCGAGACCGTGGCATCCGTCCTCTTGGACTTCTTCGCTCAGCAACGACAGGGGACGAGCGCATGACCAGACCCGCCGGCGAAGGGCTCTCGGACGAGGAGCGCTACGACCAGGGCATGTCGGTGCGTCGCGAGGTGCTGTCGAACCAGCATGTCGATCGCGCGATCGCCGGCACCACCGCGCTGACCGCGGACTTCCAGGACTTCATCACCCGTGTCGCGTGGGGCGACATCTGGTCGCGGCCCGGCCTCGACCGTCGAGCCCGGTCGGTCTCCGTGATCACGGCGCTCATCGCGCACGGACACCACGAAGAGCTCGCGATGCACCTGCGAGCGGGTCTGCGCAACGGGCTCACGGTCGACGAGATCCGCGAGATCATCCTGCAGTCGGCGGTGTACTCCGGCGTCCCCGCCGCGAACACCGCCTTCCGCATCGCGAACGAGGTCTTCGCCGCCGAGTAACCCTGCGGCTGTGCCGCATGCCGCCGCCGCGCGGCCGCGCCGCCGCGCACCGCCGTCGCGAACGAGGTCTTCGCCGCCGAGTAACCCCGCGGCTGCAGCGCCTACCCGCCGCGCGTTCGCGCCCCCGCACCGCTGAGCCTCCGCCGGGCGTGCCGTTCTGCACCGGCCATCTCGCGCCGCCGTGCACCGCCGTCAACGAGATCAGGGGATTTCACCGTCGCAGGACGATTCGGGCGAAAACCTCCTACGCCGGTGAGATCCCCTGACCGGGCGACGGACGGTGGGCGACGGGCGGCGGGCGACGGACGGTGGGCGACGAGCGACGGGCGACGGACGGGCGGCGGGCGGCGGGCGGCGGGTCGCCGCGAAACTTCCGCAGAAGGATCGGGTCGAGTAGACTGCCCGTAGTGCGAACTGCTGTCCGCAGAGCGGACATATGAACATGGGAGTTGGTGTGATCGACAAGACCGTGGCATCCGTCGATGAAGCCGTCGCCGGCATCCAGGACGGCTCAACCGTCATGATCGGCGGCTTCGGGCGTGCCGGACAGCCGGTGGAGCTGATCGACGCACTCATCGCGCAGGGGGCGACCGACCTCACCGTGGTCAACAACAACGCAGGCAACGGCGACACCGGGCTGGCCGCGCTGCTGGCGAAGAAGCGCGTGCGCAAGATCCTGTGCTCATTCCCTCGCCAGCACGACTCGTGGGTCTTCGACGAGCTGTACCGCGCCGGCGAGATCGAGCTCGAGCTGGTGCCGCAGGGCAATCTGGCCGAACGGATCCGCGCCGCGGGCGCCGGCGTGGGGGCCTTCTTCTCGCCCACCGGCGTCGGCACCCAGCTCGCCGACGGCAAGGAGGAGCGCGTGATCGACGGTCGCACGTATGTGCTCGAGTACCCGATCAAGGCCGACGTCGCACTCATCAGCGCGCGGCAGGCCGACCGATGGGGCAACCTCGTCTACCGCGAGACCGCACGCAACTTCGGCCCGATCATGGCGTCCGCCGCGGCGACCACGATCGTGCAGGTCGACGAGATCGTTCCGCTCGGTGCGCTCGAGCCCGAGAACGTGGTGACGCCGGGCATCTTCGTGGATCGTGTCGTCGCGGTGGGCGAGCGGGCGTGGCTGCGCGCCGGCGAGTTCGTCGGCGGCGTCGACATCGAGGGGCGGCCGCTGGCGAGACCGGATGCCGCAGCCACAGCGGAGGTGGACCAGTGAGCATTCAGCAACCCGGCATGGCGGCGACCCGCATCACTCGTGAGCAGCTTGCCGCCCGTATCGCGGCCGACATTCCCGAGGGCTCGTACGTCAATCTCGGAATCGGCGCGCCCACGCTGGTGGCGAACTTCCTGCCGGACGACCTCGAGATCATCCTGCACACCGAGAACGGTCTGCTGGGGATGGGTCCGGCGCCCGAGCCGGAGCGGGTCGATCCCGACCTCATCAACGCCGGCAAGCAGCCCGTGACCGCGCTGCCCGGGGCGGCCTACTTCCACCACGCCGACTCGTTCGGCATGATGCGCGGCGGGCATCTGGATGTGTGCGTGCTCGGCGCGTTCCAGGTGTCCGAGCGCGGCGACCTCGCCAACTGGTCCACTGGCGCCCCGGGCGCGATCCCCGCCGTGGGTGGTGCGATGGATCTGGCGATCGGTGCGAAGAACGTCTACGTCATGACGGATCTGCTCACCAAGTCCGGTGAGTCCAAGCTCGTCCAGTCGTGCACGTATCCGCTGACCGGGGTGGGCTGCGTGACCCGGGTGTACACCGATCACGCGATCTTCGACGTGACACCCGACGGCTTCGCCGTGCGCGAAGCATTCGGCGACAACACCGTCGCATCACTGTCGGAGCTGACCGGCCTGGAACTGAGTCGAGCGGATGCCGCGGCATCCGCAGAGGAGAACTGACATGTCTGCCACCGTGATCTACGACGCCGTCCGCACACCGTTCGGTCGTGCCGGCGGAGCCCTGTCGGGCGTGCGTCCTGACGACCTCGCCGCCCTCGTCATGAAGGCGTCGGTCGAGCGGACCGGCCTTGATCCGGCCCGCATCGAGGAGGTCGTCTTCGGCGATGCCAATCAGGCCGGCGAAGACAACCGCAACGTCGCGCGCATGGGCGCCCTGCTGGCGGGGTTCCCGACGAGCGTCCCCGGCGTCACCGTGAACCGCCTGTGCGGGTCGAGCGTCGAAGCCGTCATCCAGGGCTCGCGCGCGATCGAGGCGGGCGACGCCGACATCGTGCTCGCGGGCGGCGTCGAGTCCATGAGCCGTGCACCGTTCGTCGTCGAGAAGTCGCCGAAGCCGTGGCCGGCCGTCGGCAATCAGACGTTGTGGAACACCTCGATCGGCTGGCGCATGGTCAACAAGGCGCTGCCGGCGGAGTGGACGATCTCGAACGGGCAGTCGGCCGAGAAGCTCGCCCAGATCTACGACATCTCACGCGAGGCGCAGGACGAGTTCTCGCTGCAGAGCCACACCCGTGCCGCACAGGCGTGGGCCGACGGGGTGTTCGCCGATGAGATCGTGCAGGTGCCCGGCGCCGAGCTGGGCCGCGACGAGGGCATCCGCGCCGACACGACGCTCGAGAAGCTCGCAGGGCTCAAGTCGCTGTTCGCCGCCGACGGCACCGTGACCGCCGGCAACTCGTCCTCGATCAACGACGGTGCGTCGGCCGTTCTCCTCGGCCGGGAGGGGGCGATGGATGCCGAGCCGCTGGCCCGCATCACGGGCCGCGGTGTCTTCGGCAACGACCCGGACGTCTTCGGGGTCGCGCCGGTCGAAGCCGCGAACCGTGCGCTCGCCCGCGCCGGCCGCACGTGGGCGGACGTCGACTTCGTCGAGCTCAACGAGGCGTTCGCGTCGCAGAGCCTCGCGTGCCTCAAGCTGTGGGCCGACCTGGATCCCGCGAAGCTCAACGTCCACGGCGGCGCGATCGCGATCGGGCATCCCCTGGGTGCTTCCGGCGGTCGCATCATCGGCCGCGCCGCCCACGAGCTCAAGCGCCGCGGCGGTGGCGTCGCCGTCGCGGCGATCTGCATCGGAGTGGGGCAAGGTCTCGCGGTCGTGCTCGAACGGTAGCCAGCAGCACCCGGCGCGTCGCGTACGTTCAACGCCGGGCGAGGGTGGGCCGCAGAATCTCCTGGTCCCGCACGCTCTGCGTCAAGCCCCACCTGCCTCGGGCTCCGCGACCGTAGGGTGACGGCATCCGTATCCCCACCGACGGAGCATGCCCACGCCGAGGAGCACCATGGCCGACGACGATCTCATCCCCGCCGCGACCCCGCTCGACGAGTGGCTCGACCGGCTCGCCGAGGGACACGGCGCCCCCGGCGGCGGCGCGGCGTGCGCGGTCATGACCGCGATTGCGGCGGCGCTGCTCGGTATGGTCGCCGCCTACACGCCGGACGAGCCGGACGCGGCGCGGGCGCGCGAACGCGTCGATCGCATTCGGCGGCAGGCGACCGCGGCCGCGGAGGCGGACGGCGTCCGTTCGGCGGGGTTCGGTGCGGCGCTCGCGATGGAAGACGGTCCAGAGCGTGAGAGCTCGGTGCGCGCAGCGACCGTCGAGGCGACGGGCTCCTCACTCGCGGTGGGAAAGATCGCGACGAACCTCGTCGAAGAGGTGCGACTGCTGGCCGAGGTCGGCAATCCGAACGTCGAGGCAGACCTGCTCGTCGCCGGCGAGGCGCTCGCGGCCGCGCTCGGCGGCGTCGTCGCGACGACCCGGGCAGACCTCGATCTGCTCGCGGGGCATCGGATCCCCGGCGACGGGCTGGATGACACGCTGGCCCGGGCCGAAGCGGAGCTGCGCGAGATCGCCGACGTCCGCGGAGAGCTCGTGCGGCTGCTCGCTCGGTGACGTCGATCGACGGCGCGATAGTCTCGCGTACGGACACCCGTTCCACCCGCGAGGAGCACGACGAGTGAGTGAAGCGCCCCAGTCGGCCCCCTCGGGCGATTTCGTGCAGTCGCTCGCCCGTGGGCTGGCGGTCATCCGGGCTTTCGACGCCGACCATGCCGAGCTCACACTGAGCGAGGTCGCGCGCCGCGCCGGCATCACTCGCCCGGCAGCCGGTCGATTCCTCCGCACGCTGGAGCAGCTGGGCTACGTCCGCGCCGACGAGCGGCGGTTCGCACTGACGCCTCGCGTGCTCGAGCTCGGTTTCAGCTACCTCAGCGCGGTCTCGATCCCCGAGATCGTGCAGCCGCACCTCGAGCGGCTCTCGCACGAGGTCGACGAGAGCGTCTCGGCCGCGGTGCTGGACGGCACCGACATCGTCTACATCGCTCGCGTCCCGACGCGGCGCATCATGAGCGTGCGCATCACGATCGGCACGAGGTTTCCCGCCTACGCGACGTCGATGGGGCGCGTCCTTCTTGCAGGGATGCCGGATGCTGCGCTCGATGCCTTGCTGACGGCACCCGCTCTGCCGTCCCTGACCGAGCGGACCGTCACCGATGCCGGCGCGCTGCGTGCCGAGCTCGCCCGCGTGCGCGAGCAGGGGTGGGCGCTGGTCGACGGGGAGCTCGAGCCGGGGCTGCGGTCGGTCGCGGCGCCCGTGCACGACCGGCGGGGCGAGGTCGCCGCCGCCGTCAACGTCTCGACCAGCGCGACGCGCGACAGCGTCGAGCATGTGCTCGACGCGTACCTGCCGAAGCTCCTCGCGACCTCGGCGGCGATCGACGCGGAGTTGCGCCTGGTGTGATCGCGCCCGTCTGAAGACCGAGCGCCGGATCGCACCGCTTCGGGTGGCGCAACGCGCGGGATCATTCGTCCCGATGCCGCGTGTCGTGACCCCCGAACGGTTGTCCGCGCCTGCTCAGAACACGATCGTGTGGTTGCCGTGGCGGATGACGCGATCCTCGGCGTGCCACAGCACCGCGCGCGAGAGCACTTGACGCTCGACGTCGGCACCGCGACGGGCGAGCTCGGCAGCAGAGTCGGCGTGCGTGACCCGCACGGTGTCCTGCTCGATGATCGGTCCCTCGTCGAGGTCGTCGGTCACATAGTGCGACGTCGCGCCGATCAGCTTCACCCCGCGCTGCTTCGCCTTCTTGTAGGGCTCGGCGCCGATGAAGGCCGGGAGGAACGAGTGGTGGATGTTGATCACCGGCACCCCGAGCTGCGCCAGGAAGTCGCCCGAGAGGATCTGCATGTACCGGGCCAGCACGACGAAGTCGACGTTTCCCTTCAGCAGCTCGACGATCTTCGCCTCGGACGCGGACTTGTCGGGTCCTGGAACCGACGGCACATGGAAGAACGGAACGCCGAACGAGCGCACGTCCTCGGCGGAGGTGGTGTGGTTCGAGATCACCATCGGGATGGTGACGGGCAGGTCGCCGCGGCGGTGCCGCCACAGCAGGTCGAGCAGGCAGTGGTCCTGCTGTGACGAGAGGATCGCCATGCGCTTGGGCACCGACTGGTCGGTGAGCGACCACTCGAGGTCGAAGTCACGGAGGGCCTTCGTGATCTCCGCCTCGATCGGCGGACGGTCCGCGGCGAACCCCGGCCGGTGGAAGACGACGCGCTGAAAGTAGGCGCCGCCCGTCGGGTCGTCGGAGTACTGGTCGAAGGCGACGATGTTGCCGCCGATCCGCGTGATCATGGCCGAGACCGCGGCGACGATCCCTGGTCGGTCGCTGCCGTGGACGATGAGGCAGGCGTGGTCGGCGAGCAGATTCGGTGACGCGGGCATTGTTCGATTCTGCCGTGTTCCGTGCGGGGGATGCCGTCAGGCAGCCGCCATGCGGCCGATGAGGTCGCCGTGGCGCGTGAGGCGGAGAAACTCGGCGACGGCGTCCCGGCTCTTCGTCAGGCAGGCGAGCCGTTCCTCGAGCGCGTGCAGTTCGGTGGCCAGCTCTTCGGCGAGCGCGAGAGAGCATTCCGGAGGGGCGGCCAGCCGGCATTGCTGCTCGATATCGAGCACCACCTTCGTCATCCGCGTCGAGAGGCCGGCCTGCACGAGACCGCGCACCTGCATCGCGCGTTCGACGTCGCTCTCGTCGTAGGCGCGGTAGCCGTTCGCCGACCGCGCCGACGAGAGGAGCCCCTGCTGTTCGTAGTACCGGAGCATGCGGGTGGGGATGCCGGTGCGCTCCGACAACTGTCCGATCTTCATGACTTCTCGTTTCGCGGAAGAGCTTGACATTGACATTAATGTCAAAGTTTAGCCTCGGGTCATGACCATGACAACGACGCCCATCGAGCAGGCGTCCTCTCCGCCACGCCTGCCCGTGCGCGCACTGCTCATCCTGAGTTTCGCCGTGCTCGTCACGGTGACCGCCGAGTCGCTGCCTGCGGGACTCATGCCCGAGATGTCTGCCGATCTGGGCGTCTCTCCGATGCAGATCGGACTGCTCATCTCGGTCTGGGCGCTCACCGTCATCGTGACCAGCATCCCGCTTGCGAAGGTGCTCTCTAGGGTGGACCGGCGCCTTGTCGTCGGGGGCTCGCTCGCGGTGTTCGCGCTGGCGACGATGGTCACGGCCCTCTCGCCGTCGTACCCCTTCACGTTCGCGCTGCGTATCGTGTCGGCAGCCGCGCACGGTGTGTTCTGGGCGGTCGTGATCGTGTATGCCAGTTCGCTGCTCGCGCCGTCCCACCTGGGGCGCGGTCTGGCTCTTGTGACGGCGGGCGGCACGGCCGCCACGGTCGCCGGTCTTCCCGCGGCCACACTCCTCGCGCAGGCGGTCGGCTGGCGGGCCGCGTTCGCCGTGCTCGGCGTGATCGCCCTGGTGATCGGCGTGATCGTGGTGCGATGGATGCCGCGCTACGCGCCCGGGACGGTATCGTCCGGCGAGCGCGCGGTGGTGTTGTGGCGCGACCCCTCGCTGCCGGCGCTGCTCGCGTTCGGGGCGGCGGCGGTCCTCATCGCGGTGGCGCAGTTCGCGTCGTTCACCTATATCCGTCCCTACCTCGAGGTGTCGGCCGCGATCGGCACCGAGTGGGCGGCGGGGCTCCTGTTCGCCTACGGCCTGGCGGGTATGGGAGGCGTCGTGGTCGCAGGGTTCCTGGCGGACCGGCTTCCGCGCAGCTCGCTGGTGGCGATTCTCGTCGCCTTCGCGGTGGCCTTTGCGCTGCTCACCGTCGCTGCCGGATCGCTGGCGGTCGTGATCAGCGCGCTCCTGGTGTGGGGCTTCGCGATCGGCGCGCTCTTCCCGCTTCTGCAGACGACACTCATGCGGGTCGCCACCGAACGCACCCGCACTCTCGCCAGCGCAGGAATCGTCGTGCTCTTCAACGTCGGCATCGCCGTGGGGCCCTGGCTCGGCGGGGTCATGGGCGGCGAGACCTCCCCCACGGTCACGACCGCCGTCTCGTCCGCTGCCATGGTGGTCGCGGCGATCTTCGGCGTGGTCGGCGTGCTTCTCGCGGGGCGGCGATTGGCCGTCACAGCGCGCGACTGACGGCCGCTCGCCTCACTGTGGAGGAGCGGTGACGTGGGCTCCGGCATCCACGATCCCTCCCGCCTCGACGAAGAGATCGCGCATCCACGCATGCTCGGGATCGCGACCGTGCACCGGATGCCACCACAGCGCGTTGGTCAGAGGCGTGGGTTCGAACGGCAGCCGCACGGTGCGCACCCCACCGGTGCGGAGCGCCAACGGTGCGATCGCGGTCTGGATGATCGCGATGCGAGACGTGCCCGCGACGAAGTGCGTCATCGACAGGAAGCTCTCGACGACGACCTCGATGCGCGGCTCGATGCCCAGCTGCTGCACCTGTCGTCCGGCTGAGGTGAACGCCGAACGGGACTGGTAGGTCATCGCCCACGGCAGCTCGGCCAGCTGCGTCATCGTCAGGGTGTCGCCGACGGCGTCGTTCGAATCCGCGACGAGGGCGACCCAGTCGTCGTGCCACAGATCCGCGTACGGAAGATCCGACAGCGGGCCGTGCGGAATGATGATGCCGTCAGCCGACCTCAGGCGCGCGGCGGCGTCGTCGACGATGGCGGGGTTGTGCAGCATGAACCGGAATCGCACGCCTGGTGCCCGCTGCGCGGCGAGCCTCGACACCACGCTGCCGACGGTCACGAAGCCGTAGTCCGACCCGTAGATCGAGAACTCGCGAGTGGACTCCTCGGGCGACCATGTCGCCTGGCTCTCGAACACCCTGCGGGTGGCTTCGAGTGCTGCCGCGGTGTGGTCGGCGAGGTGTACGGCGAACGGCGTCAGTTCATAGCTGTTGCCCCGGCGGGCCAGGATCGGATCGTTGAAGTGCGTCCGCAGGCGCGCCAGCGAGGCGCTCAGTGCCGGCTGGCTGAGATGCAGGCGCTCGGCTGCGCGTGTCACGCTGCGCTCGGTCAGCAGGGCGTCGAGCGCGACGAGCAGATTGAGGTCGAGGCGGGACAGAAGCGGTCGGTCGGACACGTCGGCGTGTTCCTCCGGGTCGGGCGCCGAGGACATAAACAGCGCTGATCGAGCATATAGCGGGAATCCGCTTTGCTGATAGATCGCGGACGATCACGATGGAAGGACAGGGCGCAGCTGTCCGTGTGGCTTCCGAAAGGATCGAAGATGATCAAACTCCTCTCCCACCTCTCATACGTGGCGATCACGTCGCCCGACGTCGAGGCGTCCGTTCGCTTCTACGAAGAGCAGGTCGGGCTCACCGTGGTCGACCGGATCGACGGCGCCGTCTACCTCCGCTGCTGGGGCGACTACTACGCGTACTCGGTCGTCGTCGTGCCGGGCGACGAGCCGTCTCTCGAGACCATGGCGTGGCGCACCTCGAGCCCCGAGGCGCTCGAAGAGGCGGCGAAGCGCATCGAGGCCGCGGGCGTGCAGGGCGAGTGGATCGAGAACGTGCCTCGCATCGGCCGCGCGTACCGGTTCATCGGACCCTTCGGCCATTCGATGACCCTCCACTGGGACGTCACGCGCCACCAGGCCTCGCCCGAGGCGGAATCGACCTATCCCGACCGCCCCGCGAAGCGCTCGAAGGTCGCCGGCGCCCCGCGCCAGCTCGACCACGTCACCATCGCGACGAGCGACGTCGACGCGTTCGTGCAGTGGTACGTCGACGTGCTCGGCTTCCGCTTCATGGCCCGCACGGTGCTCGACGAGGCCCCGATCTCGGTCTTCTCGGTGCTCACGACCAACGAGAAGTCGCACGATCTCGGCGTCGTCCTGGACGGATCGACCCGCGCCGGCCGCGTGAACCACTACGCATTCTGGGTCGACACCCGCGAGGAGCTGCTCATCGCCGCCGACGTGCTGATCGAGAACGGTACCCCCATCGAGTACGGCCCGTCGATCCACGGGATCGGCGAGCAGAACTTCCTCTACTACCGAGAGCCCTCGAGCCTGCGCATCGAGCTCAACACCGGCGGCTACCGCAACTACGTCCCCGACTGGGAGGCGAACACGTGGAAGCCGTCCCAGGGGTCGAACAACTTCTACCGCAACAGCAGCATGCCGATGTCGATGACCGAGTCCTTCCCTCCGGCCGACGGCCCGAGCGCGACCGAGGAGGGCGTGCCCGACGAGATCAAGGACGCCCTGTTCAATCCCTACGCCAAGCACGGCCAGGGCTGACAAGACCCGGCGGGGGCGGCTGGTCGACCGGCCACCCCCGCCGCACCACACTTCAGGAGATTCCATGACGACGACGTCGCACGGCCCGAACGCCCCCTTCGCCCTCGCCCGCTTCCGGCAGGGCGATTCGCTGCGTCTGGGCCTGGTCGCCCACGATCGCATCCGTCCCCTTTCGGACGAAGATCTCGGTGCGGCATCCCTCAATCACTTCCTGGCCGACCCGGCGTGGGACCGCCTGGCTGCTCTCGCGGAACAGGACGGGGAGTGGATGCCACTGGCCGACGTCACCTTGACGGCTCCGGTCGAGCCGCGCCAGGTGCTGCAGACCGGCGCGAACTATCGCCAGCACGTGATCGAACTGGTTGCCGCCAGCTTGACGAACAACACCGACCGCACCATCGACGAGGCGCGCGAGGCTGCGGCGAGGATGATGGACGAGCGCGCCGCTCACGGCGAGCCGTACTTCTTCATCGGCCTGCCCGCGTGCGTCGTCGGCGACGACGTGCCGCTCGCCTTGCCGGCCTACAGCGAGGTGCACGACTGGGAGCTCGAGCTCGCCGTCGTCATCGGCCGTGAGGCGTTCCGCGTCTCGCGCGGGGAAGCGCTCGGCCATGTCGCCGGATACACGATCGTCAACGACATCACGACGCGCGACCTGGTGTTCCGCAAGGACATGAAAGAGATCGGCACCGACTGGTACCGCGCGAAGAACGCACCCGGGTTCCTGCCGACGGGTCCTTTCCTCGTGCCCGCGCCGTTCGTCGACGGCTCGAACCTGAGCGTGCGTCTCGAACTGAACGGCGAGGTGATGCAGGATGCCTCCACCAGCGATCTGCTGTTCGACATCCCGGCGCTGGTCTCGGGGGCGTCGCAGACGATGCCACTGCTTCCCGGCGACATCCTTCTGACCGGCAGCCCGGCAGGCAACGGCCAGCATTGGAAGAGGTTCCTGCGCGACGGCGACGTGATGACCGGAACCATCGAAGGCCTCGGCACCCAGGTCGTCCGCTGCGTCACGGAGACCGGCTGACGCGCCGCCCCGCACGAAACGACATCCCGATAGAACAGAGAGGTTCTGACATGACCGCCGTACGCAAGGTCGCCGTCATCGGCGCGGGAGTCTCGGGTCTCGCCGCCGCCATCCAGCTCGCGAAGGCGGGCGTCGAGGTCGACGTCTTCGAGGCGAAGCCCGAACTCAGCGCGCTCGGCTCCGGCATCTCCCTGCAGGGCAACGCCCTGCGAGTCTTCGACGCCCTCGGAGCCTGGGGCGACATCCGCGCCGCCGGGTACCCGTTCGAGGGGCTCCACCTGCGGGCTCCCGGCCCAGACGCCCCGATCGTCGCGGAGCTGCCCGACGTCAAGACCGGCGGGCCGGACTACCCCGCGGGGATGGGGATGCCACGTCCCGCGCTCGCGCGGATCCTGCTGGCACACGCGCGGAATGCCGGCGCCGATGTGCGCTTCGGCACGAAGCTCACCGGCCTCGAGACCGGCACCGCGGACGCAGTCGAGGTGATCGTCGACGGCCGGAGCGCGGGCGATTACGACCTCGTGATCGGCGCCGACGGCCTGCACTCGACCGTGCGCGATCTCATCGGCATCGAGCAGAAACCGCAGCCGACAGGCATGGGCATCTGGCGCACGTTCGTGTCGCGCCCGGCCGAGGTCGTGCGCAGCGAGCTGTACTACGGCGGTCCGGTCTACATCGCCGGATACACGCCGACCGGTGAGGACACCATGTACGCGTTCCTCGTCGAGAAGGCGCAAGACCGCTTCGCCGTCTCGGACGAGGAAGCCACCCGCATCATGCTCGACGAGTCGCGCGCGTACGGCGGCCCGTGGAACTCCATTCGCGCCGACCTCGAGAAGGGCGCGCGCGCCCACTACACGTGGTTCACTCAGCACCTGGTGAGCGAGCCCTGGAACCGCGGCCGGGTGGTGATCATCGGGGATGCCGCGCACTCGTGCCCGCCGACGATCGCGCAGGGCGCAGCCCAAGGTCTCGAAGACGCCCTCGTCATCACCGAGCTGCTCACCTCGCGCGATGCCGTCGACCAGGAGCTGTGGAACGAGTTCCACGCACGGCGCCTGCCGCGTGCGACGGCCGTCGTCGAGGCATCCGTCCAGCTCGGTCAATGGCAGATCGACGGCAACCGGGATGCGGATGCCGGCGGCCTGATCTTCGGCATCGCGCAGAAGATGGCGCAGCCGGCATGAGCGACCGCACCATCGCCGGGGTGACCGACGTCCACGCCCACCTCCTGCTGCCCCCGGTCCACGCCGAAGTCGAGAAGCGCGCACCCGAGCTCGTCGCCGAAGCGGCGGACCTCGAACGTCGCCGCAACGGGATCGAGAGCATGAAGGTCTCGGGGCCGATGGTCAGTGCCCGCATCCCGGAGCTCACCGACGTGCGCGAGCGCCTCGCGTCGATGGATGCCCAGGGCGTCGAGAAGCAGTGGGTCAGCGTCTCGCCGAACCACTTCTACCCGTGGGCGCCGGAGGGTCTAGCCGTGTGGGTCGCTGGAGAGACGAACCGGCTCATCGCCGAGCACGTCGCCCAGGCGCCTGACCGCCTCGTCGGTCTCGGCGTCGTGCCGCTGCAGCATCCGTCCCGCATCGTCGAATACCTGGACGACGCGGTGCTCGGCCGCGGTCTCGCCGGCGTCGAGATCTCGTCGTTCGCCGGCGATGTCGAGCTGTCGGACGAACGGCTGGAGCCGTTCTGGGCGCGCGCGGCGGAGCTCGGCTGCGTCGTGTTCCTTCACCCCTTCGGCTGCACTCTCGACGAGCGGCTCGACCGGTTCTACCTGGCGAACACCGTGGGTCAGCCGGTCGAGAACGCTGTGGCGCTGTCGCACCTGATCTTCGCCGGCGTGCTCGACCGGCACCCGGGGCTGAAGATCGTGGCTGCGCACGGCGGCGGCTACCTGCCCACCGCGATCGGCCGTTCCGACCACGCGTGGCGTGTGCGGCCCGACGCGCAGGGCTGCGCGCACGAGCCGTCGAGCTACCTCGAGAAGATCTGGTTCGACACCGTCGTGCACGACGCGGGCGCGCTGCGGCATCTGATCGAGGTCGCGGGTGCGTCGCAGGTCGTTCTCGGCAGCGACTTCCCGTTCGACATGGGGCTGGATGACCCGGTGGCCTTCGTGCGCGCGGCGGGCCTGAGCGACGACGTGGCCGATCGCGTCCTCGCCGGCAATGCCGAGGCGCTGCTGCAGACCACTGTGCGCGCATGAGGCTCAAGCCGGACTGAGCTCCGCGGAACGAGAGAGGGCCGGATCCCGTCAACGGGATCCGGCCCTCTTCGTATGCCTCAGCGGGTGGCGGGCGCCGGCTTCGGGGCGCGCCGCATGGTGAGCGTGAGCACCACGGCGACGACGGCCGCCGCGATTCCGACCGCACCCACCGCTACGGGCAACGGGGCACCGGTCGCACCGGTGATCACGCCCATGATGATCGGGGTGACGAACTGGCCGAAGAAGAACGAGGCCGTCCACCAGCCGGTGGCGCGGCCGCGTTCCTCGAAGCGGGTGCGCGACACGACCCACGTGACCAGCGAGGGCAGCAGGATGCCGGAGCCGAAGCCCGCCACGATCGCGCCGATGAGCACGCCGGCGAACCCGCTGACGAGCCAGACGATGATCATGCCGGCCGCCTGCAGGCCGAACGCCACCGGAAGCAGCACGCCGATGCCGGCACGCGCGATACGCGGAAAGGTGAGCGCCGCAGCGGCCGTGGCCAGTGAGGCGATCGCCGAGACGAGCCCGATCGTGGCGGTGTCGTTCGCCGCGACGCCCGTCCCCACCACCAGGTAGCTCACCTCGATGATCATGACGTAGAACGTGAAGCCGCCGAACACGGTGACGAGGATCGGCAGGCCGAGGATGCGCCACGGCACCCGCGCTTTCTCGCCGGCAGCGATGTGCGCGTCCGTCGAGTCGCCGCGACCCGGTTCCCACAGCGCGAAGATCATGACGATCGCGATGGGAGCGGCGATCGCATAGATCCAGAACGGGGCGTGCCAGCCTGCCGAGCCGACGGCCCCGCCGATCGCGATGAAGACCGTCGCGCCCAGGGTGGTCGCGACCGTCTGCAGGCCGAGGTACTTGTTGCGCCGGCGTTCCTCGTGGAAGTAATCGACGATGAGCGTCGTGCAGACGGTCATGATGGCGGCTTCGAAGACGCCGACGAACGCGCGGCTGATGAGGATGCCGGTGAGGCTGTCGATCCACGCCGGCACAGTGCCCGCGATCGCGTACGCGAGCATGGCCACGATCAGCAGGTTCTTGCGCCCGAGCCGGTCGACGATCTGTCCGGCGAACGGCGCGAAGATCGCGATCATGAGAGCCGGGATCGCCACGATCATCGGCACCAGCACGTCGGCGCCCGGCTGATCGCCGAAGTGCTGCGAGAGCTGGGGCAGGACGGGCGTGATGAGGACCGACCCCATCACGGGCATGCAGCTGCCGGCCAGCAGGAGGGCTGCCTGCCAGGCTCCGGCGCGCCGGGCAGACGTCTTCTCGACGTCGAGAATGGGCTTCGTCATTGAATCTCCTTCGACTCACCCTCATTGAAGGGCGTCGAAGGGCATCAGCGAAGACCGATTAGGTTATCGCGCTCATCGATGCCGGTTATGGCCGGGCCGCGGCATCCGTCAGCGCACGCCCTTCATGAGCGCCAGCACCGGCTTGACCGAGAACCACAGCGCGATGCCGAGGCCGATCGCGATGAAGCCGAGGATCGTGAAGTACGGCACCTCGTTCTTCGGGTCGTAGAACTGGGCGAGCCAGCCGGCGATCGACGTGCCGAGCGCGACCGACAGGAAGTACAGCGCCACCATCTGCGTGTGGAAGCGCTGTGGCGCGAGCTTGGTCGATGCCGACAGCCCGACGGGCGAGATGAAGAGCTCGGCGATCGTGAACACCAGCAGGATGCCGACGATCGCGAGGAGAGGCGTGGAGTTCGCAGCGCCGTTCGCCCACGGGAGGAAGAGCAGGAACGCGATGCCCATGATGATGGCTCCGAGTGCGAACTTCACGGGGGTCGAGGGCTGACGCGTGCCCATCTTGGTCCAGATCGCGGCGAAGACGCCCGAGAGGATGATGACGAAGATCGGGTTGATCGAATTGACCCACGAGACCGGCATCTCCCACCCGAGGATGCTGCGGTTCAGCTGCTGGTCGGAGTAGATCGTCAGCACCGTGAACTGCTGCTGGTACAGCGACCAGAAGCCGACGTTCACGATGAACAGCGGAATGAAGGCGAAGACGCGTGAGCGCTCGACGGCGGTGATCGCGCGGGATGCCACGATGACCGCGAAGTACGCGACGGTCGCGCCGAGCGTGACGATGATCACGATGCCGGCGAGATTGTCGGCGCGGATGACTCCTATGAGAACCAGGGCAGCGATGACGATGAGCCCACCCACGGCGATGCCGACCACGAGCAGCCGGCGGTTCGCGGGCAGCGGGTTCGGCACGATCCGCGACGAGGCAGGAAGCTGCTTGCGGCCGAACGAGTACTGCAGCAGACCGAGCGCCATGCCGACGGCGGCCGCGGCGAAGCCGGCGTGGAAGCCGATCGACGACTGCAGGGCTCCGGTGACGATCGGGCCGAAGAACGCGCCGAGGTTGATGCCGAGGTAGAAGAGCGAGAAGCCGGCGTCTCGCCGCGGGTCCTTTTCGGCGTACAGCGTGCCCACGACCGAGGTGGCGTTCGCCTTGAGTCCGCCCGAGCCGACGGCCACGAGCACCAGACCGACGCCGAGGCCCCACACGTTCGGCAGCACCGCGAGCCCGATGTGGCCGAGCATGATGACGATCGCGCTGTAGAACAGCACGCGCTCCGAGCCCAGCAGGCGGTCGGCGACCCACGCGCCGAGGATCGTCGAGAGGTAGACGGTGCCGCCGTACGCGCCGACGATGCCGGTCGCGACGGCCTGATCGATCCCGAGACCGCCTTCGGCGACCGTGTAGTACATGTAGATGAGCAGGATGCCCTGCATGCCGTAGAAGCTGAACCGCTCCCACATCTCCACGCCGAACACGTGCGCGAGCGCCCACGGCTGGCCGAAGAACCTCGTGTCGTGGTCCGACTCGTCATCGACCGCCGTGGCGGTCGTGGCGGCGGCGTCGGTTCCGCTCGCCTCCGCGGCTCGCCGCCCGGCACGCGTCGACGCATACGGCTCGCCCGCCGCGGTGGCGCCCTCGGGCGGTCCCACCGGCATCTGCTCGGGCTCGCGCTCGTCGCGCCGATCCCCGTCGTCTCGCCGATTCATGCGCCGCTCCTGTCCCCCGTGACAATGACGTCAGGCTAGCGGCCGTATCCGCCCGGTGTCAGTACGCGGCTCGCCAGTCACGATCCGCGCCCGGGTGTGCAGCTGGTGCACGGTGATCGCGACGTCACTCGGGGAGGGACGGATGCCGCTCCTGCGGCGCTCGCCGGGAGGGGATGAACAGGGCGATGACCAGGGCGAGGATCGCAGCGGCGCCGCCCAGGATCAGCGACACCGTGAAGCCCGTCGACGTGGGAACCGGAACGCCCTCGAAGTCGATGGCGTAGCTGGCCAGCACCGCCCCGATGACGGCCGCCGCGGTGCTCGTTCCGAGCGAGCGGAACAATGCGTTCAGCCCGTTCGAGGCGCCGGTCTCGTTCTGCGGCACCGACCGCATGATGAGCATCGGCATCGAGGCGTAGCCGAAGCCGATGCCCGCGCCGATGAGGATGTTCGCGACGAGGAGATGCCACACCTCCGACGAGAACAGCAGTGTGAATCCGTACGCGACGATCAGTGAGAGCGCACCGAGCAGCAGCAGGAGCTTGGGTCCGGTGCGCTGGGCGATGCGCCCCGCGATCGGCGAGAGCACCATCATCACGATCCCCGAGGGCATGACCACGAGGCTCGCGGCCAGCAGCGAGAGGCCGAACCCGGCGCCGGTGGCGACGGGCAGTTCGAGCATCTGCGGGTACACGACGTTCGACGCGAACAGCGAGAAGCCCATCGCGACCGATGCGATATTGGTGAGCAGCACGGCGGGGCGTGCGGCGACCCGCAGGTCGAGCAGCGGCTCGGCGATGCGCAGCTCGAACCACCCCCACAACAGCAGCACGGCGAGGCCGCCGAGACCCGAGACCAGCACCGCGGGCGAGGTCCAGCCCCATTCGTTCCCACGTGAGATCGCCAGGAGGATCCCGACCAGACCCACGGCCAGCCCGCCCGCGCCGACGAAATCGAAGCGGCCCGCCGTACGCAGCACGCTCACCGGGACGATCCACAGCACCAGGCCGAACACCACGACGCCGAGCCCCGCCGACAGCCAGAAGATCATGTGCCAGTCGGCGCGCTCGGTCACCACGGCGCTGATCGGAAGGCCCAGCGCCCCGCCGACGCCGAGGGTCGCGCTCATGAACGCGATCGCGGAGTCCACATGGCTCTCGTGCAGCACGTCGCGCAGGATCGAGATGCCCAGCGGCACCACGCCGACGATGGCGCCTTGCAGAGTGCGCCCGACGATGATTCCGATGATGCCGGGCGAGAACGCGGCGATGACCGAGCCCACGACCATCACCGCGACGAGCACGAGCAGGATGCGGCGCTTGCCGTACATGTCGCCCAGGCGCCCCGAGATCGGCGTGATGACCGCCGCCGCGAGCAGCGTCGAGGTCACGACCCACGCGGTGTCTTCCCGGCTGGCGTCGAGCAGCTCGGGCAGCTTCGACTGGATCGGCACCATGAGCGTGAACATGAACGACGAGCACAGCCCCGCGATCGCCAGGACCGCCACGATCGCGCCCTGCCGCGGCATCCGGGTGAGTCGTCTTCTCGCGTCCTCATCCCGATCAGCCATCCGTCCAGGCTATCGGCGCCGCGAGGGAGGGGCTCTGCGGGTGCAGACTTGGGGGATGGGTGAGACAGCGACTCCGCCGGGCATCGGAATCCGTCCTCTCGACACCGTCGAGGAGGTGTTCCGCGCCTCCGAGGTGCTCGCCGAGGTGTGGGGCGGCGACCGCGGCGGCATGCCGCCGAACCTGCTGCGCGCCCTCGCCCACGCCGGCAACTACGCCGTCGGCCTCTACGACGGCGACCGCATGGTCGGGGCATCCGTCGCCTTCTTCGCGGCGCCCGCGACGCGCTCGATGCACAGCCACATCACCGGCGTGCTGCCCGACCACCAGTCGCAGGGGCTCGGCCGGGTGCTCAAACAGCACCAGCGCGAGTGGGCGCTGGCCCGCGAGGTGGGGCACATCACGTGGACCTTCGACCCGCTCGTCGCCCGCAACGCGCACTTCAACCTGCGCGTGCTGGGCACGCGCGTGACCGAGTACCTCGTGAACCACTACGGCCCGATGGACGACGGCGTCAACCGCGGCGACGAGACCGATCGCATCATGGTGTCGTGGGCTCTCGCGGCGCCTCCCGTGCCGACTCCCCCGGCCGAGCGCGTGGTCGCGTCGGTCGAGATTCCGCACGACATCGAGACACTCCGGAGGGAGGCGCCGACGGATGCCGCGGCCTGGCGCATCCGCGTGCGTGACGAGCTCGTCGCGCACCTGGCGCAGGGCCTGCGGATCGGCGGCTTCGACGACGCGCGCGGCTACCTGCTCGTGCGCGAGTAGGCGGCCGCTTCAGCCCTCCGGATCCTTCGTGGGATCGCCCGGCCGCACGTCGGCGTCGTCGCGGATGTCGATCCGCGTCACCCCGGGCCGATGCGTCACGTCGATCCGCGGGTCGGCATCGGATTCGACCGCGCCGGGAGCGGCCAGCAACTGGTCGCGGCGCTTCTCCTCGTGCGTCATGCCGGTCGTGTCGTCCGGCGCCTGATCCTTGCCGGTCTGTCGTTCGCTGTCCATCGTCATCCCTCTCGCCATGAGTCGTCCGTCAAGTGCGATCCCGCCTGCGGGCCCATCTGCAGCATCCCGCCGTCCACGCTCCAGCTCGCGCCCGTGACATAGCTCGCCGCGGGCGACGCGAGGAAGGCGATGACGGCCGCCACCTCTTCCGGCTTGCCGGGCCGGCCGAGCGGGATGCCGGGGCGATGGGTGTGCTCGGCATCCTCCGAGTCCATACGGTTGATGGGTGTAGCGATCTCGCCCGGTGCGACGGCGTTCGCCGTGACCCCGTGCTCGCCCAGCTCCTGCGCCATCGTCGCGATGAGCCCGCCCAGGCCGTGCTTGGCTGCGACATAGGCGGCCGAGCCGACGCGCGGCTGCGTCTCGTGCACGCTGGTGACGGCGATGAGCCGCCCGCCGCGGCCGGCGCGGACCATGTGCCGGGCGGCGGTCTGCAGCCCGGCGAATGCACCGTCGAGATTGAGCGCGACGATCTGCCGCCAGTCCGCGAGGCCGACATCGAGGAACGGCCCGCCCGATCCGCCGCCGGCGTTGTTGACGAACACGTCGATGCCGCCGAGGCGCTCGATCAGCTCGTCGAGGGTGGGGCCGACGCGGTCGAGGTCGGTCGCGTCGAACTGCGCCACCTCGGCCGTGCGCCCGCGTTCGCGGACGGCCTCTGCGGTGCGCTGGGCGCCCTCCTCGTCGGAGTGCCACGTGATGCCGACGTCCAGGCCTGCGTCGGCGAGAGCGAGCGCGGTCGCCTGGCCGATGCCGGAGTCCGAGGCGGTGACGATCGCGCGGCGGGGTGCGAAGTCGAAGGTCTCCATGGCCTCGACGTTAGGCGTGCCTCGCGCCCGTCGGCACGGGGTTGCCATCGCGCTCTCGAGGGGTTAACGGGCGAGGCCGCTCCGCTGGGCGTCGAGCGCCGCTCCGCTGGGCGTCGAGCGCCGCTCCGCTGGGCGTCGAGCGACGCTCCGCTGGGCGGACAGTCGTTCCGCCCGACTGAGATGCGCTGCTCCGCCGGCGGAGATCCACCGCTCCGCCCGGCGGAGAATGTCGCGGCCGGCGGAGAATCGCTGCTCCGCCCGGCGGAGATCCGCTGCTCCGCCCGGCGGAGGATGTCGCGGCCGGCGGAGGATTTCTGCCAGATCCTCCGGCATCGGCGCCATTGTCCGCCGGGCGGACGACCGCGGATCGCACGGCCCGTATTCTGACGCCATGCCGCAGACCCCCGCGCAGTACCGCGCCCACTTCGACTTCGACATCCGCTTCGCCAACGGCGGCGGACTCGTCGGCACGGGCTTCCGGCTCGACCTGCCCTCGGCCGACCTCGGCGAGGCCGAGGTCGCGACCCTCCTGATCCAGCATCTCGGGCTCGCGCTGGTGGACGACGTCGAGCTGCGTGGCCTGCGCATCGTCGAAGAGCCCCACCGCGGCAGCCGCGGGGTCGAGACGGCCCCGGATCGTGTGGGCACGGCCTCGCATCGCGTCGTCGATCTGAGCCACCCGATCCGCGCCGGGCTCGTGACCTACCCCGGGCTGCCCGCGCCGACCATCACCCCGCACCTGACTCGCGAGGATTCACGTGCGCGCTACGCGCCGGGCACGGAGTTCGCGATGGACGTGATCACGATGATCGGCAATACCGGGACGTACCTCGACTCTCCGTTCCACCGCTACGCGAAGGGCCCGGACCTTGCCGGTCTCGACCTGGCGTCGCTCGTCGGGCTGCGCACGGAGGTGTTCCACTTGGAGGACGCGTGGGACGCCGCGCGCCGAGGCATCCGTCCCGAGACACTGGCCGATCGTGACGTGCGGGGCGCTGCCGTGCTGCTGCACACCGGCTGGGACCGGTGGTTCGGGCAGCCGGAATACGGCACGGGAGCGCCGTTCCTGACCGGCGAGGCAGCGCAGTGGCTCATCGACGCGGGCGCCGTGCTCGTGGGCATCGACTCGCTCAACATCGACGACACCGAGTCCGGGGGCGAGCGGCCCGCGCACTCGCTGCTGCTGGGCGCCGGCGTCCACGTCGTGGAGCACCTGACGAACCTCGGCGAGCTGCCGCCGCGCGGTGCGCGCTTCACCGCCGCGCCGCCGCCCGTCGAGGGATTCGGCACGTTCCCGGTGCGCGCGTTCGCCGAGATCGACGGCTGACCAGCGGGCGGACGTTCACCGGGACGGCGCCGGGAATCCGGCTGAGCGCGCCACGCTCGAGCCGGGGCGACGACACCCACGCCGTCGACGACGTGCACGGCTCCGACGGCCTCGTCGTCACCAAACCGTCGGGTGGGCGATCCCCGCGCGAGGACCGGCTCGTGACGCGCGACGGGTCCGGCAGCGGTCCCGAGGTCGCCGACGCGCTGGACCTCAAGGTCAGCACTGCAGCGCGCAACGATCCGCGCTTGCGCTGAACCCGATCCGCTCCTGACGTATTTGGCGCCCGCGATGCCGCTCCTTCACTCCGAACAGAGGAGGAGCGCCATGCGCGAGCACATCGAGACACTGATCGCCTCTTGGGGCGGTGCCAACCGCGGAGCACGCGGCGTTCCGCGGCGGCGACGGCCCCGTCGCGCCCGGTCGACCTATGTGGGCGTCCCGCGCGAGGGGACCGGCGCGCGGTTCGCCCACTGACGCGTCGAATGGCGCACATTGCGGTCCCGGCCCTTACACCGGGACGAAGTGCGCGACTCGAACGGCCCGGCGTACGCTGACCGCATGCCCATCGCCCGGCCCGCTGCATCCGTCGCCCTCGAAGGATTCGAGCTGCGTGTGCTGCACCTGCCGCTCGTGTCGCCGTTCACGACGTCGTTCGGCACAGAGACGGTGCGTGAGGTCATCGTCGTGCGGGCCCTGACGTCCGACGGGGATGGCTGGGGCGAGATCGTCACGCAGGCCGGCCCGCTCTATTCGAGCGAGTACACGCAGGGAGCGTGGGACGTGGCGCTGCGGTTCCTCGCGCCCGCACTCCTGGATCGCACGCGTCTGGCGGCGGAGGACGTCGCCGGCGTGCTCGAGCCGTTCAAGGGGCACCGCATGGCGAAGGCCGGGCTCGAGCTGGCGGTCCTCGATGCCGCGCTGCGCGCCGAGGGGCGCGCGCTCGGCGAGTACCTGGGTGCGGTGCGCGATCGTGTGCCGAGCGGGGTGTCGGTTGGGATCCAGCACGATCCGGCGGCGCTCGTCGACACCGTCGGCCGCTATCTCGACGAGGGCTACGTCCGGATCAAGATCAAGATCAAGCCCGGACGGGACGTCGCCGACACCGCCGCCGTGCGCGATGCGTTCGGCACGATTCCGCTGCAGGTCGACGCGAACTCCGCCTACACGCTGGCGGATGCCGCGACCCTGGCCGAGCTCGACCGCTTCGACCTGATCCTGATCGAGCAACCGCTGCAGGAGGACGACCTCGTCGACCACGCCGAGCTCGCGCGGCGGCTGCGCACCCCGGTGTGCCTGGACGAGTCGATCGTGTCGGACAAGGCCGCGGCGGACGCGCTGGCGCTGGGCTCGGCATCCGTCATCAACATCAAGGCCGGGCGGGTGGGCGGCTACCTCGAGGCGGTGCGCATCCACGACCGCGCCCGTGACGCGGGCGTGCCGGTGTGGTGCGGCGGCATGCTCGAGACCGGGATCGGCCGCGCGGCGAACGCCGCCCTCGCCGCCCTGCCGGGCTTCACCCTGCCAGGCGATGTGTCGGCGTCGAGCCGCTTCTACACGCGCGACGTCATCACCGAGCCCGCGGTGCTCGAGGACGGCCATGTGCGCGTGCCGGCCGGCCCCGGCCTGGGCGTCGAGATCGACCCCGTCGCGCTGGAGGACTTCACCGTCGCGCGCGAGACCCTCACGCGGTAGCTCGTCGGAGCCCTCGTCATGTGCCTGAGTCGTCCGCAATTCAGTCTCCGCGCGGACAGGGTGCCGCGACACGCCGTCGGTGGGGTTCGTAGGCGTGCGAGGGGACTGAGTTGCGAACGGGGGATGCCGCGTGCCCGCGCGAGGCGCAGCGTCGCGGTGCTGCTCGCGGGCGCACTCCTGCTCGCCGGATGCGCGGTCGGCCCGACCGGGACGAACGGTACCCGGGGGGCTTCGGGGAGCCCCGATGCGACCTCTGGAGTCGCACCGACGCTGCCCGCCGGGGTCACCGTGGAGCTGGTGCAGCTGCGCGCCGATGTCGCGCCGCGACAGGCGCAGGTGCACGTGACGAACGGGTCGGACCAGACGCTGACGATCGGCGAGGTCCGCGTGGAGGATCCGCGGTTCGAGGGTCCTGCGACGCGGGTGGTCGCCGGCCGCACGAGCACGGTGCCCGCCGGGCGCAGCGTCGATGTGCGGGTGCAGCTGCCCGACGTCGACTGCTCGGCACCCGAGGACGGCGAGCCCGAGGTCATGCTCGAGCTGGATTCCGCTTCCGGAAGGGCCGAGATGACGGCATCCGCCACCGACCCGCTCGGTTTCGTCGCGCCGCTGCACGAGCGCGAATGCCGGGAAGAACGACTGACGGATGCCGCAGCCCTGGCATTCACCGGATTCCAGGAGTCGGCACCGGGCGAGGCGGCTGTACTCGAACTCACCGTGACACCGACGGGCGAGGGGGAGGCGACGATCGCCGGAGTGCAGGCCACGAACCTGCTCGACTTCGGGCCGGCGAGTGTCGACGGCGCGTATCCGCTAGACCTCTCCATCGCAGCGTCGGGCACCGAGCCGATCGTCGTGGAGCTGCCGCTCGTGCCGTTCCGCTGCGATCCGCACGCCGTGCAGGAGGACAAGCGCGGCACGATCTTCGACGTGCGCGTCGTCGTCGAGGGCGAGCCGGGCGAGATCGAGCTGTTCGTCGGTGACGAGCTGCGCGGCCGTATCCTGTCGTGGGTCGCCGCCTGGTGCGGCTTCGGCTGATTCCGCCCCCCACGCTCCTCGCGGAGGTCGCAGGGCTGAGCAGGGCAGGGCAGGGCAGAGCAGGGCGGCGGGGTGAGATCTAGGCTGTGCGCATGGCTCAGAGCAGCTCGGGGGGCAGCGTCGCCCCGCAGGATCCCGTCGCCACGTCGCGGGGCATCTCGCGCCGGACGCAATCCGAGATCTATCGCGCCGGCATCAGCGGCACCCGTCCTCGCGTGCCGGTCGATGCCGATGCGCTCGAGGCGGCGGCACGCAAAGCGCTCAGCCCCGAGGCGTTCGCGTACATCGCCGGGGGAGCGGGAGCCGAGCGCACCGTCGCAGCCAACCGGGCGGCGTTCGGTCGATGGCAGGTCTGGCCGCGTCCGCTCCGCGATGTCTCCGAGCGGGACCTGTCGACCGACCTCTTCGGGATCCGCCGCCCGACGCCGCTCCTGCTCGCGCCTCTTGGAGTCATGGAGCTCGCGCACGCCCGCGCGGACTTCGCGGTGGCGCGAGCCGCAGCATCCTTCGGCGTCCCGTACGTGCTGTCGAACCAGGCCTCGGTGCCCATGGAGGACGTGGCGGATGCCGCGCCCGCCGCGCCGCGCCTGTTCCAGCTGTACTGGTCGGCCTCGGACGAGCTCAACGCGTCGCTGCTGCGGCGGGCAGAGGCATCCGGATGCGAAGCCGTCGTCGTGACGCTCGACACGCACCTGCTCGGCTGGCGCACGCGCGATCTCGACCTGGCTCACCTGCCGTTCACGCGGGGACTCGGCATCGCCCAGTACACGAGCGATCCCGTCTTCCAGCAGCTCGTCCGTGAGCGGGTGAGATCGCAATCGGCGACCCCGACCGATCCCGCACCGGCGGTCAGGCTCACGCCCAGGACGGTGGTGGCCGGCGTGAGCATCGCCCGCAAGGGCGAGGCGCTGACCGGGTCGCGGAACGTCCGCGACAACCTGCGCTCGCCGTTGCCACGCGCCGCGGTCGAGACGTTCCTCGATGTCTTCTCTACGCCCGCGCTCACGTGGGACGACCTCGCGAAGGCGCGGCAGTGGACGAACCTCCCGATCCTGCTCAAAGGCATCGTGCATCCCGACGACGCGATCCGGGCGCTGGATGCCGGCATGGACGGCATCTGGATCTCGAACCACGGCGGGCGCCAGATCGACCAGTCCGTCCCGACGCTCGAGGTGCTGCCCACGATCGCCGACCGCGTCGCGGGGCGTGTGCCGATCGTGTTCGACTCCGGCGTGCGCCAGGGGTCCGACGTGTTCATCACGCTCGCGCTGGGCGCGACCGCCGTCGCCCTCGGCCGCCCCTACGCATACGGCCTGGCCCTCGCGGGAGAGGAGGGCGCGCGCGAGGTGGTGCGAAACGTCCTCGCCGAACTCGACATCACCCTGGGACTGTCGGGCCACACCTCGGTCGCAGAGCTCGGGCGCGAAGCGCTGCGCCCGGCGTGAGCCGCCCCCGCCCGCACCCCGCCGGTCGGGCGTGTCGCGCCGGGTTCCGCCACACCGTGTGGATTTCGTGAGGATGCCCGGGGCCGCGCCGTGAGGATTCCGTGAGGGCACGCCGGGTGCCATCTCTCGCGCACCTAACGTGTCGGAGTGACTCGTCCTGCTCCACCGCTGTCCGCTCGCCGGCGCGTCACTTTGCGACGGTTCCAGCCGAAGCCCGCCCAGGCGGTCGTGGCGGGCTTCGCCGCAGTCATCGCGGTGGGCACCGCGCTGCTCATGCTGCCGATCTCGCGGACGGGACCCGGCGGCGCGTCCTTCGTCGAGGCGCTGTTCACCGCGACGAGTGCCGTGTGCGTGACCGGATTGACGGTGGTCGACACTCCCGTGTAC
This sequence comes from Microbacterium sp. I2, assembly GCF_051364985.1. Taxonomy (NCBI): domain Bacteria; kingdom Bacillati; phylum Actinomycetota; class Actinomycetes; order Micrococcales; family Microbacteriaceae; genus Microbacterium; species Microbacterium sp. I2. The sequence continues at coordinate 74,067 of NZ_JBLWIH010000023.1, forward strand.
TGGACCGGCTTCGGCCAGGCGGTGATCCTGCTGCTCATTCAGCTCGGCGGGCTCGGCATCATGATCTTCGCGTCGCTGATCGGACTGATCCTTGCGCGCAAGCTGTCGGTCCGGTCGCGGCTGTATGCGGCGACAGAGGCGAAGGCGCCGGGTCTGGAGGACGTGCGCGGTATCGTCCGCGGCATCGTGCTGATCTCGCTGGCCATCGAGGCGGCCGTGTTCGCCCTGCTGTTCCTCCGGTTCTCGGTGAACTACGGGTACTCGGTCGGCGACGCCGCCTGGCACGGGCTGTTCCACGCCGTCTCGTCGTTCAACAACGCCGGCTTCGCGCTCTACAGCGACAACCTCATGCCTTTCGTCGCCGACCCGTTCATCTGCCTGCCGATCGCGGGCGCGGTCATCCTCGGCGGGCTGGGTTTTCCGGTGATCATGCAGTTGCGCAAGGAGTTCCGGCGCCCGCTGCACTGGGCGATGAACACGAAGATCGTGCTTGCCGCGACCGCATTCCTCCTCGTGGCGGGCACGGTGTACATCGGCGTCATCGAGTGGAGCAACCCGGCGACTCTCGGGCGGCTGGACCCGTGGGCGCGTGTGCTGGCGGCCTTCTTCCAATCCGTGCAGACCCGCACCGCCGGGTTCAACTCCGTCGACATCGGTGCGCTGCACGACGAGACGTGGCTCGGCATGGACGTGTTGATGTTCATCGGCGCGGGCCCCGCGAGCACCGCCGGCGGGATCAAGGTCACCACGTTCGCGGTCCTCTTCTTCATCATGCTCACCGAGCTGCGGGGCGAGGGGGCCGTCAACATCTTCGGCAAGCGCCTGTCGCGAGCCGTGCACCGGCAGGCGATCACCGTGGTGCTCATCGCCGTCGCGGCCGTGAGCGCCGGAACGGGCGCGATCATGCTGCTCTCCGGAGAGAACCTCGATCGTGCGCTCTTCGAGACGGTCTCGGCGTTCGGCACTGTCGGCCTGTCGACGGGCATCACCGCGGATCTGTCCGATCCCGCGCGGATCGTGCTCGTGCTCATGATGTTCCTCGGGCGGCTGGGGCCGCTCACCCTCGGATCGGCGATCGCGCTCCGCGAGCGCCGCATCCTCTACGAACTCCCGAAAGAGAGGCCCGCAATTGGGTAGGTTTTCGCACTTCGGTGCCATCGATCGGTCTCGGCGCGTCGCCGAGGCGGGCTCCGTCGCCGTGATCGGCCTCGGGCGGTTCGGACGTGCGCTCGCCCTCGAGCTGATGGCCGGTGGAACGGAGGTCCTCGGGATCGACCTCGACGAGGACCTCGTCCAGTCTCTCAACGGAGAGCTCACGCAAGTCGTTCGGGCTGACTCGACCAAGCGGGAGGCTCTCGAGCAGCTCGCGGTCGACGAGTTCGACCGCGTCGTCGTGGCCATCGGGGGCGACGTCTCGGCCTCGATCCTGACCTGCTCGGTGCTGCTGAGCATGGACATCCCGGCGATCTGGGCCAAGGCCGTGACCGACCAGCACGGGCTCATCCTCGAGCAGCTCGGGGTGCACAAGGTGATCTACCCCGAGAAGGACATGGGGCGCAAGGTCGCGCACCTGGTGCGCGGCGCCGCGCTCGACTTCATCGAGATCGCCCCCGGATACGCGATGGTCAAGGCGCCGGCGCCGTCGTCGATCCAGGATGCGCCGTTGGGCGAGACCGGCTTGCGGCGCAGCCACGGGGTCACCGTCGCGGCTTTCCAGCACGCCGGCGACCCGTGGGCCAACGCCGACAACCGCACCGTGCTGCACGCGGGCGACACGATCCTCGTCGTGGGCAAGACGCGCGACGCGGAGGCCTTCGCACAGCTTCTCTGAACCGATGGGCGGCCGCCGGCTCTGAGCGCCCCGGCGCGGGAGCACGACGCGGATAGAATCGACGGATGCCGCGCTCTCGGCATCCCGCACCTTCGTGCAGCCCCCACCCGACCATTGGAGCCACCGTGGCCGAGCAGTCCCGCCTCGACAAAGTCATCGCCCTCGCCCGTCACCGCGGGTTCGTGTTCCAAGCGGGTGAGATCTACGGCGGATCCCGGTCGGCATGGGATTACGGACCCCTCGGCACCGAGCTCAAGGAGAACATCCGCCGCCAGTGGTGGCAGACGTTCGTTCGCGGCCGCGGCGACATGGTCGGCCTCGACTCGTCGATCATCCTGCCCAAGCGCGTGTGGGAGGCATCCGGTCACGTCGCCACCTTCACCGACCCGCTGGTGGAGTGCCTGCAGTGCCACAAGCGGTTCCGCGCCGACAACCTGATCGAGGACTTCGAAGCGCGCAAGGGCCGCAAGGCCGAGAACGGACTCGCGGATGTCCCGTGCCCGAACTGCGGCACCAAGGGCCAGTACACCGAGCCGAAGGCGTTCTCGGGACTGGTGAAGACCTACCTCGGAGTCGTCGACGACGAGTCCGGCCTGTACTACCTGCGGCCCGAGACCGCGCAGGGCATCTTCGTGAACTTCGCGAACGTCCTCACCGCCTCGCGTAAGAAGCCCCCGTTCGGCATCGGCCAGGTCGGCAAGGCGTTCCGCAACGAGATCACGCCGGGAAACTTCATCTTCCGCACGCGCGAGTTCGAGCAGATGGAGATCGAGTTCTTCACCCCTCCGGCCGACGCCGACGAGTGGTTCAAGGCGTGGGTCGAGGACTGCTGGAACTGGTTCATCGACCTCGGCATCGACCCGGCCAACATGCGCCGTTACGACGTGCCCGAGGATGATCGCGCGCATTACTCGGCGGGCACGATCGACGTCGAGTACCGTTTCGGCTTCCCCGGCAAGGAGTGGGGCGAGCTCATGGGTGTCGCCAACCGCACCGACTACGACCTCTCCAGCCACGCCGAGGCGTCGGGCCAGTCGCTGTCGTACTTCGACCAGGCATCCGGCGAGAAGTACGTCCCGTACGTGATCGAGCCGTCGTTCGGGCTCACCCGCGCCATGATGGCGTTCCTCGTCGACGCGTACCACGAGGAGGAGGCGCCGAACGCGAAGGGCGGCACCGACACCCGTACGGTGCTCAAGCTGGATCCGCGCCTGGCTCCGGTCAAGGCGGCGATCCTGCCGCTGTCGCGCAACGAACAGCTGTCGCCCATCGCACGTGAGGTGGCAGAAGACCTGCGCGGCGAGTGGAACATCGACTTCGACGACGCCGGCGCGATCGGCCGCCGTTACCGTCGCCAGGATGAGATCGGCACGCCCTTCTGCGTCACGGTCGACTTCGACTCGCTCGACGACCGTGCCGTGACCGTGCGCGATCGCGACACGATGGGTCAGGAGCGCGTGCCGCTCGAGGGCCTGCACGCCTACCTCGCAGAGCGTCTGAAGGGGGCGTAGCGCCGCACGACGTTCGCCCACGCGACTCTTCCCGATGTCCCCGGTGCCGCCTAGGGTCGGAGGCGATCGGCGAGAGAAGGACGGCATGCCCGGCGAACAGCGCACCTACCCGACCGGCGTTCCGTGCTGGGTGGACGTCACCGCTTCCGACCTCGACGAGGCCACGCGTTTCTACGGCGGACTTTTCGGGTGGGAGTTCCACGACGCGACGCCGTCCGGTGCGTCTGGCGCGTATCTCATCGCGACGTTGGACGGTGAGGATGCCGCCGCTCTCGCATCCGGTGACGACGCGCGCTGGATGAGCTACATCGCGTGCGAGGACGCTGATGCGGCCGCCGACGCCGTCCTGCGCGCAGGCGGAGCCGTGCTCGAGGCGCCGGGCGACGCGGGCCCGGGCGGACGGATGGCGACATGCGCCGACCCGCAGGGCGCAGTGTTCCGGCTGTGGCAGCCCCACCGGCGCCCCGGGGCGCAGATCGTCAACGTTCCCGGTGCGTGGAACTTCAGCGACCTCCACGCCCCCGACCCGGCCGCGGCGCAACGGTTCTATCGCGAGGCCTTCGGATGGCAGGTCGACGCGGATCTCGGCGCCGGCATGTTCCGGCTGCCCGGATACGGCGACCACCTCGCCGCGACGATCGATCCTGATATCCACGAGAGGCAGGCGTTCGCGCCGCCCGGCTTCGCCGACGTGATCGCGGGGTTCACGCCGAGCGACGAGAACGCCCGCTGGTGGATCCGGTTCACGGTCGGCGACCGCGACGCGTCGGTCGCCGACGTCGAGCGGCTCGGTGGTCATGTGTTCTCGGCCACCGACACCGCCTGGACGCGAGAAGCGGTCGTCGCCGACCCCGGTGGCGCGCGGTTCATCCTCAGCCAGTACACCCCGCCCGAGTAACCGAGAGTCGCGCTGACCACGTCCCTCCGCTCGCACTCGGTCAGTCGGCGCCGAGCGCCCCCGCCGCCTTGGCCGCCGCCGTCTTGGCGCCGTCGCCGGCTACGGCCTCGACACCCGCCGCCTTCAGCGCGAAGGCCTGCATCAGGGTGTTGAGGTCGAGCCCGGTGAGGTTCTTCACGACCTCCGTGCCCTCGCCGAGCACCTTGCCGACCGTCTTGGTCATCTCGGACGCGCCATCGGTCGAGATGACCGTGAGCTTGTCGATCGAGGCGATCGGCTCGGCGGCGGCGCGCACGATGTCGGGAAGGCGCGAGATGATCTCCTGTGCGAGAGCGGCCTCGCCGTACTTCTGCAGCGCCATGGCCTTGGCATCCGTCGCCGCGGCCTCGGCGAGACCCTCCGCCTGGATCGCCGAAGCACGTGCCTCACCCTCCGCCTTGACACCGGCGGCCAGAGCGACCTGCTTGTCACGCTCGGCCTCACCCGAGAACCGCACCGCGGTCGCCGCCGCTTCGGCATCCTGCACGGCGGCCACCTTGTTCGCCTCGGCGATCTTGGTGCGCTTGTAGGCGTCGGCCTCGGTCGCGGCGTTCGCCGCGTCGCGCAGGGCCGTCGCGCGCTGCACCTCGGCGTAGGCCTCGGCCTCGGCGGGCTTGCGGATCTCGATGTCGAGTCGCTCCTGGGTCACCAGCGCCTGCTCGGTGAGCGCCTCACGCTCCTGCATGGCGACGAGCTTGTCCTGCTCGGCGGTGGCGAGCTGCCCGGACGCCTGCGCCTCGGCGTTCGCGCGGTCGGTCTCGGCCTTGATGATCGCCTGCTTCAGGCTCAGTGCCTTCTGGCGCTCGGCGATCTGCTCGGCGGCCTCGATGCGGGCGAACTCGCTGGCCCGGGCGGCCTCGGCCTCGCTGATCTCGGCGACCTGGCGGGCACGCGCGGCTTCGGCGCGGCCCAGGTTGGCGAGGTAGTCGCTCCCGGGCGTCGAGATGTCGCTGATGTTGAGCAGATCGACCTGCAGGCCCTGTTCCACGAGGTCGGTCTTGGTCTCGGCGACGACGCGGTCCGACAGGCCCTTGCGGTCCGAGATGATCTGCTCGATGGTCATGTCGCCGATGATCGAGCGGAGCGAGCCTTCGAGCGACTCCTTGATGATCTCGGTGAGGGCGCCCTGCTGCGACAGGAATCGCTGGGCCGCGCGGCGCACACCGTCCTCGGTGCCCGAGACCTTGAAGTTGATCGACGCCTTGATGGCGATCTTGATGCGGTTCTTGTCGACGCCCTCGACGGTGATGCCGATCTGGCGCTGCTCGAGAGAGATCGAGAAGCCCTGCTGAAGGATCGGCCACACGAACGTGCGTCCGCCGATCACGACCCGCTGGCCGGTGCCCGCTTCGCCGGGCGCGGGCCTGCCGGCACCGCGACCGACGATCACGAGCGCCTCGTTGGGTGGCACGCGCCGGATGCGGCGCGCGATGAAGGTGATGAGGCCGAGCACCGCGATGACGAGGGCGACGACGGCGATGACCTGGATGAGGGTCGAATCGAGCATGGGTGACCTTCCGGATGCCGGGGGCCCCGGCGGATCGAGGGGTGGAGGTTATTCGGCGACGACTTTGACGCGCGTGCCCGAGTGCTCGACGACGCGGATGCGGACGCCCTCGGGAATGGGGGCGTCCGAGTAGGCGAGGCGCCGTTCGACCTCGCCGGGCCCGTCGAGGCTCACCTCGCCGCCGGCGGGCGAGATGTCGGACCGTGAGACGCCGCTGAGGCCCAGCGCCGAGAGCGGGACGCCGTCGGACGAGCGCGTCAGCCTCTTCACGAAGAACACGGCGACGAGGTAGGCGAGCAGGGCCAGCACCGCCGCGAGGACGTAGGCCCACACGGTGTCGAGCCCAGCCGTGTACGTCAGGACGCCGGATGCCCCGAACACGACGGCCGCGACGCCCAGAGCGGTGCCCGAGATGGCGCCGTCGCCGATCTCGAAGTGGTCGAAGATGTCGCCGACGATGAGCGAGATCAGCAGGACGGCGAGGCCGATCCCACCGACGATGAGGAAGGGCAGCATGTGGACTCCACGGCGAGGGACGGGTGCCCCCACCCTATCGACGGGCGCCGCCGCCGTGCGGACCTGTGGAAAACGCGGTCCGCTGCGTCCGTCAATCCGTGACGGTGAAGGTGACGTTCTCGACGTCTCCCTCGAGGACTCGCCGATAGTCCTCCGCGATGATCTGCCGCAGGACTTCGGTGTCGACCGTCTCGAGATCCTTGAGGTACAGGCATCCGACGCCCGTCTCGTGCGGTCCGAGCCTCGCGAGCTGCGGCGTGTGCTCGGCGGTGCTGAGCAGGTACACGGTGGTCGCCTGTTTGCGCGGTGCGAACCCGGCGATGGGCGCGTCCCCTTCGGTGCCGGTCGGATACCGGTAATGGCACGAACCGAACCCGATGATCGTGCCCCACAGCTCGGGCTCGCGGCCGGTGAGCTCCGACATGAGGGCGATCATGGTCTCGGCATCCCGCTGCCGCTTCGCGGGCGCCACCCCCGCGACGAACGCGGCGACGCTGCCACCGGTCTTCTTCATGCCTTCTCCTTGGCGGCGGCCTTCATCGCGCGCTTGTGCTCGCGCACGAGAGCGAGCGACTCGGGCGACACGATGTCGGCGACGCTGCGATGCGAGCCGTCCTCGCCGTACGGAGCGGATGCCTCGCGCCATCCGTCGCCGGTGAAGCCGTACTGCTTGCCGAGCAGTGCCAGGAAGATCTTCGCCTTCTGCTCGCCGAAGCCCGGGAGCGCCTTGAGCCGCTTCAGCACGGTCGGCCCGTCCGGTTCGTCACGGCGCCAGATCGCGGCGGCGTCGCCCGCCCAGTCCTGTGCGATCGCGGCGCACAGCGCCTGCACGCGTCCGGCCATGGACCCCGGGAAGCGGTGCACCGCCGGGGTCGCCTTGAACAGCTCGCCGAACGCGTCCGGATCGAACGAGGCCAGCGCCGAAGCATCCAGCGTCCCTGCTCGCTCCGCGATCTTGAGCGGACCGGCGAACGCGGTCTCCATCGCGACCTGCTGATCCAGCAGCATGCCGATGAGCAGTGCGAGCGGGTCGTCGGTCAGCAGCTGATCGGCGGCGGCATCGCCCGTGATGTGCAGCGTCATGTGCCCAGTCTCGCACCGCCGCTGTGGGTAAGTCACGGCGCGCGAGGCGGTCGGATAAGTTGGCAGGATCACGTCAGCGCCCGACGACCCGCGGAGGACCGAGCCCATGCCCGATCGCCGCGCGCTCTCGTCGGCCCGCCTGCTCGCGGTCCGGGCGCGGGCACGGGCCGGACTGCTGGCCAGCGCCGCTGCGACCGTCGCCGTCGCGATCGCCACGGTGTGCCTCGTGCTCGCATGGCTCGCGCGGGCGGTCGCCGTCGCGGGTGATCCGCCGCCTCCCGGCGTGCCCCCCGAAGATGTCGCGGCCCAGGTCGAGGCGGGGGCCGGGGCGCTGGCATCCGCTTCGCCGGCCCTCGTACTCCTCGTCGTGATCCTCGCGGGAACGGCCGTCGCTCAGCTGGCGGGTCTCATCGCCGCCGCTCGCGAGCACGAGACGGCCACGATCCGCGCCCGTGGCTTCTCACGGGCGCAGGCGTGGCTGACGGATGCTGCAGAGGGCGTCGCCACCGCGCTCGCGGGCGCGGTGGCCGGCGTGGTCCTCGCCGTCGTCGTGGCCGTGCTCGCGGGTGCGGCTCCGGTCGACGTGCTCGCGCAGTGGGTGTGGGTGGTGGTGACCGCACTGACGCTTGCGGCGGTGTTCGCCGTCGCGCTGCGCCGCGGCGAGCGTCGGCGCACATCTGCCCGCGGTGCACGGACGACCGCGGTGGCGCTCGTGGTGCTGGTGCTCCTGGCCTCGGCGCTCGTCGTCTGGCAGCTGCCTCTCGCGCGCGGCGCCGGCTTCGATCCGATCGTCGCGGTCGCTCCCGCCGTGGTCCTCATGGCCGGTGCGATCGTCGCACTGGCGGTGTTCGGCGCAGCCGCTGTCGCCTGGTCGCGACCGGCCGCGGCGGCCCCGGGTCTGGAACCCGGCTACCCGGCGCGGCAGGTGGCCCGCCGCATCCCGATCTACGCCGCCGCGGTGGTGCTGGTGGCTCTCACCGTGGCACAGGCGGTGTTCACGTCCGCCTACGGTGCGACCTGGGAGACGATGACCACCGATTCCGCGGCGGTGCGGGCCGGCGCCGACCTTCGCGTCGACACCGCGCCTCAGGCGGTCGACCCCCAAGACGTCGCCGTCTCGGCCGACGTGGAGGGGGTGGATGCTGCGGCCTCCGCCCTCGTGACCCCGGTCGAGATCGGCTCCACCGAGGCCCAGCTCGTCGCGGTGCCCTCCGAGGCGATCGATCCCGTGGTCGCCTCGGCGGGCGGGCTCATCGACAAGGAGGCGCTCTCCGCAGCGGTCACCGCCCCGGCCACGGAGGTCGTCGCGTCCGAGCCGGTGCCGCTCGGCGATGCCGCGACGGGGCTGGCGGTCACCGCGACGCTGTTGTCCTCCTCGCAGACCGTCGGTGCCGTGGCGCTTCACGCGCTGCTGCTGGACGCCACCGGCACGCCCGAAGCGGTCTCGCTCGAGGGCGAGCTCGCCGTGGACGGCGACGGGGCGGTGACGCTCGCCGCTGAAGCCGAACTGCCTGCCGGTGCGACGCCGTGGCGTCTGGCCGCCGTCCTCGCCTCCACGAGTCCGAGCATCGGCGGAGCCGAGATCGTGGTGACGATCGCGGGGATCGAGGCGGTGGGCGCCGGTCCGCTCGAGATCGCGGGGCAGACCGTGCTCGACGGGGGCGGCGACGATGCGGTGGTGTGGCTCGGCGACGGCGGCGTCCTCGCCGACGCACCCGCGGTGGAGGATGCCGCGCTTCCTCCCGTGGCGGCGGCGGTCACCGCAACGCTCGCCTCGCGCCTCGGGATCGGAGTCGGCGACCCGGTGGAGTTCCGCTACGCCGGCACCGGACGCCAGGGCGCGGCCGTCGTCTCGTCGGTGGTGGAGGCGGTGCCCGGGGCATCCTCGGGGCTCGCGCTGTTCGTGCCGATGGAGACGCTCCTGACCTCGCAGCTGCAGCGCGGCACCTCCATCGTGCCGCCGGGCTCGGTGTGGGCCGCCGGCGCTCCGTCGGCCGACGACGAGCTGAGCGCCGCGCTGGGCGACCGCCCCGTCACGACATCCGCTCCGGGCGTCACCGCGAGCGTCGTCGGCGCTCTCGTTCCAGGGTGGTGGATCGCCACTGCGGGTTCCGCGGTGCTGTCGCTGGTCGCGGCGTTCGCGATCGTGCAGACGCTCGCCATCGCGCGGCGCCGCGAGCTCGGGGTGCTCCGCGCGCTGGGCGTCGGGCATGGGCGCCAGGCCGGCATGCGCGCGGCAGAGCTCGGCGGGGTGTTCGGCGCGGCCGTACTGCTCGGCGCCGCGGCCGGCGGGCTCGTGTCGTGGCTGATCGTCCCCGAACTCGTGCGCGCCGTGACCCCCGGCATCCTGTCGATCGTGGGCGGGGTGACGATCGCGTGGATCCCGCTCGCGGCGGCGGTCGCGGCGCTCATCGCCGGTCTCGCGGTGGTCGTGGCGGCCGCGGCGGCAGGCGTCGGGCGGACGGCGCGGTCGGCGACGGTGGGGGAGGAGTCCCGATGACTCGTCGCGTATCGACCCGCGCGCTCGTCGCACACCACCTGCGGTCCCGCGCAGGCGGCGGCGCGATCGTCGCGGCGCTCGTCCTCGTGCTCTCGCTCCTCGCGACGGCTGCGCCGATCGCGCTGGGACTGCTCGGGGATGCGGCGCTCCGCGATCGCCTGGACGGTGTGCCGGCGACGCAGCGCGATGTCGTGTCGAGTTCGGTCGGTCTTCCGCAGATCTCGGTCGTGAGCGATCCGCTCACGACCGAAGGGGTGTGGGGCGGGTTCCTCGAGGCTCTCGAGGACATCCGGGAGTCCGCGGATGAGCCTCTGCCAGAGCTCCTCGGGGAGTCGTACGCCATCAGCCGCACGTCCGAGCACGGCCTCGTCGAGGCGCGCACCCGCGAGTTGCGCGTGGCGTTCGCTCCGGGCTTCGAGGACCACGTCCGGGTCGTGGAGGGGCGCCTCGCCGAGCCGGCCGGAGGGTTCGGGAACTGGACCGAGGCCGAGACGTCGACGGCGCAGCTCGAGATCGTTCTCTCGGTCGCCACTGCGGCCGAGATGGATTGGGCCGTCGGCGAGACCCGATCCCTGCGCACCTTCTCCAACACCGTGGAGTTCGTCCTCACGGGCACCTTCGAGGGGGTCGACGCGTCGGGCGACTACTGGCAGCACGTCCCCTCGGTGCTCGAACCGAGCATCTTCGACGACGGCAACCGTCCCCGTGTCGTCACGGCGACGGCCTTCGCACACCCGGCATCGCTGCCGTACGCCTATCTGTTCTCCGCCTCCCAGACCACCGACACGTGGTATCCGCTCGACACCGACCGCATCGAGGCGCGGTCGGCGGCGCAGACCGCCGCGGCACTGAACAAGCTCACGGCCGTGTCGCACACGGTCGCCTCGTCGGCCGGCGGCCCGGCCGGCATCCTCGGCGTGAAGTTCGACGCCGACATCACCGGAGAGATCGAGCTCGCCCTGGCGCAGGAGGCCTCGACCGCAGGCGTGATCGCGATGCTGATCGCCGGACCGATCGGCGTCGCCGTCGCCGTGCTCATCCTGGGATGCCGGCTGATCCTCGAGAGCCGCCGTCCGAGCCTGCGTCTGCTGTCGGCTCGCGGAACGTCGATCGCCCAGTTGCGCGGGCTGCTCGCGATCGAGGGTGTGTTCGTCGGTGCACTCCCCGCGATCCTGGGCGCCGCTGTGGCAGTCGTGGGAGGCTTGCTCCTCTTCGGGGCCGCGCCGGGCCCGGCGGCCCTGATCCCCGCGCTGCTGCTCGCGCTCGCGCCGATCGGGATCCTCGCCGTGCTCGCCCCGTCGGTGGCCGAGCGTCAGGTGCGCACCGACCTCGGCCGCCGCGGCTCGCGGCTGCGACTCATCGTCGAGGGTGCGGTCACCGCGCTCGCGCTGGTCGCCCTCGTCCTCCTCTTCATCCGTGGCTACAGCGCCGGGGTCGATCCGCTGCTCGCCGCGACACCGCTCCTGCTCGCGCTGGTCGCCTGCCTGCTGACGCTGCGCCTGTACCCGATCCCGTTGCGAGCGGTGCTCGGACGAGCGCGCGCGTCGGCGGGGCTCGACTCCTTCCTCGGCTCGGCCCGCGCACTGCGCGAACCGTCGATCGGCCTCACCCCTGTGCTAGCGCTCGTGGTGGGCGTGTCGGTCGCGGTGTCTTCCGGCATCCTGCTGTCCGCCCTGCAGACCGGGATCACCGAGGCCTCGAACGCCCAAGTCGGCGCGGATGTGCGGGTCAGCGGCGCGAGCCTCACACGAGAGCAGCTCGACCAGGCGGCGACCGTCGACGGGGTCGACGCCGCCGCGGGCATCTCGGGCGCCGAACCCGAGACGCTCGACATCGGCGGCGTCAAGCGCGGCACGTCGGTGTTCGTCGTCGACGCGGCCGACCTGGCGGCCGTGCAGGGGGACGGGCCTGGACTGCTGCCTCCCGGCGTCTCGCTCGAGCCCGTCCCGTCGGGCCCCATGCCCATCGTCGTCTCCGGATCGGTCGCCGATCTCATCGACGGCTCGGACGAGGTCGACCTGGGCGGTGTCGCCGCGGAGGTCGTCGGAGTGACGCGGGGGCCGGTGCCCATCGGGACGAGGGAGAACTGGATCGCGATCGACTCCTCGTACGCCGAAGAGGTGCTCGGCCGGGATCCGTCCGACCGTACGCTCCTCGTCAGCCTTGCGCCGGGTGCATCGCGCGACACGGTCGAATCCGGCCTGCGGGCGATTCTCGGCGACGACGTCCGCGTCGACACCGCCGACGAGATCGCGGCCTCGATCCAGTCCGGCCCTGCCGTGCAGGGCGTGCGTGCGGCGCTGCTCGCGGCGACCGCCGTGGCCGCGCTCCTCAGTGCGCTCGCGATCGTCATGACGCTCACCCTCGCCGCCGCCCCCCGTGCGCGCGTGCTCGCGCTGCTGCGCACACTCGGCGCCCCCTCTCGGTCGGCCACGTCGCTCGCGCTCTGGGAGATCGGCCCGCCCGCCGCTGCCGCCGTGGTCGCCGGAACGGTGTTCGGAGCGCTCGTGCCTCTTGTCGTGCTGGCCGCCGTCGACCTGCGCCCGTTCACCGGTTCGTCCGTGGCGCCGGCGTACCAGGTGGACGGCGGGATGCTGGCGCTGACGCTGGGCGGCTTCATCGCGCTGGCCGTGCTGCTCACCGCGATCGCCTTGCTGGTGTCGCGCCGCATCCGTGCCGCGGGCGCACTGCGCACCGTGGAGGAAGGATAGGACCATGGCCGCTCTCCCAGACGCCGACATCCTGTGCGTGGATCTCGTGCGCATCTTCAAGGTGCAGGCCGCGAACGGCGCCGGCGTCGAGGTGCAGGCGCTGCAGGGGCTAAACCTGCGGATCGACCCCGGCGAGCTCGTCGCCGTCGTCGGCGCCTCGGGCTCGGGAAAGTCGACGCTCCTGTCGATCCTGTCGAGCCTGGACCAGCCCACCGCCGGGGTGGCGTGGGTCGCCGGGCACGACCTCCTGACCATGAAGGAGAAGGAGCGCGTGGCGTTCCGGCGCCGCAGCGTCGGGTTCGTGTGGCAGCAGACGTCGCGCAACCTGCTGCCCTACCTCTCGGCGAGCGAGAACGTCGCCGCGACGCTCGCGATCACGGGCGAGGCGAAGGGCGCGGCTGCGCGTCGTGCGAGGGTGGCCGAACTGCTCGACCTGCTCGAGGTCTCGCACTGCGCCGACCGCCGTCCGGCCGAGATGTCGGGCGGCGAGCAGCAGCGCGTCGCGATCGCGGTCGGCATCGCCAACCGCCCGCGCGTGCTCCTCGCCGACGAGCCCACCGGCGAACTCGACGACACCACCAGCGCGCACGTGCTGGAGGCGATGCGCTCGGTCAACCGCGAGCTCGGCGTGACGACCCTCATCGTCACGCACGACCCCGCGGTGTCGGAGCACGTCGCCCGCACCGTGCAGATCCGCGACGGGCGCACCTCCACCGAGGTGCTGCGTTCCACGAGACTCGACGAGCACGGCGCCGAGCATCACGTCGCCGAGGAGTACGCCGTGCTCGACCGCGTCGGCCGCCTGCAGCTCCCCGACGAGTTCGTGGCGGCGCTCGACCTTCGTGAACGCGTCCGACTCGCGCTCGAGCCCGACCACGTCGGTGTCTGGCCCGGCCAGCAGGCCCGGCCCGAGGCATCCGTCAGCCCGGAAGCACCGTCCACAGAGGAGCCGTCATGACCCTTGCCCTGCGCGGGGAGAAGCTGACCCGCACCTTCGCATCCGCTGCCGGCGAGGTGCACGCGTGCGTCGACATCGACATCGAGGTGGCCGCGGGCGAACTCGTCGTGGTGCGAGGCGCATCGGGCGCCGGAAAGACGACACTGCTGAACCTGCTGGGCGTTCTGGACCGGCCGACGTCGGGCAAGGTGTGGATCGGCGACGTCGAGACCACCGCGCTCGACGAGGACGCGCTCGCCGAGCTGCGCCGGGAACGGCTCGGCTTCGTCTTCCAGTCGTTCGGCCTCATCCCGATCCTCTCCGCCGCCGAGAACGTCGAGCTGCCGCTGCGCATCGTGAAGACGCCGGCCGCCGAGCGTGAGGAGCGCGTCGCCGAAGCACTGCGGCTCGTCGGTCTCGCCGATCACGCGGCGCAGCGCCCGACCGAGCTGTCGGGCGGCCAGCAGCAGCGCGTCGGCATCGCACGCGCCATCGCCGCGCGACCGCACGTGCTGATCGCGGACGAGCCGACCGGCCAGCTCGACTCCCGCACCGCCGCGACGGTCATGGACCTCATCGGCGAGCTCGTGCACTCGCAGGGTCTCGCGGCCATCGTCTCCACGCATGACCCGCTGCTGGTGCAGCGCGCCGATCGGGTCATCGAGCTGCACGACGGCCGCGTCACGTCGGTGGCCGGACCGCCGGCATCCGTCCCCGAATCGGCCGCTGTGGCAGGGACGGATGCCGCCGCCGAGCACGCGACGGTCTCCGAGGAGCTCCCGCACGCTCCCCTCACCCGCGCCGAGGCGCGCGAGCAGCGCCGCTCGGCCGACTGACGAGGCTGTGGTCTGCTCGCTCCGAGTGCCGCGGATACCGGTGGGAGGATGGATGCCGTGACCGGTGCGCCTGAACCCCTCGACGAACTGGTCACGCACGCACGCGAGACGCACGTCGTCGTGATCGGTGGCGGGATCGCAGGGCTGGTCGCCGCGTGGGAGTGCGCCAAGCTCGGGATGGGGGTGACCCTGGTCGAGGCATCCGGCGATCTCGGCGGTGTCGTCGGCGCGGCGGAGGTGGCGGGTCTCGAGCTCGAGACGGGCGCGACGTGCTTCTCGACGCGGGACGGCGTCGTGCGCCGGCTGGTCGAGGAGGTCGGCCCGGGTGCCGTCATCGTGCGCCCCGGCGATGACCACGAGTGGATCGCCGGCCTGCCGAAGGGCGGGGCCGCCCCGGTGCCCCGCGAGAACGTGCTCGGCATCCCCGCGAATCCGTGGGACGAGAGTGTGCGGAACGTGATCGGCTGGGGCGGTGCATGGCGCGCGTACCTCGACCGGCTGCGTCCGCCCATGACGATCGGCTCGCAGCGCAGCCTCGGCCGGCTGGTGCGGGGCCGCATGGGCACGCGGGTGCACGACCGCCTGGTCGCGCCGCTGAGCGTCGACCGCTTCGGGCTGGCGCCCGACGACGTCGATGTCGAGATCGCGGCACCCCGCCTCAACCCGGCTCTCACCCGCACCGGATCGCTGGGCGCCGCCGTCTCCGAACTGCGTCTCGGCGCCGACCAGGCACCCGCGATCGAGGGCATCGACGGCGGGATGCCGCGGCTCATCCACGCGCTGCGCGAGAAGCTCATCGAGCGCGGCGCCGACGTGCGCACCGGCACACGTGCCGTCGGGCTCGAGCGGTCTGACGCGCGCTGGACCGTGGAGCTCGAGTCGGACGACGCCGGTGCGGCGGACGTTCAGGGGGCAGGTGCTGCGGTTTCGGGCGTCGGGTTCCCGCGGGAGGTGCCCCTCGACGCGGCGAAGGGCGGCGCGCGGGCGGCCCTCGTCGCCGACGCGGTCGTGGTGGCGACCGATGAGGGGAGTGCACGGATGCTTCTCGCCGGCCTCCTTGCGGAAGAACCCGTCGAAGCGACAGTGCCCGCGGGCATCGCTCGCGAGGTCGTGACCCTGGTGGTGGACGCGCCCGAACTCGACGCGGCACCGCGCGGCGTGAACGTGCACGCGGTGCCGGGCTCGCATCGCGCCGTCGGGGTGGCCCACGACACCGCCCGATGGCAGTGGCTCGCACAGGCCGCCGGACAGGGGCGGCACGTGCTGCGGGTCGCCTTCGGCAGGCCCGAGGCTCCGCCCGCGACGGCGGATCTGGACGACGCGGATGCCGCGGAGCTGGCCCTCGCTGAGGCATCCGCTCTCCTCGGCGTGACCCTGGGCGCGGACCGCCTGATCGGCGCGCACCGCGCACGGTTCACGCTCGTGCCGCCCGCGTCGGCGCGTGGCCGACTCGACGCCGCGTCGGCAGCGCGGAGCCGGATCTCCCGCGCGGAGGGGGTCGCGGCCGTCGGCGCATGGCTGTCAGGAAGCGGGCTCGCGCAGGTCGTCGCCGACGCGCAGGATCAGGCCGATCGCCTACGCCGCGCGCTGCTCTTCGGAGCCGACGCGCGAGGGTGAGTGCGCTCTTTCCGCCCGTGTCAAGGGCGGATGCCGGAATCGGAATACAGGGCTACCCTGGGGAGATCGTCAGGTGCATCACCGAGTGTGAGGAGACCCCAATGAGGGGCAAAGCAGGACTCGTCGTCGGAATCGCCATCGGATACGTGCTCGGCACGCGCGCCGGCCGGGAACGCTATGAGCAGATCAAGGCCCAGTGGCTCAAGGTCTGGAACCTCGACCCGGTGCAGGAGCAGGTCGGCAAGGTCAAGGACTTCGCCAAGACGCAGGCGATGGCCCTTCCCTCCACGCTGTGGGACTCGGCAGTGAAGGTCGCGCAGGCCGCCGGTTCGAAGGGCACGCCCGGCCAGAAGCTGGATGCCGCGATCAAGGCCGGCGAGGAATCGGCCGACGACGTCGGCCAGGCCGCAAAGAAGTCGGCGTCGGCCGTGAAGGACGCCGTCGACGAGGCCGTGGACGACGCGTCCGACGGCCGTGGCGGAGCATGACATGACGACGCCGCGTGGATTCCGCGACCGCGCGGATGACAGCCTGCTGACGCTGCTCGGCGAGATCCCGGAACTCATCCGCAACCTCGTCATCGCCGAGATCGACGCCGCAAAGGTGTGGCTTGCACGCACCGCGAAGGACGGCGGCTGGGGCGCGCTGTGGGCGTTCGCCGCGCTGTTCGTGCTGTTCTGGTCGGTACCCGCACTGGGAACCTGGGCCATCGCCGGTCTTTCGTCATGGTGGCCGGTATGGCTGTCGGCGCTCGTCGTCTTCTTCGGGATGCTGATCGTCGCCGTCGTGCTGGCGCTCCTCGGCATCCTCCGCTTCCGCAAGATCGGCAAGCGCCAGAACCCCGCCCAGTCGATCGCCCAGGATGTGAAGGAGGTGCGCGATGAGCTCTGACGCGCCCGTGCCGGTGCCGCGCACCGCCGTGCCGATCGGCATCGCCGACCCAGTCGAACAGGCTCGCGCCGAGCTGAAGGCGGCGCTGGCTGCCATCGAAGAGAAGGCCAATGTGCCCAAGCGGCTCGGGATCGCCGTGGACGAGGGCGTGACCAAGGCTCGCGCGTTCCAGCGGCGCAACCCCGTCGCGGCCACCGCGGCGGTCGTCGTCGGCGCCCTGGCGATCGGCGCCGCCGTCTGGGGATTCGTCCGCCTGTACACACGCTGAACCCGCCCCCGATCACACCTTTCGCGATGAGGGGTATGCTCGGGAGGCGAGGCAGTGCAATGGTGCGTATGCTGCCGACGCGCGAACCCGATTCAATCGCGCTTCGGCTGCTCGAACGTCCTGGGCGGCCGACTGAGCACCACGAGAGTCGACCCCTTCATGAACACCGCTACCCAATGAACGCCGGCGTGCAGCATCCCACCGCCAAGCCCTTGACCGGCTGGCGCGTTCTCGTGCCCCGAGGCGGACCCTGGGGCGACGGCGTCGCCGCGTCCCTGCGGCGCCAGGGGGCGACCCCGGTGATCGCGCCGCTCATCAACTTCGCGCCCACGAACGACCAGGCCGCACTCGAGCAGTCGCTCGCGGATCTGGCCGCCGGAGCATTCGACTGGCTCACCGTCACGAGCGCGACGACCGTGGATGTGCTGTACGCCTACCGGGCGATCGTGCCGCCGAAGACGCGCATCGCCGCGGTCGGCGAGACGACCGCGGCCGCGCTGCTCGCGGTCGGCTATCGCGTGGACCTCGTCCCCGAGCAGGACAACTCCGCCGCCGGCATGGCCGAGCAGCTCATCGCCCTCGAGCCGGAGGCGCGTGACATCCTCACGCTGCGCAGCGAGATCGCCAAGCCCGTGCTCACCCGCAAGCTGTCCGACGCGGGGCACCGGGTGCGCAGCGTCGTGGCGTACCGCACCGTCGGCGTGCCGGTCACCGAGCGCATCGCCGAGGATGTGCGTTCCGGCCGCATCAACGCGATCCTCGTCACGAGCGGGTCGGTGGCAGAGCAGGTCCACGCGCAGTTCCCCGACGTGCCCGAGACGACGCTGATCGCGGCGATCGGGCCCCGTACCGCCAAGGATGCGAAGCGAGCCGGCCTCGAGGTGGACGTGGTCGCCCCGACGCAGACGGTGGACGCGCTGATCGATGCGGTCGCGACCTTCTCGCTGCCGCACGCGGCCGACGAGTTCGCCCCCCGCACCGGCGCGCTGCCGCTCCCGGGAGCCGACCGCCGTTGAGCCACCCGCCGCCCCGCGTCGTCGTGCTCGCCGGTGGCGTCGGCGGCTCGAAGTTCGTCCTCGGCGTGCGCAGCGCGCTGCGTGCCCGCGGCTGGGAAGACACGGCATCCGCCCTCACCGTCGTGGTCAACACCGGCGATGACATCTGGCTCTCGGGTGTGCGGCTGCAGCCCGACGTGGACTCCGTGACCTACGCGCTCGCCGGCGTCAACGACAGCGAGCGCGGCTGGGGCCGGCAGGGCGACAGCGAGCGCGTGAACCACGAACTCCAGCAATGGGGCGCCGGCTGGCCCTGGTTCACGCTCGGAGACCTGGACCTCGGCACCCACCTGGCTCGCACCGGATGGCTGAGGGAGGGGCTGACACCGACTGCCGTGCTGGAGCGGATGTCGCACCGCTGGGATCTGGGCGCGCGTCTGCTGCCGATGACCGACGCCGAGGTCGACACGCTCGTCGAGCTCGAAGACGGCGCGCGACTGCACTTCCAGGAGTGGTGGACACGGCACCGCGCGGCACTCGCGCCGGCCGGTTTCCACAACCCCGGGATAGACCGGGCGGCACCTGCTCCGGGCGTGCTCGAGGCCATCGCCGCGGCCGACGTGGTGCTCCTCGCGCCGTCGAACCCCGTCGTGTCGATCGGCCCGATCCTCGCGGTGCCCGGAACGCGCGACGCGCTTGCCCGGACCTCCGCCCGTGTCGTCGGGGTATCCCCGATCATCGGCGGCAAGGTTGTGCGGGGTATGGCTGACGTCTGCCTGACCGCTATAGGCGTCGAGACCTCCGCGGCCGCGGTCGCCGCGCACTACCGCGCACGCGATGCCGGGGGCCTGCTCGACGCGTGGCTCATCGCCGAGGAGGACGAGGCCTCCGCCGCCGACGTGGCCGGTCTCGGCATCCGTTCCGTCGTCACGCCGCTGTGGATGACGGATGCCGCGCGCTCCGCCGCCCTCGCCGAGACCGCGCTCGGCGCAGCCGACGTGTGACGTGCCCGAGCTGACCTGGTTCGCATGGGCGCTGCTCGCGCTCGCCGCGGTCATCGTGGGACTGTCCAAGACCGCCGTGCCCGGCGCCGGCACGCTCGCCGTGGCGATCTTCGCCGCCGTGCTGCCCGCGCGGCAATCCACCGGCACACTGCTGCTGCTCCTGATCGTCGCCGACCTGTTCGCGGTCACGATGTACCGTCGGCACGCGAACTGGCGGGCGCTGCTGCGCCTGGCTCCCGCCGTCGTGGCCGGCGTGCTGCTGGGTGTCGTGTTCCTCGCGTTCGCCGGCGACATCTGGGTCAAGCGGACGATCGGGGTGATTCTGATCCTCGTCATCGCGATCACCCTGCTGCGCCGCCGCTTCGGGGCAGGCGTGTCGGACGACGGGCCCCACCGCGTGGCCGCCGCGACCTATGGTGCGCTGGGCGGCTTCACGACGATGGTCGCCAACGCCGCCGGTCCCGTGATGTCGATGTACTTCCTGGCCGCGCGGTTCCCCGTGAAGGAGTTCCTCGGCACCGCCGCGTGGTTCTTCGCCATCGTCAATCTGTTCAAGGTGCCGTTCTCGATCGGGCTCGGCATCATCACGCCGCCCGGCCTGCTCCTGGACCTCGTGCTGGTGCCACTCGTGGTCGGCGGCGCGCTGGTCGGGCGGCGCCTGGCCGACCGGCTCGACCAGAAGCTCTTCGAACGGCTCGTCATCGGCTTCACCATCGTCGGAGCGGTGTACCTGCTCGTAGCCTGAGGGCACGCTTCGCGAACGGCGTTCAGTTCCAGGGGGAGGGGCGGTCCGGGTCGCGTTCGCCGTCGTCGGGCAGGTGCGGCAGTTCGGTGCCGCCCGCGCGGATGCACAGCCAGCGCAACTGCTCGGGGCTGTCGGGCACCGCGCGCCACGTGCGCCACACACCCTGGCCCACGCGGACCACCGTGCCGGGACCGACGTCGACGATGTCGTCGTCGAGCCCCATCTGGCCGCGGCCGGCGAGAAACACGTACAGCTCTTCGATGCGAGCGTGGCGGTGCCAGTAGCCGGCATCCTCGCCCGGTTCATAGGCGTTGGCCGTCATGCCGATGTACTGCATGGTGATGTCGTGGTCGACGACCCGCCGTCCGTCGCGCGAGCTGTCGGGCCGGAACCCGCCGTAGTGCTCCCGCCACTCGTCGAGGCCGCCCATCTCCAGCACCTGGTAGTCGCTCATCCCGCCAGGCTATCGGCGCGGCGGTCGGGACCGGCCGGGACGGCAGTTTCCCTCGTACGGATGGCGGACGGCGAACCGGCCCGTCTCAGGCGCCGAGCAGGGCAGCTGTTCGCGGGCCGAGCCCCAGCGCCCGGGCGACGTCGAGCTGGTCGGCCGTGTCGACGTCGCGACGCAGGGTCGAGGCATCCGCAATCTCGAGCGCCGTGCACCCGAGAGCGAGGTGCCGCACGAACGACCCCTCCCCGAACGACGACTGCCACGCCACGCCGGGCGCCGCGGTGACCAGGGTCGAGCCGGTGCCCTCGGCGTCGGCGACCACGGCGCGGGGGACGGATGCCGCGGCCCGCAGCGCGCCGGCGAGATCACGCGGTCGCAGCGCCGGGAGGTCGCCGAGGAGCGCCGCGCGGGGCATCCGTCCCGCCGGATCCATGGCCGCGATCCCGGTCGCTACCGCGGCGTCGAGTCCCCGGGGGTCGCCCTCGGGCACGAACCGCAGCGCCGGAATGGTGCCGGACTCACGGGCGAGCGCGGGGTCGTTCGTCACGACCACGACCTGCGCCACCGCCTCGCACGCCGTCGCGGCCTCGACGGTGTCGAGGGCGATCGCGTGCGCGAGCGCCGCGCGGTCGACGCCGGGCACGTCGAGGCGGGACTTGCCCCGGGCGGGCGGCTTCACGGGAACCACGACGATCCACCGCGTGTGCCGCAACTTCGCATCATCGCCCGACGGCGCTGCCGACGCGCCGGGATCCGCGTGGTGCGGCGCGCTGCGATCCGGAGTTACGGCACGCCGTACGCGTCCGAACAGCCCTCGCGGAACAGACCCGCTCACGCGCCGTACTTCGCGCGCAGTCGCGGCAGGATCTCTTCGCCGTACATGCGCAGGAAGGTGGCCTGGTCGTGACCGGGGTCGTGGAACACCAGGTGGCGGAACCCGTGATCGACGTACCAGCCGATGCGCTCGACGTGCTCGTCGGGATCGGTCGACACGATGAAGCGGGATGCTGCCCGCTCGATCGGCAGCTGCTCGCCGAGGCGCTGCATCTCGACCGGGTCGTCGACGCCCATCTTCTCGTCCGGCGTGAGCGCGAGGGGCGCCCAGAACCGGGTCTTCTCGCGAGCCGCCTCGAGGGAGTGGTCGAACGAGACCTTCACCTCGATGAGCGTGTCGATGTCGTCGCGCGTCCGGTCGGCCTTCGTCAGGCCCTCATCGAGCGCCGGCAGCAGCGTCTCGGTGTACAGCTCGGGCTTCTTGCCGGAGGTGGTGATGAAGCCGTCGGCGATGCGCCCGGCCAGCCGGGTCGCGGCCGGACCTGCGGCGCCGATGTAGATCCGCACCGGCTCGTCGAGCTTGTCGTAGATCGTGATGTTGCGCGCGGTGTAGTACGTGCCGTCGAACGTGACGCGGTCCTCCGACCACAGTCGCCGGATGAGCGCGAGCGCCTCCTTGAGCCGCTGGAACCGCTCCGGCGGATCGGGCCACGCCATCCCGAGATTCGCCTCGTTGAGCGCCTCGCCGGTGCCCACGCCCAGGATCACGCGCCCGGGGTACAGCACGCCGAGCG
Organism: Microbacterium sp. I2; assembly: GCF_051364985.1. Lineage (NCBI taxonomy): Bacteria > Bacillati > Actinomycetota > Actinomycetes > Micrococcales > Microbacteriaceae > Microbacterium > Microbacterium sp. I2. The sequence goes on from NZ_JBLWIH010000023.1 coordinate 95,975, forward strand.
TCGCGAAGTCCTGCGCGACGACGGTCGGGTTGTAGCGGAAGGTCGGAGTCAGCACCGACGTTCCGATCAGCACCCTCGACGTCCTCGCCCCCAGCGCGCCGAGCCAAGGAACGGATGCCGGGGCGTGGCCGCCCTCGTGCAGCCAGGGCTGCAGGTGGTCGGAGATGAAGACCGAGTCGAAGCCCACCTCTTCGGCGAGAACGGCGTAGTCCAGGAGCTCGGTCGGGCCGAACTGCTCGGCGGAGGCCTTGTATCCGAAACGCAGCGGGACGGTCATGCGACTCCTTCGAGCGGGGCGCGCAGCGCCGAGGGGACGGGAAGCGGAACGGGGCCGGGCAGGAACTCCGAGCCGTCGGCCCGGGCCAGGCGCGCGCGGAACGCGTCGACAGTACCGGGCCACAGCAGGGTGAGGCGGCCCGAGCGTTCGTCGACGTACCAGTTGCGGCATCCGCCGGTCATCCAGGGGGTGGCTGCCGCGGCGGCGGCGATCTCGTCGGTGTAGGTGAGCTCGGCGACCGGGTCGACCCGCAGCACGCCGCCGACGGCGGCGCGGTTGTCTAGTACGCGGGCCACGTAGGCCGACTGCTCCTCGATCATGAGCACGGAGGAGGAGTGGCCGAGCGATGCGTTGGGCCCGTTGAGCACGAACAGGTTGGGGAACCCGGCGACGACGGTCGACGCGAACGACGTCATGCCGCCCGACCAGTGCGCCGCGAGCCGCTGACCGCCCTCGCCCACCACGAGCTCGGCGTACGGCTGCTGCGTCGAGGCGAACCCGGTCGCGAGCACGAGAGCGTCGACGTCGTGGCGGGTGCCGTCGGCGGCGATGAGCGTGGAGCCCTCGACCGCGGCCAGCGCGGTGGGAACGAGGGTGACGGCGTCGGAGGCGACGGCGGGGTAGAAGTCGTCCGACAGCAGCACGCGCTTGCACCCGAACGCGTAGCCGGGGGTGAGTGCCGCGCGCAGCGCCGGGTCGGTCACGTGCGCCTCGAGGTGGGCGAGTGCTTCCGCGGTGGCGCGGGCGGAGGCGACGGCATCCCCCGACCGCGAGGCGAAGCGCGCCTCGCCCTCGGCGTAGAGGTCGGCGCGCAGGCGCGCGAGCTCGTCAGGATGGGTGGCGAAGCGGTCCCGGTCGGCCGTGGAGTAGGCGGCGCCGCCGCGCGGCACGATCCACGCCGGGCTGCGCTGGAAGAGCGTCACGTGCGCCGCGTCGCGGGCGAGCTGCGGCACGATCTGCACGGCGCTCGCCCCGGTGCCCACGACGCCGACCCGCAGGCCGCCGAGATGGGCGTCGTGGTCCCAGCGCGCCGAGTGGAACAGCGGCCCCGGGAAGGTCTCGAGCCCGGTGATCTCGGGGATCGACGGCTCGGTCAGCCGGCCGCATGCCAGCACCAGCGCGTCCGCGACGACGTTGCCGGTCGAGGTCCCGATGCGCCACACCTCGTGCTCGGCATCCCAATCCGCCCAGTGCATCGCGGTGCCCAGGCGCAGGCGGTCGCCCAGCTGCTCCGTCTCGACGACGTGCTCGAGGTAGGCGTGGATCTCGTCTCCGCGTGCGAACGTGCCCGACCACGACGGGTTCGGGTGGGAGGCGAAGCCGTAGAGGTGCGACGGCACGTCGCACGCGACCCCGGGGTACGTGTTGTCGCGCCACGTGCCGCCGACGGAGGTGCCGCGCTCGAGCATGACGAAGTCGTCGCGGCCGGCGCGTCGCAACGCGATCGCCATGCCGATGCCGGCGAACCCCGCGCCGACGATCGCCACCTCGACGCGTGCCGTCGTTCCGGCGCCGGTCATCGCCATGCCGCCTTGCGGTCGGGCGCCGGCTCGCGGTAGTCGGTGGTGCGCTGGCGGAACGGCCGGAACAGGCGCCCCACGAGGGCCGCAGCATCCGTCACCGGCAGGACGAGGCCGTGCTCGATGCCCGCCTCGGGCTTCACACGACCGTCCAGCAGCGTGCCGCCGAGGTCGTCGCCGCCGGACTGCAGCAGGACGGCGGATGCCTCGCGCCCGACGCGCGTCCACGGGATCTGGATGTGCGGGATGCTGCCCGAGAGCAACAGCCGCGACACGGCCACCATCGCGCGATGCTCGTCGAGCGGCGCGCGCCCCGCGACGAGCGGAACGCCCCCCGCGGGCCGGGGCAGGGGGATCGGCACGAACTCCGTGAAGCCTCGCGTGTCGGACTGGATCGCGCGCAACCGGCGCAGATGCGCGATGCGCTCGGCGGCGGTCTCGACGTGGCCGTAGAACAGGACGCTGGTCGAGCGGAAGCCCGCGCGGTGCGCGGTGGTGATTCCTTCGATCCAGCGCTCGATCTCGAGGTCGCCGGGGGCGACGAGGCCGCGGACCCGTTCGCTCAGCACCTTGACACCCGTGCCCGGCACGGTGTCGACGCCGGCCTCGCGCAGGGCGGTGAGGGCGCCCTCGAGGCCGAGTCCGCCGCGGTCGGCGAGGTCCCGCACGTCCTGCGGGCGGTAGGCATGAAGGTGGATGCGCGGCGTGGCAGCCTTCACCGCACGGACGATGTCGAGGTAGCCGTCGGGGCTCTCCGTCGCCGGCAGCATGCCCTGCACGCACAGCTCCGTCGCGCCCAGCTCCCATGCGTCGGCCGCCACGGCGGCGACGTCGTCGATGGTGAAGGTCTCGGGGTCGGGGGAGGGCCCCGACCGCAGGCCGCTCGAGGTGAGGTTGCGGTTGACGACGAGGCTGACGGCCTCGCCGACGGTGTACCGGCGCACGTCGTCGGCCGCCGCGGCGAGTGCGTCCAGGTCATCGCCCGTCGCTTCGAGCAGCGCGACCCACTCCGCGTCGTCGAGGGCCAGCGGGTCGGCCGCCGCGGCCTCGGCGAGACGTCGCACCTCCGCCTCCCGTCGAGAATTCAGGAGATCCGGCGTGCCGGGCCCGCTCGACGGCCGGTCTGGCGGCGTGTCTCCTGTTCTCTCGACGTCCTGCCGTGAAAGCGCTGGGACGGATCGCGCAGGACCGGCGCCCGACGCCGCCGAACCGGCGATCCGGCCCGCGGCTTCGACGGCACCGACCTCGCCGACCGCGGCGAGACCCGTGGCCGGGTCCGCCAGGGCCGCGACGGCGGGTCGCAGGGCGGGGTCGATCCAGGTCTCGGCGTCGAGGACGAACCCGGGCTGCGCGGTGAGGCGCTCGCGCAGCTCGAAGCCCAGCTCGGTGGTCATGCGCGCGAGATCGTCGAGGTGCGGCCACGGACGCTCGGGGTTGACGTGGTCGGCGGTCAGCGGCGAGACCCCACCCCAGTCGTCGGCGCCGGCGCGCACGAGCAGCCCGAACTCGGTGGGATCCGAGAGATTCGGCGGCACCTGGATCCGCATGTGGGGGCCCATCACCAACCGGGCGACCGCGACGGCGGCGACGTACTCCCGCAGCTCGGCGTCGGGTGCGCCCTGCATCGCCGTGCGGGGCTTCGCGCGGAAGTTCTGCACGATGACCTCTTGCACATGCCCGTGCCGCTCGTGCGCCTCGCGGAGGGCGACGAGCGAGTCCGCCCGGTCGCGCAGCGTCTCGCCGATACCCACGAGGATCCCCGTCGTGAAGGGCACGCGCTCGCGCCCGGCGGCGTCGATCACCTCGAGACGCAGGTCGGGATCCTTGTCGGGCGAGCCGAAGTGCACCTGACCGGGCTCTTCGAAGAGCCGGCGCGACGTCGTCTCGAGCATCATGCCCATCGAGGGGGCCGTCGGACGCAGCATCCGGATCTCATCCGCGCTCATGACGCCCGGGTTCAGGTGCGCGAGCAGTCCCGTCTCAGCCGTCACGAGGCGGGCGATGTGGCCGACATAGTCGAGCGTCGATGCGAAGCCGTGCTCGTCGAGCCACGCGCGCGCCTCGGGCCAGCGGTCCTCCGGACGGTCGCCGAGGGTCAGCAGCACCTCTTTGCAGCCCATCGCCTGTCCCTGCCGCACGACGGCGAGCACCTGCTCGGGCGACATGTAGGCCGGCTTGTGCTTCTTGAGCAGCTGGCCGGGGGTGTCGACGAACACGCAGTAGTGGCACCGGTCGCGGCACAGCGTGGTCAGCGGCACGAAGACCTTGCGTGAGTACGTCAGGATCCCGGGGCGACCGGATGCCGCGAGCCCCGCGTCGCGGACGGCTCCGGCAAGCTCGAGCAGATGCTCGAAATCGGCACCCGAAACCCCCAGCAGCGTCTCGGCGTCCGCAGCTTCCAGACGCTCGCCCGCGGCAGCGCGCGCCAGTGCTTCGGCGGGTGCGGGGGTCATGGTGACGGAGGGAGACACGGCGGTCACCGATCCAGTCTCGCACCGCGCGCGCTGTCCGGGGTCGCGGATCGTTGCCCTCCTGTAAGCAAATCAGCCCGGATCGGCCCGGCAGCGCTGGCAGACTAGTGCCATGGTGACGCTGCTGCTCGACTCGACGCAGCTCGAGGTCGTGCTGTCGGGAGCCGAGCGCGCCATGGCATTCCGCAAGGGGAATGTGGCGATCGAGCGCTCCACCATCACGAAGGTGCAGCTGACCGAGGACGCCTGGACCTGGTTGCGCGGCGTTCCGAGCCCCGGCACGCACCTGAAGGGCGTCGTCGCGATGGGCACATGGCGGTCTGCCGGTGGCGACGATTTCGCCGTGATCCGCCGCCGTCGTCCGAGCGTCGTGATCGATCTCGAGGGCCACCCCGAGTTCCAGCGGGTCATCGTGACGACCCGTCACGGTCTCGCGCTCGTCCAGGCTCTGCGTCTGGAGGTGGACGAGGAACCGGCGGATGTCGCCGACATCGCGTCCGAGACCGGTTCGACGCCCACGGCCCCGGTGAAGAAGGCGCGGCCGCGCAAGGCGCCAGCGCCCGCGCCCGCCGTCTGACCCGGCCTTCGCTCAGCTGACGTCGCGTCGCCAGCTGAGCAGGTGTCCGAGGAGGATCAGCACGACGGCGTATGCGAGCAGGACCAGCGCGCCCAGCCACCACTCGAGCTGCACGAGCGAGCCCTCGGGCACGCCCATCAGGAACACGCTCGCGCCGACCAGGGCGTCGCTCGCGGCGCCCGGGAGGTATTGCGTGACATTCGCGAGACCGTCCACGAAGGAGGACGCTGCCCGCCCGATCGGCTCGAGGAATTGCGTGAACACCAGTACGCCGACGATCGCGCCCACCTGGTTGCGCACCAGTGCGCCGACCCCGATGCCGATGAGCGTCCAGAGGACGTAGGCGAGCAGCATCCGCCCGATCATCGCCCACGTGTCGACCGAGTCGAACCCGGTGTCGAGTCCGAACGCCGCGAGGAAGGCGGCCGACGCGCCGACGGAGGCGACGATGCCGATCGCACCGAACAGCGCGCCCATGAGCACGCCGACCGTGAGCTTCGCCGCGAGCACGCGGCCCCGGCGCGGAGTCGCGAGGAACGTGGGGGTCAGCGTCTTGTGGCGGAACTCGGTCGTCACCATGAGCGTGCCGATGAGCAGCGGGAAGACATAGCCCACCGCGGTCGCCGTGCTGTAGAGCACAGGGGCGAGGCCCTCCTCGGCCATCGGCGGTCCGTCGCCCAGAGCGCCTGTTGCGGCGGCGGCGAACACCCCGGCGAGCACCGACGCGGTGAAGCCGACGTACACGACGAGGACGATCGCGAGGATCCACCACAGCGATGTCGTGAACTGCTTGGTGGTCTCGGCACGCGTGGCCGCTGTGAGACTCATCGCTGCTCACCGCCTTCGGCGTCGTCGCGCTGGTCGTGCTCGGCACTGTCGGGGTCGGGGTCGGGGCCGGCATCGGGCGCCGGCTCGGGAGGGGATGCCTCGACACGTTCGCCCTCCGGGTCCTCCGATCCCTCGGGCTGCGGCGCCTCGGGCGCGGCCTCGGATTCGGGCTCGTGCTCCTGCGCGGCGCTGGGCTCGGGCTCGGGTTCGGCTCCCGGTTCAGGTCCGTTCGCGGATTCGGATCCGTCGGCGGGTACGGGCTCGGCCGCCGTCTCCGGTTCCGGCTCGGACTCGGCTTCCGCTGCGGGTCCGTCTGCGGGCTCGGTCGCGGCTTCGGGTTCTTCCGTGGGCTCGGCGCCGCCGCCTTCCGACGGCTCGGAGCCCGATTCCTCCTCGTCGTCGAACCGTCCGAAGAAGCGGTCCGCCTCGACATCGGATTCCGTCTTGACGTGGTTCTCCCACGGGCGCTCCGACGACAGCTCCTCGTCGATCTCGCCGAGGGCCTCGACGTCCTCGTCCGAGTCGGCCGGCAGGTCGTCCTGGGGGACGATATCGATGATTCCGGTGCTCGCGACGGCGAACGCCGCGTGCGCTTCCGCCGGAGGCGTGATTCCGGATGCCGCGTCCGCGGTGCCATCCGGATCGTCCGCGGGCTGGGGGACGGGCTCGGGCGACTCGGTCGCGGCGGGCTCCTGGTCTGCGGGCGTCTCTTCGCCCGCCGGCTCGCCCCGGGTGGCTTCGGTCGTCGGCGCGTCTTCGGGCTCGAGCTCTGGCCCGGCAACCGGGGCGGCTTCGGTCACCGGTTCGGGCTCGGGCTCCGACTCGGCGATCGGCGCGGCCTCGGTCTCCGGCTCGACGACCGGCACCTGCGAGGGTTCGCTGCTGGCCGCCGCGCCCTCGCCCGGCACCGGCTCCGTCTCTACCTCGGCCACCTGAGCCGGGGTCGTCACCGCCACGCCCGCCTCGACCATCGCGAGGCCGCCGGCGGCGCTGGCGTGGACGCGGGTGCCGTTGACCAGGTCGAGGAACACCTCTTCGAGCGCCGGCCCGCGCCGCTGCAGCGACGACAGCGCGACACCCGCCGCGGCCGCCGCGGCGCCGACGGCCACCGGATCCATCCCGCGCACCGTCAGGCCGGACCGCAGGACCTCGAACGTCACACCGGCGCGTTCGAGTGCGGCCGTGAGCGCTGCCCGGTCGGGGGCGTCCACCACCGTCGCGTGCTCGGTCGGGTCGGAGAGCTCGTCGATCGTTCCCTGGAACACCAGCTGACCGCGCGAGATGATCAAGAGGGCGTCGGCCGTCTGCTGAACCTCCGCCAGCTGGTGCGACGACACCAGGACGGTGCGCCCCTCACGTGCCAGCTGCTGCAGGAAGCCGCGCATCCATCGGATGCCTTCGGGGTCGAGTCCGTTCGCCGGTTCGTCGAGCACGAGCACGCTGGGATCGCCTAGCAGCGCGTACGCGAGCCCCAGGCGCTGCCGCATGCCGAGGGAGTATCCGCCGACCTTTCTGCCCGCGGCATCCGTCAATCCCACCAGCCCGAGCACCTCGTCGACGCGTGCCGTGCCGAGCCCCGCAGCTTGCGCGTAGATCCGCAGGTGGTTCGCCGCGGTGCGGCCGGGATGGAAGCTGGATGCCTCGAGAACGGCGCCGACGGAATGCAGGGGCTTTTCGATGCGGGAGTACGGCACTCCGCCGATCGTCGCCGTGCCGTCGGTCGCGCGCACCAGGCCGAGGAGGATCCGCAGGGTCGTGGTCTTGCCGGCGCCGTTCGGACCCAGGAATCCGGTGACGCGGCCGGGCTCGACGCGGGCGGTGAGCCCGGAGACAGCCGTGACGGCGCCGAAGCGCTTGGTGACGTTCGAGAACTCCAGCGACTGTCCGTGGGGCATGCCGAACCTCTCGTCATCGTGAGCCGATCCTCCCCATCATGGCGGAACACGCATGCACAGCGCGAGACGCGTCCTCCTGCCCCCGCTCCGCCGACCTTGTCGTTCTCCCGCCGACCGTGTCGTTCTGCCGGCGAGCATGCCGACACGCTCGGCGCGGAAACGGCAAGGTGGGCGCGGGAAGGACATGCTCGACGCGGAGAGGGAGGGCGGTAACGTGGCGCTCGTGACCGATGCCGACGCCGAGCCCACCGTCCTCGCCCGTGCGAGCGGGGGACTGGGACAACTCACGCTCAACCGCCCGCGAGCCATCAACGCGCTGGACCTCGGCATGATCCGGCTGGCGCACGAGGCGCTGGACGCGTGGGAGCACGACACCGAGGTCGACATCGTGCTGCTGGACGGCGCGGGCGAGCGCGGGCTGTGCGCCGGGGGCGACGTTCGGGGGCTCGCCGAGCGGGTCAACGGGGGGCGAGCCGAAGAGACGGCGCAGTTCTTCCGCGAGGAGTACGCCCTCAACGCGCGCATCGCCGAATACCCCAAGCCGTTCGTCGCCTTCGCCGACGGCATCACGATGGGCGGCGGCATCGGCGTCGCCGGGCACGCCGCGATCCGCATCGTCACCGAGCGCTCGCAGCTGGCGATGCCCGAGACCCGCATCGGCTTCACCCCCGACGTCGGCGGAACGTGGCTGCTCGCCCGTGCCCCGGGCCGGCTGGGCGAGTACCTGGGTCTGACGGGAGCGGTGATGGATGCCTCCGACGCCGTCTACGCCGGATTCGCCGACCATTTCGTGCCCTCAGAGAATCTGGACGGTCTGCGCGACGCCCTCGAGACGCGCGCCGACCCGTCGAGCCCGACCGAGCTCGTGCTGCTCTTCGACGAGACGCCGCCCCCGCCGAAACTGGCCAAGGCCCGCGTGTGGATCGACGACGCGTTCGCCGCAGACACCGTGGCCGAGATCGTCGAGCGCCTGCGGGCGCGGCCCGAGCCGGAGGCATCCGCCACCGCCGACCTGCTCGGCGAGCTGTCGCCCACCGGACTCGCCGTCACCCTCGCTTCGGTGCGCCGCTCGCGTGAGCTGCCCGGGCTGCGCGACGCGCTCGCGCAGGAGTACGGGCTCGTGATGTGGTTCGCGATGACCCAGCCCGACCTGCCCGAGGGCATTCGCGCGCAGGTCATCGACAAGGATCGTTCGCCGCGCTGGACCCCCGCGACCCTGGCGGAACTGGATCCGGATGCCGCGGCATCCGCTCTCGCCTTCCGGCCCGAGACGCCACTCTGGGACTGAACACGATGGACGACGAGAACCGCTCGCAGGCCCGCCGCCGCCGCGCGTACTCGGTCGGGATCGCGATCGACTGGTTCTTCTTCGTCTTCGCCGGCGTCGCAGCGCTGTGGCTGGCCTACCTGAGCCTCACCGAGACGTTCCACGTCGGCTGGTGGGGCCTTCCGTTCTTCGTCGCGTTCTGGATGCTGCTGGCGTACCTCGTGCTGCCGCGGCTGCACCGGATCCTCACCACGATCTACGTGCCCGACTACTTCATCGGCCGCACCCGCACGAGCGACGGGTTGCTCGGGGACCCGGTGAACCTCGCGTTCCTCGGCGAGGGCGAGCAGATCGAGACCGCGTTGCGCGAGGCGGGCTGGACGAAGGCCGATCCGGTGACGCTGGCGTCGTCATGGCGCATCATCACGTCGACCATCCGGCGGCGCAGCTATCACCAGGCCCCGGTCAGCCCGCTGTTCCTGTTCGGACGGCAGCAGGACTTCGCCTATCAGCAGGAGGTCGACGGCAACCCGGCGCAGCGCCATCACGTGCGGTTCTGGAAGTGCCCCGAGGGGTGGCTGCTGCCGGGCGGGCGCCGCGTCGACTGGCTCGCCGCGGGCACGTTCGATACCAGCGTCGGGCTGTCGCTGTTCACGCTGCAGGTGACGCACCGCATCGACGCCGACACCGACGTCGAGCGCGACCACATCGTGTCGTCGATCCGGGATGCCGATTCTCGCGTGGTCGTGGACGTCATCTCGGACTTCGCCACCGGCTATCACGCCCGCAACGGTGGAGGCGACAGCATCCGCACCGACGGCGACCTGCCGATCGTCGACGTGCGCGCGCTCTCTGTGGTGGACGCATGACCGGCGTGCCGGGCGGCCCGCCCGCCCCGCAGCCGGAGAAGCGCCCTGCGTACGAGCCGGCCGCGCGGCTGCTCACACCCACGGGCTTCGCCCCCGACATGACGCGGCCCGCCAGCACGGTCGCGGGCGCGGCGCTCGTGCTGCTGCGGGTTCTGGCGGGTGTCGCCGTGCTCGTCGGGATCGCCACCGGCTGGGACGCCCTGCTGTCCGACCCCGACTCGGTGCTGGACGGCTTCGACCCGAGCCCGGAAGGAAGCCAGGCGGCCCTGTGGTTCGTGCTCGCGGCGGGCGGCACTGTGCTGCTGGTCGATCTGCTGCTGGCGATCTTCGTGTTCCTCGGCCGCAACTGGGCGCGCGTGATCGTCATGGTGATCTCCGCGCTGTCGATCAGCACGTCGTTCATCGCGTGGTGGGCGCAGGGTCAGGAGATCGAGATCCACACCACGTTCTTGTCGCTGAGCCTCGACATCCTCGTGCTGCTCGCGCTGTCGAGCCGCAGCGCGGCCGCATACGCCCGGCGGCACGAGCGGCGCTGAGAGCCGCCCTATCGCAGGTGCCGTAATCTGAATCTCCGGCTGCGTGCGCGCGGCAGAGGGAGCCTGGGGAGGGTGCGTGTTCGACAGTCCGCTGTCCGCGTCGGCCTACGAGGTGCTCGCGGTCGAGCCCGGCGTCGACCACGAGACGCTGCGCAAGGCCTACCGCCTGCGGTTGCGCCAGACCCACCCCGACACAGGTGGTGACGCCGCCGTCTTCGTGCAGGTGCAACGGGCCTGGGAGCTCGTGGGCACACCCGAAGCGCGTGCCGCTTATGACCGAGGTCACGGGTTCGGCGATGAGCCGGCCCCGGAGTGGTCGGGCTGGCGACCGCCCGCCGCGCGCACCGACACCCGCCCCCGTGCGCGGTCGTACGGGCATCCCGGCGGCTGGCGGCGTGAGCGGTATCTCGACCTCGTCCGCGAATGGGTGGGCCGAGGGGTCGCGATCGATGACCCGTACGACCCTGCGCTGGTGCGCTCTGCTCCGCACCATCTGCGGCGCCTCCTCGCCGACGCGCTCGCCGAGGAGGCCACGGCGCGCGTCGTCGCCGACCTCGGCATGGGCTACACCGTGTGGCACGACGTCCTGGCGGCGCGGAGGGATGCCGACCCCGACGCCAAGATCGACCACATCGTGCTCGGTCCGAGCGGGCTGTACGGCATCCTGTCCGAGGATTTCGGTGGCCCGGTGCGTCTGCGCCGCGGCGAGTTCGTCGGCGACGGCGTTCCGGGTGCGCCCATCGCGGAGCTGCTGGCGAGCATGCGCTCGATCGCACGGGCGGCCGGCGTGCGGTTCAGTGGCGCGATCGTCGTGCTGCCCGACGAGGACGTGCTCGAGCCGATCGACGAGATCGGCAAGGTCCGCGGCGTGAGGGTCGCGATCGTCTCGCGCAGTGCACTGGCCACCGTGCTGCGCCGCGGAGTCACCGGCGCGCGCGACGTCGGCGGCAACGAGGTCTTCGACGTGCGCACCCGCCTGCAGCAGACCGTGCGCTTCGCCTGAGCGAGGTGCGGGAGCAGGCCCGGGGGCTCAGCCGTTGAGACCGAACAGGTCCAGCGGGTGCGTGAGGCGCCACCACGGCGACGGGTCGTCGATATCGTCCGCGAGCTGCAGCTCGACGCTGGTCTCGTCGAGCGGCCCGGTCACGGTGAGCGTGCCCACCGCGGCGCCCTCGTCGCGCTGATCGCCGAGGTCGTAGGTGGTGCCGACGGTGCCGGCACCGCTGTTCCACAGCACGACCGACGCGTCGCCGGCCGTGACGATGTCGGCCGCATCGCCCCACCTCGTCTCGACGCGCCCGGCGACCGTGCCGGCCGTCACCGACGGCTTGAGCTGCAGCTCCTGCTCGAGCTGAGAGTACAGAGCGCGGGATGCCGTGAGGCGGGCTTCGTCGTCGGGCTGACCGAGCACCGACGCGTACAGGCGGACCGTGGTGTCGCCGACGGTGATGTCTTTCGCCGACAGGAGGTTCCAGGCATCCAGCGTGCCCGTCTTGATCCCGACGACGCCCGGATCGGCGAGCAGGCCGTTGGTGTTCTCGACGAGCCCTGCGCCGGGAAGCTCGACCACGGGCTTCGCGACGATCTCGGCGATGACCGGGTTCGCCAGCGCCTTCTGGGCGAGGGAGATGAGAGCTTCGGGGCTGGCGGTGTTGCCTTCGTCCATGCCCGTGGGCTCGACGACGGTGACACCCGGCACGCCGTGGTTGGCGAGCCACGTGTTCGCCGCCGACGCGAAGACGGCGTCCGTCGGCCACAGGTTCTGGGCGAGGCGGTCGGCGTAGTTGTTCGCCGAGCCGATCAGCATGCCCTCGAGCATCTGGTACTGCGTGAGCGATCCCCCGACGGGGACGTCCAGCGCCGACTCGCCATCGCTGCGGTACTCCCAGTAGCGCGTGCGATCCGCGCCGGTGAAGCGGAACTCGGGGCCCTGTTCTCCCGCCGCGAGCGGCATCTCGTCGAGGACCACGAGGGCCGTGACGACCTTGGTGATGCTCGCCATCGCGTCGGCGTCGGGAGCGGATGCCGGGGCCCCCGCGATGCCGCCCACCGAGATCGCGGCGCTGCCCTCGGCCGGCCACACCGGCGCGGTCGGCGGAGCCGGGATCGGCTGCACTTCGATCGCGGCCACGGTCGGTGCGACCGCGTGCAGTGGCCACAGGAGCGTCGTGGCCGAATAGGCGCCCACGAGCCCCGCGATCACGAGCGTGGGGACGACCACTCCCGCCCGCAGCGGTGAGCGGCGAGGGGCGTCGGCGAGCAGGTCGGTGCCGACCTGCACGTACGGTGTCGAGGCCGCGCTGAGGTCGCCGGGAGCCGCGGTCCGGCCGATGGTCGTGTCGTCGACCCACGCGAGCGCGACCGGGTGCGCGGCGTCACCGGACGCCGCGGGCAGCGTGCCGACGGGCGGAGCCGTCGTGTACGGCACAGCGGCGACGGTCGATGTCTCGGGGACCGCGACGACCGGGGCGGTGCTGCTGGCCGGGGCCGCGGCATCCGGAATCGAAGCGTCGGTCGCCGAAGCGGCGGTCACCGAAGCGTCCGTCGCCGCGGCGCCGACGGTCAGGATGCCGCCTTCCGCGTCGGCGGGCGGGACCACCGGGACGTCACCGGTCTGCGTCCGTCGCGCACGGCGCGTCGGCGCAGGAGCGTCATCCACAGTCACCCGCTCAAGATACCTTGCCGTCGCAGAGGTATACTCATCGCCACAACCACGGGAGTCCGGTGAGCCGGGCTGAGAGGAAGCGATCCACGCTTCGACCGTCGAACCTGATCCGGATCATGCCGGCGCAGGGAGGAGTCCACATGCACGCGTCCACGTCCGCATCCGCAAGCCCCCGGACCGCTTCGGCGCCACCGTCCCGCTACCGCTGGCGCGTCGTCGACATCGTCGTCGCCGCGGTCCTCGGCGTCGCCCTCGGTCTCGTCTTCTGGGCCTGGAACACGGTGGGTTACGCCTGGTTCACCGCGATGGACGGCCTGACCCCGGGCCTCGGCGGCCTCGCCGTCGGGATCTGGCTGATCGGCGGCGTGATCGGCGGCCTCGTCATCCGCAAGCCGGGAGCCGCGCTGCTGGTCGAGGTGATCGCCGCGATCGTCTCGATGCTCATCGGCAACGTCTGGGGCGTGTCGACGCTGCTGTCGGGTCTGGTGCAGGGCTTCGGCGCAGAGCTGATCTTCGCCCTGTTCCTGTACCGGCGCTTCACGCTTCCGGTCGCGATGCTCGCCGGTGTCGGCGCCGCCGCCGGCGCCTGGGTGTTCGAGCTCTTCTACGGCAGCTCGCCCAACATCCTGAAGACCGCCGAGTTCAACGCCATCTACCTCGGCTCGCTCGTGGTGTCGGGCGCGGTGCTGGCGGGACTCGTCGGGTGGCTCGCGGTGCGTGCGCTCGCCGCGACGGGCGCTCTCAACCGCTTCGCGGTCGGCCGCGAGGCGCAACGAGAGGTCTGACGATGGCCCCCGCGCCGGCTCGGGACGCCGCGAGCGCGTCCGCTGCAGCCGCCGGCGCATCGGGTGGGGCCCCCGACCGCGTCGGCGCAGACGCGGCCTCGGGGCCCGCCGCCCGCGCGGGCTCACCGGCGACTCGCGAGTCCCGTCCCGCCCGCATCACCGCGGCCGGCTGGGGCTGGCGGTATGCCGGGCGCAGAGCAGCCGCCGTGCGCGACGTGTCGTTCACGATCGAGCCCGGCGAGCGCGTCCTGCTGCTCGGGGCCTCCGGTTCGGGCAAGTCGACGCTGCTCGCCGGGATCGCGGGACTCCTCGGCGGTGCGGACGAAGGCGACGAGGCCGGGTCGCTGCTCGTCGACGGTGCGCGTGCCGAAGCCCAGCGCGGGCGCGTCGGCCTGGTGCTGCAGGACCCCGACGCGGGCGTCGTGCTGTCGAAGGTCGGCGACGACGTCGCGTTCGGCTGCGAGAACCTCGGCGTACCGGCCGCCGACATCCCGGCGCGCGTCGCCGAGGCGCTGCGTGCGGTCGGCCTCGAGGTGCCGGCCTCGCGGCCGACCAAGGCCCTCTCGGGCGGGCAGAAGCAGCGCCTCGCGCTGGCCGGCGTCCTCGCGATGCGGCCCGGCGTGCTGCTGCTGGACGAACCGACCGCGAACCTCGACCCGGACGGCGTGCGCGAGGTGCGTGCCGGCGTCGAGCGCGCCGTGCGTGCGACGGGCGCCACCCTTGTCGTGATCGAGCATCGCACCGCGGTGTGGGCCGACCTCATGGACCGCGTGATCGTGGTCGGCGCCGACGGCGGGCTCCTCGCCGACGGTCCGCCCCACGACGTCTTCGCCCGGCACGGCGACGCGCTCGCCGCCGCGGGGGTGTGGGTCCCCGGTCGCCCGGTCGACCTGCCGGTGCTCGCGCCGGCCGGCGAGTCGCGCGACCCGGTGCTCGCGGCATCCGGTCTCTCGATCTCTCGCGACGGGCGCACGGTCGTACGGTCCGGGCTCGACGTGCGTGTGCCTCGCGCCACCGCGACCGTCGTGACAGGACCCAACGGCGCGGGCAAGTCGACGCTCGCGCTCACCCTCGCGGGATTGCTTCCCGAGGCGGCGGGAGAGGTCGTCGCGGCGCGCGAGTTGGCCGCCCGATCCGGCCGGCGTCCGTCGAACTGGCGCTCGCGCGAGCTGCTCACCCGCATCGGCACGGTCTTCCAGGAGCCGGAGCACCAGTTCCTCGCATCGACGGTGCGTGACGAGCTGGCGATCGGCCCGCGTTCGCGGGGCGTCGCGCCCGCCGCCGTCGAGGTGATCGTCGACGAGCTGCTCGAGCGCCTGCATCTGGCGCCGCTCGCCGCAGCCAACCCGTTCACCCTGTCGGGCGGCCAGAAGCGCCGGCTGTCGGTCGCGACGGTGCTCGCCGACGCGCCACCGGTGATCGTGCTCGACGAGCCGACGTTCGGCCAGGATCGCCGCGGATGGATCGAGCTCGTGAGACTCCTGCAGTCCGAAATCGCCGCCGGCACGTCCGTCGTCGCCGTCACGCACGACGAAGACGTGCTGCATCACCTCGGCGGGCACCGCATCGACCTCGGCGCCCCGGTCGCGACGGGCGTCGTGTCGTGACCGCCGTCGAGGCCCCGGTGCGGACGGAGCGAGCCGCGGCATGGCTCGACGGCGTCAACCCGGTGACCAAGATCGTGCTCGCGCTGCTGCTCTCGGTGCCGCTGCTGGCTTCGATCGACGTCACGAGCGCCCTCGTGGCCATCGCGCTGCAGCTGCTGTGCCTGCCGCTGACGGGGCTGGCGCCGGGAACCGTGATGAAGCGGATGCTGCCGATCCTGGTGTTCGCGCCGATCGCCGGCATCAGCATGCTGCTGTATGCGCAGCCCGGCGGCACCGTGTACTGGTCGTTCTGGTACGCCACCATCAGCGACGACTCGATCGCGCTCGCCGCGGCGGTGTGCGTGAGAGTGCTCGCCCTGGGCCTGCCGACGATCCTGCTGTTCGGCCGCACCGACCCCACCGAGCTCGCCGACGCCCTGGCGCAGGTGGCCAGGCTTCCGTCGCGGTTCGTGCTGGGGATCCTGGCCGGCACACGCACCCTCGGGCTGTTCCTCGACGACTGGCGCAGCATGGGCCTCGCACGCCGTGCGCGCGGAGTGGGCGACACCGGGGCGGTGCGCCGGTTCTTCTCGATGGCCTTCGTGCTCCTGGTCTTCGCGGTGCGCCGCGGCACGAAGCTCGCGATGGCAATGGAGGCCCGTGGGTTCGGCTCCGGCATCCCGCGAACGTGGTCCCGGCCGTCGCGCGTGGGCCTTCGCGATCTGGTGGCGCTCGGCGGCGGAGTCGCCATCATGGCGCTCGCGATCGGCGCCGCCGTCGCCGCCGGGACGTTCCGCTTCGTGTGGTCCTGACCGGTTCTCCCGCCCGTCCCCCAGGGTCAGTCGGCGGCGACGAGCTTCTCGTACGCGGGCTGCAGCGCGGGGAAGTAGTCGTCCCAGTTGACCGTGCCGGCGTCGAGCCCCGCCTGCACGGCCACGAGCCTGTCGAGGTAGTACTCCCAGCCCGGCCCGATCGTGCCGACGTCCTCACCGGGGTTCAGTCGCTGCCCGAAGGTCAGCACGGTGTCACCCGGCGCCTCCTCGGCCAGTTCGAACCACAGGTGCCACGCGCCGGCTCCCTGCGACGTGTCCCCGGCGAAGCGGCGGGGACGGTCGCACTCGAGGATCGTGTATTCCTCGGGCTCGGCATCCGGACTCTCCGACGTCATGAAGAAGGTGACGTGGCCGGTCTTCGGGTCGCCCTCCCACCGGCCGATCCAGCGTTCGAGCCGCTCGGACTCGGTCAGTTCGCGCCACACCTCGTCGGCCGAGGCGGGGAATCGGCGCAGGATCACCAGATGCGGCGCGTCGTCGATCTTGGTCACGGTCCCGGTGATGATGGTCATGTCGCGTTCCAGAGGTCTCGGTAGTACGACAGGCGCTCGCGGTCGGGTTCGACCCCGTACGCCTCGATGAGGGCGTCCTCCCATCCCTCGCCATAGTTCCACGCGGTCGACATCGACGCCACGGCGATGTCGGCCCACCGGTCGGCGACGCCCAGACCGCCCAGGTCGACGTGCCCGCTCCAGCGGCCGTCGTCGCCGATGAGCGTGTTCGGGCAGCAGGCATCCGCGTGGCACACCACGAGCCGTTCGACGGTCGGCGCCTCGCGCAGCGAATCCGGAACCCGGATGCCGCGCGCCGCGGCGCTGGCGATGCGCGAGGGCACCGACCACTCGAACGGGCAGTCCTCGACCGGCAGCGCGTCGTGCAGCGCCCGCAGTCCCGCGCCGACGGCGCGGACGGCGACCTCGGGCTCGGCCAGCCACCGGGGGTCGACGGCCGATGCACCCGGCAGGGCCGCCGTCACCAGCCACTCGTGCGTCGCGTCGGCGCCCGCCTCGAGCAGGCGCGGAACCCTCGCGAAGCGCGACGCCCAGGCCAGCCGGGCCGCCTCGCCGGCGAACGAGGTCTCGGCGTTGAGCGGGCCGTACTTGATGTAGCGCTCATCGTCGGCACGGAAGGTGAGCCCGCCGTAATCGTTGACCCACACCGGCTCGAGCCCGGCGCCACCGGCGAGGCGCCGCACCTGCTCGGGGACCGCGACGGCTTCGAGGGGAATCGACACGCCCTTCATCCTGCCGCCTTCTGAGCCCACCGGGCGCGTTTCGGCGACGCTGCTGCGGGCCGGTGCGTACCGTTGTCAGGATCGACGTCGCGCCAGCCTGCTCGGGGTGCGGAATTCCGCGGCTCCTCGCTTCACGAGGCCTCCTGAATCCTGCAAACGGCACAGCGGGTCGCGTGTACGACCCTGCGGCGCCGCAGGGCAGCGGACGAGGGTGCCGCGGGTCAGAGTCCGAGGGCGTCGCGCAGGAGGAGGGCGTGGTTGTGGTGCTCGTCGTGCACGCCGTACAGGAGCGTGGCGACGGGATGCCGCGCCAGTTCGTCGCGCAGCGACTCGAGCTCCGCTCGGGCCGGGCCGGCGAGCTCGGCGCGATAGGCGTCGGCGAAGGCATCCCACGGCAGGCCGTCTCGATGGAAGGCGCGGCGCAGCTCGGTCGAAGGGGCGACGTCCTTGGCCCACAGATCGAGCGCGGCCCGCTCCTTCGAGAGCCCGCGGGGCCACAGCCGGTCGACCAGCACGCGGAATCCGTCCGCCGGCGCCGGGTCGTCGTAGACCCGCTTGGTACGCAGCTCCATGCGCCCATCCAACCCGCTCGAAGGCGTACGCGCCACCGCGAGGGCGCCGCAAGCGTGACCGCCGGCAGGCCGGTTGGTGCGCGTGGGCGCCGGAGCCGGGATCTCGGCCCGATCAGACACATCGGGCCTGCACGCGGGCACGCTTCCGCCAGTGACCGCAGGGCGCGCAGTGGGTAGCGTGGGACCGCAGGCGCGCGACGACGCTGACATGGGACGCAGTTCCACGTATGGTGGAACGCGATATCAGTTCGAAGGAGAACACATGGATCTGGCGGATGCTTCGGCCCTCGTCACGGGCGGTGCGAGCGGCCTCGGCCTGGCCACAGCCCGCCGGCTCGCGGCGGCGGGCGCCTCGGTCACGATCGTCGACCTGCCCGCGTCAGCAGGTGCCGACGTCGCGGCGGAGCTCGGGGGAGCGTTCGCTCCGGCCGACGTCACGGATGCGGAGCAGGTGGCCTCCGCGGTCGCGACGGCCGCAGCATCCGGTTCCCTTCGCGTCGTGGTGAACTGCGCCGGCATCGCGCCGCCGGCCAAAGTCCTCGATCGTGAGGGCGTGCCGACGCCCCTTGCGGACTTCGAGCGGATCATCCGCGTGAACCTCGTCGGCACGTACAACGTCATCGCTCAGGCGTCGGCGGCGATGGCCCAGGCAGAACCGACCGCGGACGGCGACCGCGGTGTCATCGTCAGCACCGCGAGCGTCGCGGCCTTCGACGGGCAGATCGGGCAGCCGGCGTACGCCGCGAGCAAGGGCGGCGTGCACGCGATGACGCTCCCGATCGCACGCGAGCTCGCCCGCTACGGCATCCGCGTCGTGACGATCGCCCCGGGCATCATGGAGACTCCGATGCTGATGGGCCTGCCGCAGGCGGCGCAGGACTCGCTCGGACAGCAGGTGCCCTATCCGCAGCGTCTCGGCAAGCCCGACGAGTACGCGCGCCTGGTCATGTCGATCGTCGACAACGGCTACCTCAACGGCGAGACGATCCGGCTCGACGGAGCCATCCGGATGGCACCGAAGTAAGGAACCTCATGAGCGATTCGATTCTTCTGCACGTCGAGGGCGGCCTCGCGCGCGTGACGTTCAACCGCCCCGCTTACCTCAACGCGATGGACTTCGAGATGGGCTCGCGCTGGCGCGACGTGGCCCGCGAGATCACGTCGGACGCGTCGGTCGGGGCAGTGATCCTGGATGCCGCGGGCCCGGCGTTCTGCGCCGGCGGCGACGTGGTCGCCATGGCGACCACGGGCGCGTCCGGAGCGGACGTGACCGGTGCCGCGCACGTGATCCACCAGGGGATCCGCACGTTCGTGGAGTCCGACAAGCCGATCGTCGCGGCCGTGCAGGGCGCCGTCGCCGGCGGCGGACTCGGTCTGATGCTCACCGCCGACTACATCGTGGCCGCCGACAACTCCAAGTTCGTCAGCAAGTACGCCAACATCGGGCTCACTCCCGACCTCGGCGTCTCGACGCTGCTGCCGGCCGCGATCGGACAGCGCCGCGCGCTGCAGCTGCTGCTGCAGGATCGCACGCTCGATGCAGCGACGGCACTGGACTGGGGCCTGGTGGCCGAGGTGCTGCCGGCGGCCGACGTCGCCGCACGCGCCGAGGACGTCGCACGGTTCTGGCTCGACAATGCCACCGCGGCGTTCGGGCAGGCCAAGCGCCTGGTCCGCACCGGCGCCCACCGCTCGTTCGGCGAGAACCTCGACGACGAGGCCGCCTCGATCGGCGCGCGCTTCGAGACGGACGAGTCCCGTGCCCGCGTCGCGGCCTTCGCCGCGGCATCCGCCAAGTCCGCCGCCCGGTCGGCCGGTTCCTGAGCGCATGTCGCAGAAGCCCATGCGAACAGCCTCCGGATCCTGCTTTTCCGAGACATCACCCGAGGAGACACGATGAGCGACAAGCTCCCCACACCCCCTCCAGCCGCTGCTGGCGCGTCGCCCGGAGCCTCCGGGCGCGTGGGCCCACTCTCCGGCAAGACCATCCTGATGTCGGGCGGCAGCCGCGGCATCGGCCTCGCGATCGCGCTGCGCGCAGCGCGCGACGGCGCGAACGTCGCGCTGCTGGCCAAGACCGACACGCCGCATCCCAAGCTCGAGGGCACCGTGCACTCCGCGGCCGAGCAGATCCGCGCGGCAGGCGGCAAGGCGCTGCCGATCGTGGGTGACGTGCGCAACGACGACGACGTCACCGAGGCGGTGCTCAAGACCGAGGGCGAGTTCGGCGGCATCGACATCGTCGTCAACAACGCGTCGGTGATCGACCTCTCGCGCACGCTCGATCTCGACGCGAAGAAGTACGACCTCATGCAGGACGTCAACGTGCGCGGCACGTTCATGCTGAGCAGGGCGGCGATTCCGATCCTGAAGGATGCCGCGAACCCGCACATCCTCTCCCTCTCGCCGCCGCTCAACCTGTCGCCGAAGTGGCTGGGCGGTCACACGGGCTACACGCTGGCCAAGTACGGCATGACGATGGCGACGCTCGGGCTCGCCGCGGAGTTCGCCGCCGACGGGATCGCCGCGAACACGCTGTGGCCGCGTACGACCATCGCGACGGCCGCCGTGCAGTTCGCGCTCGGCGGCGACCGCATGATGAAGGTCAGCCGCACGCCGGAGATCTACGCGGATGCCGCGTACGAGGTGTTCACGCAGCCCGCGCGCGACTACACCGGGCAGACGCTCATCGTGGAGGACGTGCTCGAGGCGGCGGGCGTGACCGACTTCTCGGGGTACGCCGCGGTGCCCGGAACGCCCGACGATCAGCTCTTTCCCGACATCTTCCTCGACTGACGCGGGCGGCGTAGGGTGGCCGCATGGCGGTGCGGAGTCTGTTCCCCATCCTTCTGTCCCGGGATCTGCCGGGACTCGTGCGGTTCTACGAGAGCGCGCTGGACGGTCGCGTCGACTACCACTTCGGCAGCGGCGAGGGCGATGACTACGTCTCGCTGAAGATCGGGTCGGTGGCTCTGGGCATCGGGCGCGATCCGGACGCTCTGCCGCCGCTGGTCGGCGACCGCATCGCCCTGTGGTTCTACGTCGAGGACGTCGATGAGGCGTTCGCGGCGTGGCTGGCAGCGGGCGGGCGCGCCGAGCAGGAGCCCGCCGACATGCCGTGGGGGGAGCGCGTCGCGCAGGTGCGCGATCCCGACGGCAATCTGGTCAACCTCGGTTCCGAGGCAGCCGACGCCACCTGAGGTCGAGAAACCACGACGAGGCTGAGAAACACCCCGGCGTCTGGTTTCTCAGCCGGCGTGTGGTTTCTCAAACCGGCGGGTGTTCGCAGACAGCTGCCTCAGAGCAGTCCGAGGCGGTCGAACGCGTTCCAGACGCCGTCGTCGAGGACGGCGGTCGTGACGAAGTCGGCCATGTGCTTCAGCTCGTCGTGGGCGTTGCCCATCGCGACACTCGTGCCGCACACCTCGAACATCTCGACGTCGTTCCAGCTGTCGCCGATCGCGACCGCGTCCGCAGCATCCCGCCCCAGATGCGTCAGCAGCAGTTCGATCGCGGTCCCCTTGTTGGTGCCGCGCTCGCCGATCTCGCCGTTCGAGCCGCCGGGCAGCGGGATGCTTCCCGGCACGATGAGGAAGTCGTCGCCGAGCTCGGCGCGCAGCACTTCCAGTCCGTCGGCGTGATCGCTCACGAAGACGGCCTTGGCGATGCGCGAGAGATCGGCCTCCCCGACGCCCGGGAACTCCCGGTCGGCCAGGCCCGCGAGCGAGTCCTCGGGGCGAAGCCCGCGGGTCGCGTCACGATCGCGAAGCTCCTGCGCGTAAGAAGCCATGAGCTCGGCCATGTCGTCGCTCGCGTAGACGCCGTCGTGGGTCTGCAGGAAGAACCGGATGCCGCGGCTGCGCAGCACCGCGAGCATCCGGGCCGTGGCGGCCGGGCTCAGCGGCCGGTCCGCGATCACCGTGTCGCCCGCGGTCACGAGCGCTCCCGAGTTCGTGATGGCGCCGTCGAATCCGATCTCGGACACCCGCGGGTGGATGTCGAAGGCCGAGCGCCCCGTACTCAGATACACCTCGTGGCCCGCGGCACGGGCCGCGCGTACTGCCGCCCCGGTCGAGGGGGCGACGTGCGAGCCGTGCTCGAGGATCGTGCCGTCCACATCGAGGAAGACGATGCGCGGCCGGCCGTCGCCGCGCGGGGGCTCGCCAGGCGGGGTCGCGGGAGCAGTCGCCATGTCAGTGCTCGTTCCCGGTGAAGAGGAGGATGCCGCCCAGCCCGATCATGAGACCGCCTCCGGTCGCAGAGAGCGTCGAGATGCGACGCGGCGAGCGGCCGAACCATGAGCGGGCGCCGGCGGCGACGAGGGCCCACACGCCATCGGAGATCAGGGCGATGACGAAGAAGACCAGGCCGAGCTGCACCATCTGCAGGGGAACGGACCCTGCCGACAGGTCGACGAACTGCGGCAGCACCGCGACGAAGAAGGCGATCGTCTTAGGGTTCGTGATGCCGACGACGAAGCCCTCCGCGAGCTGCCGCAGGGCAGAGCGGGGTGCGGCCGCACCGGCGTCGGCAGCGGCGCGCCCGCGGTGGCGGATCGCCTGCACGCCGAGATAGATGAGGTAACCCGCCCCCGCGATCTTGAGGATCGTGAACAGCACCACCGACTGCGCGACGATGCCGCCGACGCCCAGTGCGACGAGCCCGATGACGGGGAGGAGTCCCAGCGCGTTGCCCAGAACGCTGAGCAGCCCGCCGACGCGACCGAGCGCGAGCGCGCGTCCGATCGTGAAGAGCACACTCGGCCCCGGGATCACGATCAGCACGACGGCGGCCAGTGTGAAGGCGAGCAGATTCTCGGGAGGGACCACGCACCGAGCCTAGCCGCGCGCCCCGGCGTGTGAGCCGGCCGCCTTCACGCGCGCAGGGGCTTGCGCAGGAAGACCTGCTCGATCCCGTCGTCGCCGGGAACCCGCTGCGTCTCGACGTAACCCTCGCGAAGGTACAGCCGCAGGTTCGCCTCGCTGAGCGACCCGGTGAAGAGCTCGGCCTCGGTCGCACCGAGTGCTGCGCCTCGCTCCTCGACGGCGGCGAGGAGCCGCGTGCCGATCCCGCGACCCTGCTGGTCCGGGGCGATCGTGAGGCGCCCGACCAGCAGCAGTTCGCCGTCGCGCCGAGCCCGGACGGCGCCGACGATGCGTGTGCCGTCCACCGCGACGCAGCCGAGGTTCTCGACCAGTTCGGCCTCGAGCTCGTCGAGGGTCTGCGTCAGCGGCGGCAGCTGCGGCGTGCAGTAGATCTGCGCCTCCTGCACGAAGGCGGCCCGCTGCAGGGTCAGCACTTCGCCCGCGTCGTCGGGCCGGATCGGTCGCACCGTCAGGTCATCCATCGATCCCACGCTACGCGAGCGGGCGACCTCCGGTCAGGCATCCGTCCAGGCGGGTCCCCTACCCTGGATCGCATGACCGAGTCCTCGCCCGTCCGCGCGACAAGCCCAGCCGTGCGCACCACGGGTCCCGGGAAGCAGGTGCGTCCCACGACCGAGGGATGGACGCAGAAGAAGGATGCCGAAGGCCGCCCGCTTCTCCAGTTCGCCAGCCCGAAGCGGGGCAAGCCTCCCGTTCACCTCGCCGACCTCACGCCCGAGCAGCGCGTGGCCCGCGTCACCGAGCTCGGGATGCCGGGCTTCCGGGCGAAGCAGCTCGAGAAGCACTACTTCCAGCACTGGACCCACGACCCGGCTGACATGACCGACCTTCCGGCGGCGGGCCGCGAGGAGTTCGTGCACGGCATGCTGCCGCCTCTGCTGACCGAGGTGCGACGCCTCGAGACCGACCGCGGCGACACGATCAAGTTCCTCTGGAAGCTGCACGACGGCGCGCTCGTCGAATCCGTGCTCATGCGCTATCCGGGACGCATCACACTGTGCGTGTCGAGTCAGGCAGGGTGCGGGATGAACTGCCCGTTCTGCGCGACAGGGCAGGCGGGGCTCACGCGCAACATGTCGGCTGCCGAGATCGTGGAGCAGATCGTCCGCGCCAACCGCCTCATCGCCGAGGGCGGCCTCGGCGACCCGCGTCGGGTCGGGCACGAGGGGGAGCGTGTCACCAACATCGTCTTCATGGGCATGGGCGAGCCGCTGGCCAACTACGCCCGCGTCATGCAGGCGGTGCGCGTCATGACCGACAAGCAGCATGGCCTCGGCATGAGCGCGCGCGGCATCACCGTGTCGACAGTGGGTCTTGTTCCGGCGATCACGAAGCTCGCGAACGAGGACATCCCGGTGACCTTCGCGCTGTCGCTGCACGCGCCCGACGACAAGCTGCGAGACGAGCTGATCCCGGTCAACTCGCGCTGGAAGGTCGACGAGGCACTGGATGCGGCCCGCGCGTACTTCGACAAGACCGGGCGCCGCGTGTCGATCGAGTACGCCCTCATCAAGGACATGAACGACCACGCGTGGCGCGCCGACCTCCTCGCCGAGAAGCTCAACGCACGAGGGCGGGGCTGGGTGCACGTGAACCCGATCCCCCTGAACCCCACGCCTGGTTCGATCTGGACCTCGTCCGACGTGCCGGTGCAGAACGAGTTCGTGCGTCGCCTGAACGACGCGGGCATCCCGACCACGCTGCGCGACACGCGCGGCAAGGAGATCGACGGAGCCTGCGGCCAGCTGGTCGCGACCGAGGACGATCAGGCCGTCGCCGCCGCGACGCCGCTCGAGGTCTGACGAGGACGGATGCCCGGTCAGCGGCATCCGCCTCTTCACATCACGCGATATATCGTGTTAGGGTATCCGGCGGGTGCCGGGTCTGCGGCATCCGGATTCCGTTCTTTCGCCCTCCGCGAACCCCCTGACGGAATGTCGCCGGCTTGTGGGAGGGTTTCCATCGGCCTCACCTCGCGCGCCCTCTGGCGCCCTCGCTCCGGGAGAAATCCGTGCTGGCAAAGCTCCTCGTCCGCTATCTCAAACCCTCCGGGTGGCTGCTGCTCGGCGTGCTCGTGTTCCAGTTCGCGTCGGCGCTCGCGATGCTCTACCTGCCGAACCTGAACGCCGACATCATCAACAACGGCCTGGTCCAGGGCGACACCCAGTACATCCTGAACACCGGCCTGCTCATGCTCGCCGTGTCGCTCGGGCAGATCGTGGCCTCGATCATCGCCACATGGTTCGCCGCCCGAGCCGCCATGCGCGCGGGGCGCGACCTGCGCGACGACATCTTCGCGCGGGTCTCGGGCTTCTCCGAGCGCGAGGTCACCGGGTTCGGCGCGGGATCGCTGATCACGCGCAACACCAATGACGTGCAGCAGGTGCAGATGCTCGCGATGATGTCGGCCACCTTCCTCGTGTCGGCGCCGCTGCTCGCGATCGGCGGCATCATCCTCGCGGTCACGCAGGGCCCGAGCCTGTCGTGGATCATCGCCGTCGCGGTACCGGTGCTGCTCATCGTCGCGGGCCTCATCATCGGCCGCATGGTGCCGCTCTTCCGCGCCTTCCAGGTCAAGCTGGACGGCGTGAACCGGGTGATGCGCGAACAGCTCACCGGCATCCGGGTCATCCGCGCCTTCGTGCGGGAGCCGATCGAGGAGGAGCGCTTCGGCGCGGCCAACACCGAGATCATGGTCGTCGGCCGCAAGGTCGGCTCGCTCTTCGTCGTGCTGTTCCCCGCGGTGATGCTGATCCTCAACGTCACGGTCATCGGCGTGATCTGGTTCGGCGGCATCCAGGTCGATGCGGGCGACATCCAGATCGGCACGCTGTTCGCCTTCATGCAGTACGTCATGATCATCCTGTCGGGCGTCATGATGGCCAGCTTCATGACCATGATGATCCCCCGCGCCGCGGTGTCGGCCGAGCGCATCGGCGAGGTGCTCGACACCCGCTCGACGCTCGACCGGCCCGCGGACGCGCAGGCCGACTTCCCCGAGCCCGGGGCGGTCGAGTTCCGCGACGTGGCGTTCACCTATCCCGGCGCGGAGCACCCGATCCTGTCGGCCATCAACTTCCGCGCAGCTCCGGGCGAGACGGTTGCGGTCGTCGGATCGACCGGTGCCGGCAAGACGACCCTGGTCTCGCTCATCCCGCGCCTGTTCGACGTGACCGACGGCGCAGTGCTCGTCGGCGGGGTCGATGTGCGCGAGGCCGACCTCGACGCGCTGTGGCGCTCGATCGGCCTGGTGCCTCAGCGGCCGTTCCTGTTCTCGGGCACCGTCGCATCGAACCTGCGGTTCGGCCGCGAGGAGGCGACGGATGCCGAGTTGTGGCACGCGCTCGAGATCGCTCAGGCGAGCGACTTCGTGGCGCAGATGGAGGGTGGTCTCGACGCGCGCATCGCGCAGGGCGGTACGAACGTCTCGGGCGGCCAGCGCCAGCGTCTCGCGATCGCCCGGGCGATCGTGCACAACCCCCGCGTTCTCGTGTTCGACGACTCGTTCTCGGCGCTCGACCTGACCACCGACGCGAGACTCAGGCAGGCGCTGTGGCGCGAACTGCCGCACGTGACCAAGATCGTGGTCGCGCAGCGCGTATCGACGATCACCGACGCCGACCGCATCGTCGTGCTCGACGACGGCGGGATCGTGGGTCTCGGAACGCACGAGCAACTGCTCGAGACGAGCCAGACCTATCGCGAGATCGTCGAATCCCAGCTCGGAGCGGAGGTCGCGCGATGAGCGACGACAAGAAGACCAGCCGCCCCGCTTCGCGCGGAGCACGCACACCCGTCGCCGGGATGGAGGCGGCCGTGGCCGAGCTCAGCCCCGAAGAGAAGCTCGAGCTCGAGCTCGCCGAGCAGGCCCGTCTCGCCGCCGACGACTGGAGCGGTGGCGTCGCCCCCGGCAAGGCCGCGAACTTCGGGACCTCGTTCCGCCGGCTGCTGGGGCTCCTCAAGCCGCACGCGTTCGCCCTCACCCTCGTGACGCTGCTGGGCGCGATCGGCGTGGTGCTCACCGTCGCCGCCCCGAAGGTGCTCGGCGAGGCGACGAACATCCTGTTCGAAGGCGTCGTGTCGGCGATGGCGCCCGCGGGCGCCACGAAGGAGCAGGTCGTGCAGGGGCTGGTCGACGCCGGCCAGCAGGATCTCGCCAACATCGTGTCGGCGATGCAGAACTTCGTGCCCGGTGCGGGAGTCGACTTCCTCGCGCTCAGCCGCGTGCTCCTGTTCGTGCTCGCGCTCTACTTCGCGTCGTCGCTGCTGATGTGGATCCAGGGCTATGTCATGAACGTCGTGATGGTCCGCGTGATGTGGCGCATGCGCGAGCAGGTCGAGGCCAAGGTCCACCGTCTGCCGCTGAGCTACTTCGACCGCGTCCAGCGCGGCGAGCTCATCTCGCGCGTCACGAACGACATCGACAACATCACGCAGATGATGCAGCAGTCGCTGTCGCAGGCACTCACGAGCGTGCTCACCGTGATCGGTGTGCTCATCATGATGCTGTCGATCTCGTGGCAGCTGACGCTCGTGGTGCTCGTGAGCTTCCCGCTCATGGGCGTGCTGTTCGGCGTCATCGGCCCGCGCTCGCAGAAGGCCTTCGGCATCCAGTGGCGCAAGGTCGGCCGTCTGAACGCCCGCGTCGAGGAGTCCTTCTCGGGTCACGCGCTCGTCAAGGTGTACGGCCGCGAGAAGAGCGCGCGCGAGGCGTTCCGCGTCGAGAACGAGGAGCTGTACCAGGCGTCGTTCAAGGCGCAGTTCCTGTCGAACATCATGCAGCCCGCGATGATGTTCATCGGCAACCTCACCTACGTCGGCATCGCGGTCTTCGGCGCGCTCATGGTCGCGGGTGGACAGCTGCGCCTCGGTGATGTGCAGGCGTTCATCCAGTACTCGCAGCAGTTCACCCAGCCGCTCGCACAACTCGGTGGCATGGCGGCCGTCGTGCAGTCCGGGACGGCTTCGGCCGAGCGGGTCTTCGAGCTGCTCGACGTTCCGGAGGAGGAGCCGGACGCCACGGACGCGCCGGCCCCCGTGGACGGCGACGGCACCATCGAGTTCCAGGACGTCGCGTTCGCGTACTCGCCCGACCGCCCGCTCATCCACGACCTGTCGTTCCGGGTCGAGCCCGGGCAGACAGTCGCGATCGTCGGCCCGACAGGTGCCGGCAAGACGACGCTCGTCAACCTCATCATGCGGTTCTACGAGCTCGACGGCGGGCGCATCCTCCTCAACGGCCAGGACATCGCGACGCTCACCCGCCGTGACATCCGCGCCAAGACCGGTATGGTCCTGCAGGATCCGTGGTTGTTCGCGGGTTCGATCCGCGAGAACATCCGCTACGGGCGCGCCGACGCGACGGACGACGAGATCCTGGCTGCGGCGCGCGCGACCTACGTCGACCGGTTCGTGCACTCCCTGCCCGACGGTTACGACACGCTCCTCGACGAGGACGCGTCGAACATCTCGGCCGGCGAGAAGCAGCTGATCACGATCGCGCGTGCGTTCGTGGCGCAGCCCTCGGTGCTGATCCTCGACGAGGCGACGAGCTCGGTCGACACCCGCACCGAGCTGCTCCTGCAGCACGCCATGGCGGCGCTGCGCGAGGGGCGCACGTCGTTCGTCATCGCGCACCGCCTGTCGACGATCCGCGACGCCGACCTCATTCTCGTGATGGAGAACGGCGGGATCGTCGAACAAGGCACGCACGACGAGCTCATCGCCGCCGGAGGGGCGTACTTCCGCCTCTACAATTCGCAGTTCGAGCAGGCGGCCACCGATCTCGACGAAGAGGCCCGCCTGGCCGAAGAGGCGGCGGGACAGCCCGCCGAGGGCGCTTCCGAGGACGAGGCCGCGACCGTCTCCTGACGCCGATCCCGCTGGTCCGCGCTTCACAGGTGTGAGACCAGCGGGATCGTCAGGCGGGCGGCGCGGGCCTGGGCGTCAGGGGAGGATCGCGGCAGGCGCGTGTGCTTGCGGGGTCAGTTCAGGGCAGCCTCCGCCACCAGCTCGGCATCGCGGGATTCCCGCTCCAGAGCGAGGATGTCGAGCAGCCGCCCGGCGGACGGATCGGCCGTGGGTGCCACGATCGCCGAGACCACCCATTGCGGTGTGGAGTCCTGGGGGAGTGAGATTCTGACCAGCCCCTCGGCCTGAGGCTTCGATGCCACGTGCTCGGGGACGAGCGCGATCCCCAGGCCGCGGTGGACGAGGTCGAGCAGCGTGTGCACGTCGTCGACTGCGCAGCGCACCCGCCGGCGCACGCCATGCGACGCGAACGCCGCATCGTTGAGCGACCGCACGCCCCACGCCGGGCGGAAGTCGACGAACTCCCGGTCCTTGAGCTGTGACCACGAGATCCGGCCCGACCCGGCCACGGGATCGTCGGGCGGCGTGAGCAGCACGAGCGGGCGGCGGCCGAGCTCCGTGGTGCGCACCGTCGAGACGTGCTCGGTCGTCGCGACGAACGCCACGTCGAGCTCGCCGCCCCGCACCTGCGCGGTCAGCTCGTGGGATCCCGCCTGCGTGAAGTTGATGTCCACGAGCGGATGCCGCCGGTGAAATCGCTCGAGCAGCGGAGGGACGTCAACGAACCCGAGGCACTGCTCGGCACCGACACGCAGGCTGCCCGACAGCTGGTGCGTCGCCCGGACCACGGCATCCCGCCCTGCGGCGGACTGCGCGAGCATGCCCCGCGCGTGCGGCAGCAGCGCCAGGCCCGCATCGGTCGGCACCACGCGGCGCGTGGTGCGCGAGAACAGGCTCGTTCCCAGCTCCTCCTCGAGGCCGCGGATCGCGGCCGACAGGCCGGACTGCGTGACACCGCAGATCGACGCGGCGCGTGTGAACTGCTGCTCGTCGGCGAGGGCGACGAAGTACTCCATCTGACGCAGATCCATTCATACACCCTACTTCTGAATCGCATGGTTCGCAGTTGTTGGACTTGTGGGGGCCCGCATGCCTAGGGTGAGAAGCCCACGACCTCAGGAGCACCAGTGAAGCGAATCCCCTTCGGTCCCGACGCAACCGAGGCGCCCAACGTCATCCTCGGCCTGATGCGCATCGCGCAGAAGACCGACGACGAAGTGCGCGAACTCGTGCGCACCGCCCGCGACTCCGGGATCGACTTCTTCGACCACGCCGACGTCTACGGCGGGCAGATCCACGGCTGCGAGCGCCGCTTCGCCGAGGCGATGCGTCTGACCTCGTCGGAACGCGAACAGATCACGATCCAGACCAAGGCGGGGATCGTCCGCGAAGGTCCCTACTTCGACTTCTCGTACGAGCACCTGATCCGCTCGGTCGAGGGATCGCTCGAAGCCCTGCAGACCGATTACATCGACATCCTCCTGTTGCACCGTCCGGACGCGCTGGTGGAGCCGCAGGAGGTCGCGCGGGCGTTCGACGAGCTCGAGCAGTCGGGCAAGGTGCGGGCATTCGGCGTCTCGAACCACACGCCCGGCCAGATCGCGCTGCTGAAGACCGCTGTGCGGCAGCCGCTCGTCGCGAACCAGCTGCAGCTGTCGATCACGCACGCGCCGATCATCGCGCAAGGCGTCGCGGCGAACATGGCCGGCCTCGACCAGTCCATGACCCTCGATGGCGGCGGGATCGTGGAGTACTGCCGCCGCGAGGGGATCACGATCCAGGCGTGGTCGCCGTTCCAATCCGGCTTCTTCACGGGAACATTCCTGGGGTCGCCCGACTATCCCGAGCTGAACGAGGTGATCGATCGCCTCGCAGCCGAGTACTCCGTGCCGCCGATCGCGATCGCGACCGCCTGGATCACCCGTCACCCCGCGAACATGCAGGTCGTGCTCGGCACCACGACACCCGAGCGCGTCGCCGGCGCCGCTCAGGGATCCGACATCCCGCTCACGCGCGCGCAGTGGTACGAACTCTTCCGCGCCGCGGGCTACCGCGTCCCTTGACGCCGCCGCTCACGCCGCGGCGCACACCAACCACCACCCCCTCGAAAGGAACGACTCTCGAATGGTCGAATATCGGTACCTCGGCAACAGCGGACTCAAGGTCTCGGAGATCACGTACGGCAACTGGGTGACCCACGGCTCGCAGGTCGAGAACGACGCCGCCGTCAAGACGGTGCATCGCGCCCTCGATCTCGGCATCACGAGCTTCGACACCGCCGACACCTACGCGAACACGGTCGCCGAGTCCGTGCTCGGCGAGGCCCTCAAGGGACAGCGTCGTGAGTCGCTCGAGATCTTCACCAAGGTGTACTGGCCGACCGGCCCGAAGGGCCCGAACGACACCGGGCTCAGCCGCAAGCACATCTTCGAGTCCATCAACGGCTCGCTCCGGCGACTGGGCACCGACTATGTCGAGCTCTACCAGGCGCACCGCTTCGACTACGAGACGCCGCTGGAAGAGACGATGCAGGCGTTCGCCGACGTGGTGCGGCAGGGCAAGGCGCTCTACATCGGCGTGTCGGAATGGACCGCCGAGCAGCTGCGCGAGGGTCACGCGCTGGCCAAGAGCTACGGCATCCAGCTCATCTCCAATCAGCCGCAGTACTCCGCGCTGTGGCGCGTGATCGAAGGCAAGGTCGTTCCGGCGTCGGAGGAGCTGGGCATCTCGCAGATCGTGTGGTCGCCGATGGCACAGGGCGTGCTCTCGGGCAAGTACCTGCCCGGCCAGCCGGCGCCGGCCGGATCGCGCGCGACCGACGAGAAGAGCGGCGCCAACTTCATCTCGCGCTTCATGCGCGACGAGGTGCTCGAGGCGGTCCAGAAGCTCAAGCCGGTCGCCGACCAGGCCGGTCTCACGATGGCGCAGCTGGCCATCGCGTGGGTGCTGCAGAACAAGAACGTGGCGGCGGCGCTGGTCGGGGCATCCCGGCCCGAGCAGCTGGACGACACGGTCAAGGCCTCCGGCGTGCGTCTGGATGCCGACACCATGGCGGCCATCGAGGCGGCGCTCGCACCCGTTGCCGTCACAGACGAGGAAGAGACCTACTCGGTCTCGCCCAAGACCCGCCCGGCCTGATCCGTCATGCCCACGACCAGCGCCGGCATCCTGCTCTACCGACTCGATCCGCAGCCCCGCGTGCTCATCGCACACATGGGCGGGCCGTATTGGGCGAGCAAGGATGCCGGTGCTTGGTCGATCCCCAAGGGCGAGTTCGCCGAGGGTGACGAGCCGGCACTGGATGCCGCCCGTCGGGAGTTCCGCGAAGAGCTCGGCGTCGACGCGCCCGAGGGGCCGTACGCCGAGCTCGGCACGTTCGCGTATTCGTCGGGCAAGCGGGTCACGGTGTTCGTCGCGGACGGCGCGGGGCTGTCGCTCGACGACCTGGAATTCGGCGAGTTCGAGCTGGAGTGGCCGCCGCGGTCGGGTCGTACCGCCTCCTTCCCCGAGGTCGACCGGGTGGAATGGATGCCGCTGCCCGAAGCGCGGGAGCGGCTCGTGAAGGGGCAGCGACCTGCGATCGACGCGCTCGAGGAACAGCTCGCCCAGGCGGGCGGCGCGTGACGTCGAGCCCTCTTGTGGCCACCGGCCCGGCGGACCAGACTGGCCGCGTCGGACCGCACGAGAGGACATCACGATGGCTCACGGCGACATCACGCACATCGACATCCCGGTCACCGACTTCGACAGGGCGAAGGGCTTCTACTCGCGACTGTTCGGCTGGGAGATCGCGGACATGCCCGGTTTCGAGGACTACCCCATGTGGCGGGCGCCGAACCAGATCTCGGGCGGAGCGCTCGCTCCGCGCGAAGACGGGTTCACTCAGCCGCGCTCCTACGTCGAGGTCGATTCGATCGACGACACGGTAGCCGCCGCGCGGGATGCGGGCGCCACCGTGCTCCGCGAGAAGAGCCAGATCTCGCCGACGAGCTGGTGGGCGGTCATCGCCGATCCCGACGAGAACGTGATCGGCTTGTACGAGGGAACCACCGAAGCCTGACGCCGGCGTCTGCAGCCGGCGGTCCGGGTGTCAGCGGCCGTTCTTCGGGCGCTCCGAGACGTCGATCTTCTCGTGCGCGCCGAGGGACGACCACGCACTCGTGATGCCCTTCGCGGCGTGCTCCGACGCTCGCACCGCTCGTTCGTCGGCCCACGCGTTCAAAACGTGGCCGGAATGGCCGCGGACGTGTTCGAGCACGACGTCGGGGAGCCCGGCGGCCCGCCGTGCGTCGCGGGCGACGATGAGCTGCTCGAGCAGGTCGACGTTCTTCGTGGGTGCCCCCGTCGACGTCTTCCAGCCGCGGCGACGGTGGCCGTCCATCCACTTCTCGTACGTGTCGATCGCGTACCGCGAGTCCGCCTGCACGACGAGGTGCGCCACGTCGGCGTGGTCTTCGATGGCCTTGAGCAGCCCGGTCAGCTCGCCGATGTTGTTCGTGCCCACGGGGATCGAGCCGGCCGCCCAGTGTCCGTCTTCGCCCACCCACGCCCAGCCGGTCGGTCCGGGGTTGCCCTTGCAGGCTCCGTCGGTGGCCACGGTGTAGGGCGCCTCTGAAAGGCCGGCTGCGTCGGTCACCTGACGAGGCTACCCGCGCCCGGCCCGCCATTCGTCCGCGAGACGCGGCATCCGCTCGGTGAGGTAGCGCAGGAAGTCGGCGACTTCACGCGCGCGGGCGACGGAGACCGGGGCATCCGCGTTCTCGTCGGCGATGCGGTCCATCTGCGTCGCGAGCGCGGCGTACAGCGGGGCGTTCGAGGTGATCATGCCGGCCCAGGCGTCGTCGACGAGGTCGTACCGGTCGCGCCGGTCGCCGGGCCGCGAGAGCCGCTGGATCAGCCGCATCGAGGTGAGGTACCGCACCGCCCCCGACACCGCCGCCGGCGAGACGCCGAGCCGCTCGGCGAGGTCGGCCGCCGTATACCCTTCGTCCGGTGAGCCGACCAGTGCCATCATGACGCGCGCGGGCATGCGCGCCATCCCCGCCGCCGTGAGCATGGCCGCGGCCTGTTCGGCTGCCTCGATTCCCGGATGATCCACGTCGCCCCCCATCGTTCGAATCTATCCGCCGGCGGTGAGCTCACGTCGTCGCATCAGGACGAGGGATGCGCCCACGCCGACTCCGACCGCGAGGATCAGCCAGCCGAGCCCCTGGAGGTCGACGTCATCCCCCTGCACGACCGGCGCCGAGGCCATCGGCGACAGCTGGGTGAGCCACTCCGGGAATCCGAAGATCGGGCCGAACATGCCCAGAACCATGCCGAGGATCACGAGGGTCCATCCGAGCGCGATGGTCAGGCGTGGTGCGAGCACGAAGGCGAGCGCCGTGAGCGCGAGGAAGACGGATGCTGCGGCCACCTGCCCGGCGCCGGTGATGAGCACGGTCCGCGCCAGCTGGTCGTCTCCGCCCTGGGAGGCCAGGCCGAGCAGGGATCCCGCGGCACCCGCGACGATCACGGCGACCAGTCCCACCAGTGCGACGGTGAGGTAGCCCGCGAGCCACCGGACCCGGCCGACGACAGCGGCCAGCACGACCTCCGCCGTACCGTGGGACTCCTCCTGGCGCGCGCGGCAGACGATCTGCACCGCGCAGCAGGCCGCGAGGATCCCGAGCATCGTGTAGAACGTCGTGATCGTGGCCTGCTGGAGGTCGCCCGAGCCCGAGATCTGCGCCAGTATCTGCTCGATCGCGGGGTTGTCGGCGCCGATCTCCTCGACCACTCCTGCGAGAGTGGTCGACAGCATCCCGACGAGCAGCCCGCCCACCGCCCAGCCGGCGATGCTTCCCCGGGTGAGGCGCCACACGAGACCCGTCGGCGTGGACAGGGTGGCAGGAGCGGTGACGCGTCCGCCGCGCTCGGCGACGAAGCTGCCGCCGAGATCGCGCGCGGTGGTCAGTGCGACAGAAACTCCGGCCAGCACGAACCCGAGCGCGAGGCACAGCCCGGCCGGCCACCATGCGTTCTCGTCGAACGCGCGGGTGTTCTCGGCCCAGCCGAACGGCGAGAGCCACGTCAGCCACGAACTCTGCATCCGGGTGAGGTCGTCGCTGGGCGTGCCGACCGCGTTGCCGATGCCGCAGATCACGAACGACACCAGCAGGGTCCACACCGACAGCGCGTTGGCGCCGCGCGACGTGCGGATGAGCTGCGCGGCGAAGAGTCCCACTCCGAGGAAGGCGACGCCGACCGAGCCGGTGGCGATCCCCACGAGGACCGAGCCCTCGATGTCGCTTCCGGTCAGCAGGAAGGCACCGGCGACGAGGGCGGCCAGGATCGCGTTGGCGAGGACTCCGTGCACGATGGTCGCCACGATCGGTGCCGTGCGTCCGGCCGGTGTCGCCGACACCAGCTCGGCTCGACCGGGCTCCTCCTCGGCCCGGGTGTGGCGTACGGCGAGGAACGAGCTCATGAAGGCGGCGAGCATCGCGAGCCACGGGAGGATGAGGAAGACCATCAACTCGCTCTGGCCGGTGCCCGAGGGCAATCCGCGGAAGAGCAGGATGACCGGGTTGGCCAGCGCCGTGGCGATGAGCGCCTGACGCTCCTGCGCCGTGCCGAAGGACTCGGCCACGCCGGTGAACGAGAGGTAGGCCAGAGCTGCTGTGCCCACGATCCACACCGCCAGCTGCCGCCAGTCGCGGCGGGCGCGCTGGCCGACGAGGACCCAGACCCGGTTCATCGTCCCGCCGCCGCGGATGGGGTCGGCGCGTCCGACGGCCCCGCCTCGCCGCCGAGTTCGTCGCCGTAGTGCCGCAGGAACAGCTCCTCGAGGGAAGGCGGGGCGATGCGCAGCCCCGCGACGGCGCGGTGGCCCAGCTCGGGGAGCATCGCCGCCACCGCGTCGCTGTCGACGGTGAACCGCACGCGCCCGTCCTCGGCCGAGACGTCGTGGGCGCCCGTGAGACCGGCCGCGACCGAGGCATCCGTCCCTTCGAACGACACCTCGGTGCGGGTGAGGTGGCGAAGGTCGGCGAGGGTTCCCGACTCGACGATGCGGCCCGCGCGGATGATCGAGACGCGATCGCACAGCTGCTCGACCTCCGACATGATGTGGCTCGAGAGCAGCACCGTCGCGCCCGCCGCGCGCACGCGGAGGATCTCGCGGCGGAACATGACGTCCATCAGCGGGTCCAGGCCGCTCGTCGGCTCGTCGAGGATGTAGAGGTCGGCCGGCACCGAGAACGCCGCGATGAGGGCGACCTTCTGCCGGTTGCCCTTGGAGTACGCCCGGCCCTTTTTGCGGGGATCGAACTGGAACGCCTCGACCAGCCGTTCGCGCTCGGCACGGTACGCGGAGTCGCGGCGCGAGACGCCGCGCAGGCGGGCCATGAGGTCGATCGCCTCGCCACCGGACAGGTTCGGCCAGACGCTCACATCGCCGGGCACGTAGGCGATGCGCCGGTGCAGCGCGACCGCGTCGCGCCACGGATCGGAACCGAAGACGGATGCCTCGCCGCCGGTCTTGCGCGCGAGTCCGAGCAGCACCCGGATCGTGGTCGACTTGCCGGCGCCGTTCGGACCGAGGAAACCGTGGATCTGCCCTTCGTCGACGGAGAGATCGAGCCCGTCGAGGGCGTGCACGCGGCCGTAGTGCTTGCGGAGTCCGCTCGTGCGGATGACGGTGGTCATGGCGCTGACGCTACATGAGATTCATGAAATTGTGAATATTCAATCCATGCTTCCGCCGCGGGCGGGCGCATTGCATGCCCCGATGTATACCTAAGGGCGAGAACTCTGTCTCGACTGGCGTCCAAGAGGCCTTTATGTATACACTGTCTGGGTTGTCGGCGAGGAGGTGCGTGACGGTGAGAGCCAGCGATCGCGCGTACGCGACACTCCTCGACGAGATCCAGTCGGGAATTCTGCGGCCTGGTGCCGTCCTCGGAGAGGTCGAGCAGGCCGCCCGGCTCGGCGTCAGCCGCACGCCCCTGCGCGAAGCGCTCGGCCGGCTCGCCGCCGACGGCCTGGTCGCGCAGCAGTCACCGCGCGTCACCGTGGTGACCGCGATCGATGCCGACGACATCCGCGAGATCTTCGAGGTGCGCCGCGCGCTCGAGGAATCCGCGGCCAGGCTCGCGGCGGAGCGCGGGGATGCCGCGGCCTTCGTGCAACTCGCCCACGAGTTCGCGCGGGTCGATCTCGACGGAGTCGGCGATGCGGCGGATGGGCGAGACTCGTACTACGGACTCATCGCGCGTTTCGATGCGTCGCTCGACGCCGCCGTCGCGAACGACTACCTCACCGCCGCGCTGCGCACCGTGCGCACCCATCTCGTCCGGGTGCGGCGACTCGCGCGTGACAATCCCAGCCGGCTCGCGGCATCCGTCGCCGAACACCGGCTGATCGCCGAGGCGATCGGTGCGCGCGACGCCGACCTCGCCGCCCACGCCACGCATGTGCACCTGCACAATGCCCTGGAGAGCATCCTGGGGGCGCTCACGAGCCCCCCGAACACCTGAAGTGAGGACCGCCATGACCGTCATCCACCACCTCCGCGTCCACCGCAGCGACGAGAACCTCGCACGCGAGGGGCAGCTCGCCTGGCACATCGCCGAGGTCGCCGCCGACCCGGTCGAGGTCGAGCCCGAGGTCGTCGACATGATCGTCAACCGTGTCATCGACAACGCGGCAGTGGCCGCGGCATCCCTCACCCGCGCGCCCGTGAGTGCCGCGCGCCAGCAGGCGCTCGATCACGCCGTGTCGGTCGGCGGCTCGGGGTCGACCGTGTTCGGGTGCGCCCTCGACCGCAAGACGAGCCCCGAATGGGCGGCCTGGGCGAACGGCGTGGCGGTGCGAGAGCTCGACTACCACGACACCTTCCTCGCGGCGGACTACTCGCACCCGGGCGACAACATCCCGCCGATCCTCGCTGTGGCGCAGCATGTGGGCGCGGACGGCGCGGCCCTCGTGCGCGGCCTCGCGACGGGATACGAGATCCAGATCGACCTCGTGCGCGCGATCTGCCTCCACAAGCACAAGATCGACCACGTCGCCCACCTCGGCCCGTCGGCGGCGGCCGGCATCGGCACGCTCCTCGGCCTCGATGTCGACACGATCTACCAGGCCGTCGGACAGGCCCTGCACACCACGACCGCGACCCGCCAGTCGCGCAAGGGCGAGATCTCGACCTGGAAGGCGCACGCCCCGGCCTTCGCGGGCAAGATGGCGGTCGAGGCGGTCGACCGCGCGATGCGCGGCGAGACGTCGCCCAGCCCGATCTACGAGGGCGAGGACGGCGTCGTGGCGTGGATGCTGGACGGACCGGATGCCTCGTACGACGTGCCGCTTCCCGCTGCCGGCGAGCCCAAGCGCGGAATCCTCGATTCGTACACGAAGGAGCACTCGGCCGAGTACCAGGCGCAGGCCTGGATCGACCTCGCGCGCAAGCTCGGCGAGGAACGGCCAGAGCTGCGCGACCCCGCGAACATCGAATCGATCGTGCTGCACACTTCGCACCACACTCACTACGTGATCGGCTCGGGCGCGAACGACCCGCAGAAGTACGACCCGACGGCCTCGCGCGAGACCCTCGACCACTCGATCCCGTACATCTTCGCGGTCGCGCTGCAGGACGGCGGGTGGCACCACGTCGATTCGTACACCCCCGAGCGCGCGGGGCGCGCCGACACGGTCGAGCTGTGGCACAAGGTGACGACGGCCGAGGACGAGGAGTGGACGCGTCGCTATCACTCCGACGACCCGAACGAGAAGGCGTTCGGCGGTCGCGTCGAGATCCGCCTGACCGACGGCTCGGTCATCGAGGACGAGATCGCCGTGGCCGATGCGCACCCGCTCGGGGCGCGGCCGTTCGCGCGCGAGGACTACATCCGCAAGTTCCGGATGCTCGCCGAACCGGTGCTGACCGCCGACGAGATCGAGCGCTTCCTCGACCTCGCACAGCGCCTGCCCGAGCTCACGCCCGAGGAGGTCCAGCAGCTGACGATCGTCGCGGACTTCGGGGTGCTCGCGGCGGCGCCCGCACCGAAGGGGCTGTTCTGATGCGCCGGGGCGGCTCGCGGCATCCGGAATCGATCCTCCTCCCGGCGGAAGATCGGAGGCTCCGCCCGGCGGAGAATCTCGGGGATGGCGGAGAATCTGGCGCGTGCGCTCCGAAATCCGCGCGGATCTCCGCCCGGCGGAACACGATGAGGAGCCTCTGATGCTGTACTCCACCGTCCCCGCGTACGAGAAGCGACGGCTGTTCCGCGAGCGGCTCGCGTCGGGAGAGCTGCTGCGATTCCCTGGCGCGTTCAATCCGCTGTCGGCCCGGCTCATCGAGCGCAAGGGGTTCGAGGGCGTGTACATCTCGGGGGCGGTGCTGTCGGCCGACCTGGGCCTGCCCGACATCGGGCTCACGACGCTGACCGAGGTCGCCGGGCGCGGCCAGCAGATCGCGCGCATGACCGACCTGCCTGCCATCATCGACGCCGACACCGGCTTCGGGGAGCCGATGAACGTCGCCCGCACGATCCAGACCCTCGAGGACGCCGGCATCGCCGGCACCCACATCGAGGATCAGGTCAATCCCAAGCGATGCGGGCACCTCGATGGCAAGGTCGTCGTCGATGAGGACACCGCGATCAAGCGGATCCGCGCTGCCGCAGATGCGCGCCGCGACCCGAACTTCCTCATCATGGCGCGCACCGACATCCGCGCGGTGGAGGGGATGGATGCCGCCATCCGGCGTGCGCAGGCGCTCGTGGACGCCGGCGCCGATGCCGTCTTCCCGGAGGCCATGCGATCGCTCGACGAGTTCGCAGCGATCCGCGCCGCGGTCGACGTGCCGATCCTCGCCAACATGACCGAGTTCGGCAAGTCGGACCTGTTCAGCGTCGACCAGCTGCGGGACGTCGGTGTCAACATCGTGATCTGGCCGGTCTCACTTCTGCGGATCGCGATGGGCGCGGCATCCCGTGCGCTCGATACGCTCGTGGAGGACGGGCACCTGACGTCCAGGCTCGGCGAGATGCAGCACCGCGCCGAGCTGTACGACCTCATCGACTACGAGCAGTACAACCACTTCGACCAGGACGTCTTCAACTTCACCGTTCCCGGTCGTTGAGCGAGGATCTCGCTCGACGACCGATCCCGACGAAGGGCACAACATGACCGACATCAAGAAGGGCCTGGCCGGCGTCGTCGTCGACTACACCGCGGTCTCGAAGGTCAACCCCGAGACGAACTCGCTGCTGTATCGCGGGTATCCGGTGCAGGAGCTCGCGTCGACGCAGCCGTTCGAGGCGGTGGCCTACCTGCTGTGGCACGGCGAGCTGCCCACGGACGTGCAGCTTCAGCACCTGCGCGCGACGGAGCGTTCGTACCGGCACCTTCCCGCCGACGTCCGCGCCGCGATCGACCTCGTGCCGCTGGACGCGCACCCGATGGACGAGGTGCGCACGGCCGTGAGCCTGATCGGGGCGCGCGACCTCGCGGGCACCGGGTCGGTGCTCGATGTCAGCGGCAACCCGGATGAGAACCTCGCGCGCAGCATCCGTCTGTTCGCGGTCCTGCCGGCCATCGTCGCGTACGGTCAGCGTCGTCGCCGGGGGCAGCAGCCGATCGCGCCGCGCGACGACCTCGGCTACTCGGCCAACTTCCTGTGGATGACGTTCGGCGAAGAGGCCGACGACGTCGTGGTCGACGCGTTCAACCGGTCGATGATCCTGTACGCCGAGCACTCCTTCAATGCCTCGACGTTCACGGGTCGCGTGATCGCCTCGACCCTCAGCGACCTGTACTCGGCCGTCGTGGGCGCGATCGGCGCCCTCAAGGGCCCCCTGCACGGCGGCGCGAACGAGGCAGTCCTGCACATCTTCGACGAGATCGGCTCGGCCGAGAACGTCGGGCCGTGGCTCGACGAGGCGCTCGCCCAGAAGCGCAAGATCATGGGCTTCGGGCACCGCGTCTACAAGCGCGGGGACTCGCGTGTGCCGACGATGAAGGCGGCGCTCGACACGCTCGTCGCGCACTACGACCGTCCCGAGGTGGCGGCGCTGTACGACGCCCTCGAGTCGCAGTTCGTCGAGCGCAAGGGGATCTACCCGAACCTCGACTATCCGTCAGGACCGGCCTACAACCTCATCGGCTTCGACACCCTCACCTTCACACCGCTGTTCGTCGCCGCCCGGGTGACCGGCTGGACGGCGCACATCATGGAGCAGCTGGCATCCAACGCCCTCATCCGGCCGCTGTCGGAGTACAACGGTCCCGACGAGCGTCACGTCGAGGGGTATGTTCCGGATGCCGCGACCGTGGCGGCAGCCGAGCGCGCCGAGGAGTCCGCGGGGTGATGTCGTGAGTCTGTGGCATGGCGACGTCGTGGGCGTCGATCTTCCCGCGATGGCATCGGGGACGCTCATCGAGAGCCTCGGGATCGAGATCGTCGAGATCCGCGACGACGCGCTGGTGGGACGGATGCCGGTGGACCGGCGCACCGTCCAGCCCGCGGGCGTGCTCCACGGCGGCGCCTCTGTGGCCCTCGCCGAGACGCTCGCCTCGTGGGCCGGGCACCTCGCGGTGGACCGCGAGCGATTCCACGTCGTCGGCCAGGAGATCAACGCCAACCACATCCGGCCGGTCTCGTCGGGCTGGGTGACGGCGACCGTCACGCCGGCGAACATCGGCCGTCGCGCCCACGTGTGGGAGATCCGCATCGCAGACGAGGCGGGACGCCTGGTCTGCATCTCGCGCTGCACGCTCGCGGTGATCGAACAGCGTTCGACCTACGCCACGCCTGACGCCCGCGGGTGATACTCCCGCTTCGCGCGCCCGCGCGCCCGCTCGCCCGCGGCGGCGAGTCGTTCGGGTGGCGCAACGCGCGGAATCGGCGTCGGGACTCCGCGTGTTCTGACACCCGAAGGGCGAGGTCCGGGCGGCCCGCGGCGTCGTCGTTCGGGTGGCGCAACACGCGGAATCGGCGTCGGGACTCCGCGTGTTCTGACACCCGAAGGGCGAGGTCCGGGCGGCCCGCGGCTCGAATCACCGTTCTAGGCTCGTGAGCAGGAGGTTGTCATGCGCGAAGCCGTCATCGTCGACGTCGTCCGAACCCCGTCCGGTCGTGGCAAGCCCGGCGGCGCCCTGAGCGGAGTGCATCCGGTGGACCTCGCCGCAGGTGTGCTGACCGGCCTGCTGGAGCGCAACGGGCTGGAGTCGCGCCAGATCGACGATGTGCTGATGGGATGCGTCAGCCAGATCGGCGACCAGGCCATGAACATCGGCCGCCAGGCGGTGCTCGCCGCCGGGTTCGACGAGTCCGTGCCGGCGACGACCATCGACCGGCAGTGCGGCTCGAGCCAGCAGGCCGCGCACTTCGCGGCGCAGGGCGTGATCGCCGGCGCCTACGACATCGTGATCGCCGGCGGCGTCGAGTCGATGAGCCGCGTGCCCCTCGGGTCATCTCGACAGGGCGGCTCCCTCGCGCCGGGCCTGGCCGCCCGCTACCCCGAGGGTCTCGTGAACCAGGGCGTGTCGGCCGAGCTCATCGCCGACAAGTGGCACCTGTCGCGCGAAGAGCTCGACTCGTTCTCGGCCGAGTCGCACCGACGGGCGGCGGATGCCTGGACCCACGGCCGCTTCGACTCCCAGGTGCTGCCGGTGCTGGCGCCGGGCTCGTCCGACGCCGTGGCGTTCGACGAGACGGTCCGCCCCGGCACGACGGCCGAAGGCCTCGCCGGCCTGAACCCCGCCTTCCGCACCGACGAGCTCGCCGCGCGGTTCCCCGGGCTCGACTGGCGCATCACCGCGGGCAGTTCGTCGCCGCTCACGGATGCGGCATCCGCGGTGCTCATCATGAGCGCCGAGAAGGCGGCGGAGCTCGGGCTCGAGCCGAGGGCCCGCTTCCACTCGTTCTCGGTCGTCGGCGACGATCCGCTGTTCATGCTGACGGGACCGATTCCGGCGACCCGGCGCATCCTCGAGCGCAGCGGACTGTCGATCGACGATCTCGACGCGTACGAGGTGAACGAGGCCTTCGCCTCGGTGCCGCTCGCGTGGGCGGCCGAGCTCGGCGCCGACCCGGCGAAGCTCAACCCGTGGGGCGGCGCGATCGCGCTCGGCCACGCCGTCGGCGCGTCGGGCACGCGTCTGCTCGGCACCCTCGTGGCCTACCTCGAGGCCAGCGGCGGGCGTTACGGTCTGCAGACCATGTGCGAGGGTGGCGGCATGGCGAACGCGACGATCATCGAGCGCCTGTAGTCACCGTTTCGAACGGCCCGCCAGGCGGCTGATTCCGCTCCGCCCGGCGGAGAGTCGTGCTCGCGGCGGAGCTTCTCGCCGTGATTCTCCGACGTCGCGGCGATTCTCCGCCCGGCGGGAGCGCCCCGGCGGCGGCCATGCGCGTCACAGGACCGATTTCACGTACTGCTCCAGGGTGGTCGAGCCTCGCCACGGCGCGTCGGGAAGCTCGGGCCCGTCGATCGTCAGACGGGTCATGCCCGCATACGAGCTCGCCGCGGCGGGGCTGAATCCGAGTGCGGTGAACGTCGCCTCGAGATCCTCCGGTGGGATCACCTCGAGCCGCACCTCGCGGTTCAGCTGCCGCGCCAAGACGCGCGCCACATCTGCCGCGGTGTAGCGTCGCGGACCCTCGACGTATCGGATGCCGATGTCGTCCACGTCCGAGACGAGGCGCTGCGCGGCCGCCTCGCCGACGTCCGCCGGTGCGACCATGGGCATGGTCAGATCCGCCGGCAGCATCGTCGGCAGCGCGCCGGACTCGCGAGCCGCATCGATGAGGCCGTTCCAGTTCG
Organism: Microbacterium sp. I2; assembly: GCF_051364985.1. Taxonomy (NCBI): domain Bacteria; kingdom Bacillati; phylum Actinomycetota; class Actinomycetes; order Micrococcales; family Microbacteriaceae; genus Microbacterium; species Microbacterium sp. I2. The sequence goes on from NZ_JBLWIH010000023.1 coordinate 139,454, forward strand.
ACATGTAGTACGCGCCGCGGTTCACCGCCGCCGGGATCTCCTGCTGCGCCAGGCCCCGCTCCATCCGCCACAGCGTGCCGAGGTCGCCGATGCGCTCGCCAGGCGCCGCGCCGTAGGTCGACACGGCGACGACCTTCTCGAGACCGCTTCCCTCGAGTGCATCGAGGATGTTGTCGACGGTCCGATGCTCCACCGCGTCGGTGTCTTCGGAAGGGTCCGCCGGCGGGTTGAGCAGCAGTGCCCGCCGCCCCATCCGGAACACATCGCGCAGGCCCCCCGCATCGTCGATGTCGGCCACCGCGATCGACGCGCCTCTGGCCCGCCAGGGCGCCGCCGACTGGGCGCTTCTCGTGACGATCGTCACGTCCTCGCCGTCTCGCAGCAGCGCGTCGGCCACGGCTGATCCGACCTGACCTGTTCCACCCATGATGACGAACATCTCCGCCTCCTCAGATCTGCTCCGTTCGCTCCCGCTCAGTCAACCGCGAGCCGGCGACATCGACGTGACGCCGGCTGCGGGTCAGAGCCGGCTGCCGACGCGCACGAGGTTGCCGTTGCGGTCGACGACGGCGAACTCGCGCATGCCGTAGTCCGTGTCGACCGGTGCTTCGATGCGGCTGCCGGTCGCGGCATCCGGAATCACCAGGCTCCGCCAGTCGACGAACAGCGACTGCGCGTCCTCGACGTAGAGGTAGCACATCGACGCGGTGCGGAGCGGATCGACGGACGGGTCCAGCGTGAAGTGCAGCTCGGCGTCGCCGCGGCCGATGATGAGGTACCCCCAGTCCTCGGGCGGCGCGCCGCGATTCTCGAAGCCGAGCGTCTCGTAGAACGTGAGCGTCTCGGACAGGTCGCGGCTGAGGAGGATGGGGACGGCGCGCTCGGTCACACGCGAAGACTACTGGCGTCCGCGCGCCGCGCGACAGGGCTTGACGCCGCACGCCGGCTCGGAGCCGGCCGCTCAGAGCACACCGCTCAGAAGGCGCTCAGGATCTGCGGACCGAAGACGACGGCGGCGGCGATCGCGACACCGGCGGCGCCGACGGCCGCGATCGCGAGAAAGAGGATGTTCCCTGCGATCGTCAGCAGAAGCGCGCCGCCCGCTGAGATCTCTCGGCGGCGAGCGAGGCGGATCGGCGAGGTTGTGGCGGTCATGTCTTCGACGCTACGGACGCGTTCCCGCTCGCGCGTCGGCCCCGAGGCCCATGCGGATCATCCTGCAGGATGATCCTCGCGCGGTCGAAACCGGCATGCGTGGCAGGAATCATCGGCAGCGGATGCTGGGACCGACCGCGTGAGGGACCGACCGCGTGAGCGAAGTACGAGAATTTCGTGAACGCGAAGTGTCGATCTGCGCGAGTGCCGTGCGACGGCCTTGGTGAGGGTGGCGTCCGGCTGCCCGGTACCGGAAGGATCAGACCATGAAGTTCATGATGTTCGTCGTCAGCGACGCCCAGCCCGACCAGCCGTCCGACGAGTCCGACATCGATCTGTGGGTCGACCCGCTCGACGCGTCGGGCAAGCGGATCATCGGCGAGATCCTCGCGCCGGGTGCGGAGTCCACCGTGGTGAAGGTGCGTGGCGGCAAGGTGCTCACGACCGCCGGGCCGTTCGCCGAGACCAGCGAGGTGATCCTGGGCTTCGACATCCTCGACGTCGCCGACCTCGACGAGGCGATCGAGATCGCCTCGCGCCACCCGATGGCCCGCAACGGGCAGCTCGAGCTGCGCGCTTTCGCGCCGTGGGACGAATCCGCCTGATGGACCCGCGAGACCCCCGGATGCCGGCATCCGGGGGTCTCGTCGCGCCGGGGTCGTGTGCACGCGCGGCCGGGTATAGATTGGTAGAGAACGTCGCGTTCTCTAAATGACTCGCGGGCACGCGGCGGATCGGGAAGGACTCCGCATGCCTCACGTCGCGCCGCTCGCTGCGTTCGGTCGCGAAGACCTGGCACTCGCCGGTGGCAAGGGAGCAGGCCTCGGTGAGCTCGTCCGGCTGGGCATGCCCGTGCCTCCCGGGTTCGTCGTGACCACCGAGGCGTACGGGTCGACCCGCGCCGCCTCGGCCGACCGGCAGGCGTACGAGAACGCTGTGATCCCGGGCGAACTCCGCGACGCGATCCTCGCGGCCTACGCCGAACTCGGTCGCGGCGCGGTCGCGGTGCGTTCCAGCGCGACCGCCGAGGACCTGCCCGGTGCCGCATTCGCCGGCCAGCAGGACACGTACCTCAATGTGCTCGGGGAGGCCGAGCTGCTCGACGCGGTCCGCCGGTGCTGGGCGTCGCTGTGGACCGACCGCGCGGTGGCGTATCGAGAGCGGCTCCGCATCGACCCGGCCGAGGTGCGCATCGCCGTGGTCGTGCAGCGGATGGTCGACGCCGACGCCGCGGGCGTGATGTTCACGGCGGATCCCGTCACCGGCGACCGCGAGAGCATCGTCGTCGAAGCCAGCCCCGGACTCGGCGAGGCTGTCGTGTCGGGCATCGTGACACCCGACCACTACGTCCTCGGTACCGACGGCTCGGTGCGCGAGTTCGTCGCCGGCCGGCGCGAAGTGGTGGTGCGGGCAGCGGCGAGCGGCGGAGTGGTCCACGAGACCCCGACGGATGCGGCATCCGTCGACCGTCTTCCCGATGACGTGCTCGCGGAGCTGGCCCGGCTCGGCACGGCCGTCGCGACGCATTTCGAGCGCCCGCAGGACATCGAGTGGGCGGTCGCGGCCGGCGGCGTGCACCTGCTGCAGGCTCGACCGATGACCGCCGTGCCGCCGCCGCCCCTCCCCGGGCGGCTGAACCCGCTGCGCCGGCGTCTGGCCACGGTGCTGCTGGAGCTGCTGCCGACGCGGCCGTATCCGATCGACATGACCACCTGGATCCCGTACGGTCCGGCGGGCCTCATGGCGAAGGTGACCGAGAGCATCGGGCTGCGTGGCGCGTTCGAAGGATTCCTGCGCGAGGAGGGGGGCGTCGTCTACCGGCTCGTGCCGCCCGAGCCGCGTCCGACGCTCCGGCTCATGCTCGCCCCGTTCCTCATCGCCCGCCGTGCGCGCCGCCACGACCCCGCGCGGTGGCGCGACGACCCGCGATACGCGTCGTTCCTCTCGCGGGTGCGGGAGCTCGCGGCGCGCGATGTCAGCCGGATGCCGTGGCACGAGCTGGTGCGGGTGCCGCGCGAGGCGCTCGCGCTGGTCGACCCGGTCGCAGATCTGCGCATCGACTACCTCCCCGGCTCCGGCGTGGCCATCGCGCGCCTCTTCCTCGTGCTGCGGCTCACCGGGCGCGGGCGGATGCTCGGCGATCTGCTGCTGGACGGCCGGACCCGCACCGAGCAGGTCACGCGGGAGCTGGAGGAGATCGCCGCGGAGGTGCGGTCGGATCCGGCGCTGGCAGCGCGGCTCGCGGCCGAGGAGCCCGCCGCCGTCCTGCCGGCGGTGCGGCAGCTCCCGGACTTCGCGGCCTTCCTCGCCGAGCACGGTCACCGGGAGTCGTCGTCACCGCTGCTGGTCACGGCGCCGACGTGGGGTGAGGCGCCCGAGACCGTGGTCGGGCTGATCAAGGTGCTCGCCACCACGCCGCCTTCGCGAGCCGAGCGACCACCGCTCGACGCGATGAGCCCACGGATGCGTCGGTGGATCGAGCGGGCGCGCGCGGGCACAGCGTTCCGCGAAGACACGCACTACGAGTTCACGCGGCCGTTGCCGATCCTGCGTCGCGCCCTGCTCGAGATCGGCGGGCGCCTGGTCGCCGAGGGCGTGCTCGATCGACCCGAGGACGTCTTCCACCTGCGACTCGAGGAGCTCGAGGCGGGGCCTGACGGCCGTCTTCGCGAGCTGGCGCGCACGAGGGCCGCGCGGCGAGACGAGCTCGTGGGCGTCCGCCTGATCGATCCGCGGGCGGTGTTTCCGGTGCGGGACTCCGGCGACGCGCTCCTCGCCGGCGAGCCGGCCAGCGGCGGCCGGGTCACCGGTCCGGTGCGGGTCATCCGCGGACCGGAGGAATTCGGGCGGCTCCGAACCGGTGACATCCTGGTGTGTCCGTACACCAATCCCTCGTGGACGCCGCTGTTCCAGCGCGCCGCCGCGGTCGTCGTCGACACCGGCGGGGTCTTGTCGCACGCGGCGATCGTGGCACGCGAGTACGGTATCCCCGCGATCATGGGTTCCGCGGTGGGCACCACGGTGCTGCACGACGGGCAAGTCGTCACCGTCGACGGCGACACCGGCCGTGTCGGGGAGGCCTCATGACGGCGGGGACGAATGATCTCGAGGCTCGCGCAGAGCGCGCACTCGATCCGGCGGCCGCGTCCGGACGCGGCGCGCCGGACCACCGCGCACAGCCCCGCAGACGGGGGTCCGCCCTCGAGACCGCGATTCTGGATGCTGCTCTCGAGGAGCTGGCCGAGCACGGCTACGCGGGGCTCACGATGGAGCGTGTGGCCGAACGCGCTCGCACCGGCAAGGCCTCGGTCTACCGGCGCTGGCCCTCGCGCATGGAACTGGCACTCGACGCCGTGCGCCACAGCATGGGCGACCCGGCCTCGCCACGTGACACCAGTACCTTGCGCGGCGACGTGCTCGCCCACCTCCGGCAGCACGCGCGGCTGCTCGACGGGGCGGCGGGCGAGGCCCTGAGGGGCCTGCTCAGCGATGCGCTGCGCGACCGGCACCGCATGCGTGAGCTCCGTCAGCGCTCGCAGGGCACCGGGCTGCGAGCCATGACCGAGATCGCGCGTCGCGCGGTCGAGCGGGGCGAGATCGATGCGGCCGCCGTGACACCGGCACGCCTGGAAGTCGCCCACTCGCTCCTGCGCCAGCGCTTCCTCTTCGACGGCGCCCCGCCTGATGACGTCGCGATCGTTCGCATCGTCGACGAGGTCGTGGTGCCGCTCTTCTCGGCGCGCGTTCCGTAGCCGGAACAGAAGAAGAGCCCGGATGCCGTGGCATCCGGGCTCCTCTCATCCGATGCGCATCAACCGCGCGCGACGGGCCGCCGGCGCATGATCACGAGCATGCCGCCCAGCACCACCAGGAGCGCCGCGATGAGCGCGATCGTCCAGGGCGCCTGCGCGCCCGTGACGGCCAGCTGTCCGGGCGCGACGACGGTCACCGACGCCGAGAGCGGCTCGAAGCCAGTCGACTCGATCACGAGCCGGTGCGCTCCCACCGGCAGATCCGAGGGAATCCGGACCGTGAACGACACGGTGCCGCTCGCGTCCGCCGCCGGGATGCCCTGCACGACGATCGGGTCGCTGAACAGCGTCGCGCTGATCTGCTGTCCGGGCTCGAGGCCCGACACCTTCACGGGGAGCGATCCGCCCTGCTCCACCGTGCCGGAACCCACATCGATCGTGGCCCAGTCGGCTCCCGGCCCCGGCGTGGGCTCGTCGCCGACCGTCAGCGGGACGGTGACCGTCGTGCCCGCGGCATCCGTCGTCAACGTCACCTCTGTGGCGCCGGCCGCGGTGCCAGCCGGCAGCGTGAGGGCGATGTCGGCCGACCCGTCGGCGACCGGGAACGTCCCGAGCACCTCGTCGCCGAGGCGTGCCTCGACCTCGGTGGCCTCCGGCGTGCCGCGGCTGGTCATGTTCAGCTTCGACACCGTGAACGAGAACTCGTCTCCCGGCTCGACCGAGTCGGGAACGCCCTGCACCTGCACCGCGTGCTTCGCGTACGCCGGCGCGACGGGCGTGCCGTCGGCCAGATAGTCGATCCACGCCTCGTAGTCGAGCAGGCCGGTGTCGACGTAGCCGCTGCCCTCGGTGAACGCGTGGAAGTTGTCTCCACCCGCTGCGAGGAACGACAGCGTGCCGATGCGGTACTCCGCGTCGGGGTCGAGCGGTGCACCGTCGATCGTGACCGACGTGATCCGGTCGCCTTCAGCGCGCTCGGCGTCGAAGGTGTAGGTCACGTTCTCCGACAGCCCGAGCTGCAGGTACGGGCGCGACGGGACGGTGCCGTCGGCCGCCCGCTGCCACTGCTGCTCGAGCAGGTCGGTGAACTGCGCGCCGGTGAGCGTGACGAGCGCCATGGTGTTGTTGAACGGCAGCACGGCGTTCGCCTGCGAGAACGAGATCTCACCGTCGGCGAGTCCGGGGATCGCAGTGGCGCCGAACTCGGCCTGAGTGTCCCACAGTTCCGAGCGCAGGCCGCCCGGGTTGGTCACGCCGATCTGGGCGCCGTCCGGCAGCGCCGACAGCGACGACCGGATGGACTCGGCGACGAGGTTGCCCAGCGCCGACTCCGAGGCACGGTCGTCTCGCGAACCCCCGGTCCACACGCCGTCCACGAACGAGCCGCCCGCGAAGGCGGTCGTGATGTCGTCCGAGACCTCGGCGACGCTCGTGTTGCCGACCTCGGCGGCGTTGGCCAGCGCCTCCTGCACGATCCCGCTGACTTCGGCCACCCGGGGGTATGCCGCGACGAGCTCTGCCGCCGGCGTCGTCGTGCGGGCGACGTTCTCCTCGCTGTGGGCGAGGACCTCTCCCGTCGCGCGGTCGAGCGTCAGCGTGATCTTGCCGATGCGGGCGCCGTACGAACCGGTCTGGACGATCGGGCGCGTCTTGTCGGTGCCGGGGATGGCGGCCGACCACGCGTACTCCTTGTGCGTGTGGCCGGTGAAGATCGCGTCGACCGAGGCGACGGTGTCTTCGACGATCGCCGCGAACACGCCGCCGGCTGCCACTTCCTCCTCGAGGGTGGCTCCATCCGGCGTGCCGGCACCCGCACCCTCGTGGTACATGGCCACGATGACGTCGGCTTCGCCGTTGGCGTCGTCTCCGTCGCTCAGCTTGCCGGCGACGCGGTTGACCGCCTCGACCGGGTCGCCGAAATCGAGATCGGCCACGCCGGCCGGCGACACCAGCGACGGGGTCTCGTCGGTGACGGCGCCGATGACGGCGACGGTCAGGCCCTCGGTCTCGAAGATGTCGTACTCGTCGAGTGCCGGGGTGTCGGTGCCCTTCTCGTAGACGTTCGCCCCGAGGTGGCTGAAGTCGGCCGCGGGCACGACGCGCTCCTCGAGGTCCTCGAAGCCCTGGTCGAACTCGTGGTTGCCGACCGCGGACGTCTGCAGCTCGAGCGCGTTGAGCACGTCGATGGTGGGCTGGTCCTTCGCGACCGACGACGCGAACAGCGATGCGCCGATGTTGTCGCCCGCCGACAGGAACAGCGATGGGCCGGCCGTGGCGGCGCGGAGCTCCTCCACCGTGCCGGCGAAGTTCACCGTGTTCGCGTCGATCCGGCCGTGGAAGTCGTTGATCCCGAGGAGCGTCAGCTCGACGGGCGCGAGCAGATCCTCGATCGCCCACAAGGTCGTGGTGCCCGACACCTCGTTGCCCACCGCCAGCAGGGGAGCGCCCGTCGCCGACGAGTCCGCCGGGATGAACGCCACGCCCTCGGGACCGAGGTCGCCCGCTGCGGCGACGCCGTCGTCCTCGGCAGAGACGGCGAGGTCGCGGTTGTTGACGTAGGTGACGAACGTGGCGTCGGTCGGCGAGGTGATGTCGAAGACCGCGATGCCGCTCACGCGCTCGAGGCCCACGAAGGCGTAGGTGCGGTCACCGACGGCCCCGATGGCGACGTTCTCGGGCTCGGGGCCCTTGGAGTCGCTGCGCGACTCGAGGTCGCTCGCGCCGTGGTCGGAGTTGAAGTTCGCCGGAGCAGCCGCGTGCGTGATCTGCTCGAGAGCGTCGCCCGAGTCCCACACCAGCTCTCCGTCGGTCGACCAGATCGAGAACGACCGGCCGCCGTACGAGTAGAGCTCGGAGTAGCAGCCCGCCTCCGTGTCGAATCCGTCCTCGATCGAGACGTTGAGGCGACCGAGGTCGGCGTCGCCGGTGAGACCCGCGAGCGGCTCGCACACCGGCCCCTGGCCGTCCTCGGCGAGGTCCTTCACACGCGACTCGTCGACGTACTCGCCCCATTCGCGGACGTCGCCCTCGTTCGCCGTGACGAGGTAGGTCTGCCCGCCGACCGAGTACGACTGGATGCCGTCGGGCATGTACATGCCCTTCAGGCCCGCGTAGGTGCGCACGTTGAAGGTCGGCGCGCCGTTCGGGTCCCGGTCGCTCGCGTCGAGCCCGGCGCCGTCGGCGCCGTGATCCTTGAAGCCGAGCGCGTGGACGTCGGTGACGGTGGCCGAGGCGAGGTCGACGACCGCCAGGGCGTTCGCCTCCTGCAGCGACACGTACGCGACATCGCCGTCGACGGTGACGTACTCGGGCTCGAGGTTGCGGCTGACCGGGTGGTCGTCACCGTGAGGCGTCGGGCCGAACACGCGCACGTCGTCGGGGAGCGGCTTGGAGCCGCCGGCCTCGAAGTCGTGGAAGGTGGCCGTCTTGACCGCCTCCTGGGCGGGGGCGGCGATGCCGCCGGGCAGTGCGACGACGCTGACGGACCCCTCCGGGTCGCTCGAGAAGTCGTCCGCCGGCTCGCCCTCGTTGGCGACGACGGCGTAGGCCCCGTCCTTGGCGACGGTCACCATGTCGGGCAGCGCGCCGACGACGACGGATCCCAGGACAGCGGAGGCCGCATCCTGCGCGTTCGCGTCGAAGAACACCAGCGTGCCGGGGTCGGTCTTCACCGGTGCCTCGAACGCGACGACGCCGAGGCCGTCCGCGCGCACGGCGACCGAGTTGGCCACGCCGGTGGAGCTCAGCTGGAACTCCTCGGTCATCGAGGTCGGGTTGCTGTAGTCGAGCACGCTCACCGAGCCCGCCTGCGCGTTGACGACGAAGAGGCGGTCGCCGTGGGCGGCGACGATCTCGGCCGCGCCCTCATCGAAGGCGCCGGTCTCGAACGTGCCGAGAGGCGCGATGGCGAGAGCGGCGTCCGCCGCGGAGTGCGTGACCGGATCGGGGACGATCGCCGCCGTGGCGGCGGTGAACGGCGTCAGCGCGAGTGCGCAGACGGCGGCCGTCGTCGTCGCGAATGCGACGAGTCGGCGAGGGGCGTGCGAAGGCATCGAGTTCCTCACGGGAGGGGGCGGGTGATGCGCGACAGAGTGCGCCCCCCGTGCCTACAGAGTGCGGGTGTCGCGGCGGTGAACGACGGGCGACGGAACGGTGCGTTCGCTGGCTGTCCTAGCAGATACATGGACGTCCATGTAAAATCGGATACAGTGCCGACGAGGGCACGAAGACAACGATCCGGATGCCGCACAACGGCGTCCGCGGATCGGCGAAGGAGCAACGGTGTCCACCATCAGCACACCCACGATCACCCCCGAGCTGACGACCGACGAGCGGTCAGCGATCCTCGACGCCGTGCGGGAGTTCGCGCAGACGGAGCTCGAACCGCACGCGCTGGAGTGGGACGCGGCATCCCACTTCCCTCGCGAGACGCTGCGCCGTGCCGGCGAACTGGGCCTCGGCGGTGTGTACGTGCGCGACGACCTCGGCGGGAGCGGGCTCTCGCGCTCCGATGCCGTCGCGATCTTCGAGCAGCTGGCGCAGGGCGACCCCGCGATCGCGGCCTACATCACGATTCACAACATGGTGGCGTGGATGATCGACACCTACGGCACCGAGCCGCAGCGACAGGAGTGGCTGCCGCTGCTGACGTCGATGGAGGGCTTCGGCAGCTATTGCCTCACCGAGCCGGGGGCGGGTTCGGATGCCGCCGCCATCACCACGAGCGCCATCCGGATCTCGGATGAGCACGGCGACGACGAGTTCGTGCTGACGGGCGTCAAGCAGTTCATCTCGGGTGCCGGCGAGGCATCCGTCTACATCGTCATGGCGCGCACCGGCGAACCGGGCGCCCGGGGGATCACCGCCTTCCTCGTGCCCGACGGCACGCCGGGCCTGTCCTTCGGCGCGCCGGAGCACAAGATGGGCTGGAACGCGCAGCCCACGCGCCAGGTGATCCTCGACGAGGTACGCGTGCCGGCCTCGAGCATCCTCGGTGGCGAGGGGCAGGGCTTCAAGATCGCGATGGCAGCGCTGGACGGCGGCCGCATCAACATCGCCGCGTGCTCGCTGGGAGGTGCGCAGTGGGCGCTGGACCGTGCGGTGCGCTACGTGCAGGAGCGCTTCACGTTCGGCGAGCCGCTCGCCGAGAAGCAGTCCGTCGTGTTCACGCTCGCCGACATGGCCACCGAGCTGCGGGCCGCGCGTGCGATGGTGCGCGATGCCGCGACCGCGCTCGACGCCAAGATCGCCGGATCCGATGTCGACGACGCGGCCGTGCAGTGCGCGATGGCCAAGCGCTTCGCGACCGACGCCGGGTTCCGCGTCGCGAACGAGGCCCTGCAGCTGCACGGCGGCTACGGGTACCTTCACGAGTACGGGATCGAGAAGGTCGTGCGAGACCTGCGCGTGCATCAGATCCTGGAAGGCACGAACGAGATCATGCGCGTCATCATCGGCCGGCAGCTGCTGGCCGGCTGACGCGCCGACGGACAAGGACGTCTGCAATGAGGATCGCATTCCTGGGGCTCGGGCACATGGGCCTGCCGATGGCGAAGAATCTGGCCGCGGCCGGGCACGAAGTGGTCGGCTTCGACGTGATGCCGGCCGCCGTCGAGGCCGCGCGAGAGGCGGGGCTGACCGGTGCGGATTCGGGGACGGATGCCGCGGGCGGCGCGTCGGTCGTGTTCACGATGTTCCAAACCGGCCAGCAGGTGCTCGACGCCTATCGCGGGGTCGACGGAGCCGACGGGCTGCTCAACGTGGCGGCATCCGGAACGCTCTTCGTCGACTGCTCGACGATCGCCGTCGACGACGCGCGGGCCGCGCACGAGCTCGCCGAAGCCGCGGGCCACCGTTCACTGGACGCCCCCGTATCGGGAGGCGTGGTCGGGGCCGAGAACGCCACGCTCGCGTTCATGGTGGGCGGGTCGGACGAGGACTTCGAGGCCGCGCGTCCGCTGCTCGAGGCGATGGGCCGTCGCGTGGTGCACTGCGGCGGCGCCGGCCTGGGCCAGGCCGCGAAGGTCTGCAACAACATGATCCTCGCTGTGTCGCAGATCGCGGTGGCCGAGGCGTTCGTCCTGGGCGAGAGGCTCGGGCTGTCGCACCAGGCGCTGTTCGATGTCGCCTCCAACGCGTCCGGCCAGTGCTGGGCACTCACGACCAACTGCCCGGTGCCGGGGCCGGTGCCTTCGAGCCCCGCCAACCGCGACTACCAGCCCGGGTTCGCGGGCGCCCTCATGAGCAAGGACCTGGGGCTGGCGGAGCACGCCGTGACATCGACGGGTGTCGAGGCGAGGATGGGGATGCTGGCGCGCGAGGTCTATCGCGAGTTCGCCGAGGGGCCGGGCGCCGGTCAGGACTTTTCGGGCATCATCAACACGATCCGCGCGCGGAGCGAGGAAGGCAGCCGATGACCGACTTCGAGACGATCCTCGTCGACACGCGGGGGAAGGTCGGGTGGATCACCCTCAACCGGCCCGACGCGCTGAACGCCCTGAACACGCAGGTCATGCACGAGGTCGTCGTCGCAGCGTCAGCGTTCGATGCCGACGAGGGGATCGGCGCGATCGTCGTCACCGGCTCGGAGCGCGCGTTCGCCGCGGGGGCTGACATCAAGGAGATGGAAGACAAGTCCGGGCTCGACATGGTCATGAGCGACCACTTCGGCGGCTGGGCGCAGTTCGCCGCAGTCCGCACGCCGGTGATCGCGGCCGTCTCGGGCTATGCGCTGGGCGGCGGGTGCGAGCTGGCGATGATGTGCGACATCATCATCGCCGCCGACACCGCGAAGTTCGGCCAACCCGAGATCACCCTGGGGGTCATCCCCGGCATGGGCGGGTCGCAGCGGCTCGTCCGCGCCGTCGGCGCCTACAAGGCCGCCGACCTGATCCTCACGGGCCGGATGATGGATGCCGCCGAGGCCGAGCGCTCCGGACTGGTCTCGCGCGTCGTGCCGGCCGCCGAGCTGCTCGACGAGGCGCAGAAGCTCGCCGCCGGCATCGCCGCGAAGTCGCTGCCGTCGCTGTTCGCGGCCAAGGCCGTGCTCGACGCGGCGCTGGAGAGTTCGCTGTCGGAGGGGCTGCGGCTCGAGCGCCACGTCTTCGCGTCGCTGTTCGACACCGCCGACCAGAAGGAGGGCATGGCTGCCTTCCGCGAGAAGCGTCCGCCCGAGTTCCAGGGACGGTGAGCGCTCAGAACGGCTCGGGCTGTGGCCGCGGGTCGGCGAAGTCGCCGGCGTCCTTGCGCAGCCGCGCGATGATCCGCACCAGCTCGGTCGTGTCTTCCTCCGCCAGGCCCGGCTGCTCGAACACCTCGGCGTTGAGCGCGGTCGTCGCCCGCTCCACCAGCGCCCGGCCCGGGTCGGTGAGGACGAGCATCGCCGCGCGCCCGTCGGTCGGATGCGGCTCACGCGCGACGAGCCCGTCGCGGGCGAGGCGGTCGACGGTGTTCGTGACGCTGGTCGGATGCACCTGGAGGCGCGCGATGGCGCTGGCCATCGGCATCCGTCCCTCGCGTGTGAAGCCGAGGAGGCGGAGCATCTCGTACCGCGCGAACGACAGGCCGAACGGCTTGAGCGTGGCGTCGATGCGCGCGAACATCAGCTGCTGCGCGCGGATGATCGAGGTGACGGCGGTCATGCCGGCGGCGGCCGATTCCCAGCCGTGCTCGATCCACTGGCGCTTGGCCTCGGCGATCGGATCGACCGGAAGACGCCTGGTTGCTGGCACGTGGACCTCCCGCATCCACCGTACCGGGCGGGCGGTTCGTCGGTCCTGCAGGCCGGGCTTTAGACTCGACGCCAGCGTGAGGAGATCGTCATGAAGATCGTCGTCCTGGTCAAGGAAGTCCCGGATACCTACGGGGATCGCAAGCTGTCGCTCGAAACGGGCCTGGCCGACCGCGCGGCGAGCGAGACGGTGCTCGACGAGATCGGGGAGCGTGCCCTCGAGGTCGCCCTGGCGTACGCCGACAAGACGCCCGGAACCGAGGTGGTCGTGCTGTCGATGACCCCCGAATCGGCTTCGGCCACCGTGCGCAAGGGGCTGGCGATGGGCGCTGCGTCGGCCGTGCAGGTGGTCGACGACGCTCTTCTCGGCGCCGACCTGGGCCTGACCGCGGAGGTGCTCGCGGCTGCCCTGAAGCGTGTCGGGTTCGACCTCGTGGTGGCGGGCAACCAGTCCACCGACGGCTCGGGCGGCGTCGTGCCGGCGATGGTCGCCGAGCTGCTCGATGTGCCGGCGGCGACGTACCTGAACTCGGTGGAGATCACCGATGCCGCCGTGAGCGGCGTGCGCGCCTCGGACGGCGCCACCATGCAGGTCTCAGCGCCGCTGCCCGCGGTCATCTCGATCACCGAGGCGCTGCCGGACGCGCGGTTCCCGAACTTCAAGGGCATCATGGCGGCGAAGAAGAAGCCGTTCGAGACGCTCTCGCTCGACGACCTCGGCATCGAGCCGCATGACCCGGATGCCTCGCGGTCGATCGTGATCGGGCTCACTGAGAAGCCGCCGCGCGAGGCGGGCGTGAAGATCGTCGACGAGGGCGATGCGGGCGAGAAGCTCGCCGAGTTCCTCGTGCAGAACCGGCTCGTGTGAGGGTGAGTGAGATGGCTGAATTCGCAGATGACTCGATCCTCGTGCTCCTCGAGACGACCCCCGCGGGAGGGCTTGCCAAGTCCGCGGCCGAGCTGCTGGGAGCGGCATCCCAGGTCGGGTCGCCGGTCGCACTGCTGATCGGCGACGCGGCGCTGGCGACGGATGCCGCTGCCCTGGGTGCGACGTCGGTGCTGGTGGCACCGCGCGTGGACGGCCTGACGGTTCCGGCTGCCGACGCGCTCACCGCCGCCGCGGCCCGCGTGCGGCCCGACGCGATCCTCGTGCCCCACTCGATCGAAGGCCGTGAGGTCGCCGGGCGCTACGCGGCGCGCACGCGCTCGGGCCTCGCGGTCGATGCCGTGGGCGTCTCGCGTGACGCCGAGGGCGTCGTGGCGCACCACTCGGTCTACGGCGGGTCGTACAACGTCGATGCGGCGGTGACGTGGGGCGCGCCCGTCATCACGATCCGGCTGGGGTCGGTGGATGCCCGTGCCGAGGCGGTCGCGCAGCCGACCGTGCACGAGCTGGACGTGCGGGCCTCAGGCCGCGCGGCGGCGACGGTGTCGTCCGTCGACGCGGCGGTCGTGGCATCATCGCGTCCCGAGCTGCGCGGAGCGGCGAAGGTCGTCTCCGGCGGTCGCGGACTCGGCTCGGAGGAGAAGTTCGCCCTCGTCGAGCAGCTGGCCGATGCGCTCGGGGCCGCCGTGGGCGCCTCGCGCGCCGCCGTCGACGCCGGCTACGTGCCCCAGACGTATCAGGTGGGCCAGACCGGCGTGTCGGTGTCGCCGCAGCTGTACGTCGCCCTCGGCATATCGGGCGCCATCCAGCACAAGGCCGGCATGCAGACGGCCAAGACCATCGTCGCGATCAACAAGGACGGGGATGCCCCGATCTTCGAGATCGCCGACTTCGGCGTGGTCGGCGACCTGTTCACCGTGGTGCCGCAGCTGATCGCGGCCCTCGAGGCGAAGAAGGCGTAGGGCGCTGTGGCCACGTTCGGTTCCTCGGTGCGCCGTGGCCTGCCGCGCCGCCCCGGTGGCGAGCCGTGGCCGCCGCCCGGCGAGGCGCCCCTCGCGGCCATGGTGCCTGCGGCTCAGGTGGCGCAACACGCGGGAGCGGATGCCGCGACTCCGCGTGTTGCGACCCCCGACCCCGCCGCGGCCGTGGTGCCTGCGGCGCAGGGGGCGAAACACGCGGGAGTGGGTTCCGCGCCTCCTTGTTTCGCGACCCCCGAACCCGCCGCGGCCGGGGTGCCTGCGGCGGCGCCTGCGGCTCAGGTGGCGCAACACGCGGGAGCGGATGCCGCGACTCCGCGTGTTGCGACCCCCGACCCCGCCGCGGCCGCGGTGCCTGCGGCTCAGGTGGCGCAACACGCGGGAACGGATGCCGCGACTCCGCGTGTTGCGACCCCCGAACCCGCCGCACCACCCATGCGCCGTGGCCTGCCGCGAGTGCCCGGCGGTGAGCCGTGGCCCCCGGCATCCGTCGCCGCTGCTCAGGTGGCGAAACGTACGACGTCTGCGCCCGCCGAGCCGCAGGGCGCGACCCCCGAGCGAGCCGTGCCCGTGGGCGAGGCTGCTCAGATGCCGGCACCTGGCACCGATGCCTCCCCGGAGGAGCAGGGCGTTCCGACTCGCGGAGCGGCTCCGGAGTGGCGAGGAACGAGCCGTATCGAAGGGCGCTCAACGACCGAGGTCGCCGCCGACGCGAAGGCGCTGCGGCGCGGACTCCCGCGCGTGGCCGGGGGCAAGCCATGGCCGCCGGCGGGCCTCGCACCCGTCGCGCGGACCGCACACGATGGCCCCGCGGCTGAGGTGGCGCAACACGCGGGAACGGATGTCGCGACCCCGCCTGTCGCGACCCCCGAACCGCCGACCGCCGGCGAGACGGTGGTGGCGGCATCCGTCGTCGCCCCGGCGGCAACCCAGTCAGGCGTGCCGCTGTCGACGCCGCTGCCCTTCACGCGGACCGTCTGGCCCGGACCGGCGGCACGTGAGGCGGCACCGCCCGCCGAGCCGAAGCGAATCGGGCCCTTCACGAAGCTCCAGTGGTCGGGCGCGGTCATCGTCGGTGGCGCGGGACTGCTGTACGCCGCCGGGATGGCGGTCGCCCTGGTGCGCTGGCTGCTGTCCACCCAGTGGGGCGTCGACTTCCTCGCGGCATACCCGGGGGAGTACCACCTGCCCGAGACGGCACCCGTCGGGTTCCCCGCCTGGCTCGGCTGGCAGCACTTCTTCAACGTGTTCCTGATGGTGCTGATCATCCGGTCGGGCCTGCGCGTGCGCACCGAGAAGCGTCCGACCGTGTTCTGGTCGCCACGCAGCAACAATCGCCGCAAGATCAGCCTCACCCTGTGGTTCCACCAGTCGCTCGACATCCTGTGGGTGGTCAACGGCGTGATCTTCGTCGTGCTGCTGTTCCTCACTGGGCAGTGGATGCGGATCGTGCCGACCAGCTGGGAGGTCTTCCCCAACGCCCTGTCCGCGACGCTGCAGTACGTGTCGCTCGATTGGCCGACCGAGAACGGCTGGGTGAACTACAACTCGCTCCAGCAGCTCGCCTACTTCGCCACGGTGTTCCTCGCGGCCCCGCTGGCCATCATCACCGGCGTGCGCATGTCGGGCATCTGGCCCAAGAACGCCAAAGCGCTCAACAAGGCCTATCCGGTGGAGTGGGCGCGCGCCGTGCACTTCCCGGTGATGCTCTACTTCGTGCTGTTCATCTTCGTGCACGTCGTGCTGGTCTTCGCGACCGGGGCGCTGCGCAACCTCAATCACATGTACGCGGCGCAGGGGTCTGCCGACCCCGACGCGTACGCGATGAACTGGACCGGGTTCTGGATCTTCGCGGTCTCGATCCTGGTGATCGCGGCGGCGTGGGTCGCCGCTCGCCCGCTGGTGCTCGCTCCCATCGCGCGGTTGTTCGGCAAGGTCTCGGGCCGCTGACCAACGCGGCACCGCGGGAGCTGTCTGGGGGATAACCCGAAGGCAGGTCTCGGGCTGACTCAGGGGCGCACGAGACGCGAGCGCCCTACCGTGAGGGTATGAGTTCCGACACCTCCACCTCAGCGCCGCCCTCCGCGCCGCCCGTCACGTCGCCGTCCACGGCCACGCCCGCCCGGGTCGCCGGCGCGATCGCACAGCTGGCTGCCCTCGGCGTCGTCGGACCCGTGATCTTCACCGTGCTGGCCACGATGCTGGCACTGGGCATCGGCCTGCTCGCGGTCCTCGGCATCGGCCTGCTCTTCCTCGTCGCCCTCGCCTACCTGATCTTCGCGCTGGGCTGGCTGGAGGCGGCCCGCGTCGACGGGCTGTACGAGTTCGGCCTGCCGCCCCGCCGCCTGCGGGTCAGCGGTCGTCCCGGGTTCGGAGGCTTCCTGCGGACCCTGTGGCTGCAGGCCATCGATCCGCTGAGCTGGCGCGCGGTCGCCAATGCGGCGATCGCGACCGTGCTGGGCTGGCTCGTGCTGGTTCTCATCGGCTTCGCCGCCTCCGGCGTCGTGCTGGTGTTCGCGCCGTTGTTCGCGGAAGACGGCGGCATCACCCTCGCCCAGACCGACATCGCCGTACCTCTCGCATGGGCGGTGCCCGTCGGCCTGCTCTCGGCGCTGGTCGGCACCGCCGGCGTCATCGGCCTCGGCATCCTGCATGGAGTCCTTTCGCGGGCGATCATGGTCCCCTCCCAGGAGGCGCAGCTCGCCGAAGCGGCGCGCACCTCGAGCGTGCAGCGCGAAGGCGCCGTGCGCGCCGCCGACGTCGAGCGCACCCGCCTCGAGCGCGACCTGCACGACGGCGTCCAGCCGCGGCTCGTGTCCGTCGGCATGACACTGGGCCTCGCGCAGCAGAAGATCGATTCGGATCCGGATGCCGCCAAGGCCCTCGTGGCCGAGGCCCACACTTCCACGAAGGCCGCCATCACTGAACTGCGGCAGCTGGCCCGCGGCATCCACACCGCCGTCCTCGACGATCGGGGTCTCGACGCAGCCCTCTCGGCGCTCGCCGGCCGCTCGGTGGTGCCGGTTCACCTCGACGTGCGCATGGAGGGCCGGTGCAGCCGGGATACCGAGGCCGCCGCATACTTCACGATCGCCGAGGCGCTCACCAACGCCGCCAAGCACGCCCGCGCGACCGAATGCCGTGTCGTGGTGCGGCTGCGCGAGCCGGGCACGCTGTGGGCGCGAGTCGAAGACAACGGCATCGGCGGGGCCACGGTCATGCCCGGCGGCGGTCTCGACGGCATCATCAACCGCGTCGTCGCGGCCGGAGGCCAGGCCAGAATCGACAGCCCGGTCGGCGGCCCGACGTCGGTGGAGGTGAGCATTCCGTGCGCATCCTGATCTGCGAGGACTCCGCGCTGCTGCGCGAGGGGCTGGTCCGCGTGCTCGAGGACGTCGGACACACCGTCGTCGCCGCGCTCGCCGACGCTTCCCGGCTCGACGAGACAGCCGACCAGACCTCACCCGATCTGTGCATCCTCGACGTCCGCCTGCCGCCGACGTGGACCGACGAAGGCATCCGTGCCGCACTCGCGCTGCGCAGCCGCCATCCCGCCCTGGCGCTCCTCGTGCTCTCGCAGTACGTCGAGGAGCGCTACGCGGCCGACCTCATCGCCGCCAGCGCCGGATCGCTCGGCTACCTGCTGAAGGACCGCGTGGCCGACGTGTCGGACTTCCTCGAGGCCGTCGATCGTATCGCGGGCGGCGCGACGGTGCTGGATCCCGAGGTCGTCGCCCAGCTGCTCAGCCGGCGGGCGCGCGACACCCGGATGCAGCGGCTGACCGACCGCGAGGCATCCGTTCTCGCCCTCATCGCCGAAGGCCGGTCGAACCAGGCCATCGCACGATCGCTGCACGTGAGCGAAGGCAGCGTCGAGAAGCACATCACCGCGGTGTTCCAGAAGCTCGGGCTCGAGCCCGACGAATCCGGCAACCGCCGAGTGCTCGCCGCACTCGCCCACATCGAACACGGCGGGATCCCGCCGCAGACAGGAGCAGACCGATGAGCATCGCCACCCCGCCGCCGGCACCGCCCGCACCCCCGGCGCCGCCGACCCATAACCCACCGACGCAGAACCCGCCGAACCAGCCCGCGAGCGAGTCGTCGCGCGTGGTCGCGATCGTCGTCATCGTGGTGGGCGCCGTGATCCTACTGGGCGCGATCGTGTCGTCGGTGCTGGGCACGTGGGCCGCGGCGTCCGTCCACACCACCTCGCGCACCGTGGCCGTCGACGGCGTCACCGAACTGGACGTGCAGGTCGACGCCGGCGACATGCGGGTCGAGTTCGCCGACATCGACCATGCCGAGCTCGAAGTGCGCAGCGCGTGGGGCATCGACCGCTGGACGCTCGTGCGCGACGGTGGCGAGCTCATGGTCGCCTCTCCGAACGGCTGGTTCAACGGCTGGTTCGGCGGCTGGTTCGGCGGCAACGGGAGCGCGGTCCTTCGCCTGCCGCAGTCGCTCGAGGGGATGGATGCCGACCTCGGGCTCGCCGCAGGAGACCTGACCGTCGACGGCTCGTTCGACGAGCTGGACCTGCAGGTCGACGCGGGGAGCGCCGAGGTCTCGGGCTCCGCCAACAGCGTCGAGGCGCATCTGAGTGCGGGGCGCGCCGAGCTGGTGCTCGACGACGTGGGCGAGGCGCAGGTCACCGTGAACGCCGGCTCACTGGAGGCTGCCTTCTCCGGCAGCGCCCCTGACGAGCTCGTCGCCGAGGTCAACGCCGGGTCGCTTCGCCTGGTGGTGCCGGACGGCGAGTACGACGTGAGCTCGGAGGTGGCTGCCGGCGACTTCGACAACCGCATCGGCAGCGTGCCCGGCGCCGCCCACACCATCCGGGTCACGGTCTCGGCCGGCGACGCGGTACTGCGGGCGCAGTAATCCGGCGCCCGGTCGCGCCATCGTCCCCCTGCCGGTCTCGGCGGGGGGACGTCTGCGCTGCTGATCAGTCCTCGACGAGGATGCCGGTCAGCTCCGCGAGCGCGGGTGCCATGAGGTGCAGCTGCTCGCGCGAGATGGTCGCACCGCGCAGGCCGGCCATTTCGACGACCTCGAGCACCTCGGCGGCTCGCAGATCGACGTCGGTGAGCCTCGCTCCGCTGACGTTGAGGGCACCGACCCGGGTGCCCGGGAACGCGACGCGGCGGGCTGTCGCCTCGAGCAGGTCGAGCTCGTCGATGGTGCAGTCGACGAACGCGACGTCGAGCAGCTCCGCGCCGCGAAGGTTGACGAACCCGAGCTTGCAGCGCGTGAAGCGGATGCCCCGCCACGTCGTGTCGAACGCCTCGAACGATCCGAACCGGCTGTCGCGGATCTCGACATCGCGCAGCCCCGACCGCGCGGCGCTGACCACCGGCGCATCGAGGCCGTCGAGCACGGACTCGACGATCCGCGCCCCGCGAAGCGTCCACGAGCCGACGGTCGCCCCAGTGATGCGGCATCCGTCGACCGTGTCGCCCGTGCCGAGGGGCCACTCGTCGATCGCGAGACCTGTGTACTCCGTGGCCTCGAACAGCCCGCGCTCGAACGCCGCGGCGTCGCCGGGGGTGAGGTCGCCCAGCAGCGACTCGTCGAAGTCGAAGGCCGGTGCCTGCGGTCCGCGGGATCCTCGGGCTCTCGCCGCACGCGCGTTCATGCCGAGCACACTACGGGGCGCGTCCGACGTCGGCGGCCCGTCCGGCCGCGAATCCTTCGGCATACGCCTCGTCGGCGCCGAGCCGGAACATGTCGCGCTCGAGCGCGCGGACGATCGACCGCGCGCCGGGCAGGTCGAGCGGCCCGACGAGGTCGGCCCGTCCTCGCACGACGGCGACCGGCAGCCGCGCGGCCTTGCCCTTGACCAGGTCTGCTGCGGCCGCCAGCTCGTCGGCGACGCACGGCATGGTCACCACGAGAGGACGGCCCTCGGCATCCGTCGCCCCTCGCAGGTCTTCGAAGACGTGCACGCCGCCCGCGCCGATGGCGTGATCGGTCTGGCCCTCGCGCCACGCGCGGCCGAGGGTGTCCGAGACGATCACGCCCACCTCGACGCCGAGGCGTTCGCGCAGGCCGGCGGCGATCGCGCGCGCCGAGGCGTCGGGGTCCTCGGGCAGCAGCAGGACGGTGCCCTCGGGGGTGTTCGATGCGTCCACGCCGGCCGCGGCCGACACGATGCCCAGGCGGTTCTGCACGATCCGCGTCGTCGAGCCGGTCGGAAACGTGCGGGATGCCACGACCCGCACCGTCTCGGCGGTGATGGCGTCTTCGCGGTCGTCGGCGACGACGAATCGACCCTCGGCCTTCGACACGATCTTCGAGGTCACAACGAGGATGTCGCCGTCGGCGAGCCCACCCTCAGCCGCACGCGCGATCACGTCGACGAGATCCGTGCCCGCGGCGATCTCGGGGATGCCGTGCAGGGGCCAGATGCTGAGGGGAGGGCGAGGCTGCATCCGTCCAGTCTCGTGGATGCGCGGCGCTTGTCGCCGCGACAACCGGATCGAGAACGACGAAGGGCGTGTCCGGCGAACCGGACACGCCCCGTCGGAGGGAGGATCAGCGCACGAAGCGCACTTCGGTGAGCGTCTCGCCGAGGAAGGGCTCGGTGTGCGACGCGCCGTCGAGCGTGAACCCGTTGCGCGTGTAGAACCGGTGCGCGCGGGGGTTGTCTTCGGCGACCCACAGGTAAAGCGGCTCGCTGTCGGCCACGACCGCGTCGAAGAGCTTCTGGCCGATGCCGGTGCCGTGGTACGCGTCGAGCAGGTAGATGAAGTACAGCTCGCGGAACCGCGGAGCGTCACGGTCACGGGCGGGACCCGAGCCGGCGAATCCGACGATCTCGCCGTTGACGAGCGCGGCGAACATCTTGAACTCGGGGCCCTGGGCGGCCCAGTGGGTCCACAGCTCGGCCATGCGCTTGGGTGAGACCGCCTCGAGGGCGGCCTTGCTGATGAGGTGGTCGTACGTCTCGTGCCAGCACGTGGCGTGCACGCGGCCGAGAGCCTCGGCGTCGACGTCTCGCACCGGACGGACGACGATGTCGGTCTGGAGTTCGGCTTCCATGGGCCAGACTCTACGCGCGTCGCCGCGAGACGGGAAATCGTCCCAACGACCCGTGAACGAGCGATGACGAGCGGATGCCGCGAGCCCGCGTCTGTGCTCACGCCCCCGCCGGGCTGTCGGCATCCCACAATCGAATCGGCACATCGCGCGAGCGTCGCTACCATCGCACATCGTGAACGTGATCTGGCGGACCCTGCTCGTGATGATCACCGCGCGGCGTCGCGCGAAGCGCCAGGGCAGGCTCGGGCCGACCGAGATCGGGCGAGTGCGGCTGACGACGCTGCCGACCGACATCGATCTGCTGCGGCACATGAACAACGGCCGCTACCTGTCACTGTTCGACCTCGGCCGATGGGATCTGCTCGTGCGGACCGGCCTGTGGGACGTCATGCAGCGCCGCGGCTGGTATGCCGTCGTCTCGAGCGAGACCGTGACGTTCCGCAAGTCCCTGAACCTGTGGCAGCGGTTCGACGTCGAGTCGCGTCTGATCGGGCACGACGACAAGGCCATCTACCTCGAGCACCGCGCCGTGGTCGAGGGCGAGGTGTACGCCCGCGCGATCATCCGCGCCCGCATGCTCAAGCGCTCCGGCGGCACGCTGTCGCACGAGGAGCTGTTCGCGGCAGTGGGGCGCCCCGAGGGCATCCCCGAGGTCGATGAGTGGGTGCACGACTGGGCTGCGGCATCCGCCCTTCCGCCCACTCGCGCAGACGCCCCGAGCATCTGGAACTGATGCCCGCGTAGCGCACGAAGACGCGCGCCGCAAGCCGTTTGCCGCGCACCTGCGGGGTGCGGTTGCCTGACGTCGAAGCGCCGGCCACCCGTCCGGCGCCGGAACCGAAGGAGTGCGCCGTGGACACGACCACCCTCATCTGGATCATCGTCGGCATCGCCGTCCTGCTCGTCATCGTCGTCGTCGCACTGGTGATGACGGCGCGCAGCCGCCGCGAGCGGCGGGTCGAGCATCAGCACGACCGCGCCGAGAAGCTGCGCGAGGACGCGCGCTCGACCGAACTCGAAGCGCGAGAGCACGAAGCCGAAGTCGCCCGCGCTCGCGCCGAAGCCGCATCGGCGACCGCCGCCGCCGAGGCGGCCCGCGCCCGCGCCGCCGAAGCGTCCATCGACGCCGAACGCCGCGCGGGCACGATCGACGAGCACCAGGCCGACGCCGAGAAGCTGCGCGCCGAGCAGGCCGAGAAGCTGCGGAAGGCCGACGACGTCGACCCGTACGTGGCGGACGGACGAACGGATGCCGCAGCCGGCGGCCCGTCGGCGGGCATATCCGGCAACACCCTGCGCGACGTGCGCGACGACGGCTCGGCGCGAAGCGACGGCACCGTCCACGGCGACGCGACGCGCGACGAAGTGGCTGCGGACGAGGTCGTCGACCCTGCGGACCGCCCGCGCCGCGCCGACGGCACTTGAGCCGCGTGATCGTGCGCTGAAGCGGCGGGGACCGCTACCGTGAACACGTGATCGCGGTCCTCCAGGTCGCCGGCCGCCTGCTGTGGCGGCACTGGCCGGCACTCCTCGCCTGGTATCTCGGCGCCATCCTGGCGCGCTACGCCATCATCGAGTTCGCGGGCTTCGTCGGCGCGTACAACGCGGTCGCGGGGTCGTTGCTGTTGCCTCTCGCGATCCTCGCGCGCCTCATCGCGCTCGTCGCGATGTTCCTGGTCCTCCGCGACGGCATGCGCCAGCTCACCGCCATCGCTCCGCTCACGACCGACCCTGCGACGCGCCGGCGCGAGTTCCTCGACGCGCTGATGACAGGAATCCTTCCGTTCTTCGCGTTCTATGCCGCGTGGGGATACCTGCGCGAGGACGCGGTCGCGTACACGGCCCGGGTGCTCGAGGTCGACGCCGAACTGGGGTGGCAGCAACTGGCGGCCGAGCTCGCAGGCGAGGAGGGTGCGGCGACGCAGATCGCCGGCGACGGGCAGGTCGGCGAGCTGGCCATCACGCCGATCACGATCGCGATCGTCGTCATCGCCTTCGCGCTGCGGTGGCTGTGGAGGCGGCACCGCGAGAGGCTGCCGCGCTGGACGGGGGGCTTCGCGGCCTACCTTGAAGCGCTGTGGGTCTACTACACGGTCACCGTCATCGGTCTGGCCCTCGGCATGGTGACGTCCTGGGTGGGCTCGCGCCAGGCGATGGTGTGGCTCGCCGACTTCCGCGAGGCGATCACCGCCGGCTTCGCGCCGCTCGCGTGGATCTGGGAGGGCGTGGAGTGGTTCCTCGGCGAGGCGGGCGGCATCATCCTGCTCCCCGTCGCCTGGCTCACGATCTCGGGCGTCGTTTACGGCCAGGCGGTCGCGCCCCGCGCGGTGGCGACCGAGAACCTCGGCGGCGAGGTCGGCCGCCGCATCCGTTCCCGCTACCGGTCCTTGCCGCAGCGCCTGCGCGCGCGGCTCGCCGACATCTGGAGCGACCTGGTCGGCCGCTTCACGCCGATCGGGCGGGCGTTCGTGCTCATGTGGAGGGCTGGGCCGGTGCTGATCGGTGGCTTCGTGCTGCTCTACACACTGCTGCTCGGACTGCAGGGTCTGCTGGAGTGGGCGATCCCGCGCGCCGTCGGACCACAGGACCTCGCCGACTTCTGGATCGTGAACGACCAGCTCATCTTCCTCATCGCCCCACTGCTGATCGAGCCGATCCGCATCGCCCTCGTCGCGGGCGGCTATGACGCGGTGATCGGCAAGCTGCGCACGCGCGAGGCCGAGGCGGCCGAGATCGAGGCGAAGACGCAGACGGATGCCGCAGCGTCCGCCTCACCGGAGGGCTCCGTTACCGTGCCCTCGGTCGGCCCGGCTCAGGGTGCGACGACGGCGCTCACGAACTCCGGATACGATCCCGCGGAGCCGAACTCGACGGCGAACGGTCCCGACGCGTCTTCGGGCACCAAGTAGTCCAGTTCGATCTCGTAAGGCGCCGTTGCCTCGTCGTCGCAATAGGTCCAGCGGTCCACGTCCCACTCGCGCCCCAGATCGTCCCGAGGCGCCCACTCCCGCCGCGCGCCGTCGACTTCCTTCAGAACGAAGGGGGAGCATGCGATCGCCGGATCGCCCGGATCGATCTGCAGGGTGACGGTGATGACCCGCGCGTCCTTCGGGGCATCCGGCAACTCGGTGAACTCCGCCGAGACCGGCCCCACGAGCGCATCGGCGTATCGGACGGACTCGCCGGGCGCCACTGTGATCGGCTCGGTGGCTGTGCCCTGCCGGATCCCGGCCCACTCGTTCCACGACATCGTCAGCGCCGCGGCCGGAATGAGCACCGCGAGCGCACCCAGCGCGATCGCGTTGGACCGCCACCACCCCGTCACGGATTCACCCAGCCCGTCTCGATCAGTTCTGCGTCGTCCACGAACGGCACCTCGGCCAGATCGAATGACAGGACGATCATCGAGTCGAGCCGCACGTCGGTGGCAAGCGCGAGTTCGAGTCTGGCCGCTCCCGCCGTCAGGTCCTCCGGAAGTTCGAACGCGAGGCTCCCGGTCTGGGCGATGCCCGCGGTCAACGCTGCGTCGAGAAGGGAGTCCGGACGATCGCTCGCGCTGAACTGGACCCCATCGATCTGCACCATCGCGTGCGAGATGACTCCGCCCTCAGAGATGAGGGATTCGGCTTGCAGATCCACCACGAGCCAGTTGCCCTCCGCCGCCCAGCCGTCTGCGCTCACCGCGGCCGCTCGCCGGACGTCGGTGATCGTCACGGCGAGATTGCGTCCGACGGCGGACTCGTCGACCGTCGCGGCGATGATGAACGGTGCTTGCGCCTGCTCCTCGCCCGGGGTCACCAGGGCGACGAACCAGGCTGCGACGATGAGGCCGGCGCCGATCGCCCATGCCGCCCACCCGGGCAGGCGGCTCGTCGGTGCGACGGGCGCAAGGGCCGGCCCGTCGGCCGACGTCGCGTCGGCACCGGCCATCGCGTCCGCAGGCGGTTCCGGCCCGGTGGCCGAAACGCCCGGCTCGGCCGCGCTCGTCCCGGTTTCAGCCGTCATCGCCGGCCTCCTCCGGTTCGGCGCCGGCGCCGACGTCCTCGATCTCGAGGGTCATCGTCGCCTCTGCCACGGGATCGGTCCACGTCTGGCCTGTCATGACGAACGAGCCGGTGTACAGGGTCAGCTCGCGCAGTGTCACCGTCAGCTCGTCGCCGGCCGCATAGTCGTCAGCGTCGACCGCCCACGTGTACACGAGCTCAGCCGGCACACCGGGCTGCAGTTCGGGGCCGGTGGTCGCGTCGTCCAGCCGCGCGACCGACGATTCCGCCTCGGCGTCCACACCCCGAACGACGAATGATTCACCGATGCCCTCGGGCCCCGCCCCCTGAGGCTCGTCCCATGTGTTCTCGACGTCGACGATGAGCGCCAGCACGCGCTGTCCTTCCTCGGGGGAGACGCCGGAGCCGGGGAGCTCGTCGATGAGCACCGCTCGCTTGACCGTCAACGACCGCTGGTCCGTCACATGGGCGTCGCCGGGTTCGAGCTGTGCGAGTTCGGGCGACGCTGCCGTCGCGAGGCCTCCGAAGGCCGCCGTCGCCGCGAGGAAGGCGGCCGTCGCGACGCCCGCGAACCATCGCGTGGGCACCCTGTCGGTGGCCGCGCGGATCCACTCGAAACGGCGCCGGGGCACGGGTGCGGCATCGGGCGACTCGGACACGAGCACAGCCTACGGCGAGTTGCCCGCGGCATCCGGAATCCGAACCGCTCCGAGACCATAGGCTGGTGGCATGGTGACCGACCCTTACGAGGGGGACACCGACCGTCCGGCCCCCGACGACGACCTCGCCGCCCATGCCGTGACGCTGGCGCAGCGGTGGATCACCGAAAGCGCCGAGGTCGACGTGGACCCCGCAGCCGAGCGACTCGCCGGCGTGCTCAAAGACCCGAACGGCCTGCCGTTCACGATCGGGTTCGTCGACGGGGTGATGCGCCCCGAGAGTCTGTCGGCCGCGGCATCCCAGCTTCATCGCATCGCGCCGCTCGTGCCGGAGTTCCTGCCGTGGTACCTGCGCGGCGCCGTGCGCGTGGGCGGCAGTGTCGCCCCGGTGCTGCCGTCGCCTGTCGTGCCGATCGCGCGGCGCGTGCTGCGCGAGATGGTCGGGCATCTCGTCGTCGACGCCCGGCCCGAGAAGCTCAGCCCGGCGATCGCTGCGATCCGCGAGAGCGGCGCGCGGCTCAACCTCAATCTGCTCGGCGAGGCAGTGCTGGGCGAGCAGGAGGCGCTGCGCCGGCTCGACGGCATCCATGACCTCATCCGCCGCCCCGACGTGGACTACGTGTCGGTCAAGGTCTCTGCCATCGCGAGCCACATCTCGATGTGGGCGTTCGACGAGGTCGTCGACAAGGTCGTCGACCGGCTGCTGCCGCTGTACCTCTCGGCGGCGAGCGATCGCACCTTCATCAATCTCGACATGGAGGAGTACCGCGACCTCGACCTGACCATCGCGGTGTTCACCCGCATCCTCGAGGACCCCCGCCTGCGCGACCTCGAAGCCGGCATCGTGCTGCAGGCCTACCTGCCGGACGCCCTGCCCGCGCTGCAGGAGCTGACCGCGTGGGCGCGCACTCGCGTCGCCGACGGCGCAGCGCGCATCAAGGTGCGGCTCGTGAAGGGCGCGAACCTCGCGATGGAGCGAGTGGATGCTGTCATGCACGGCTGGTCGCTCGCGACCTACGACGCGAAGATCGACTCCGACGCGAACTACGTGCGATGCCTCGACTTCGCGCTGCGGCCGGAGAACACCGCGGCGGTGCGCATCGGCGTCGCCGGTCACAACCTGTTCGACATCGCGTACGCCTGGCTGCTCGCCGGGCGCACCGGCGTGCGGCGGGATGTCGAGTTCGAGATGCTGTTGGGGATGGCTCAGGGCCAGGTCGCCGCGGTGTCGCGCGAGGTCGGGCACGTGCTGCTGTACGTGCCGGTCGTGCGCCCCGACGAGTTCGACGTCGCCATCAGCTACCTCGTGCGGCGCCTGGAGGAGAACGCCTCGAGCGAGAACTTCCTCTCGGCGGCGTTCGACCTCGCCGAGGACCCGGCGATGTTCGAGCGTGAACGCGACCGGTTCCTCGCGTCGCTCGCGCGTGCGGGCGACGCCACGCTGCCGACCGGACCCCGGCGCACGCAGGACCGCACCGTCGGGCCTGGCGATTCACCGCGAGCGCGGGCGCGGCTGCTGCGCGGCGGCGTCCCCGAGGAGGACGCCGGACTGACGCAGGCGGTGATCGGCATCGCCCGATCCGCCGTCGCGGTCGACTCCACCATCGACACCGGCGCCGACACCGCGCCGGTCGTGCCGTCGGTCGAGGAACAGGTCTTCGCCGGCGAGGCCTTCGTCGAGACCGCGGTGTTCGCGCCGCGCGAGACGGCCGCCCGCCGCGCCGGCGCACCGGGCTTCCGCAACACCGCCGACACCGACCCGGCTCTGCCGGCGAATCGGGAATGGGCCCGCGGCATCCTGTCCCGCATCGACGTGTCCCGCGCAGGCGACGCGACCATCGCGGCCGCACGGGTGACCGGCGAGCCCGAGCTGCAGCAGATCGTGGCACGGGTGAGGGATGCCGCGGCCGCATGGGGCGCGACCCCTGCCGCGGATCGCGCCGCGGTGCTGGCCGAAGCCGCGCACGCCCTAGAGGCGCGCCGCGGCGAGCTGATCGAGGTCGCGGCCTCCGAGACGGGCAAGGTCTTCGCCGAGGCCGACATCGAGGTGAGCGAAGCCATCGACTTCGCGAACTACTACGCCGCCACCGCGCGCGAACTCGACCGGGTGAGCGGTGCGGTCTTCGAGCCGGCGCGGCTGACCGTCGTGACTCCGCCCTGGAACTTCCCGATCGCCATTCCGGCCGGCGGCGTGCTCGCGGCGCTCGCGGCGGGCTCGGGCGTCGTGTTCAAGCCCGCGCCACAGGCCCGTCGCTGCGCGGCGGTGGTCGCCGAGGCGCTGTGGCAGGCAGGAGTGCCACGCGATGTGCTGGCTCTCGTCGACATCGACGAGGGCGGCCTCGGGCAGGCGCTCATCTCGCATCCTGCCGTCGATCGCGTCATCCTCACGGGGTCGTGGGAGACAGCGGCGCTGTTCCGGTCGTGGCGCCCCGACCTGCCGCTGCTCGCAGAGACCAGCGGCAAGAACGCGATGATCGTCATGCCGTCGGCCGACCTCGATCTGGCGGCGTCCGATCTCGTCAAGAGCGCGTTCGGCCACGCCGGGCAGAAGTGCTCGGCCGCTTCGCTCGCGATCCTCGTCGGACCCGTCGGGCACTCCCGTCGGTTCGCGCGGCAGCTGGTCGACGCGGCCACGTCGCTGCGCGTCGGTCCGCCGACCGACCCGCTCGCCGAGGTGGGACCCGTCATCGAACCGCCGCGCGGCAAGCTGGAGTGGGCGCTGTCGACCCTCGACGAGGGCGAGAAGTGGCTCATCGAGCCCCGCCGCCTCGACGCCGATCCCGAGCTCACGGGGCGACTGTGGTCACCGGGCATCCGCACCGGCGTGCAGCCGGGATCGCGCTTCCACCATGAGGAGTTCTTCGGGCCGGTGCTCGGCGTCATGCACGCCTCGTCGCTGCCGCACGCGATCGAGCTGCAGAACGCCGTCGCGTACGGACTGACGGCGGGCCTCTACACGCAGAATCCCGATGACCTCGCCTTGTGGCTGGACCGAGTCGAGGCGGGCAACCTCTACGTCAACCGGGGCATCACGGGTGCCATCGTGCAGCGGCAGCCGTTCGGCGGCTGGAAGCGGTCATCGGTCGGACCCGGTACGAAGGCCGGCGGACCGAATTACCTCGCCGGCCTCGGGCGGTGGCGCGCGACATCCGGCGGCGCGGCATCGGCGACCCTGCACTTGCGAGGACTCGACTCGCGCATCGCCGCGATCATCGAGGCCGCGCAGCCATCACTGGACTATGAGGCGTTCGAGTGGCTGCGGCGGGGTGCGCTGTCGGACGCGATCGCGTGGGACCGCGAGTTCGGCCAGGTCAAGGATGTCTCGGGACTGGGCATCGAGCGCAACCTCTTCCGCTATCGCCCGGTCCCGTCGGTCGGCCTGCGGGCCACCGGGGATGCGACCTGGCAGGCGGTGCTGCGGACCGTCGTCGCCGGCGTCCGGGCAGGCTCGGCCCTGACGCTGAGCGCGCCGGTCGGCCTGCCGGCCGCCGTGCGGCGGGTGCTGAGCGACCTCGGCGTCGACGTGTTCGTCGAGACCGACGCGCAGTGGCTCGAGCGGATCACCGCGACGGATGCCGGCATCCTGGCTGCCACGGCCGACGGCGTTCCCGCTCGCCGGCCGACGCGCGTGCGGCTGATCGGCTCTGCAGAGGCGGTCGCTGCGCTCCACGGGCAGTTCTCGCGCGCGGCCGGGGGCGACCCCGATCTGGCCGTCTACGACAACGACGTGACGACCGCGGGACGTCTGGAACTGCTGCCGTTCCTGCGCGAGCAGTCGGTGACGATCACCGCGCACCGCTTCGGCAACCCGGATCCGTGGTCGGAGGCCGTCATCTAGCGACTCGGGGCCCCGGTCTGCCCCGGACTACTCGTCGTCGGCGCTCGCGAACCCGGTCGACTCGCGAGCGACGATGCGGAAGTCGGGCTTGAACGTCTCGGGTGGGCGTCGCTCGCCCTTCTCGTTGATCCGCTCGATGAGCCGGTCGACCGCGATCGCGGCGATCTCGTCCCGGCCGGGGTCGACCGTGGACATCGAGGGCACCGAGTACCTGCTCTCGTCGATGTTGTCGAAGCCGATGACGGCGACGTCGTCCGGAACGGTGATGCCCTCTTCGCGGAGGGCGCGCAGCACACCGAGGCCGAGCGTGTCGCTGAGTGCGAAGACCGCGTCGAACGCGACGCCCTCGCGAACCATGAGGTGGACCGCCGCTGCACCGCCGGCGCGGTTCCACCGCGACATCTCCGTCGTGCGCACGAGCGTCGGATCGAGCTCGATCCCCGCCTGCTCGAGGGCGCGCAGGTAGCCCTTCAGACGCAGGTTGGCCGAGCTGGGCTCTTCGCCGCCGTGAAGATCGGCGCCCACGAGTGCGATGCGCCGCCGGCCGATCGACAGAAGATGCTCCACGGCAGCCTGCGCCGACGACATGTTGTGCATCGTGACGTGGTCGGTCGGGCCGCCGAAGATCCGCTCGCCGAGGAGCACGAGGGGTCCGTCGACGGACAGAGCTGCGGCATCCTCCTGGCCGAGGCTGACGGGGCTGAACAACAGCCCGTCGAGGAACCGGGGCCGGCTGCTCGCCACGGCCTGCAGTTCGGCGTCGCGATGACCGCTGGTCTGCTCCACCATGACCCCCAGCCCGCGCTTCTCGGCGGCGCGGATGATGGCGTCGGCGAGCTCGGCGAAGTAGTTCTCGCGAAGTGAGGGGACGGCCAGTCCGATGACTCCCGTGCGACCCGATCGCAGACCGCGTGCAGAGAGGTTGGGTCGGTAGTCGAGCTGCTCGATGGCTTCGATCACCCGATCGCGCGTGCCTGGACGCACATGCGGATAGTCGTTGATGACGTTCGAGACCGTCTTGATCGAG
Source organism: Microbacterium sp. I2 (assembly GCF_051364985.1). Classification (NCBI taxonomy): domain Bacteria; kingdom Bacillati; phylum Actinomycetota; class Actinomycetes; order Micrococcales; family Microbacteriaceae; genus Microbacterium; species Microbacterium sp. I2. The sequence continues at coordinate 170,522 of NZ_JBLWIH010000023.1, forward strand.
ACGCCCGCCACCCGGGCGACGTCGTGCATCGTCGGTCCCATCGACGTTCCCGCTTTCCCCTGTGGATGTCTCACTCTACTGCGCCCGCCGTCCACATCGCGGTGGCGGGCGGGTTCCCTCGCCGAACATCATCCGACGAATCTACATCGTTGCAATGCGAAGTTTCGCGACCGCCTCAGGATTTTTCGGAATGGTCTTGACAGTGGCGTGCGCCCGGTGGGAAGGTGTCTGCAAATGTTGTTCTACAACGTTGTAGACCGAACCCGAGTTTCGGCCCGCTTCCCGAGCGGCTGACTCTCGCGACGGTCGCGCACCGACGAAGAAGTCCCGCAATCGAAAGGAAACTCCAGTGAAGACGAAGCACGTCCTTACTGCGGTCACGACGCTCGCCATGCTCGGCGCCCTCGCCGCCTGCTCGCCCGGGGGCGACGGTGGCAACGCCGATGGTGGTGGCGGCGACGCCGCGACGAACTGCACCAACACGATCCCCAAGGAAGACCTGCCTGTCGTCACCATGTGGGCGTGGTATCCCAACATGGAGCTCGTCGTCGACAACTTCAACGAGCAGAACGACGAAGTCCAGGTCTGCTGGACGAACGCCGGCGCCGGAGGCGACGCGTACGACAAGTTCCAGACCGCCATCTCGGCAGGCAGCGGCGCGCCCGACGTCATGATGGTCGAGGCGGACCGCATCGCGACCTTCCAGGCTCAAGAGGCCCTCGTCGAGCTGAACGACCTCGGTTACGAGGACGTGAAGGACAACTTCAGCGAGGGCGCATGGAAGGACGTCTCGGTCGGCGAGGGGATCTACGGCGCTCCGGTCGATGGCGGCCCGATGGGCATGATCTACCGCACTGACATCTTCGAGCAGTACGGCGTCACTCCGCCGACGACGTGGGAGGAGTTCGAGACGACGGCGCAGGCAGTGAAGGATGCCGGCGGCCCGGTGTTCGCAAGCTTCGCCGCGAACCAGCCCGCAGCGACCACTGCGCTGATGTACCAGAACGGCGCACAGCCGTTCGAGTACGACCCCGCCAACGAGGGCGAGATCGGGATCAACCTCAACAGCCCCGAGATCAAGGAGGTCCTCGACTACTGGGGCGGCCTCGTCGAGAAGGGTCTCGTCGGCACCGAGGACCAGTTCACCCCCGAGTACATCGCGGGCGTCATCGGCGGCGACTACTCCACGTACCTCTCTGCCGCGTGGGCCCCTGGCTACCTGCAGGGCGCGGGCGTGGGCGAGGGTGCGGACGCCGGCGTCTGGGCGGTCGCTCCGATGCCGCAGTGGGATGCGAACAGCCCCATCGCGATCAACTGGGGCGGCTCGGCGTTCTCGGTGTCGAGCCAGGCGAGCGACCCCGAGCTGGCCGCCAAGGTCGCGTTCGGCGTCTACGCGGACCAGGCCTCGCTGGATGACGGCTGGCAGAACCAGATCATCTTCCCGCTGAACGTCGACGTGCTCGAGTCGCCGGAGTTCCTCGACTACGAGGTGCCCTTCTTCGACGGCCAGCAGGCCAACAAGGAGGTGTACGTGCCAGCGGCGAACGCCTACGAGGGCATGACCTACACGCCGATCGGGCAGTTCTACTACTCGCAGCTCACGGAGCAGATCGCCCGTATCAACGAGGGTTCCGCAACCGGCTCGGAAGCCGCGGACGCCCTGCAGGAAGCGGTCGTGGCTTACGCGGAGGAACAGGGGTTCACCGTCAAGTGACCTGAATGCCAGGGGCCGGTCCGTGCTCACGCGGGCCGGCCCTCGGCCATCCCTTCACCTACCCGGAGAAATCATGACTGCCTCAACAGCAAGTCCCCTGACGAAGAAGGGGCACCGGCGCTCGACCAACGCACGCCAGAATCGCACCGGCTGGCTCTTCGTCGGTCCGTTCGCGATCGTCTTCCTGGCCTTCCTCGTGCTGCCGATCGGCTTCGCCCTCTACTTGAGCCTGTTCCAGAAGTCGCTGATCGGCGGGACGCGGTTCGTCCTGTTCGGCAACTACGCCAAGGCGTTCACCGACCCGTCCTTCCTCGATGGCGTGTGGTTCGTCATCCGCTTCTCGCTGGTGCTCATCCCGCTGCAGATGGCGGTCTCGCTCGCGATCGCTCTGATGCTCGACATCGTCGTCTCGCGCTTCGCACGGTTCTCGCGCCTCATGATCTTCATGCCGTACGCGATCCCGACAGTCATCGGCGCCCTGATGTGGGGGTTCCTGTACAGCGACAACTTCGGTCCGCTCGCGGAGCTCTTCGAAACATTCGGCGCGACGGCCCCTGATTTCCTGAGTCGCGGCCTGATCTTCTACGGACTGCTCAACATCGTCACGTGGCAATGGGCCGGCTACTACATGATCATCCTGTACGCCGCGCTGCAGGGCATCGATCCGACCCTGTACGAAGCGGCGCGCATAGACGGCGCATCGCAGTGGCAGATCGTCCTGCGGATCAAGATCCCGCTGCTGGCACCGGCGCTCCTGCTGATCCTCGTCTTCGCCCTCATCGGCACACTGCAGTTCTTCAACGAGCCGAAGATCCTCCAACAGCTCGCCGCGGGAGCCATCCCCGACGATTTCACCCCGAACATGTACGCCTATCAGCAGGCCTTCTCGCTGGCGAACTACAACTACGGCTCGGCGATCTCGTTCGCCCTGGGCGCTGTCGTGTTCCTCTGCGTGTACATCTTCCTGTTCGCCACTCGCAAGCGAGGGAGCATCTTCTCATGAGCGTCACACCCACCGAGCGCATCGTCACGCGCCGGACGTCGGGCAACCTCATCGAGCGCAGGCGGGCCCCCCGGACCCGCGGACGCATCTCGCTGAACATCGTGCTGGCATTGCTGATGATCTACTTCCTCATCCCCTTCTGGTGGGTCATCGTGAACAGCTCGAAGAGCTCGGCCGGCCTGTTCGGAGGCGGAAGCTCGCTCTGGTTCGCCTCCGACATCAACTACGTCCAGAACTTCATCGATCTGTTCACCTACGGCGGCGGGATCTACGCGCGCTGGCTCGGGAACTCCGCCCTGTACGCGATCGTGGGCGGCGTCGGGGCGACGGTGCTGTCGGTGCTCGCCGGCTACGGCTTCGCGAAGTACCGCTTCGCGGGGCGCAGCCTTTCGTTCGCCATCCTGCTCGGCGCCGTGATGGTGCCCACGACGGCGCTCGTGATCCCGACGTTCGTGCTCTTCGCACAGGTCGGCTGGACCAACACGATCTGGGCCGTGATCCTGCCGTCGCTGCTCAATCCGTTCGGCGTGTACCTCATGAACGTCTACGCGCGCGATTCGGTGCCCGACGAGCTCCTGGACGCCGCCCGCGTCGACGGAGCAGGGGAGTTCCGCTCCTTCTTCGTGGTGGCGCTGCCCCTCCTGCGCCCGGCGATCGTGACGGTGCTGCTGCTGTCTGTCGTGGCGTCGTGGAACAACTACTTCCTCCCGCTCGTCATGCTGTCCGACAACCGCCTCTTCCCCGTGACCGTGGGCATCGGGTTGTGGCAGTCCACGGCATCGACGTACGGCGCGGCGGGCGGGCAGAGCCTGTGGAGCATCATCGTGCTCGGCTCTCTCGTCTCGGTGATCCCGCTGATCATCGCCTTCCTGACGCTGCAGAAGTACTGGCAGGGCGGGCTCGCGATCGGAAGCCTCAAGTGAGCCGGCCCGCCCACCCTCGTCCCCGTTCCGTCTGCCCTGGAAGAGAAGCATGATCCGCGCACACCTCACCATCGATCCGCACTTCGAGGTCGGAGTCGTCAATCGGCGCCTCTTCGGCTCGTTCGTCGAGCACCTCGGCCGCTGCGTGTACGACGGCATCCATGAACCGTCGCACCCGACGGCCGACGAGCACGGCTTCCGCGCCGATGTGGTCGAGCTCGTCAAGGAGCTCGGTGTCTCGACCATCCGGTACCCCGGCGGCAACTTCGTCTCGGGCTACCGCTGGGAGGACGGCATCGGACCTCGCGAGGAACGGCCACGGCGACTGGATCTGGCCTGGCACTCGACCGAGACGAATGAGATCGGGCTCGACGAGTTCGCGACGTGGCTGGAGAAGGTCGACGCCGAGATGATGTACGCGGTCAATCTCGGAACCCGCGGTGTGCTGGACGCTCTCGATGTGCTCGAGTACGCCAATCACCGCTCCGGGACGCGCTTGTCGGATCAGCGGGTCGCCAACGGGCACCCCGAGCCCCACAACATCCGGATGTGGTGCCTCGGCAATGAGATGGACGGTCCGTGGCAGCTCGGCCACAGCACGGCCGAGGAGTACGCACAGCTCGCCGGAGCGACGGCGAGCGCCATGCGGCAGATCGACCCCGACCTCGAGCTCGTGGTCTGCGGCAGCTCGAGCGCGCAGATGCCGACGTTCGGGGAGTGGGAACGGGTCGTCCTCGAGAAGACGTACGACAACGTCGACTACATCTCGTGCCACGCCTACTACGAGCCCAAGGGCGAGGATTACGGGAGCTTCCTGGCTTCCGCCGTCAACATGGATCGCTTCATCGAGGCCGTCGTGGCGACGGCCGACCACGTCAAGGCGGTCCGGGGCAGCGACAAGTCCATCAACATCTCGTTCGACGAGTGGAACGTCTGGTACCAGTCCCGCTACCAGGAGGTGGAGCGGATCACGGATGTCGACAACTGGCCCGTCGCACCGCGCCTGCTCGAGAACTCCTATTCGGTGATGGATGCCGTCGTCTTCGGCAACCTGATGATCTCGCTCATCCGCCATGCCGATCGGGTCACGGCGGCGAGCCTGGCTCAGCTGGTCAACGTCATCGCGCCGATCATGACGGAGCCGGGCGGGCCGGCCTGGCGCCAGACCACCTTCTTCCCCTTCTCGCTCACCTCCACGCACGCGCGGGACGTCGCACTCGAGCTGAAACTCGACAGTCCCACCTACGACACCGAGCTCTACGGCGCCGTCCCGCTCGTGGACGCCGTGGCGACGCACGACGCGAACGGCGGCGGCACCACGGTCTTCGCCGTCAACCGGAGCCTGACCGATGAGGTGACGCTCGAGATCGACACCCTCGCCCTCGGCGGCGTCTCGCGGGCGGAGGCCACGTCGGTCTTCGACGACGACATCCATGCGGCGAACACGCTCGAGGACCCTGACCGTGTGCGACCGAGGCAGAACACGTCGGTCGACATCGGCGAGGGGACCGTTCACATCACCCTTCCCCCCGTCTCGTGGACGGTGCTGACGCTCGAGTGATGCGGGGGGCGACATGACTCGCAATCAGCGGGTGACCCTCAAAGAGATCGCAGCCCAGACCGGGGTGTCGATGACGACGATCTCGAAGGTGCTCAACGGCGCCTCCGACGTCTCGTCCGCGACGCGGGCGCTGGTCGAGGACAGCCTCCGCACGAACGGGTATCGCCGGCGAAAGAGCAGGAAGCGACGCGAGTACATCGAAGTCGTCCTGCACGAACTCGACGGCGACTGGGCACTGGCGATCATCGAAGGCGTCCGAGAGAGCGCGGCCGACGTCGGACTCGCGATCACTCTCTCCGTGACGGGTGATCGACAGGCCCCCGGTCCGGAGTGGCTCGACTCCGTCGTGCGCCGCGGGCCGACCGGCATCATCCTGCTCTTCGCCGGCATCTCGCCTGTGCAGCGAGCGATGCTCGATGCGCGCGGCATCCCGTTCGTCATCATCGATCCCGCCGGCGACCCGGCGCCCGGCATCCCCTCTGTCGGTTCGGCCAACTGGTCGGGCGGGCTGGCTGCCACAAGGCACCTGCTCGAGCTCGGCCATCGCCGCATCGCTGCTATCACGGGTCCCGAGGACGTCATGTGCGCACTCGCGCGCCTGGACGGGTACCGCGCGGCGATGACATCCGCGGGGCTCGAGATCGAGCCCGGGTGGATCCGGTACGGCGACTTCCGGCGAGAAGGCGGGGAGCGGCACGCCAGGGATCTGCTGCGGCTGCCGCATCCGCCGACGGCGATCTTCGCGGGGAACGACCTGCAGGCGCTGGGAGTCCTGCATGCGGCCCAGGCGATGGGCGTCGACGTGCCCCGCGACCTGGCGGTCGTCGGCTTCGACGACCTTGCGATCGCCGGACTGGCCAGCCCCCGGCTGACGACGATTCATCAGCCGCTGCGCGAGATGGCGGAGCAGGCCACCCGCATGGTGCTCCAGCTCCTCGATGACGTGCCGCCCGCGGTCACGCGGATCGAGCTCGCGACGCGCCTCGTGGAGCGGGACTCGACAGCCCCGCCACCCGCGATCGGCGTCTAGCCCCGCGATCGGCGTCTCGCACAGGGACGACGGATGCCTCGATCCGACTCATGCGTCGGATCGAGGCATCCGTCATTTCCTGCCCACCCGAAGAGGGCTGTCGGAACGCGTCCTCGCAGCCCCCTTCAGCGGGAGGTCACTCCAGCCAGTGGCTCAGGTTGGACGTGATCTGGGCGGCCAGCGCTGTGAGCCCGGTCGCCTGCTCCGCGGTCACCTTGCCGGCTGCCTGGAACTCGCTCACCTGCGTGACGTAGCCATCCAGCACCTCGAGGGCACCGGTGCTGTCTCCCTTGACGACGAGCTTCAGCGCCTGCTCGAGCTTGACCGTGAGGGCGTTCTTGTTGCCCCCGTTCAGGCCCGTCGCCGCGACGTTGGCCTTCAGCTGCCCGATCTCGTCCTGGATGAACGCCTCGGGGTGCCAGAGATAGTCACGTGCCCAGATCGAGAACAGCTGGTTCCAGGCGTTGAAGTCGTGCGCACCGGCGACCGTCGTGTTCTCGATGAACCCGACGTTGTCGAGGTTCGCCACCGTGTTCGGGTTGGGAAGACCGAAGTCCCAAGCGCCGCCGCCGAAGTGGATGTACGGGTAGAGCAGGTCCGGCGTCGAAGCGGGGACGCTCGCGCCGCCGCTCCAGGGGCCGTAGTACCCGAACTGGTCGGCATCGTCTCGGATCAGGTTCTGGGTCACGGCGGAACCGGCCGACAGGCCCGCGAAGGCCCGGTCGATCGCGTCGGTCGAGACGTTGTAGTTGGCCTCGACGAACGGGATCACGACGTTGCGCAGGTTGGGGTACGCGTCGCCGAGGACAGCCTGGCTCCCGACCGGTCCGAGGGAGTTCGTGTTCGTGGTGATGACGACCGCGGGCTCGGTGGTTCCGTCATCGAGCAGGTTGTCCATGATGACCGGGACGTTGCCCATGTTCATCCAGTCGGACTGGTCCTGACCGCCCCCGTGCTGCATGTAGATCGTCCGGTACGGCTCAGCGCGGTCGGGGTCGTAGTCCGGCGGCAGGTACACCCCGATGGTGCGCGGGATGGTGCCGCCCAGCGGGGGCAGACCCGGGACCTCGACGTAGCTCCACGCGCCCTTCGCGGAGTCCTCACGGGGAAGCTCGATCTGGCGCGCGGCGAGGGGCTCGAAGTTCTGCTTCTCGGCGTCGTAAGGCACGAACACCTTGTTGAACGCACGCCGTGCCGTGCCGGTGATCCCGTCCGGCGCGAAGATCGGCGAGTTCGCCGGGTCGGCGACCCAGTTGTTCGTGTTGTTGTCGACGTAGAACCAGTACTGGTTCGCGCCGGCCGCGAGCGGCACGTCGATCTCCCAGTAGCCGTTCCCGACGTTGGTCATCTGGACGTCGTAGCCGCCGCCGCCGCGCATGAGGCCGGGCTGATACTGCGACGGCTGGTAGACCGTCGGGTCCGTCAGGTCGGCCCAGTTGCGCAGCAGGATGTCGGCGACGAAGCGCACGCTCGTCGCGTCGGGGTTGTAGTACACGAAGTGCCCCGTGTAGCCCGTCGGCGAGCTCGGGTCCGCGTAGACGGTCGGCCCCGGTGTCGGATCCGCGGCCTGGGCGGTCAGCGGCACGGTGCCGAGCACCATGACCGCAGCCAGCCCGAGAGCCGTGAAGGGCTTCACGAGCTGATGGCGCCGACGGGCGACGACCGCACCCGGGGCCTCCCCAGTGTGATTACTCCGTTGGAAAACGCTCATTGCTGTTCCTCCTTGAATAGCCGTCGTGCGCCTCGACGCGGGCTCCGACGTCGCCAGGCTAGCCACGGTTTACGACGTTGTAAAGAGAATGTTTACGACGTTGTAAATCGGTGCGCATCCGGACGGCTGAGTCCGGACGGTGTGGAGTGACAACGTTGCATATTGCCTCTTGACCGCTCGTCCAGACCTTGCCAGAGTGTCGGCGTACGGCAATTTACGACGTTGTAAATGAAGGTGGTGCCGCAACGTCGTGAATCGTCTTCCACCTCTCCGGCCCGCGGGCGATCGATCGCTCGTCGAGCCGGTCTACTCACACGAGACGAGGAATCGATGGTTATGACATCCGAGATCCGGCGTACGCGCCGGTTCGGGAGAACGCGAGGACCGGTCGCCCTGCTGACGGCCGCGCTTCTGGCGCTCGCAGGCCTCACGGCAGCAGCGCCCGCCGCCGCGGCCGACCCCTGGATCGCGGTTCAGGACGACGGATACCTCCGCATCGCGGTGCCCAACGCCGCGGTCGAGACCGCAGTGGGTCCGGTGTCGCAGGTGGTCGTCGAGGGCAACTTCGGTCCGTCCCACAACTGGGCCCAGATCGGCCTGCAGCGCAGCGGGGCCAACTGGACGGCCACATACGGGCCCTTCGAGCCCGGCCTGTACTACTACCAGGTCACGGGCGACGACAGCAAGGTCCTCAAGGACACGAGCAACCCGACCAGCGTCGGTTCGGAGCCGGAGTGGAGCACCTTCTTCATCCCGGGCGAATCGGCGGCTCTGCTGGCGGATGCCCCGGAAGCGGCGGGCAGCATCGAGACGCTCACCTACGACAGCACCGTCGCGGGCGAGCAGCGTGAGGCGCTCGTGTGGGTGCCCCCGACGCACGCCGACCGGGGCAAGAAGCTGCCGGTCCTCTACCTGCAGCACGGCGGTGGTCAGGGCCATCGCGACTGGGTCGACGTGGGCCGCGCCGAGCAGATCCTCGACAACCTGTGGCTGTCGGGGCAGATCCAGGACATGCTCGTCGTGATGGGCAACGGCAACGTGCCGGACTTCACCACCGAGCTGCTCGAGAACATCGTTCCCGCGGTCGAGAGCACCTACAACGTGTCGCCATCGAAGAACCACCGCGCGCTCGCCGGCCTGTCGATGGGCGGCGGTCAGTCGTTCGCAGTGCTTCGCGATCACCCGGGCGAGTTCGAGTCCGTCGGGATCTTCGGTTCCGGAAGCATGTTCGAGCAGATCGGCGACCTGGACGCCAAGACGGTGTCCCGGATCAACGACCGCACCGACCTGGTCCGCATCTACGTCGGCAACAAGACGGACTCCGCGTACAACCGTGTCTTCGACTCGCTGCAGAAGTTCGACGCCGCGGGACTCGAGTACCAGTTCGACGGCGTCAATCCGGATGCCGGGCACAACTGGAACGCGTGGCAGGAGAACCTCATCGACTTCGCTCCGCGGCTGTTCACGGACGCCCCGTCGGACCCCGCGATGAGCGAGGGGCACACGGCCCTCACCGAGCGGTTCGAGCCTCCGGCGCCGGGCACCACGCCCACCCCGTGGCTCAGCGAGGACGGATTCGTCACCTTCGAGACCACGACCGACTTCGCGGATGCCGAGTACGTCTCGGTGTGGGCGAACTGGGCTCCGGGCGGAAGCTGGCTGCGTGTGGAGATGAACAAGGTCGGCGACCGTTGGCGCGCGACCGTCGGACCGCTCGAGGAGAAGTTCTACCACTACCGGCTCATCGTCGATCGCCAGTCGGTGAAGGACACGTCCAACCCCACCAAGGTGACGTCCGAGCCCGCGTGGAGCACGTTCCTCGTCCCGGGTGAGGGATCACGGCTGCTCGCGGACGTTCCCGAAGGCCAGGGCGGCGATCTCGAGGTCATGACGTACCAGAGCACGGTGGCCGGTCAGGAGCGCAGCGCCTACGTGTGGACCCCGCCGGGGTACGACCCCGAGCGTGCCGAGCCCTACCCGGTGTTCGTGCTCAACCACGGCGGCGGGCAGAGCTGGACCGACTGGGTCGAGGTCGGGCGCGCGCGTCAGATCCTCGACAACCTGTCGATCGACGGCGCGATCGAGCCGATGGTCGTCGTGATGCCGAACGGCAACGTCAGCAACTACCCGAGGGAGCTGCTCGAGAACGTCATCCCCGTGACGGAGGAGCGCTACAACATCAGCAGCGATCCCCTCGATCGGGCGCTCGCGGGCCTGTCAGCCGGTGGTGCGCGCACGGTCTCGGTCCTGAAGGCGCACCCCGGTGAGTTCGCATGGATCGGCACCTTTGCAGCGGGCTTCGGCGGCACGGCTGGTGTGGATGCCGCGGCCATCAACGCCGGAACCGAGTTGTACCGGCTCTACACGGGTGACATCACCGACTTCACCTACGGTTCGGTGATCAACTCCCTGCCGGTGCTGGATCAGCTGGGCATCGAGTACGAGTTCAACGGCGTGACCGTCGGACCGCACGGATGGGATGTGTGGCAGCAGAACCTGATCGACTTCGCCCCGCGCCTGTTCCAGGACGGCGCCGAGTAGGAGATCACGCGACGGCGCACCGGCGCTCCCGTGGGGGAGCGCCGGTGCGTCGTTTCAGGCCTGAGGTCGTACGATCTTCCATCCGTCGCCTGCGCGGTCATAGGCGAGCCGCAGGTGGCGACGGTCGGGGGAGCCCTGCCAGAACTCGATGTGGTCGGGCACGACGCGCCACAGCACCCACTCGCCGTCGGGCAGGGTCGCGCGCACCTCGGCGGGGCGGCGCGCAAGATCTGCAGCGCTCTCTTCCGGCTCGGCTTCGACGACGGCGCCTCGTACGCGGACGGCGCGCATCTGCGGCTGCCACCAGAACGACAGCGCCGCGGCGGGAGCGGCTGCGAGCTGCTGTCCCTTTTCGCTCGAGCGCTCCGAGGCGAAGGCCCAGCCTTCCGGGCCGACGTCCTTGAGAATGAGCACCCGGGCGTCCGGCATCCCGTTCGCGTCCACCGTCGCGACCGTCATGGCGAGAGGCTCGGCGATACCCGCGTCCAGCGCGATCGAGAGCCACTGCAGGAAGAGCTCTTCCGGCGTGGGTGGCAGCTCGGCGAGGTCGAGCGGTGGAGGGGAGCCGACCAGCGAGGGAACGGCACGGAGCATCGCAGCGGTGTCGGAGGTCATGCGGCCATCGTTCCACGCTCCGGGAGCCGGCACCGGGCTGACGGCATCCGGGCGTGTAAAAAATTCTTGACACAACGCGCAACGGCGGGATATCGTCCGTGTCAAGAATCTTTTACTCGAAAGGTCAGGCCGATGGTCTATGAAGAGCGCAACCTGTGGTCGAGCCTGATCGCGACGTTCATCGCGATGACGGCGTACGTGGTCGTCGTGCTGCAGCAGGCGGGTGGCGGTCCGCTCACCGAGGTCGACTGGGTGCCGATCATGCTGTGGACGATCGGCGGGAGCATCGTCGGCGCCATCGTCCTGAGCATCGTGTGGGGCATGCTCGCCGGCCTCAAGAATCCCGACGAGGTGGGCAAGTCGGATCAGCGCGATCGTGACATCTCGCACATGTCGACGCGGGTCGGCCAAGCGTTCATGGTGATCGCCGGGCTCGGAGTCCTCGTGCTGTGCGCCTTCGAGGCGGACTGGTTCTGGATCGCCAACACGATGTTCTTCGGCTTCGCCGTCTCCTTCGCCGTGGGCGGCATCGCCAGCGTGATCGCCTACCGGCGAGGCCTCGTCTGATGGTCAAGCCCACGCGCGTGACCAATTCCATCCGGTCGCTGAGGGAGTCCGCCGGGCTCACGCAGGCCGATCTCGCGGGGCGCATCGGCGTCACGCGCCAGACCCTCATCGCGATCGAGCAGGGCAAGTACTCGCCCACGCTCGAGCTCGCCTTCCAGATCTCCCGCGTCTTCGGGGCCGGCCTCGACGACGTCTTCCAGTACCCGGAGGAATGACATGACCGCACACGCTCAGACCGAGACCCGCACGATGCCCGCGTGGCGCCAGGACCGTTACGGCGAGCCCGACGCCGTCGTGTTCGAAGAGGCTGCCGTGCCCACCCCGGGCCGGGACGAGGTGCTGCTGCGCCCGCGCGTCACGGCCCTCAACAACGGCGACGTGCGGGTGATGCGGGGCGAGCCCCGGCTCGTGCGTGCGGCGTTCGGGCTGCGCCGTCCGAAGCAGCCGGTGCGCGGGATGGATGTCGCCGCCACCGTCGTCGCGATCGGTGACGGAGTCACGGGGTTCGCGGTCGGCGACGAGGTCTTCACGGAGCTCCCCGGTGGCGGCGGGCTGGCGCGCTTCGCACTCGCTCCGGCGAAGCGCCTCGCGCGGCGGCCGGCCGACCTCGCCCCGGAGCTCGCGGCGACGCTTCCGATCGCCGGCGGCACGGCGTGGCAGGCGCTCGACCTGGCCGGCGTCGGCGGGTCCACTCGACGTGTGCTCGTGATCGGCGCCTCGGGCGGTGTGGGCACCTTCGCCGTGCAGCTCGCCGCCTTGCGCGGAGCAGAGGTGTGGGCGCTGTGCGGTGACCGCAACCGTGCGCTCGTCGAGGGGCTCGGCGCCACCCGCTCGTTCGACTACCGGCAGGTGCAGCCCGGCTCGCCGGAGCTTGCGCCGGGCTCGTTCGACGCTGTCATCGACATCGCAGGAACAGCGCCGCTGCGCACCCTCCAGAACCTCGTACGGGATGGCGGCACGGTCGCGCTGGTCGCGGGAGAGGGTGGTCGCATCCTCGGGCCGATGGGCCGGATCCTCCGGGCGGCGCTGATGTCGATCGGCTCGCGGCGGCCTTTGCGCGCGTTCGTGGCGGCGACCGATACCGGCGTGCTGACGCAGCTCGCCGCGCACGTCGTGGCCGGCCGCGTCCGTCCGGTCATCGAGCGGACATTCCCGTTCGACCAGGCACGCGCCGCCCTCGCGCACGTCGCCGCCGGCCACACGGCGGGCAAGGTGGTGGTGACCGCGGCCGACTGAGCCGAGGCATCCGGCGCGCGCATTCCCAGGAGGTGCACAGGCATCGTGAGAGAATGAGTGCGGCGTGCCCGAATCGCACCCTTCCCCGCAGCGCATGAGCGGCGGGTCGAAGGGCCGCCGGGCCTCTGGACAGCGTCCGCCGCACGTTCGCAAGGAGACAGATGTCCACCCACGACACCGCGCCCGGCGCCTCGACCACCACCGCCACCGGAGCGGCGCGGATCCAGCAGCACCGCCGCTACCTCATGTGCCGTCCCGAGCACTTCACGGTGAGCTACACGATCAATCCGTGGATGGAGCCGGCGAACCCGACCGACACCGCGCTCGCGGTGCAGCAGTGGCAGAAGCTGTACGACACCTACATCGAGCTGGGCCACGAAGTGCACCTGATCGACCCGATCGAGGGTCTGCCCGACATGGTCTACACCGCCAACGGCGGGTTCGTCATCGACAACGTCGCGTACGGCGCCAAGTTCCGGTTCCAGGAGCGCGTGCCCGAGGGCCCCGCCTTCATGGAGTGGTTCCGGGCGAACGGGTTCGAGGTCGCCGAGCCGGTCGAGGTGAACGAGGGGGAGGGCGACTTCCTGCTCGTCGGCGACACGATCCTCGCCGGCACCGGGTTCCGCTCCACCGGTGACAGCCACCGCGAGCTCGCAGATGTCTTCGGCAAGGAGGTCGTGAGCCTCAACCTGGTCGATCCGCGCTTCTACCACCTCGACACCGCCATCTCCGTCCTCGACCCCGTCGAGGGCCCAGGCGGCGTGGAGCGTGCGAACATCGCCTACCTGCCGGGCGCGTTCGACGAGCGCAGCCAGGCGATCCTCGCCGAGCGCTACCCCGACGCCATCCGCGTAGCCGACGCCGACGGGGCCGTCTTCGGCCTCAACTCGGCCAGCGACGGCCTCAACGTGATCATCTCGCCGCGCGCGAAGGGCTTCGAGGCCCAGCTGCGTGAGCGCGGCTACAACCCCGTGCTGGTCGACCTGTCCGAGCTGCTGCTCGGCGGCGGCGGCATCAAGTGCTGCACCCTCGAGCTGCGGCGCTGACAGGAGCATCATGACCCCCTCGCACGCCACCCTCGACACCGCGATGATCCGCATCATCGCCGGCGAAGAAGAGCACGTCGCACACAACTACCACCCGCTTCCCGTCGTGATCTCACGCGGCGAGGGCGCGTGGGTGACGGATGTCGAGGGCAAGCGGTACCTCGATCTGCTGTCGGCCTACTCCGCGCTCAACTTCGGACACGGGCATCCGGCTCTCCTCGCCGCCGCGCAAGAGCAGCTGAACCGACTGACACTCACCAGCCGCGCATACCACAACGACCGGCTCGGCCCCTTCGCCGCCGCGCTCGCCGCGCTGTGCGGCAAGGAGCTCGTGCTGCCCATGAACACCGGCGCCGAGGCGGTCGAGACCGCTATCAAGGTCGCGCGGGCGTGGGGCTACCGCGTGAAGGGGATCACTCCGGATGCCGCGGCCATCGTCGTCGCGCACGGCAACTTCCACGGCCGCACGACGACGATCGTCGGATTCAGCGACGACCCTGATGCGCGTGGCGACTTCGGCCCGTTCGCGCCGGGCTTCGTCGGCGTGCCTTTCGGCGATGCCGCCGCGATCGAAGCGGCGATCACGCCCGAGACCGCCGCCGTCCTCATCGAGCCCATCCAGGGCGAGGCCGGCGTCGTGCTGCCTCCCGAGGGGTATCTCCGCGCCGTCCGCGAGATCTGCACCGCTCACAACGTCCTGATGATCGCCGACGAGATCCAGTCCGGGCTCGGCCGCGTGGGCGAGACCTTCGCGTGCGACCGCGAGGGCGTGGTGCCCGACGTGTATCTGCTCGGCAAGGCGCTGGGCGGCGGCATCCTTCCCCTCTCCGCCGTCGTCGCCGACCGCGACGTGCTCGGTGTCATCCGGCCCGGCGAGCACGGGTCGACGTTCGGCGGCAACCCGCTGGCGGCGGCCGTCGGCCTGCGCGTGGTCGAGATGCTGCAGAGCGGCGAGTTCCAGGGTCGTGCGAAGCTCCTCGGCGAGCACCTCGAGTCCAAGCTCGGCGAGCTCGTCGGCCACGGCGTGACCGCCGTGCGCGTGGCGGGGCTGTGGGCAGGCGTCGACATCGACCCGGTCATCGGCACGGGGCGCGAAGTCGCGGAGCGGCTCATCGCGCGCGGCGTCCTCGTTAAGGACACGCACGGGCAGACGATCCGCATCGCGCCGCCGCTGGTGGTGCGGGCGACCGAGCTCGACTGGGCCGTCGAGCAGCTGCGCGTGGTGCTCGCGGGCTGACACACCAGCAGACTTGTCCGTCGGTCCGGAACGGTGCTGCCGTTCAGGAAGGCTTCGAGGCCGAGGCCATGCCCCCCGCCACCTCGAAGTGACGCCGCATCGCCAGGCGGGCGGCATCCGGATCATGCGCTGCGATCGCATCGACGATCTCGGCATGGGCGCGATCGAACGCCTCCCCGGTGCTTCCGGGCGAGACCGACAATCGGCGCGTACGCATGTCCTGCTGGAGGGATCGCCGCAGTCCCTCCTGCAGCAGTTCCAGGATGGGGTTGTCGATGATCCGCAGCAGCCGGCGGTGGAAGTCCGCATCGGCCGCGTGGACCATGGCCAGATCTCCGAGGGCCTCGCCGGTCACCATGCGATCGACAGAGTCGCGCAGCCCGGCGATCTGCTGGTCGGTGGCCCGGCGTGCGGCCGTCTCGGCCACCGCTGCCTCGATCAGCTCGCGGGAGTCGGCGACGTGCGCGTCGGTGAGATATCCGAGCGAATGCGCGATCCCGAAGTACGTCCGCACGAAGCCGAAGGAAGGCGTCTCGAGGTACGTCCCGCGCCCTTGCGTGCGGTGGAGGAACCCGAGACGCTCCAGCACCGCGAGCTGCTCGCGCAGCGTCCCGCGGCTCATGCCGAGGGCGTCGCCCAGCTCACGTTCGGGTGGCAGGCGTCGCCTGCCGGTCTCCTCGTCGATGATCGAATGATCGAGCAGACGCGCGACGAGCGTCTCGAGCGGATCAGGCACAGTTCCTCCCCACGAGGCCAGGGGGCAGGCCCTCCCCAGGAACTGAACCCCACCCGCATCGTACACCGCCGACTTTTGCCTGGTCAGACCAAATCTCAGAACACCTCGACGTGCCTTTCGTGCCAACCGGTCGCGCCGTCCGGAGCGGGTGATGCGCGCGTCGGAGTCTGTCGCTCGCCGTCCTTGCCGGTGGCACGGCAGCGGATCAGATGCGCCCCCGCTTCGGCCGTCCACGGCATGCTCCACTGCACCCACGTGTCATCCGAGATGGCGCTGGCCAGCGTCGCCTCCTGCCACGGTCCGTCGTCCACCTGCACCTCGACTCCGGCGACCCCGATCCCTTGGTGCCACGCGACACCCGCGATCACCGTCTCGCCGGCGCTCAGACCCTGGGCCTTGCGGGGAACGTCGATGCGCGACTGCAGCTTGATCGGCCCGCGTTCGGACCACCCGCGATCGGTCCAGTACGCCCGCGCGCGGTCGAAGCGGGTGACCTCGAGCTCGACCACCCATTTGGTGGCCGACACGTACCCGTAGAGGCCGGGAACCACCATGCGCGCCGGGAAGCCGTGCTCCAGCGGCAGCGGTTCGCCGTTCATCCCGACCGCGAGGACCGCATCACGGGCGTCGGTGAGCGCCTCGAGGGGAGTGGATGCCGTGAACCCGTCGATCGACCGCGACAGCACCATGTCGGCGTCCGCGTCGGGCCGCGCCCGCGCGAGGAGCTCGCGCACGGGATAGCCGAGCCACAGCGCGCTGCCGATGAGCGTGCCGCCGACCTCGTTCGACACGCACGCGAGGGTCGTCCAGCTCTCCTGCAGCGGAAGCGCGAGCAGCTCGTCCCACGTGAGCTCGAACTCTTCGGCGACCATGCCGTGCACGCGCAGCCGCCAGTCCGCAGGATCGACCTCGGGCACGATGAGTGCGGTGTCGATGCGGTAGAACCGGTCGTTCGGGGTCACCACGCGCGCCAGTCCGGGGATCCCCAGCTCGGCCGCCGGCGGGACGGGGGACGCCTCGGTCGCCGCGGCCGGCAGCCGCAGCGCTCTCCGCGCCGCGGTCACTCCGGCCGATGCGGTGCTCCGGATGCCGCCGACCGCCGCCGCGAGGATACCGGCCACAGCGGCGGCTCCCGCCCATGCGAAGAACGCGCGACGGCTCGGCCGCGATCTCGGATCCGCTGCCGCGGCCCCGGGTTCGGACGCGCCGCCTGTGGCCTCGGCGGAGCGGGGTGTCGTGGCATCCGTCCGCTCCCGCGGATCCGATTCCGAGGCAGGGCCCGTGTCGGCGGCGTCCGAGGTGACGCCGGTGGTCGTGACGCCGGTGGTCGTGACGGTGGCGGAGGTCGTGGTCGCGGTGCGTTGCAGCGATCGGATGAGCAGCCACAGCGTCGTCGCGGCGACGGCACCCGCCACGGCGGCCGGGGCCCACGCGAGCGGGCCGGCGGCGGGTCGCGTGGCCGCGATGACCGCCCCGCCGACGCCGAGGCCGGCGGCGACGATGACGCCCCACGGGGGCGTCCGCGCCTGCAGCCACCCGGCCAGTGCCGCCACGCCCAGCATGACGATGGCGATGCCCACCACGAGCGCGATCTTGTCGGCGGTGCCGAACAGCGCGATCGCGGCATCCTTCGCCCACGTCGGTGCGATGTCGATCAGGGCCGAGCCGATGGCAGCGACAGGACTGGATGCCGGAGCCAGAAGTCCGGCCGCCAGCTCACCGATCCCCGCCCCGAGCACGACAGCGGCCACCCCCGCGACCCACGTCAGGGGTGCCGCGATGCCGGACGAGGCCCGTGACGAGCGCTCGGCAGGAGCTCGTCGTCGCGCTGAGACGGTCACAGGTAGAGGCTACGCGCGCGCGGCGTCCGTGGCGGCGGCTACCGATGACGAAACGGTGACGCTCGGAGTGAGGAGTGATGCGCCCGGCGTCCGTCCGGCCATCGATGCCGGAAATCCCCCCGCAACACACCCCGCATTAGGCTCGTCGCATGGGTGATCTGTTCGACGGCTACGGCTCCACGCTGGCGCCGCGCAAGACCCCGTCGGGCATCCCCGCGTTCGACGAGATGTTCGGGGCGCCGGCCCATCCCGGCGCGGCGGCGGAATCGCGTGCCGCCTATCGGGAGCTCTATCAGGCCCTCGCGCAGATGACGCAGGAGGAGCTTCGGGGTCGCACCGATTCGCTCGCCAGCTCGTACCTGGCCCAGGGAGTCACGTTCGACTTCGCCGGCGAGGAACGACCCTTCCCGCTGGACGCCGTGCCCCGCGTGATCGCGTACGACGAGTGGTCGCGCATCGAGGCCGGCGTCAAGCAGCGGGTGCGCGCACTCGAGGCATTCCTCGACGACGCGTACGGGCGCCAGCACTGCGTGCGCGACGAGGTGCTGCCGGCCCGGTTGATCTCGAGTTCGCAGTACTTCTACCGTCAGGCCGCCGGCATCCAGTCCGCCAACGGCGTGCGCATCCAGGTCTCGGGCATCGACCTGATCCGCGACGAGCACGGTGAGATGCGCGTGCTCGAAGACAACGTGCGCGTGCCGTCGGGCGTGAGCTACGTCATCTCGAACCGTCGCGTCATGGCGCAGACCCTCCCCGAGCTGTTCGTGTCGATGCGCGTGCGGCCGGTCGGCGACTACCCCAACAAGCTGCTCGCCGCGCTGCGTGCTTCGGCGCCGGCCGGCATCGAAGACCCCAACGTGGTGGTGCTGACGCCCGGCGTCTACAACTCCGCCTACTTCGAGCACACGCTGCTGGCCCGCCTCATGGGCGTCGAGCTCGTCGAGGGCCGCGACCTGCTGTGCGTCGGCGGCAAGGTGTTCATGCGCACGACCCGCGGCCCGAAGCGGGTCGATGTGATCTACCGCCGGGTCGATGACGAGTTCCTCGATCCGCTGCAGTTCCGCGCCGATTCGATGCTCGGGGCGCCGGGGCTCATGCTGGCGGCCCGTCTGGGCAACGTCACCATCGCCAACGCGGTCGGCAACGGCGTGGCCGACGACAAGCTGCTCTACACCTACGTGCCCGAGCTGATCCGCTATTACCTGGCCGAGGAGCCGATCCTCAAGAACGTCGACACGTGGCGGCTCGAAGACCCCGGTGCGCTCGAAGAGGTGCTCGACCGCCTCGACGAGCTCGTGGTCAAGCCTGTGGACGGCTCGGGTGGCAAGGGGCTGGTGGTGGGGCCGGATGCCTCGCCCGCAGAACTCGAGAGGCTCCGCCAGCGACTGCTCGCGGATCCGCGCGGCTGGATCGCGCAGCCGGTGGTCATGCTGTCGACGATCCCGACCCTCGTCGAGGACGGCATGCGACCGCGGCACGCCGACCTGCGCCCGTTCGCCGTCAACGACGGCGAGGACGTGTGGGTGCTTCCCGGCGGGCTGACCCGCGTCGCACTTCCCGAGGGGCAGCTGGTGGTCAACTCCAGCCAGGGCGGCGGCTCGAAGGACACGTGGGTCATCGGCGGATCCGCACCCGCACACGTCGAATACGGGCAGGGTCAGGGCGTGTCGGGGCTGGTCGCCGACCAGGCCGCGACCGTGACCGCCGCCATCCCGATCGTCTACGACGCCCAGTCCGAGCCGACGCACTCGCCCCACGACAGGCCGCGCACGCCGGTCGAGCAGGCCGAGCAGCAGCAGCAAGCACAGCGTTCGCCCCGAGCCGCCGAGGACACCTCATGTTGAGCCGCATCGCGGAGTCCCTGTTCTGGATCGGGCGCTACATCGAGCGCAGCGACGGCACCGCCCGCATCCTCGACGTGCACCTGCAGCTGCTGCTCGAAGACCCGTGGATCGACGAGGACACCGCGTGCCGGTCGCTGCTGAGCGTCATGGGCTCGCTGCCGCCCGAGGGCGTCGACCAGGTGCGCCGCGAAGACGTGCTTTCGCGACTGGCCGTGGACCGGATGAACCCGTCGAGCATCGCGTACGCCCTCACGGCAGCGCGAGAGAATGCCCGCCGGGCACGCGAGATCGTCTCGACCGAGCTGTGGGAGACCCTCAACACCACGAACGCCCGGATGCCACGGCGCCTGCAGAACGACCGCGTGCACGAGTTCTTCCAATGGGTGCGTGAGCGGGCGGCGCTCGCGGTCGGCATCGTGGACTCGTCGACGAGTCGTGACGAAGCGTGGCAGTTCTTCACGCTCGGACGCAGCATCGAGCGCGCCGACATGACAGCCCGTCTGCTGGCGACGCGATCCCTGACCGAGGTGTCCGGCCCCTCCTGGACGACCATCCTGCGGTCTTGCGGCGCGTACGAGGCGTATCTGCGGACGTACCGCGGCATGCCGAGCGCACGCAACGCGGCGGAGTTCCTGCTGCTGGACCGGCTGTTCCCGCGCTCGATCATCTACTCGATCCAGCGCGCCGAAGAGTGCATGAGCGCGATCGATCCGCGCGCCGACCGGGTGGGCCACTCCAACACCGTGCTGCGCGCGCTCGGGCAGATCCGCAACGACCTCGAGTACCGGCCGATCTCCGAGATCCTCAACGAGCTTCCCCAGCACATGCAGCGCGTGCAGACCGTCACCCGCGAGGCATCGGAGGCGATCCGCGGCCGCTTTTTCCCGACGCAGGCCGAGCCCAGCTGGATCGGAGAGATCTCATGAAACGCCTCCGTATCGAGCATCAGACGGGGTTCTCGTACCAGGGCGACGCGACCGCGTCGTACAACGAGGCGCGGATGCTCCCGGTCTCGACCGACAGCCAGTTCGTGCTCAACGCCTCACTCGACATCGAGCCGTCGACGTCGGTCAACCAGTACGTCGACTACTTCGGCACCCGTGTCTCCGCCTTCGACGTGCTCTCGCCCCACTCCGCGCTCACGATCACGGCGCGGTCCCTGGTCGAGGTGAGGCCGCGGCCCCTCGAGCACATCGACCTGTCGTGGGACGCCCTCGCCCGCGAGGCGAGGCGCTCGATCGAGACCGTCGAGCAGCTGACGCAGACCGGCCGCACCCGCCCGCATCCCGAGGTCGCAGAACTCGCGCGTGCGATCGCCTCCCAGCACGACCGGCCCGGCCCGGCCGCCCACGCGATCGCGGTGGCCGTCGGCGACGCCGTCGAGTACATGCACGGCATCACCGGCGTGCACTCCACGGCGAGCGAGGCATGGGAGGCGCGCAAGGGCGTGTGTCAGGACATCGCCCACATCACTCTCGGCGCCCTGCGGGAGGTCGGCATCCCGGCCCGTTACGTCTCGGGATACCTCCACCCGCGTCCGTCGGCAGAGGTCGGCGTCGCGGTCACCGGCGAGTCGCACGCGTGGGTCGAATGGTTCGCGGGGGAGTGGCAGGGCTTCGACCCGACGAACAACATCGAGATCGGCGACCGGCACGTCCTGGTCGGCCGCGGCCGCGACTACAGCGATGTGCCGCCGCTGCGCGGGGTGTACGCCGGCCCGTTCAAGAGCAGCCTCCACGTGAAGGTCACGATCACGCGCGAGGCCTGACTGCCGATTCCGAAATCGGACAATCCGCCCATTCCCGGATCGTCCGCGGTATGAGCATCCGGAAAGAACGCACATCTCCGGTTCTCGGATGGCCGCGCGGCGAGACGGGGCGACCGTCCATCTGTCGCGGATGACGCGATCGATCTACGGTGGGGTCATGGACGAGCGCCGAGCCGAAGACCAGCCTGTCGAGGCCGACAACCCGACCGGCGGCGACGAGACGACCGAGGATCAGCTCGAGGCCGACAATCCGGTCGAGGAAGACACCCTCAAGACGCTGGACCCCGACAGCCCGCCCGCCTGAACGGGCACCGGCGTCACGCGCGCGGTGCCGCCGTCGAGCGGCGCACCTCCAGTCGCGGCTGGAAGACCACGTCGTGCTCGGGCGTCGAGCCCTCGATGAGCGACCGCATCCGTCCCCACGCCAGCGCGCCGAGAACCTCGTGCGGTACGGACGCCGTCGTGAGCGAGGGCGACATGAAACGGGCGAAGGGGATGTCGTCGAATCCGGTGACCGACATGTCGTCGGGCACGCTGACGCCCCGCTCGACGAGCCCGTGGACCAGGCCGACTGCGACGAGGTCGTTGAACGCGAGGGCGGCGGTGGCGCGGGTGCGCAGCAGCGCGCCGACGGCCGCGAGTCCGTGCTCGCTCCCGGCTCCGCCGGGAACACGCTCGACGGTGACGCCCTTCACCGACTCCTGGAAGTCGGCGAGGCCACGCAGCCGCTTCTCGTTGGCGACCCCGGCCGGGCCTTCGACGTAGGCGAGACGGCGGTGCCCGAGCGAGTACAGGTGCCGGGCGAGCGCCTCGAAACCGCCACGGGAGTCGACCGACAGAGTAGGAGCGGTGACCGACGAGCTCGAGCGGTTCATCAGCACGACGGGACCGAGCGTCTCGGTGGCGCGCACGAGCGCGTCTTCGGCCATGCGCGGCGCGCACAGCACCAGTGCATCGCACCGGCGGCGGATCTCGGCCGCGAGAAGCGGCTCGTCGTCGGCCGACTCGGCGGAGTCGGCGACCAGCACGCGATAGCCCTCCTCGCCGGCAGCCTTGCTCAGCCCGGACAGCACTGCCTGGAACGAGGGGTTGGCGAGGTCGGGCACCAGGAAGCCGATGGCGTTCGTCTGACCGAGTGCGAAGCTGCGCGCCAGATGGTTCGGCGAGTAGTCGAGTTCGCGAGCGGATGCCCGCACGCGCTCTGCGATCTTGGGCTCGCCCAGGAAGCGGTCGTTCATGACCCGCGACACGGTGGCAGGCGAGACGCCGGCGTGCTGCGCGACCTCGGCGATCGTCGTCGCCCTGGTGCGTCTGACCACGCGTGCCCCTTTCCCGTCGCGGACGATTCCGCTCGCCGCATCCGCGTCCCCATCCTATGGGTGCGAAACCGCTTTCAGCCGTAATCACGACGAAGTTGACGTGAGGTCGCGTCCAATCCCTAGCCATCGGAGAAAGCGATTTCTTGTATCGTGAGTCCATGACCGATCTCGACTTCCTCGCCGTCCGCGGAACCTCGCTGGCAGATGCGGCCGGCCCGATCCGGCTGACCGGCGTCGGCCTCGGGGGCTGGATGAACATGGAGAACTTCATCACCGGGTATCCCGGCAACGAAGAGGCGATCCGGCGGCTGATGCGGGATCGCATGGGGCGCGAGGCGTACGACGCCTTCTTCGAAGCGTTCATGACGGATTTCTTCGGCGAAGCGGATGCTGCGCACCTGGCCTCGCTCGGACTCAACAGCGTGCGCATCCCGTTCAACTACCGGCACTTCGAGGACGACGCCGCGCCGTTCGAGCTCAAGGAGGAGGGCTTCGCGCGTCTGGACCGCGTCGTGAGCCTGCTCGCACGCCACGGCATCTACTCGATCCTCGACCTGCACGCACTGCCTGGCCGGCAGAACCAGCACTGGCACAGCGACAACCCGACGCACGTCGCGGAGTTCTGGAACCAGCGGCACTTCCAGGATCGCGTGGTGCACCTGTGGGAGGCGCTCGCCGACCGGTTCAAGGACCGGCCCGAGGTCGCCGGCTACAACCCGATCAACGAGCCGAGCGACCCGACCGGCGAGGTGCTGCCCGCCTTCTACGAGCGGCTCGAGCGGGCGATCCGTGCCGTCGATCCTCGGCACGTGCTGTTCCTCGACGGCAACAAGTACTCGACCGACTTCTCGTTCCTCGACGCACGGGCCGAGCCGATGGAGAACACGGTCTACACCGCCCACGACTACGCGTTGCCGGGCATAACGAGTGCGACCGCGTATCCCGGTGTCACGCGCGGAGAATATTTCGATCGCACCGTGGTGGAGCAGACCTTCCTGCGCCGCACCGAGTACATGCGGCGCACCGGGACGCCGATCTGGATCGGCGAGTTCGGGCCGGTGTACTCCGCCGATCGGTCACAGGATCCATGGCGACTGCGCCTGCTGCAGGACCAGCTCGAGATCTACCGAGAGCACGGCGCCAGCTGGGCGCTGTGGACCTACAAGGACATCGGATTGCAGGGGCTCATGACGATCTCGCCCGAGAGTCCCTACCTCGGTCTCATCGGCGACCTCGTCGAGAAGAAGCAGCGTCTCGGCGTGGATTCGTGGGGTGGATCGGATGCCGGCATCCGAGAGGTGATCGACCCCATCGACGCGCTCTTCGACCGCGAGTTTCCCGGGTACTCCCCGTACCCGTGGGGCCGGCAGCCGCACATCGCCGTGCTGGTGCGGCACATCCTGCTGGCCGAGCCGCTGGCCGAGCAGTTCGCCGATCGGTTCCGCGGCATCGATCCCGTGCGGGCGCGCGAGCTTGCGGCATCCTTCCGCTTCGACGCGTGCGAGGAGCGAGCCGGGCTGTCGGAGGTGCTCCGTGCGCATCTGCGCGAGTGAGGGCGGGTCTCTGCGACCCTCGTCGTCGCGGGGCTCGGTTCAGTACTGCGGCGGGGTGAATCCGGGCGATACACGCTCGACGAGTCGACCCGAGTCCAGGACCGCCGCGTCGTTGGGCCCGGGCGAGAGGGCCAGGTTCGCGGCATCCGTCCGCAGGTCGCCCGCCACCGCTGCGGGCGACAGCCCCACCACTCTCGTGAGGGCGCCGGCGGAGTCGGCCACCACTCGCCAGCCTCGCGGGAACTCCAGCCACACGTCCCCGTCGCGGTATACGCAGACGGTGGTGTCATCCGCCGCGAGCTCGTAGCGGATGCCGCGGACCACGCGCGCCGCCGCCACCGCGAGTGCCGACTGCCCGTGCTCGAGCCGCGTCGGCGCGAGGCCGCTGAACCACACCTCGCCGTCGGGACGGGGGAGGATGCCGCAGTCGCGCTCGAGGGCGTCGAGCAGCCAGAGCATCGCCGGGGAGTACTTCTCGGTGTATCCCGCATCGCCCGACCACGGGTCGAGGCACTGCGGAAAGCGGTCGTGCTCCGCGACGGCGCCGAGCACACTGCGGTGCACGAGGGCGAGCTCGGCGACACGGTCGTGGGCTTCGAACGCGTGCGCGGCGCGCACGAGCGTGAGGAAGTTCACCGGCCCAGCCCACGAGTTGCGCGTATGGTCGCCGTCGAAGCGAGGATCGTCCATGGCGATCGAGGTGAATCCGGCCTGCGACAGGAAGCGGCGGGTGTTCATCAGGTGGCGCTCGAGAGCCTGTGCGAAAATGCTGTCGTCGCCGATCTCGCACGCGAGCACCCGCAGCAGCACATCGGAGTTCAGCCGCAGGTGCGACCCGTCGGGCAGCCGGTCGTAGAAGAGTCCGTCGGACTCGTCGAAGCACTGCGCGAACAGGGCGGTCCGGGATGCCTCGGCCTTCGCGTGCCACGGCTCGGAACCCTCGCCGAGCTCTGTCGCGATCAGCGCCAGGTACGACCGCTGCGCCGCGACGTTCGCCGTCAGATCGGGGGCGACGAACGGCAGGCGGGGCACCTCGGCGTCGTAGCGAGCCGCGTCGCCCTCGAAGCAGCGGTCGGGAATGTGCCAGAAGCGGGGAGAAAGGTCGTGCCCTGTATCGAAGGTGCAGAACGCCTCGACGGCGCCGGTGCGCCGGGTGTCGCGGTGCTCGGCGAGCCACGCGTCGTTGCGCGCCATCGCCCCGTACATGCGGGCGAGATAGTCGCGGTCGGGTTCCCCATCGGCCGCAGTCAGCAGGTAGTGGTTCCAGACGCCGCGCGCCAACGGCGTGACGGTCTGGATCTGCGAGTACGCCGGGCCGGTGTCGGTCACCTTGTACGGCAGCAGGCCGTCGGTGCGCTGATGTTCGGCGAAGAGCAGATGGGTCGTGCGCGTGACCGAAGGCGCGAACCGGTCGAGCAGCTCCGCGCTGATGGTGGCGGTGCTCTCGAGCCATGCGCCGTGGTAGACGCCACCCTCGTGCAGCGCCGGGGCGCCGAGCATCGGGTGCACGCAGTCGGCCAGCTCTGTGAGGGCGCGATGCCAGCGCTCCTCCAGACCGCCGCCGATCGCCGCGAACGCGACGCCCCGCCGCTCGAGATCATCGTGCAGCGGATGCCCGGCGGCGATGCCCGCCCGCGAGAGCGGGTCGCTCGCGCGCAGCCGGGCGAGCGCGTCGTCGATCGCGGTCATGTGTGCCTCCGTCGTAGCGGTCCCAGCGTGGCGCATCGCGGCGCCGGTGCGGCCCGCATCGCCAGTGTGGGCGGCCCCGCACCGCGGAGCCGCCCACGATCCTGGTTCTTCGATCAGTCTGACGCCAGCGACGCCGACAGCTCGTCGACCCACTGCTGCGCGCCGTCCGCCACCGAGGTGTTGCCGAAGAGGATGTCGGATTCGATGCGCTGCGACAGCTCGTTGAGGATCGCACCGCCGGCGGGCTGCGGCGGGGCGACGACACCCACATCGAGCACCGTCTGCAGGTATTCCGCAGCCTGCGCGTCCGCCGGTGCGAGCAGCGGCTCGACGACCGCGAGGGTATCGGGATTGAACGGCAGTCCGCGGTTGGCGAGGATGATCTCCGCCGCCTCGGGCTGGTTCAGGAGCCAGTCCACGAGCAGAGCGGCCGCTTCCGGATGCTCGGTGCCCGACGCGATCGCCCAGAACTGCGAGGGCAGCACGGCCACTCCCGACAGGTCGGTCGAGGTCGGTGGGGTGAGGATCTCGACCTCGCCGCCGGCGCCCGCAGCATATGTGGCGATCTGGTTGCTGTAGGCGAAGCTCATGGCTGCCTTGCCGGTGCCGAAGAGGGTGAGGTCGGGCGTGACGTTCCAGTGCTCGACGATCACCGACGGGTCGGGCAAGCCGCCGCCGGCGACGAGCTCCTCCTCCATCTCGTACCAGGACTGGATCGTCTCGGAGTCGACCGCCAGCTCGCCGTCCCAGTCGTAGATGCCGGTCTCGACGTACTGCGCGACGTAGGTGCCGAGGATGTCCTGGATGCGCAGATCCAGCCCGACGATGCCGTCGCCCGCGTTCGCCGAGATCTCGTCGGCGATCTCGACGAAGTCCTCCCACGTCCACGAGCTGTCGGGCAGTTCGACGCCGGCCTGCTCGAAGATGGCGGGGTTGACGAGCACGCCGATGGCGTTGCCTCCGGTCGGCAGGCCATAGAGGGTGTCATCGACGATCGCGTTGGTCAGCGTGAAGTCCGGGTAGTTGTCGGTGGGCAGCTGTTCGCTCACGGTCGAGAGGTCCAGGAGCGCGCCCGCGGCGCCGTACTCCTGCGGCTTCGCGCCACCGAGCGCGAAGACATCCGGGGCCGTGCCCGACGCGAAGTCGGTCGCGAGGCGATTGAAGAGGTCGTCGGGCGCGCCGACGGGCTCTTCGACGACCGTGATGTTCGGGTACTCCTCCTCGAACAGGTCGATGGCCTCGGCCATGATCGCCGAGCGCTCGTCGTTGCCCCACCACGCGATGTGAAGCTCGATCTCCTCATCGGGGTCGAAACCCTCGGAGGAAGACGGCGGCGTCTGGCCGCCGGCCGCGCAGCCCGCCAGTGCGAGCGTCGCGACAAGGGTCGTTCCGAGGGCGGCACGCACCCTGGCTGATCGTGCATAACGCGTCATTGCGCCTCTTTCGTCTCGTGTCGGGTGCCCACCGGGATCGGCGGCACGTCGCCTCGAACGCAGGACCCGTCGAGGCTCGGTATGAAACCGCTTTCTCGGAAAGTAGCAAAGGGTGGAGACCGTGTCAATTGTTGTTGTGGCCTCGTTATCAACGCATCGGCTGTGTCGATGTCGGTCAGGTGTGGCGTGAATTGGCGGATGCGGGGGTGTTTGACGCGAGCGCGATCTTCAGGTGATACTGACCCGAGGTGAAAGCGGTTTCTCTGCTGTAGCCACCATCGTGACAAGGAGGTCTCCGTGAGCAGCATCGGCGAGTTGCGCCAGATCGCCATCCAGGCGCGGCGCACGAAGGGCGGGGTGCGTTCGAAGAATCCCGACAACAAGGCGGGCTATCTCTTCCTCGCGCCGTGGCTGGTGGGCCTGGTCGTGTTCACGATCGGCCCCATGATCGCTTCGCTGTTCCTCGCGTTCACGGACTACAACCTGCTGCAGCCGCCGCAGTTCTCGGGCTTCGACAACATCGCCGAGATGGCGGGCGACGCGCGGCTCTGGAACTCGCTGCGCGTGACCCTCACCTACGTGGTCGTGTCGGTGCCGCTCCAGCTGGCACTGGCACTCGCCGTAGCCGTGCTGCTGGATCGCGGCATGCGCGGACTGGCGTTCTACCGGTCGATCTTCTACCTGCCCAGCCTCCTCGGCGGCTCCGTCGCCATCGCCATCCTGTGGCGCCAGGTCTTCGGCAAGGACGGCATCGTCAACGAGTTCCTCGCGTGGTTCGGAATCGAGGGTCCCGGGTGGATCTCGCATCCCGACTACGCGCTGGCGACGATCATCATCCTGCACGTGTGGACGTTCGGGTCGCCGATGGTGATCTTCCTGGCGGGTCTACGCCAGATCCCCGACATGTACTACGAGGCCGCGCAGGTCGACGGCGCCGGTCGCGTGCGGCGGTTCTTCTCGATCACGATGCCGCTGCTGACGCCGATCATCTTCTTCAACCTGGTGCTGCAGATCATCTTCGCGTTCCAGTCGTTCACGCAGGCCTACATCGTCTCGGGCGGCACCGGTGGGCCGTCCGACTCGACGATGTTCTTCACCCTGTACCTCTACAAAGAGGCGTTCACCGAGCTGAACATGGGCTACGCGTCGGCGATGGCGTGGTTCCTTCTCATCGTGATCGCCGGATTCACGGCGTTCAATTTCTGGCTCTCGAAGTTCTGGGTCTTCTATGACGACTGAACTGCAGCCGACAGCATCCGCCGCACTTCCCGAAGGACGTTCCGTCATGACCGCACTCGAAGAAGCCCCGACCCCGATCGCGCCGCCGCCGTCCGTCGACGAGTACGAACGACGCCGGCGTCGCCACCGTCGCGCCGACGCGGTGCGGTCGCTGTTCAAGCACGCCGGACTGATCGTGCTCTCGCTGCTCATGATCTACCCGCTCATCTGGCTGGTGGTGTCGTCGCTCAAGCCCAACAGCGAGATCTTCACCGACCTCGGCATCTTCACCACCGATCTGACGCTCGAGAACTACGTGCACGGGTGGACCTCGCAGCAGCTGCCGTTCGGGCACTTCCTGATGAACTCCACGATCCTCGTGATCGGCGCGATCATCGGAAACCTGGTCTCGTGCTCGCTCGCCGCCTACGCGTTCGCACGCCTGAAGTTCTGGGGGCGCAACGCGTGGTTCGCGGTCATGCTGGGCACGATCATGCTGCCGTTCCACGTCGTGCTGGTTCCGCAGTTCATCATCTTCCGCGAGCTGGGCTGGCTCGAGACCTTCCTGCCTCTCATCGTCCCGAAGTTCCTCGCGATGGACGCGTTCTTCATCTTCCTGATGGTGCAGTTCATCCGCGGCCTGCCGAAGGAGATCTTCGAGGCCGCGCGGATCGACGGAGCGGGACACCTGCGCATCTTCGGGCAGGTGACGCTGCCGCTCATGGTGCCCGCCCTCGCGACGACGGCGATCTTCACGTTCATCTGGACCTGGGGCGACTTCTTCGGCCCGCTGATCTATCTGCGCACGCGTGAGAACTTCCCCGTGTCGGTGGCGCTCAAGGGCTTCATCGATGCGCAGTCGTCGTCGAACTACGGCGCGATGTTCGCGATGTCGGTGGTCTCGCTCATCCCTCTCTTCCTCGCGTTCCTTCTCGGCCAGCGCTATCTGGTCAAGGGCTTCGCGACCACCGGCATCAAGTGAGCAGGCATTTCATGAGCAACGACGGGCACCTTCGACGAACCCGCTACGCGATCGTCGGCACCGGCAGCCGCGCCGAGATGTACCTCGACGCGATCACCGGACCACACGCCGACGTGGCGGAGCTGGTCGCGTGGTCGGACACGAACGAGGGCCGGCTGGACTGGTACGACGCGCGTCTGCGGGATCGCGGTGTCACTTCGCCCGCCCGCTTCGCGCCGGCCGAGCTGGGTGAGGCGATCGCCCGGCACGGTATCGACCGCGTGATCGTGACCTCTCCGGACTGGACCCATGATCGCCACGTCGTCACGGCGCTCGAGGCCGGGGCGGACGCGGTCGTCGAGAAGCCGCTCACGACGACCGCCGACGGCGTGAGCGCAATCGCGGATGCCGTCGCGCGTACCGGCCGCGACGTCACGGTGACATTCAACTACCGCTATTCGCCGCGCAACTCCGCGCTCAAGCGGGTGGTGAGCTCCGGCGAGATCGGCGAGGTCACCTCGGTGCACTTCGAGTGGGTGCTCGACACGTCGCACGGAGCGGACTACTTCCGTCGCTGGCACCGTGACAAGGACCGCTCCGGGGGTCTGCTCATCCACAAGGCCTCGCACCACTTCGACCTCGTCAACTGGTGGCTCGGCGACACCCCGACGCGCGTCTTCGCCAGTGGCGGTCTGCGCTTCTACGGGGCCGAGAACGCCGCCCGCCGCGGGCTCGGGCCGCGTCCGGCGCGCGGCTCCGACGACTCGCCGCTGCGCGACGCGTTCAGCCTCGACCTGCGCGACGACCCGCAGCTGCGGGGGCTCTACCTCGAGCAGGAGTCGTACGACGGGTACCTGCGCGACCGCGACGTCTTCGACGCCGGCATCACGATCGAAGACAACCTGTCGCTCGTCGTGGATTATGCCGCCGGCGCGTCGATGTCATACGCGCTCAATGCCCACTCGCCGTGGGAGGGGTACACCGTCGCGGTCAACGGGACCCGAGGCCGGGCGGAGCTCACCGTGGTGGAACGCGGCGAGGTGCTGCTCGCGGCATCCGGTCGTCCCACCGCCATCGTCGATCCGAGCGCCCGGCCCGACCACGTCGACGGCAGCGCCGGCCGGCCGGTCGGCGAGTCGCTGGTGGTGCAGAACCATTTCGACCGCGCCCGGCACGTGCCGATCCCGGCGGGCGACGGCGGCCACGGCGGCGGCGACGCGCGCCTGCTCGCCGAGGTGTTCCGCGGTGTGGGCGAGGACCCGCTGGGCCACGCGGCGACGTGGCGAGACGGCGTCGCCGCCGTCGCCGTCGGCCTGGCGGGCAACCGGTCGCTCGATACGGGGAACGCCGTGCGGGTGAGCGAGCTCGCCCTGGGAATCGAACTCGGCGCCCCGTCGGCTCAGCTGTCGGTGCGGGGCTCGTAGCGCACGGGGGCGGTGGCGCCTGCGACCACGCGCCGGAGATCCTCGAGCGTCGCGTCGGGGCCGAACCAGCCGTGGGCGCGTGCCTGTACGAGCACGTTGCCGAGGGCCGTGGCCTCGACCGGACCCGCCAGGACCGGCAGTGCGGAGCGGTCGGCCGTCGCCTGGCACAGGAGTCGGTTCAGCGCGCCGCCGCCGACGATGTGGATCACGTCGATGTCGCGAGCGGTGAGCCGGCCCGCGGTGGAGACGGCATCCGCGAACGCCTGCGCGATGCTCTCGACGATCGTGCGTGCGAACGCCGGCCGTGACGCGGGCACGGCGGCGCCGGACTCCTCGATGACCGCCGCGATGCGTGCCGGCATATCGCCGGGTGCGGCCAGCCGTGCGTCGTTGGCATCGAACAGGGGGACGGTGCCGTCCACAGCGGTCGCGGCATCCAGCAATTGTGGAAGATCGATCGGCGCGCCGTCCTCGGCCTCCCACGTCCGCACCGATTCGCTCAGCAGCCACAGCCCCGTCACGTTGTGGAGGAAACGGACCCGTCCGTCGACGCCACCCTCGTTGGTGAAGTTCGCCTCGCGCGCGGCGTCGGTCACGACGGGCTCGTCGAGTTCGACACCGACGAGGCCCCACGTGCCGCAGGAGATGTACGCCGCGTTCGGCGTGCTCAGCGGCACGGCGACCACCGCCGAGGCGGTGTCGTGCGAGCCGACGGCGATGACGTCGATCGCTGCGCCGACGCGCTCGCGGGCTTCGCCGCGGAGCCTACCGAGCCGCGTGCCGGGGTCGACGAGTTGTGGCAGGGCGATCCCCGCGGCCCCTCCACTCGCCGTCCCCACGGCCCCTCCACTCGCCGCTGGCGCGTCGAGCGGAGCCTCCGGCCGCGTGGGCCCAGACGCGTCGAGCGGAGCCTCCGGTCGCGTGGGCCCAACCGGGATCCCGAGTCGCGCCGCGAGCTCGCGGTCCCATTCCCCGCTGGCGACATCGACGAGTCCGGTGGTGGAGGCGTTCGTGCGCTCGGCCACCCTCGCCCCGGTCAGCAGGAACGCCACCAGGTCGGGGATGAGGAGGGCGATCTCTGCATCGGCCAGGCGCCTGTCGACGGCGTACTGGTAGAGCGTGTTGAACGGCAGGAACTGCAGCCCGTTGCGGCGGTAGAGCTCCTCGAACGGCACCTTCGCGTGCACCGTCTCGACCCCGCGCGCGGTGCGGTCGTCCCGGTAGTGGAACGGCTCTGCGAGCAGCTCGTCGCCGTGCACGAGGCCGTAGTCCACCGCCCACGAGTCGATGCCGATGCTCGCGATCCCCGGTTCCCGGCGCACGGCCTCGGCCAGCCCGTCGATCACGTGACGGTACAGCGCTGTGAAGTCCCAGTGCAGCCCGTCCGGCCCCGCGACGGGACCGTTCGGGAATCGCGCCACCTGCTCGAGCCGCAGCATCCCGTCCTCGACATAGCCGAGCATGACGCGGCCGCTGGTGGCGCCGAGATCGACCGCCGCGACGACCTTCGTCATCGCAGGAAGGCGGCCGCGACGCCGGAGTCGACGGGGATGTGCAGACCCGTCGTGCGCGAGAGTTCGGGGCCGGTGAGCACGTACACCGCGTCGGCGACGTTCTCGGGCACGACCTCGCGCTTGAGGATGGTGCGGTTGGCGTAGAACTGGCCGAGGTCCTCTTCCTTGACGCCGTAGGTCGCGGCGCGGTTGGCGCCCCAGCCCGAGGCGAAGATGCCGGAGCCGCGCACGACCCCGTCGGGGTTGATGCCGTTCACCCGCACGCCGTGCTCGCCGAGCTCGACCGCGAGCAGCCTCACCTGGTGGGCCTGATCGGCCTTGGTCGCCGAGTACGCGATGTTGTTCGGGCCGGCGAAGACCGAGTTCTTCGACGAGATGTAGACGACGTCGCCGCCCATGCCCTGCTCGATGAGCGCCTTCGCGGCGGCCTTGGCCACCAGGAACGAGCCCTTGGCCATGACGTCGTGCTGCAGGTCCCAGTCCTTCTCGGTCGTCTCCAGCAGCGGCTTCGACAGCGACAGCCCGGCGTTGTTGACGACGAGGTCGATCCCGCCGAACGCGAGCACGGTGGCGTCGATCGCGGCCTGCACGCCCTCGGCGTCGGCGACGTTCGCGGCGACGCCGATCGCGACATCCGTGCCGCCCAGCTCCGCCGCGGCGGCCTGCGCCTTCTCGAGGTCCAGGTCGGCGACGACCACGCACGCACCCTCGGCGGCGAGGCGCGTGGCGATGGCCTTGCCGATTCCGGACGCCGCGCCCGTGACGAACGCGATGCGGCCCTGGTGCGACTTCGGCTTGGGCATCCGCTGCAGCTTCGCTTCTTCGAGCGCCCAGTACTCGATGCGGAACTTCTCGGCATCCGAGATGGGGGAGTAGGTCGACAGCGCCTCGGCGCCGCGCATCACGTTGATCGCGTTGACGTAGAACTCGCCGGCCACGCGCGCGGTCTGCTTGTTGGCGCCGTACGAGAACATGCCCACACCCGGGACGAGGACGATGAGCGGGTCGGCGCCGCGGATGGCCGGGCTGCCGGCGGTCGCGTGGGCGTCGTAGTACGCCTGGTAGTCGGCGCGGTACTGCTCGTGCAGCTCCTTCAGGCGGGTGACGGATGCCTCGACCGTCGCGTCGGCGGCGAGGTCGAGGATCAGCGGCTTGACCTTGGTGCGCAGGAAGTGATCGGGGCAGCTGGTGCCCAGCTCGGCCAGCGCGGGCGCCTTCTCGGAGGCGAGGAAGTCCAGCACCTCGGACGAGTCGGTGAAGTGGCCCACCATCGGCTTGTCGGTCGAGGCGAGGCCGCGGATGGTCGGTGCCAGAGCCGCCGCCTTCGCACGGCGCTCCGCTTCGGGAAGGGCTTCGAAGCCGGCGCGGACTCCGCCGAACGGTTCGGCCTTGCCGTTGGCGGCGATGTACGCGGCGGCGGTCTCGATGATCCACAGCGAGTTGCGCTCGGACTCCTCGGAGGTGTCGCCCCACGCGGTGATGCCGTGGCCGCCGAGGATGCAGCCGATCGCCTGCGGGTTCTGCGCCTTGATCTCGGCGATGTCCAGGCCCAGCTGGAAGCCGGGGCGGCGCCAGGGCACCCACACGACCTTGTCGCCGAAGATGGTGCCGGTGAGCTCCTCGCCGTCGGCGGCCGTGGCGATCGCGATGCCCGAGTCGGGGTGCAGGTGATCCACGTGCGCCGCGTCGACGAGGCCGTGCATGGCGGTGTCGATCGATGGGGCCGCGCCGCCCTTGCCGTGCAGGCAGTAATCGAACGCGGCGACCATCTCGTCCTCACGCTCGACCCCGGGGTAGACGTCGACGAGGGCGCGCATGCGGTCCAGGCGCAGCACCGCGAGGCCCCCGGGCCTGAGGGTGCCGAGGTCGCCGCCCGAGCCCTTCACCCACAGCAGCTCCACGGGCTCACCCGTGACCGGATCGGTGTCGGTGCCCTTGGCCGACGTGTTGCCGCCGGCGTAATTGGTGTTCTTCGGGTCGGCGCCGAGGCGGTTCGACCGCGCGATCAGGTCCCTGACGGCCTGGTTACTGTCGGCCTGGTTGCTCATGATGTGGTTCCTTCGGGGGTCGCTGAGGCGAGGAGGGGTGTCGGGGAAGCGGGGGCGAGGGCGCTCAGGCGTGCGGCGAGGCGGTCGATCGAGACGGATGCCGCAGGCTCGTGCGGCCGGTTGAGATGACCGTGCTCGGTGCCCGGCTCGGTGACGACCTCGATCGTGCGCCCGGCGGCGCGCAGCGTCGCGGCGAACGCCTCGCCCGAGACGCGGAGCTCGTCCGCCTCGCCGTTGACCATGAGCGTGGGCGGGAACTGGACGAGGTCGACCGGGCGAGCAAGGCCAGGGACGGCGCCCAACGGTGCGTGCTCGACCGGGACGCCGAGGTAGTTCTCGTACATGCCGCGAACCACGTCGGGGCCGAAGCGGTCGGCCTCGGGATTCGCGTCGAGCAGTGCGCGCAACGCCGCGTCGGGTGCCGGTTGCACGGCCAGCAGCGTCGGGTAGGCGAGGATCACGAGAGCGGGAAGCCGCTCGGCGCGTCTCTCGATCAGCCGGAGCATCGCCCCGGCGGCGAGATTGCCACCAGCGCTGGTGCCGCCCAGGGCCAGCCGGTCACGGTCGATGCGCAGCCGATCGGCGTTCTCGAGCGTCCACGACCACGCCGCGAGCACGTCGTCGGAGGCCGCGGGGTAGTGGTGTCCGCGTCGCGCCGGAGTCGCGGCATCCTGTCCCGCTTCTTCCGGAATCGGCGCGAGACGGTAGTCGACCGAGATCACGGTGGTCCCGCGTGCCGAGAGCCGACGCGCGACCCAGTCGGACTCGGGCATGTCGATGTCGCCGAACGCGAAGGCGCCGCCGTGCGCCCATACCAGGCCCGTACCGTTCGGCTCGCGGGCGGGGTAGACCCGCACGAGTCCGTCGGCTGCGGAGTACGGCTCACTCATCTGTCGATCCTTCGTCTGATCCCCTGCGGCATTCTGCGGGTCGGGCCCGCAGACCGCGAGAGGGGAGCGGAGGTGGTGGTGCACCGGGGGCGCGAGGATCGGCATCCCGCGCCCCCGGTGGGTCTTGTGGAGTTACGCGCCCCAGCCGGCCTGGGTGCCGCCGACGCGGTCGGTCCCGATCCGGGACTGGTAGCCGGATGCCGCATAAGCGGCCATCGGGTCGGCGGCGAGGCCGCGCGACTCACGCCATTCGGCGAGTGCGGGGCGCACGTCGGTGTAGAACGCGTCCATGAACACCGCGTTGGCGGCGAGCACGTCGTTCGCCGCCTGAGCGGCGTCGAGAGCGGCGCGGTCCACGAGCAGGGCGCGCGCTGTCATCTCCTGCACGTTGAGCACCGAACGGATCTGGCCGGGGATCTTGTCTTCGATGTTGTGGCACTGGTCGAGCATGAACGCCACGTCGGGGTTGTTCAGCCCGCCGCCGCGCACGACCTCGAAGATGATGCGGAACAGCTGGAACGGGTCGGCCGCACCCACGATGAGGTCGTCGTCGGCGTAGAAGCGCGAGTTGAAGTCGAACGAGCCGAGCTTTCCGAGGCGCAGCAGCTGCATGACGATGAACTCGATGTTGGTTCCCGGTGCGTGGTGGCCGGTGTCGAGGCACACCATCGCGCGCTCGCCGAGGGCCGCGACCTGGGCGTACGACGTGCCCCAGTCCGGCACATCCGTGTGGTAGAACGCCGGCTCGAAGAACTTGTACTCGAGAACGAGCCGCTGCTCGTCCGACAGGCGCGCGTAGATCTGCTGCAGCGAATCTGCGAGGCGGTCCTGGCGGGCGCGCATGTCGTTCTGGCCTGGGTAGTTCGAGCCCTCGGCCAGCCAGATCTTGAGGTCGCGCGAGCCGGTCGCGTTCATGATGTCGATGCACTCGAAGTGGTGGTCGATCGCCTTCCGGCGGATGCGGTCGTCGGCGTGGGTGAGCGCGCCGAACTTGTAGTCCTCGTCCTGGAAGGTGTTCGAGTTGATGGTGCCGAGCGCGACCCCGTGGTCTTCGGCGTGGCGCCGGAGCTCGTCGTAGGAGTCGACCTTGTCCCACGGGATGTGCAGCGCGACGCTCGGGGCCAGTGCCGTGTACTTGTTCACTTGGGCGGCGTCGGCGATCTTCTCGAACGGGTCGCGCGGTGTGCCGGGCGTGGTGAACACCCGGAACCGCGTGCCGGAGTTTCCGAACGCCCAGCTGGGCAGCTCGATGCCCTGGCCTTCGAGCTGCGTGAGGATCTCTGGGGACAGCGTCGTCATGATGGGGTGCTCTCTTCGTGGGGCGCGCGCGCCGCGGCAGCGGCGAGCTGGTCGTCGAGGTGGAAGATCTCGGTGAGAGGTGGGGCCGCCTGATCGGGGCGGCCGTCGAGGCCGACGAAGAAGCGGCTCATCTCGGCCTCCCAGCGGGCGGCGACGGGAGATGCCGCGAGGTAGGCCTGCGCAGCCGCGTCGTCCTCGGTCTCGTAGTAGCCGACGAGACGGCCGCCTTCGCCGAGGAAGAGCGAGTAGTTGCGGCGGCCCGCGGCAGCGATCTCGGCGAGCATTTCGGGCCACACCGGAGTGTGCCGGGCGATGTACTCGTCGAGCAGCTCCGGCGCGACCTGCAGCTGGAAGCAGACTCTCGTCATCGAATGTCCTTGCATCGGTTGATGAATCGTTTCAAACCTTAGCCGGTATGTATCGTTTCATGCAAGCAGAGCAAGGGGATGCCGTGGTCGTGAGCGTTCGGGATGTCGCGGCTGCGGCATCCGTCTCGGTCGGCACCGTCTCGAACGTGCTCAACCGGCCCGCGAAGGTCGCCCCCGCGACGGTCGAGCGCGTGCAGCGTGCGATCGACGAGCTGGGCTTCGTGCGCAACGACGCGGCGCGTCAGCTGCGCGCCGGCCGCAGTCGCACGATCGCACTCGTGGTGCTCGACGCGGGCAACCCCTTCTTCGCGGAGGTCGCGCGGGGCGCCGAGGATCGGGCGGCAGAGGCAGGCATGAGCGTGCTGCTCGGCAACAGCGACGAGCGTGCCGAGCGCGAGCACGCGTACCTCGACCTGTTCCGGGAGCAGCGTGTGAACGGGGTGCTCGTAACCCCCGTCGACGGCGACCTGGAACGGTTGGAACGCTTGCGCAGCGGAGGCGTTCAGGTGATCCTCGTGGACCACGAGGACCCGGCCGGCGGCTTCGCCTCGGTGTCGGTCGACGATGTCGAGGGCGGCTACCTCGCGGTGTCGCACCTGCTGTCGATCGGGCGCCGGCGGATCGCCTACGTGTGCGGACCGCTCACATTCCGGCAGGTCGCGGATCGTCTCGAGGGCGCGCGGCGAGCCGTGGCCGAGATACCGGATGCCACGCTCGAGGTCGTCGAGATGCCCGCGCTCTCGGTGCTGCAAGGTCGTGCCGCCGGTGAGACCCTGCGCGTGCGGCCGGCGGCGGAGCGTCCGGATGCCGTCTTCGCCGCGAACGACCTCCTCGCCGTGGGAGCGCTGCAGGCGTTCACCCTGATGGGTGACGTGCAGGTGCCCGGCGACATCGCCCTCATCGGATACGACGACATCGACTTCGCGTCGGCGACCGTGGTGCCGCTCAGCTCGATCCGCCAGCCCGCCCATCTGATCGGGCACACCGCGGTGGAACTTCTGCTGAGCGAGCTCGACGAAGAGGACGGCGGCCACGAGCGGACGGTGCGCTTCCGGCCCGAGCTGGTGGTGCGGGAGTCGACCGCCGGCTGAGCGCGCATGCGCTGATCGGGCGTTGAGGTGGCGCTTTGTGTGGCTTCGTCGTGTGCCCCTGAGGTGCGCGGCCGGAGGCTGATTCGGGTTCGGGGGGCGAAATGTGTGGCGCCATGTCTGGCGTCGTCGTGTGCCACCTGAGGTGCGCGGCCGGAGGCGGGTTCGGGTTCAGGGGTCGCAATGTGTGGCTTCGTCGTGCGCGTTGCGGCGTGTCGTGCCACCTGAATGCGCGGCCGGAGGCGGATTCGGGTTCGGGGGGCGCAAGGTGTGGTTTCGTCGTGTGCGTTGCGGCGTGTCGTGCCACCTGAATGCGCGGGCTGGGGCGGATTCGGGTTCGGGGGGCGCAAGGTGTGGTTGCGTCGTGTGCGTTGCGGCGTGTCGTGCCACCTGAATGACAGCGGCGCCGTGATGTGTTGCGCCGGGCCCTCGAGGCTCGATTAGACTGCACGGACATTCGGACGGGAATGAATATGCAGACTTCGATTGCTCGCGTCGCCGGATCGGCGGCGCATTCTTCGCCGGGTGCTCTCGACGAGTCGCGGCATGGCGGCCGCTACTGGGAGAGCACCGCGCCCGGCGCCGGCCGGCGGGCGCCGCGTGCCGATGCAGTGAGCGACGCGCGCACGCAGAGCCTGAACGGCACCTGGCGCTTCCGTCTCTCGCCGACTGCGGCGGGAACAGGCGACGCCTGGCTGGCCGACGGCTTCGACGACGCGTCGTGGGATGCGATGCCGGTGCCCTCGCACTGGGTGCTCGAGCAGTTCACGCCGCTCGCGGGCGGCCCCGCGCGCCGCATGCTCGGCACCGAGGAGGGGCCGCTCTACACGAACACCGCGTACCCGATCCCTCTCGATGCGCCCCACGTGCCGGCCGAGAACCCGACGGGCGACTATCGCCTCGTCTTCGATGTCGCCGGAGACTTCGGCCCCGCCGTGCTGCGGTTCCAGGGGGTCGACTCCTGCGCGAAGGTGTGGCTCAACGGTGAAGAGCTCGGCTGGTCGATGGGCAGCCGGCTGCCGTTCGAGTTCGACGCCCCCGTTCGCGCCGGACGCAACGTGCTGTGCGTGCGCGTGCACCGCTGGTCGTCGGGCACGTACCTCGAGGACCAGGACATGTGGTGGCTCCCAGGCATCTTCCGAGACGTCGAGCTGCTCTCGCGCCCCGACGATGCGATCGACGACCACTTCGTGCACGCCGACTTCGACGCGGCGACGGGGATGGGAACGCTGAGAGTGGATGCCTCCACCCGGGCGATCGTCGAGATCCCCGAGCTCGGCATCCGCATGCCCGCCGGCGAAGCCGTCACCGTGCCGGTGCAGCCGTGGAGCGCCGAGAGCCCGCGGCTGTATCGCGGCGCGCTCACCTCGGCGGGGGAGTCGGTCGAGCTCGTCGTCGGCTTCCGGCGCGTGGAGATCGTCGACGGCGTCCTGATGGGTAACGGCCGCCCGGTCACTTTCCACGGCGTCAATCGCCACGAGCATCACCCCGACACCGGGCGCGCGCTCGATCGCGAGACGATGATCCGCGACATCGTGATGATGAAGCGTGCCAACATCGACGCGGTGCGCACCAGCCACTACCCGCCGCATCCCGAGTTCCTCCGGCTGTGCGACGAGTACGGACTGTGGGTGGTGGTCGAGGTCGACCTCGAGACGCACGGATTCATCTACGCCGGATGGGAGGGCAATCCGCCCGCCGAGCCCGCGTGGCGCGATGCGCTCATGGACCGCCTGCGCCGCACCGTCGAGCGAGACAAGAACCGCCCGAGCGTGGTGGTGTGGTCGCTCGCGAACGAGAGCATGACCGGCGACACGTTCGGCGAGATGCGCCGGTGGCTCGATCGGCGCGACCCGTCGCGCCCCGTGCTGTACGAGCGCGACCCCAGCTATAAGGACTCGGACTTCTACTCGCTCATGTACCCCTCGCTCGAGCTGCTCGAGAAGATCGGTCGCCGCGAAGAGCCGGGCGGCGGACGCCTCAGCATGCACGGCATGGTCGTCGACGAGTCCGGCGTCGCGCCGTTGCCCGAGGGAGTCACCGAGTCCGACGAGATGCGCCGCCGCCGACTGCCGTTCCTGCTCGTGGAGTATGCGCACGCCATGGGCAACGGTCCGGGGTCGCTGCAGGACTACTGGCGCATCATCCACGCGCACGAGCGCCTGTGCGGTGCATTCGTGTGGGAGTGGATCGATCACGGGTTCTCGGCGACGACGGCCGACGGCATCCCGTTCACGATGCACGGCGACGACGTCGACTACGATCCGCGCGGCGGCCGCTTCAGCCTGCACGGGCTGGTGTTCAGCGATCGCACCCCGACGCCGGGGCTGCTCGAGCTGGCGAAGGCGCACGAGCCGATCTCGATCGAGGTGCTCGATCGCTCGGTGTACATAGTGAACAACCGACATTATGTGGATACGGCGGATGTGGTGTTCCGGTGGGTGGTGGAGGCCGACGGCGCCCGGTTCGCGGGTGGCGTGCTCGACGTTCCGCCGGTGACGGCAGGCGAGTCGGTCGAGATCGCGATTCCGGATGCCGCGACCGCCGTCCACGGTCACCCCGACTCCGTGCTGACCGTGGAGGCGGCGCTCGCCGCCGACGCCAGCTGGGCGCCCGCCGGGCACGTGCTGGCCTGGGGTCAGCGGCTGCTCGAGGACTCCTCGACGACCGGCGTCGGCGCCTCGCGCTCTGCCCCTGTCGAGGCCGAGAAACCGCATGCCGGTTCACAAACCAGCGGACGCGGGGTT
Source organism: Microbacterium sp. I2 (assembly GCF_051364985.1). NCBI lineage: Bacteria > Bacillati > Actinomycetota > Actinomycetes > Micrococcales > Microbacteriaceae > Microbacterium > Microbacterium sp. I2. The sequence goes on from NZ_JBLWIH010000023.1 coordinate 211,446, forward strand.
TCTCAACCTCGGCGTGGTTTATCAGCGGATGCGGCGGGCCGCGCGCCGACCGAGGGCGAACCCGTGCATGTTGGCGCGGGTGAGTTCGACGGCACGACAGGGAAGCTCGTGCGACTGGGCGACCTCGAGATCGACGGGCCGGTGCTCGACCTGTACCGGGCGCCGACAGAGAACGACCACGGCCAGGGAGCGCTCAACGACCTGGCGTCGGTGTGGCGCAAGACCGCGCTCGACCGGCTTCTGCACCGCGTCGACGCCGTCGGGGCCGATGGCGACCGGCTGGTCGTCCGCGGTCGGACCGCACCGCGCACTCATCCCCATGGCGTCGACTGGACGATGAGCTGGACGCCCGACGGTGACGGCCTCACGCTCGACGTCGCCGTCGATTTTGTCGGACCGTGGGCCGACACCCCGTACATGCATCGCGACATCTGGGTGCCGAGGCTCGGACTGCTGTTCGCGCTCCCGGGCGCGGCCGACCGGGTGACGTGGTTCGGCCGCGGTCCCGGCGAGACGTACGTCGACTCGCACGCCGGCTCGCGCCTCGGTCGGTTCTCGCGTGGCATCGACGAGCTGCAGGTGTCGTACCCGGTCCCACAGGAGAACGGGAACCACGTCCAGACGCGCTGGCTCGAGGTGGACGGCGAACGGATGCCGTCGCTCCGCGTCGACGGCCTTCCCGAGTTCGACTTCACGGCGCGACGATGGACATCGCACGACCTCGCACGAGCCGACAAGCCGCACGAGCTCGTGGACTCCGGCCGAGTCTGGCTGAACATCGATCACGCGCAACAGGGCCTGGGCTCGGCATCCGTCGGCCCCGCGCTTCCCGAGCAGTACCGCATCCCGCGCGAGCGCACGTCATGGAGTGTCCGGCTCTCGACGCGCTGAGGGCGCGCGACGCCGTACCTCGACCCGGTCGGTCAGGATTCCGAGGGCTCGAGGGGCAGCTCGAGACCGTAGTTCCATGACAGGATGGCGGGCTGTTCGCGGTAGAAGCCCAGAACCGACACCGAACCCGCGTCCAGCGTGAGCTGCGCGCCGAATCGCGGCGCCAACCGCAGGAAGACGGCCGTCAGGATGCGCAGAAGGTGCCCGTGCGCGACGAGTGCGACATCGCCGTCCGCCATCGCGGGCAGCACGCGTGTGAGCACGCGCGAGGCTCGCGCGGCGACTTCTTCCACCGTTTCGCCGGGCGTGTTCCCGCGGACCACGCCATGGGTGAACGCGCTCCAGTTGTAGCCGAGTTCGTGACGGATGTCGTGGGTCGTGCGCCCCTCGTAACCGCCGTAGTCCCACTCGACCAGGAGCGGATCGACCTCTGCACGCAGGCCGGCCAGCTCTGCGGTTCGCCGCGCACGCTGCAGCGGCGAGGTCAGCACGAGCGAGAAGTCGTAGCCGGCGACGAGCCGGCCGGCATTGCCGGCGAGGTTCTCGCCACGAGGCGTGAGCGGGATGTCGGTGAGGCCGGTGTGCCGACCTTCTCTCGACCATTCCGTCTCGCCGTGGCGAAGGAGCACCAGCTTCCCCGAGGGATGGTCAGGGGCAGGGCGATCGGGCAGCTGATCAGCGGTGGCCACATCGCAACCGTAGTGTCTCGTCGCGGCGGCGCTGCGACCCCGCGTCGGCACACGCCTCACCGCCGCGTCTGGGGTGTCTGACAGAGCCTCCCACCATCGCTCCGCACCTCGTTGGAGAGAAGCGGCGGGCGCGCCTGAAGGCCGGCACCCCGCCGCGATCGTCGTCGGCGACACCGTCGGATCGGCGCGAGCGCATGATTCTGCCCGGGCTCACCATCGGCTGCGGCAGCCCGCGGCTCAGTGGATGCTTTCGCCTCGTTTGAGCATCTCGACGTACTCCGCGACGCGTCGGGCGCGCGATTCCGGCCGTTTGAGGTTGGCCACGCGGAAAGACATCGCGAATCGGTTCTGCGCCGACTGAGACGCGTACGCTTCGGCGAGCGCGGGATCTGCGTCCAGGGCTTGCTGAAGCTCCACGGGGATCTCGCCGTCGCGTTGCCGATACGCGTTGTCCCATCGTCCGTCAGCCTTCGCGCGTTCGATCTCGTGTTGACCCTCGGGACGCATGCGACCTTCTTCGATCAGCCGCGTGACGTGACCGATGTTGACTTTCGACCACACGCTTCGCGGTCGCCGTGGCGTGAAGGTCTGTAGGAAGTAGTCGGCATCCAGGGAGGACGACTGCCCATCGATCCACCCGAAGCACAGTGCGACATCGAGAGCTTCGGCGTACGTGATCCCGGGTTCGGTCGATGCCTTCTTCCGCAGGCGCAGTCGCACCCCGTTCGGGTCGGGATTCGCGTCCAGCCAGGCTTCCCACTCCGAGACCGTGTCCACCTGCAGTTCCGGCTTGTTCGTGCGGTTGGCCATGAGGGGAGGATAGCTCTGCGGCGACCCGGTGCTAGGCGGCTGGGCGGAATCTTCGAGGAGGCGGCTGCAGGTCGCCCCAGGCATAGCGTCGCGCGAGGCGGGCGGGTAGCGCACGGGGTTCGCCACCGTCCGGCGGATGAAGCACGAAGTCGTTCTTGCCGTCACGGGTGATGCGCCACTCGCCGTGATGGAGCTGCATATGGTGCCAACGACAGAGCAGGATGCCGCGGTCGATATCGGTGCGGCCGCCTTCGCTGTACGGATCGATGTGATGCGCTTCGCAGTAGGAGGCAGGTCGATCGCAGTCCCTCCACCGGCACCCGCCGTCGCGGACGGCGAGAGCAACGCGCTGTTTCGACGAGAAAAGGCGTGCCTCGCGTCCGAGGTCCAGCGGGTTGCCCCGCTCGTCGAGCGTGCATGTCATCGTGCCGGTGTCACAGGCCTGTCGTGCGACCAGCCAGCCCGGGAGCGTCGTGTCGGTGTCTTCGAGGAGCGCAACGGCCGCGCGGCCTTCGGTCGCGTCGGCGAGTACTTCGGCCGTCGCGACGATGCGGATTCCCGCCCTCCGCGTGCCGAAGACGGTCTCCGCATCGGCGAGTGCTCCGGCGCGGAGCACGTCGAGCATCAGGTCGTATGCGAGCTGGTCGTTGGTGCGCGGGTCGGTGGCGAGCTCCTCGGCGCGGGCCTTCTCGTCGGGGTCGACGAATCGCGGGCCGCCGCGGCGGGGGCGCAGGGCGGTGTCGATGATGGACTCGATCCACGCGCCGCCCTCGTCTTCGAACGTGAAGCTGCCGTGACGGATGCCGTCGTGATCGGTCCACCGGCGGAACGAGCGTGCTTCGAAGCGCTGCTCGAGCCGGAGCTCGGCACCTGCCGGATCCAGCAGATCGCGAATCGTGCGCGCCGCCGACGCCAGCTCTTCGACGGTGCGCTGCGAGGCCTCGTCGATGAGTTGACCGGCAGCCGTCTCCCATGCCGTCCTCACCTCGGTAGCCCGGCCCGCCGTCACAGCGGCTTCCGACGCGCCGTCGGTCGTCGGATCGTCCGTTGCCCGCACGTCGTCGACGGGCGGTTCGCCCAGTCCGCGGTAGATCGCGTCGTGCTGCGCCGAGGTGAGCGCCCCCGTCATCAGCGCCTCACCGAGCACCGCATGCCAGGGTCGCCGGGCAGTTCCGGCCTGCCCGGCCGTGGGCGCTCCCGCATCCGTCTCCTCGTCGACCGACGCCTGCCCCTCGGCCCTCGCATCATGGTCGGCGAAGTCACCTGCTTCAACGGGCACCAGCCCCGCCGCGAGGGCTTCGCCGAGCCGCACCTGCTTGGCCGCGTCTGCGCGGGTCGACCCGGTGAGGTCCTGGATCAGCGACACGGTCGAGCGGTGCCCGCGCTTCTGCGCCAAGCCGCTGTGTCCGGCGTCACGGGTAGAACGGGAGGCCACTGCGCCTGATCCGGCGATCCGCACGCACTCTCCGCCACGCACGAGCACGCTGGCGTGCTCGATGAGCGCCAGCACATCCTCATCGGTGATCTGCTGCACGACGCCGGGGACATCGACGGCCTCGACATCGTCTCCCACCACTGTGCGCATCGCATCCAGCGCTGCCTGCAGTTCGGAGAAGAATGCCATACTTCATTATGCCGCCGGCCTCCGACATTCGTGCTTATGAGCGACAAGACTGATCTCGCGAGCCCGATCACCCGACCGCCGACCCCCGACCCGCGACCAAGCGGGCGTCGGCTGCGCAGCATGCGGGCGCCGACGATGACGACGACTACACCCTCGCGAAGACCGACTTCTCAGATGACGCCCCAGCGCGCATGCGGTGGACGCCGCGCGCACCCGGGTGAACCACGGACACGCTCGGCGTTCTCACCGCAGCGAAGCTGACCTCACGCCTTCTCGACCGGAACCTGCAGTTCGGTCACCCAGTCGGGTCCCGGTTCGTGCCCGTCGGCCTCCACGTAGACCTCGCGACAGGGTCCGGTCATTCGGTAGCCCTCGTCGATGACACGGCCCATCAGGCGTGACCACGACTCGCCGATGCCTGACATGTCGCCTCGATGGAGGAGTGTCGCCATGGTCTCGACCGCGGGCAGCGTGACGACGTCGTAGCCGTCCCCGGGCTGCGGCTCGGGTTCGGCGACGTAGGACACGTGGACGGCGAGGTCGTCCGAATCCGGTACGGGCTCGTACCAGAAGATGCCCGGCTCGATGATCTGCCGGCCGGCAGCCTCGAGTGCATCATCGAGTCCCGTGATGATGGTCCCGACGACCGGACTGACGTTCTCGGGGCCGCCCCCAGGGGCGATTCCCGATGCGGCGTAGACGGTGACGGCGTCGACGCGGCGGTATTGCACGGTCTCTGACATGGCGGTGCTTCCTTCCAGGAGGGAGAGACGCCGGTCGATGCGCTCCAGGCGTGCGGTGTCCGCGTCGATCGCTGCCACCAGCTCGGCCCGCCGCTTCGCGAGCACGTGACGGATCCGGCTCTCGTCGTCGGAATCCAGCGCTGAGGCGATATCGTCGAGGCCGACGCCGAGTTCCCGCAGCTCGACGATCCGCAGCAGCCGGGGCAGTTGGGTGCTCGCGTATCTGCGATAACCCGAGTGCGGATCGACGTGCGCCGGAATCAGCAGGCCGATCGCGTCGTAGTGACGCAGCATCCGCACACTGACGCGCCCGAAGGCGGCGAACTCTCCGATGGTGTACATGGTGCTGGCCACGTTCGACCATGACACAGTGTCACGGTCAAGCACAGGGGCGCGACTGGATCAGAACCCGAACGACAACAGGCTCGACGCCCGTCCGTCACGGATCGCCTGGAGGGCGAGCTTCTCGTAGTCGGGCACCCGCTCAGGCAGTGCGTCGAGGTCGAACCATGCGAGCTCGGCGCACTTGTGCGGTTCGAGGATCTGGGGCTCGCCCGTCCACGAATCGCACGTGAAGAACCAGTCGACCCGCTGCTCGCGCGGTCGGGCGGTGCCGTCGGTGCGCTGCATCACCGTGGAGGCCTTCAAGCCTGCGGGCTCGACGATGACGCCGAGCTCCTCTCGCGACTCACGGATCGCAGCGTCCACGGCCGTCTCGCCGAGCTCGATGTGGCCGGCGGCGCCGGCGGTCCAGTACCCGTCCATATAGCCGGTGTTCTGGCGCAGCTGCAGCAGCACCGCGCCCGAGCGCAGCAGGAAGACATACGAGGCGGGCACGAGAGAGACGCGGGTCATGGCGGAGAACCCTACAGCCTGCTCGCCCGGTCGCCCTCAGGCCCCGAGCGCCGCCACGTCGGTGAACAGCGTGTCGGCGCCGACCTGGCCGCCCTTCAGCACCAGCTCCAGTCCGTCGACGGCGGAGTCGGACGCTTGGGCCCGCAGCAGCACGACATTGCCCCAGGGGTTCGCCGCGATCGAGAGCGACGCCACGCCGAGCAGTCGCGTGACGCGGCTGGACGTGTCGCCGCCGCAGACGATGACGCGACGGGTCACGCCTTCCCGGACGGCGATGGCGACGACGGATGCCGCGGCCTCCGCGATCGCCTCGAGCACGCGTCCCGCCGCGGCCGAGCTCGTGTCGGCGTCGTCCGAGGTCAGCACCACTCCGCGTCCGGACCTCAACGCGGCGACGACCTCGTCGATCGTCGACCCCAGGTCTGCGGCGCCGAGCGGCAGGGGCAGGACGAGCCAGCCGGCGGCGGCCGCGGCATCCGCCTGCCGTCTCGTCTGCGCGGAACGGCTGCCCGACACGACCAGGACCGGGCCGGACGCGGGTGTCGACGTCGGAAGCGCGGCAGCCTCGCCGGGTGACGCCGCCGCGATGCCGTGCGACAGTCCGCCCGAGCCGATGGCGAAGATCGGCGAGGGCAGCGCCTTCAGCGCCGTTCCCACCGTCACGAGGTGCTCGTCGGTGAGCGCATCGAGGACGAGCGCCGCCTCGGGCGTGTCGCGCAGGCGGGCCGCCAAGTCGCCGTAGGCGACGAGGGACACCGAGCCGAGGGGGAGCGAGGTCTGGCGGCCCACGTGGACGGCGAGGTCGGCCTCGGTCATCGGCGTCGACGGATGCGTCGACATCGTCGGCTGCCGGTCGAGGCGGTAGACGACACCCCGCTCCGCGGCGAAGTGCTGCCCGAACACGGTGTAGCGGCCGAAGTCCGGCTGCGCGAAGAGCATCGGCACCGGGCGGTCGCCGAAGACCTCACGCCCGAGCTCGATGACCCGGCCGAGGCTGCCGACCGTCGGGGCCGAATCGGCCGTCGAACACGCCTTGTACTGAACGATCCGGGGTGAGAGGCGCTGGAACGCCTCGAGCACCGGGCGCAGTTCGGCGTCCATGGCGTCCGGATCCAGCGAGCGCGAGATGCCCGCCACCCCCACCACATCGACCTCTGACGCGGCGCGGCGCAGGGCCGCGGCATCCGGAATCGCCGTGAATAGCCGCCCCGTCCACCCGCGCCGTGCGAACTGCAGCAGCGCGTCGACACTCCCGGTGAAGTCGTCGCCGTAGAACGCGACGACCTCGCCGGAGCGACGGGCGGGTTCAGACACGGACGGGCCCGAACAGCTCGGTCGCGCGGCGTAGGGCGGCCGAGCGCTCGATGGCGACGTCGACGGTCTCGCCCTGGGCCGCCGAGGCCCACGCATCGCGCATGCTCGCGACTCCGGCTGCCGCGCCATCGGGATGACCGTGGATGCCGCCACCGGCGAGCACGAGCAGGTCGGTCGTCCCCACCGCGGCGTACGTCGCGTGCGCGAGGCCGCCCCACTGCCCCGACGACAGCACGGGGACCGTGGGTGTGAGGCCGAGCAGCGGCTCGCGGACCGCGGCGATGGAGTCGAGCACCTGGTCGTCCGTCTCGTAGAACTTGTTGCTGATGCCGTTGGTGTGCAGGTGGTCGGCGCCCGCGAGGCGCGCGAGCTTCTGCCACGCACGGAACCCTATCCCCAGCTGGTCCGAGCGGCCGAACGCCCCGAACATCGCGCGATGCCCGTGGATCGGCACGGCGGTGTGATGGCGCAGGAACTCGAGCCCCGCGATACCGACGAGGTTGATGCACGCCATGACGCACGTGCCCCCCGCCTCGACGACGAGATCGTGGTTGGCCTCGAGGCGCCCGATGTCGTCGGTGATATTGAAGGCGTACATCGGTTTGCGGCCGGTGCGGTCGGCGTAGCGTTCGAGCACCGGCATGACCGCCTTCACGCGCTCGGCCAGAGGAGCGCTCGGGCCGTTGCCCTGCAGCTCGTCGTCTTTGATGAAGTCGATGCCGGCTTCGGCGAGCTCGCCCACCACCTCGGCGAGGTCGTCGGGGGAGAGACCGATGCTGGGCTTGACGATCGTGCCGATCATGGCGCCCTCGGATCGGCCCATCAGGCGGCGTGTGCCCTCGACCCCGAACGCCGGGCCGGCGTAGCGCTCGGCGAACGCCGGCGGCAGGTCGATGTCGACCAGCTTGATCGCTGAGAGCTCTTTGATCTCGAAGAGGTTGCCGGCGACGGCGGCGAGCAGATTCGGCAGCGACGGCCCGAAGTTGTCGAGCGGGAACCGCAGGCGCATGACTGCGCGGCGTCGCTGCGACGGATCACCCACGGCTCCGGGCAGCGGGGACGATCCCGTCAGCGGCACCTCTTCGATGGACTCCACCTGGGCCGCGAAACGGGCCCGCAGGTCGTCGGACTCGCGCTCGACGCGCACGAACGTGCCGGTGGACTGCTCGCCGGCGAGAACCTCTGCGGCATGCCGCAGCGGAAGCGAGGTCTCGATGACGTAGGTCGCGAAGACGTGCTGACCGGTCAGCCCGCCGCCGGTCAGCCCGCCGCCCGTCAGCCCGCTGCCCGTCAGACCAGCGCCACTCATCGCCACACCAGGGGGAGCCAGACCGACATCTCGCCCGCACCCCGGTTGCCCCATGCGTAATAGGGCACGAGGCGCACGGTCGCCGTGCCGAGCTCGGTGTCGGCGAGGTCGTCGTAGAGCGCGTCGTCGTCGGCGCCGGGCAGGACGGCGATCTCGGTCTCGAGTGCGATCACGCGGTGGCCCGCGATCTCGGACTCGATCGGAGTGAAGGTCGCGCCGCGGCGCAGCGCCGCCTGCTCGAGCACGACGCCGTCAGGAAGATCCGCGCTCTCGAGGCTGTAGACCACGGGTCCGCGGCGCACGGCGACCTGGTTCGTCGCCTCCTCGGCGAGGCGGTGGGCGCGCAGGACGTGGACCGGCATGGGGAGCGTGAGCTGGATGACATCGCCCTCGCGCCACTCGCGGTCGATCCGCGTGTAGGTGCCCGGGGCGGTGACCTCCACCGCGTCGCCGTTGACGGTGAGCGTCGCGCCCGACGACCAGCCGGGAATGCGGAGGTGAAGCGGGATGCTCCCCACGCCCTCTCCACGCATCGCTGGCCCGCTGCGCGGAGCCTCGGGGCGCGTGGGCCCACCTGATGCAGTCTCGACGGTCCAGGTGATGGTCTCGCTCCACGGATAGTCGCCGTCTTCCCGCAGCGCGAGGGTACGACCGTCCTCGGTCGCGACGTCGACGCGGCCCCCGCCGTAGAGGTGCAGGTACAGTCCGTCGTCGCCGAGCGACGCGGCGCGCTCGTGGAACCGCGCCAGGGTGCGCGCGATGTTCGGCGGGCAGCAGAAGCAGCTGAGGTACGACTCCCGCAGGCGCTCATCCGAGGGCGGCGGCTCGGGCGTCGGATGGATCGCCGTGTCGCCCGGCCGGCGCAGGGGGTAGGGCAGGTCACGCACCTGGCGGAGGGGGTTGGTGTAGAAGTAGTCCGACCCGGCGAGGCTGATGCTCGAGAGCAAGCTGTTGAAGGCGATCTGCTCGATGACGTCGGCATACTTCGCGTCGCCCGTGAGCGACAGCATCCGTTCGCTCCAGAAGATCATGCCGATGTTGGCGCACGATTCGTTGTGCGCGGTGGTCTGCGGCAGCTGGTACGCGCGGCCGTACGCCTGGTGCACGCGGCTGATCTGGTCCTGCCACGGCGAGCCGTCGGGCGAGGCGCCGTCGTAGAGCGCGCCGCAGCCGCCCGTGATGTAGAGCTTCGTGTCGATCACGTCGTGCCAGAGTCGCTCGAGCACCCCGACCAGCTCGGTATCGCCGTTCTCGACGACGAGATCGGCAAGTCCCGCGTAGAGGTAGTTCGCGCGCACGGCGTGCCCGGCCACCACGGTCTGCTCGCGCACCGGGAGGCGATCCTGGTTGTCGTCGCCGCCTTGGAACTCGTCGCGCACGCGCACGAAGGCCTCGGCCAGGCGCAGGTAGCGCTCGTCGCCGGTGGCGCGGTACAGCTCGATCACCGCCATGTAGTGCGAGGGGCAGATGGCGCTGCGCGCGAGCTCGACGGGCTTGTTGGTGGCGAGGTCCTCGAGGAACGATGCGGCCTTACGCGCCGCGTCGAGCAGCGTGGTGGAGCCGGTCACCTCGTAGTGGCGGACCCCGGCGGTGATGAGATGGCCGAGGTTGTACGTCTCGAAGTGGAAGCGGTCGGCGAGCGCCAGGGCGTCCTCCTGGTTGCGCGCCGAGATGATCGTCGGTGTGTGAAGGTAGCCGTCGTCGCGCTGCACCGAGGCGATGAGCGAGGCGATCTCTTCGATGCGCGCCCCGAGCTCGGGGTCCGGATCGGTCTCGAGCCGCGCGATCGCTGCTTCGAGCCACTTGTAGAAGTCGCCGTCCATGAAGGGCGGTCCCTCGTGGCTGCCCTGCTCGAGTCCCGCGGCGATGCGGAAGTTCGCCAGTCCGGGGCTGACGGCTGAGTCGCTGAGCGACGACCAGATCTGCGGAATCGTGACGTCCCGGGTGCGATCGTGCACCTCGCCCCAGAAGCCGCTGGTCCACCGCGCGCTGTCGGCGCCGAGGGGTCGCAGACGGGCGTGGGCCCGCAGCGCTGTCGTGGCGGTCATGAGGGTGTTCCTTCCGAGTGGCGTCAGGTCACTGTAGTCACGATTTGAGCATGAAGTGAATAGAATTTCAACACTGAGTGTTGACACACCTTGCAATGGTGCCTACTGTCGTGCTCGTACCTTTCACCCGCATGGCCGTCGTCAAGGAGGACGCTATGAACACCCGCAGCAGCAACCGCCGCCGCACCCTCGCCGCAGTCGGCATCGCTCTGGCCGCCGTCATGCCCCTCGCGGCGTGCGCCGGCGGCTCCGGCGGCACCGGCTCCGGAGGCGAGGGTGGCTCCGGCGGCTCCGATCCCGAAGCCTTCACCGTCATGACCGCCAACGAGAACCCGGTTCTCGAAGAGCAGCTCGACGCGCTCGCCGCAGGCGCCTGCGAGGCCGAGAACGAGGCGCTCCCGCTCGAGCACCAGAAGGTCGCACAGGCAGACACCGTGCAGAAGGTCACGCTGCTGGCCAGCCAGGATGCGCTCCCGACCCACACCATCGCCGGCACTGCGCTGATCCGCCCCGACGGCGACCTGGGCGCTGCCGGGCTCGTGGGCGATCTGAAGGCCGCGCTCGAGGGCGCCGACGCGTGGGACAACGTTCTTCCGGCCGCGGCATCCACCGTCGAGCAGGTCTACGGCGGCTTCGTCTCGATGCCGTACCAGTACAACATCGAGGGCATCTTCTACAACAAGCAGATCTTCGCCGACAACGGCCTCGAAGAGCCGCAGACGTGGGACGAGCTCGTCGAAGCATCCGCCGCGCTGCAGGATGCGGGCGTGGTGCCGATGACCGAGGCGGGCGCAAACGGATGGCCCCTCACCCGCATCATGGGCATGTACATCTTCCGCAACATCGGCCCTGACGCGATGGCCGCAATCCGCGACGGCGATGCGAAGCTCACCGACCCCGAGTACGTCGCCGGCGCACAGGCGCTCGCCGACTACGCCGAGGCGGGCTACTTCGGCGAGGGCTTCTCGACGCGCGACGGCGACACATCGTCCAACATGTTCCTCACCGGCGACGCGGCGATGACCTACGACGGCACGTGGCTGCTCAGCGCGATCAACGACCCCGACCGCAACCAGATCGGCGGCGAGAACGTCGGCTTCATGCCCTTCCCGGCTGTCGATGGCGGCGAAGGCTCGATCGACCAGTACCCGGCCAACGCGGGCGCGCCGATGATCGTCAACGCCAAGGAGTTCGGCCCGAAGGTCACCGACTGGATCAGCTGCATCGCCGAGAACTACGGCCAGCAGGCGCTCCAGGACGCGGGTGTCATCTCCGGCTTCGCCGTCAACGGCGAGGTGACCGACATCTCGGAGAACACCGTCGAGATCCAGGAGCGCATCGCCGGGATCGAAGAGACGACGCTGTGGTTCGAGGCCCTCTTCGACCCGAAGAGCAACTCGCTCGCCTCGACCAACGTGACGCTTCTCACGACGGGCCAGATGAGCCCTGAGGACTACATGGCCGAGCTGCAGGCGAGCATCGAAGCCAACGGCTGATCCGGATCTGAACCGCCGGCCTCCCGGGCCTAGGCTCGGGAGGCCGGTCCTTCGAAAGAAAGCCCCCGCCTGATGAACTCGATCTTCGGCGATCGCAAGACGATCATCATCTTGCTGGCACCCGCCCTCCTGCTCTACACGCTCCTCAAGGTCGTTCCGGTCCTCTGGTCGTTCGGCCTGTCGTTCTTCGAGGGCAACACCCTCCGCGGTTTCGACTGGGTCGGGCTCGAGAACTTCGCCACGTTCTTCACCGACGGGGCGGCGCTGCAGTCGATGTGGGTCAGCGTCTTCTTCGCGATCGTCGCGACGATCGGCCAGGTCGCGCTGGGGTACGGACTGGCGCTGCTGTACGTCTTCGTCCTGCGCAAGGGATCGTCGTTCATCCGCACGATCGTGTTCTTCCCCGCGATCCTGCCGACCGTCGCCGTCGCGCTGCTGTTCAAGAGCTTCGTCGCCGTGGGCGACAACCAGGGTCCCGTCAACGACATCATCAACTTCTTCGGCGGCGAGAGCGTCGAAGTGCTCGCCTCGACGGTGGGCACCATGTCGACCGCGATCGTCATGACCCTGTGGGGATCGATGGGCTTCTACGCGATCCTGCTGTACGCGGGGCTGCTCGACATCCCCGAAGAGATCATCGAGTCGGCTCGACTCGACGGCGCGAACGGTCTGAAGCTGGTGCGGCACATCGTGCTGCCGCTGTCGCTCCCGATCCTGTTGTCGTCGATCATCTTCAGCCTCAACGCCACCCTCAAGGTGTTCGACAGCCTGCTCGCCCTCAACGGCGGCGGACCGGGTACCTCCACGGCGCCGCTCACCCTGTACATGTACCGCACGGCGTTCGAATACGCCGAGTACGGCTACGGCTCGACCATCGCACTCGTGCTGACGCTGCTGTGCCTGGTGTTCACGCTGGCGATCTTCCGATCCTCGCGACGGAAGGCGGAGGTCTGACATGACGACGACGATGACGAAGGATGCTCCGGCCACGGTCGCCGTGCCGACCCGGCGCAAGCCCGCCCGCACCCCGGCACGCCGCAAGGCGCTGCGGCTGGTGCGGCGGATCCCGGTGTGGATCCTGGTCGCGGTGCTGATGGTGGTCGTGCTGTACCCGCAGGTGTGGATGGTGCTCGGCTCGTTCAAGACACAGGCCGAGTTCCTGTCGAACCCCGCGCTGTCGCTGCCCGAGACGTGGCAGTTCGACAACTACATCTCGGCGCTGACCAACGGCAACGTGGGCCAGAACTACCTCAACAGCATCATCGTGACCATCCCGTCGGTGCTGCTGATCGTCTTCATCGGTGTCGCGGCCGGCTACGCGCTCGAGGTCATGATCTGGAAGGGGCGCAACGGCACCCTCCTGTACATCCTCGCGGGCATCATGGTGCCCGGTCAGATGATCCTGGTGCCCCTGTTCATCGTCTACTTCCGCATGGGCATCACCGACTCGCTGCTGCCGCTGATCATCACGTACACCGTGATGGGCCTGCCGCTGACGACGTTCCTCATGGCGACGTACTTCCGCTCGGTGCCGCGCGAGATCTTCGAGGCGGCGACGGTCGACGGCTCCGGTCCGCTGCGGTCCTTCTTCGTGATCGGCGTGCCGATGATGAAGAACGCGATCCTGACCGTCGGCCTCGTGCAGTTCTTCAGTGTCTGGAACGACCTGCTCATCGCACTGACGTTCACGACGCGTCCCGAACTCGCGACGATCCAGGTCGGCCTGCTGAGTCTCAGCGACGAGTACGGCTCGACGCAGTACGGACCGCTGTTCGCGGCAGTCAGCATCAACATCGTGGTGCTGCTGATCGTCTTCCTCGCCCTGAACAAGAAGATCATGGCCGGTATGGCCGGCGGCGCCCTGAAGGGCTGAGAGGCTGTTCCCATGACAAAGGCCGCACCGCGCATCGCTTTTCTCCACACCGGAGCGGTGGTGATCCCGCCGGTGTCCGACCTCGCGCGTGAGCACCTTGCCGGCGCCACGACCGTCAACTACCTCGATGACAAGATCGTGGCCGATCTCGGCGACCCGCAGCGTGCGGCATCCGTCCCCGAGCGCCTCATCGACCTCGCTAGGGCCGCCCAGAGCGCCGGAGTCGACGTCGTCATGCTCACGTGCTCGTCGATCTCGCATCTGGCTGCACCCACGGCCGAGGCGGTCGGCATCCCGGTGCTGCGCATCGATGAGGCGATGGCGGATGCCGCGGTCCGCGCCGGCGACCGGGTCGCGGTGCTGGCGACCCTGCCCACGACCCTCACGCCGACCCTCGGTCTGCTGCGCGAGCGCGCCGACCTCGCAGGGCGTTCGCCCGAGTTCGTCAGCGAGATCGTCGAGGGAGCGTTCGAGGCCGTCGCGTCGGGTGACCGCGCCACCCACGACCGGCTGGTCGCGGAGGCGATCGAACGTCTGGCGACGGATGCCGATGTCGTGGTGCTCGCGCAGGCCTCGATGGCGAGCGCGGCCGAGGCCGTGTCGGTCGACGTTCCCGTGCTGACGAGCCTCGAGCCCGGCATCCGTCGCCTCAGCGAAACCGTCGCGGCGCTCTGACACCGCCGAGGCCGGGGCCTGCGGGCCGGACTCGGTCAGCCGACGTGCCGGACTTGCGGCCGCCCTCGGCGAGTACGAGCGGCGCGCCGGCGCCTGCCCCAGTAGCGGGGCACCCGTTCGGCGTAGCGCTCGTATTCCGAGGGGAATCGTGATCGGAGCGCGCGCTCTTCCGCGACGGAACTGACATGCTCGGCGAGCACTCCCACCGGAGCGGTCGCCGCGATCCAGGCGGAACCGCGCCACAGGCCGATTCCCACGTGGACGAGCCACCAGCCCAGGTACATGGGATGCCGGCTGAACGCATATGGTCCGGTGGTGACCACGGAATCCGGGTGCTCGAGACGGAACCGGCTCGAGGCATGGTGCCTGCGTTCTGCGAGCGCCCACGCGTTGAGCGCGCACCCGGTCACCGACAGTACACAACCGGCCGCGCGCTGGACCGCCCGGCTTCCCGGGATCGGCACTGGGTATACGCGATGAAGCAGGAGGACTCCGACGATGCCGAGGATCGACCCGGCAGGAAGCGGAAGGCTCTCGTACACGGCGACTGCGCGCCGAGCGATCCACCTCACCACGAGCGGCGGATCAGCGTCGGCCGTGATCCTCGACGTCCGGTTCCGCACGAAGGACATCGGCGATCTCCTCCTCCGGACGCGGCGCCACGGTCTCATCGACCTCGAGCTCGGGGACGGAGGGCTCGCCCGGGCCCGGGATGTGGTGCGCCTGAGCGGCGCGATCTGCAGGGCCTGACACGACGAATCCTCCGATCGGCGATACGCACAGAATACGCCGGGACGTCGACTCCCGCCCGATCTTCAGCAGACGTCTCGGCCGGACGGCGGGTACCCGGCGCGGGAACCGGCCTCCGACCGGGTGCGGGATGCCGGGTCAGCGGCCGGCGAGTGCTTCGGCGGAGCGCAGGTCGGTCACGAGCGTCGTGACCCAGCCACCGGCGAGCGCGCCGTGGATGGCCTCGAGTTTGCGCTCGCCCCCGGCGACGCCAACGCGGCGCGGGATGCGCATGAGGTTCTCGACCGGGATCGCGATGATGCGGTCGTCGAGCTCGCCGCGCACGAGGGTGCCGTCGGCCCGGAAGATGCGATGGCAGATGTCGCCCACGGCACCCTGCGAGAGGAGGCCCTCGCGCTCCTCCGCGGCGAATGCGTTGCCGCTCGTGGCGAGCACGTCCGACGGCTCGATGCTGCCGATGCCCATGATCGCCATGGTCAGGTCGTTCCAGTGACGCGTGACCTCCTGCATCGACGGGTCGCGCAGCAGGCTGTCGCGGATCGCCGGGTCGGCCACGACCCCCGGAGCCTGGACGTAGACCGGCTCGGCCCCGAGCATGTGCGCGAGCTCGCCCAGGATGCGGTTGGAGTGGCTCTGCGCTTCGGGCGCGCCCACGCCGCCGAGCAATTGCACGACCTCGGTGGCTGCGCGCACCGTGAACGGCCGCATGCGGTCGACCATCGCGAGGATGGTCTGACTCCACGACGAGACGCCGATCCGCTCGGAGCCCGAGAGGGTCGCCTCGAGGTAGGCGGCGGCGCCGGCGCCGACCGACGCCAGCAGTTCGCGCTCGTCGGCGTCGGAATCCACGTCGACGACGACGGCCTCGGCCAAGCCGTATCGCTCCTCGAGCTGCTCTTCGAGCTCGGCGTAGACGCCCGGGGCGACGGTGACGATGGTGCGGACGATGCCCAGGGTCTCGGCACGCTTGAGCAGACGAGAGACCTTCGCCTGTGAGATATTGAGCGCGGACGCGATGTCGGCCTGCCGTACACCGCGCTCGTGGTACATGCGCGCGACCTTGGTGAGCAGGCGCACCTGACCGTCGACGGGGCGGGTGTAGCGGGTCAGTGACACGGAGACTCCGATCGAGGCGATCCCGGATGAGGATTCGCTTACGAAAGGATATTCACTTTGCGCCCGCAGGGCTAGGGGAACCGCCGAGAGAACTCCTGGTCATCGGCTGAAGGCGTCGACGAAGCGGTCACGGAAGTCCTGCATCGCCCACACCGGCGCATCCGCCGACGGACGCACACCCGGCTCCCATCCCCACGACTCGATCGCCTCGAACACCGCGGCGTCCTTCGCGATGATCGTGATCGGCACGTCATACCCGGCGTCCGCGCCGCTCACGACGCGCGCCGGCTGATGATCGCCGAGTACGATCAGCACGAGATCCTGCTGCTCGAACGTCGCGAGGTACGAGAACATCGACGACAGCGAGTAGGCCACCGAATCCGCGTAGAGCTCACGGGCCCGCTCGGCATCGGTCCAGGCCGTGACCGACGATTCGCCATCACCGACGTGCGACGCGAACACCGACCCGTCGCCGAGCTCGTCCCATGGCACCATGCGTGGCAACGGCGTCCAGGGCGCGTGCGACGAGACGAGGTCGATCTCGGCCATCACCGGTCGGGGATCGTCGAGACCGGCGCGGTCGTGGAACACCTTCCACGTGTACTGGTCGGGCATGCGCGCGTAGCCGAACGCAGGTCCTCGGTAGCCCATGCTGCGTGAGTCGAGCACGGTGTCGAACCCGTAGAACGCCTCGCCCGCCTCCCAACCCCTGGTGTTCGAGGGCACGACCGCCATGGTGTGCCACCCTGCGGCGTCGAAGAGGCTTGAGATCGTCGAGCGACCGTGCTCGAGCAGCCGATCGTAGGTGCGCGGCGAGTCCACCCGGACGCCGCTCTGCAGCGTCGCGTGGGCGAGCCAGCTCACACCGCCGAAAGTCGGCGACGTGAGAAAGCCGCTCTGCGCGGAATAGCCGTGACGCGCGAGAGTCTCGGCACCTTCGTCCAGCGTGTGCGCGATGTCGTCGGTGAACGACGAGGACTCGACGGCCACGCGACCGTAACTCTCGACGAATGCGATGACGACGTCCTTGCCGGCGAGCAGTGACATCGGCCGCGACGGCGGGTCGGATGCCAGAGGATCCTCGGCGAGGTCACGCTCGAAGGCCTGCTGCTCCTGCGCGCTGGCGGCAGCGCGCGCCGACGCCGCGACGAGCGTGTCGCCGGCACCGGATGCTGCGACCGGCGTGCCCGGCACGAGCTGGGCGCCCGTGAGCGATAGCACGACCCAGGCGGCCGCGATCGTCGAGACGACAGCGCGACCGCGCGCCCCGTTCGCCCGTGCCGTCCGCCCGACTCGCAACGCCGAGGCGGCGACGACAACACCCAGTCCTACGACGACGGCGCCGATGAGTGCGACGAGGACGGCCGCGCCGACGGGACCGACCGCGTCTTGAACGACGCCGAAGGCGTCGGCGATCGCGCCGCCGTCCTCGGCGAGGTTGAACGGGCGGTCGATGGTTGCCCGGAATGCCAGCTCGAGAGAGGCGAGAAGGATGCCGGCGACGACGATCGCCGCGAACGCCCCGGCGGTGAGCCTTTGCGCCACGTATCCCGGGACGGTGAGGAGGACGACCAGCGCCACCAGGGACTCGGCCGGCAGGCCCAGCAGCGCGGCCGGGTTCCCCATGCTCAGCGCTCCCGGCACAAGCGGCACCACGAGCAGGATCGCGCACGCGAGGAGCGTCAGCGGTGCGCTTCCGTGCGGACTGCCGCGCTCGCGGAAGGCCGGCTCACGGCGTCGGGCCATGATCCGTGCTCCACCGATCGGCCGCTGCCACCGCGCCGTCGATGCCGGTCGACGATGCGCCCGAGGCGGCCCGCTCCGACAGCGCGTAGCGCAGGAGCACGACGTCGCCGATCTGCCGCGACTCGGCGAGGCGAGCCCGCCGCGTCGCGGTCCACGGGAACGCGCCCGCATCGACGAACCGCGGCGCCCGGGGTTCTCCGACGAAGAACGGCGCGATCACCAGCTGCAGCTCGTCGGCGATGTCCTCCCGGAGGAACTGCGTATGCAGCCTGCCGCCGCCCTCGACCATGAGCCGGCGGATGCCGCGTTCGGCGAGGTCGTGCACGATGTCGCGCATGGTGACGACGTCGCCGAGGGAGACAACGGTGGCACTGCCGCCGAGGGCGCCCGCGGTGCGATCCGCGACCGTGCGCGGGCAGTAGACGAGCTTCTCCACGTCGCCGGCGGTGAAGAAGCACGAGCCGGCCGGCAGATCGCCGCTGCCGGTGACCGTGACCTTGACGGGGGATGCGCTGCGTCCCTCGGACACGCGGTGCAGGCGCCGGTCCTCGCTGCGCACGAGCAGCCGTGGGTCATCGCGCCTGACCGTCGACGCCCCGACCATGATCGCGTCGCTGTCGGCACGCAGCTGATCGACCCGATCGAAGTCCTCGGCGTTCGACATGATGAGGCGCTGCGGCGCCTCGCCGCTGAGATAGCCGTCGAGCGAGATGGCACAGCTGAGGGTCACGTACGGAAGAGTCATGTCGTGGCCCGCCTTCCGGCATCGACGGATGCGGGGCGTCGACGCAGCACGGACGCCGTGATGACGAGGGCACCCGGCGTCAGGGCGATCATCACGAGTACGCCGTACGCGGTGGCGGCCGTGATGCCCGCGGCCGCGCCGAGCCCCATCGCACTGAACGCCCATGCGGCGGCCCCCTCGCGAGGACCCCAGCCCCCGATCCCGAGGGGGATGGAAGAGGCGAGCACCGCGGCGACCGCCACGAGCGTCAGCTGCCCCGCCGACGCGACGACGCCCGTGGCGATGCAGGCGACGACGAAGGTCAGGACGTGGGCCGTGACGACGATGGTCGAGGCCGCCACCACGGCCAGGATCGTGCCGATCCCGCGGAACGCGTCGTGCAGGATGGTCAGCTCGCGGACGAGTGCGCGGCGGACCCGGCCGCTCATCATCGCCAGTCCGGTCACCGCGAGGACGACGGCCAGCAACGCGAGCGGCAGCGCCATGGCCCGAGCGGAGACCGAGAAACCGATAGCGCCCACCACGACGACGGCGAGCGCGAGCTGCACAAGCTGCCCGGCTGCGCGCTCGGCTGCGACGGCCCGCGCCGCTTGGGCGACCCGGTCGACACTGCGGCCGTGCGACACCGCACGCTCGACGTCGCCGACGACACCGCCCGGGAGCACCGTGTTCAGGAACTGCGAGCGATAGTAGGCGGCGACGGACTGGCGCCAGCCCAGCCGGAGGCCGAGACGCCCGGCGAGGATGCGCCACCGCCAGGCGGCCGCCGCGGTCGCGACGGCGGCGAGCAGAACGGCCGCCCCGATCGCCGGGGGCGACACCGACGCGATGCCGCGGAGGAAGGGGTCGGTGCCCGTGACGGCGAGGATTGCGACGAGGAGGGCGACGCCGATGCCCGCCCGCATCCACGGCTGCCACCGCGACGCCGCGCCCGCGGGCCGCCTCCTCGACGGTGCGATCACGGAGCTCATGACGGCCACGCCAGGAGGTCGACATGGTGCACGACGACGCGCAGGCCGTCCGCCGCGAGCTGGGCGGACCGCATCCGGGCGTATTCGGCCGCCCATTCGTGCAACGCCGGCCGCTGCGCGACGGCGGCGTCGAGCCAGCCGTCGAGCCACTCCGCGATCAGCGCCCGATCCCGGGGTTCGAGGCGCCACGGGGAGTCCGCGACCCGCACCGACCAGCCCGCAGACCGGAAGAGGTCGGCCACCACGGTCGCGGCATCCGGCCCCAGCAGCTGCCGGCCATCGACCGTGCGCCGCTGATGGTCGTTGAAGGCCGCCTCGAAGACGCGGTCGCCGGGGTCGATCGGGTCGAGGGCGACACGGCCGGTCACCGACAGCGCGAACAGTGCGGGCGCACCCGCCGCGACACAGGCCGCGACGACGGCGGCGGCCTCGTCGGCCGAGAGCACGTCGAGCAGCGCCGACGCGGTGACGAGCGATGCGCCCGCCACATCCGCGCCCTGCAGTCCGCCGAGCTCGCCGACTCGCGTGCGCACGGTGACGGTCGCGCCGCCGCCGTCGTGCGCGGCGGCCGTGGCCGCATGCTCGAGCAGCGCGTCGTTCCAGTCGTGCAGCACCCATGTCTGCGGCCCGGGAAGCAGCGGCGCGCACCACCGCACCATCGAGCCGGTGCCGGTGCCCAGATCGTGGACGACGACCGGTGGCCGCAGCATCCGTCCCGCCTTCACGGCGAGCGCCCGTGAACGCGAGCCGGCGTCTGCGTCTTCGCGCAGTGTCAGCCAGTCCGCCGACACCGGTATGACCACGCTCATGACAGTGCCTCGAGTGTGGAGTGGATGGTGCGGGCGGTGTCGCTCCATCGTCTGCGGGTCGGTGCCGCGTGCCGGGCGGCCGCGGTCATGCTGGCGCGAAGCTGCGGATCCTCGAGCCAACGCCGAAGGGCCTCGCCGAGCGCCGTCGGGTCGGCGGGCGGTGCGAGCATCACCGCGCCGGGCGGCTGGGCGGCTTCGGGGATGCCCCCGACGCTGCTCGCGATGACCGGGATGCCGCGGGCCAGGGCGTCGCCGATCGCGATGCCGTACGCCTCGGTGCGAGAGGGGGCGACGAGCAGATCAGCGCGCGCATAGGCATCATCGAGCTCGCCCGCCGTGAGCACTCCCGCCCACGTGATCCGCTCCGACAGCCCGGCTGTCGAGGCTTCGGCAGCGACCCGCGCTGCGAAGTCCGGCTCGGTCGAGGCGGAGCCGGCGAAGGTGCAGGTCCAGGACGGAACGTCGCCGAGGCGGATGAGTGCCTCGATCAGCGTGTCCTGTCCCTTGTGCGCGGCGACGACGCCGACGCACAGCAGCGACCCGCCGGTCGCGGTGCCCGTGGCCATGGCCGCCTCGTCCGCGCCTGGCGTCGCGACCACGAGCCGCTCGGCGGAGCTGAGACCACGCCGCGCGAGCTCGTCGCGAAGCCACGCGCTGCCGGCGATGACGCGGTGCGCGCGGGAGAGGGCCCGCTTCTCGCCCTCGACCGCCTGCGGGTCGGCCTCGGGGAACGCCTCGGCCAGCATGTGCGCCAGCACGACGACGCGAAGGCGGGCTTCGGCTGCCTCGATCGCGGACGGCCGGCCGATCGCGATCAGGCCGTCGACCACGACGAGGCTTCCGTCAGGGATGGGCTCGAGCGGGTCCGTTTCGGGTGCCTCTGGTGCGACTTCCACGATGCGCACGTCCCAGCCGAGCCTGCGCAGCTCGGTCGTCACCCGCTGGTCGTAGACGTTGCCCCCGCTCACGCGGTCAGGATCGTCGAAGCCGTCGGGAACGACGAACCACACGACCCGCGCGGACCCGCTCACAACGTCACCGCGAACGACGCCCACGCGACGTGCGACTCGTGCAGCGTCACCTCGATGCCGGTGAGGTTGCCGGCGCCGAGGCCGTCCTCGCGCACGGCCTCGACGAGGCGCTCGGCCACGAAACTGCACAGGCGCTCGGTCGTCGTGTTGACGCCGGCGAACTCCGGTGCGTCGTCGAGGTTCCGATACGAGAGAGTCGACAGGATGCCGCGCAGCGCCTCCGACGCACGCCCGATGTCGATGACGACCCCGTCGGCATCGAGCGCGTCCGCGCGGAAGGTGGCATCCACGACGTACGTGGCGCCGTGCAGGCGCTGTGCGGGTCCGAACATCTCGCCCGTGAAGCTGTGGGCGATCATCATGTGGTCGCGGACGGTGAGCGAGTATGTCATCCGGAGTCCCTCCAGTCGATCGTGTGGCACATGCCCGGCAGCGCCCCCGACGCGATCGCGCCCATCACATCGGGAAGCTCGCGCCACGACGACTCGCCGGTGAGCAGGTGGTCGAAGGCCGGGTCTCGCAGCAGCCGCAGCGCGAGCCCGAGGCGGTCGTTCGTCGTGCGGGTGCCGCGCCGGCGCGGCGAGACCATCCCGACCTGGCTCGAGCGGATCGTGAGGCGCCGTGAGTGGAAGGCGCCGCCGAGCCGCACGTTCGCGGTGCGGTCGCCGAACCAGCTGGCCTCGATGATCTCGCCTTCGGTCGCGGCGGTGTCGATGGCCAGCTGCAGGCCCTCGTCCGACCCGCTGGTGTCGATGACGAGGTCCCGATCCTGCGGGGCGTCGGCAGGTGGCGCGTAGGCGACGCCGATCCGTTCGCACACCTCCTGCTTCGTGGCATCGACGTCGACGATCACCACCTCGACACCGGGGATGCCGCGCGCGAGCCGTGCCACCGCACAGCCGATCATCCCGGCGCCGATCACCGTGACCCGATCGCCGACCAGGGGCGCGGCGTCCCACAGGATGTTCACCGCCGTCTCGACGGCGCCCGCCAGCACCGCTCGGCGCGCCGGAACGTCGTCGGGGACGACCGCGACGGCTGCGGCGGGCACGACGAACGCGGACTGATGCGGATACAGGGCGAACACCGTACGCCCCGCGAGTTCGGTCGGCCCCCGCTCGACCACGCCGACGTTCAGGTAGCCGTACTTCACCGGTCCGGGAAAGTCGCCCGCCTGGAACGGAGCCCTCATGCGCTCGCGCTCGCCGGCCGGCACCTCGCCGCGGTAGACGAGGGACTCGGTGCCGCGGCTGATGCCGGTGTAGAGCGTGCGGACCAGTACCTCGCCGGGCGCGGGAGCGGGCACGGCCTCATCCCGGAGGGATGCCCGAGCGGGGGCCTCGAGCCAGTACGCGGTGGCCCTCATCAGCGGGAAGCCCCGATCGATTGAACCGGGACCCACTCCTGGAACGTGTTCCCAGTGGTATCCATGACGGAAGCACGGAGGTCAGCATGCCGAAAGTTCATTTCGCTCCGCTCTCGTCGATCGCGGCCGGGCTGCTGGGCCTCTGGGCGACCGACCGCTTCTCGCCGCTCTCCGCCGCCGGATGGTCCGCCGGACTCCTCTACCTTGTCGTGTCGAACGGACTCCTCGCCAGGGGGTTGCACCGCAGCGGGCTGACCGTCTTCGGGTGGGCGAACGCGGCCACCGCGACCCGCTCGACGCTGGTCGGTCTCGTCACCGCGCTCGTTGCGACATCCTTCGATTCCCCAGTGTCGGTGCCGCTGCTGGTCGTGCTCGCGAGCATCGCCCTTGTTCTCGACGGCGTCGATGGATGGCTCGCACGGCGCACGCATTCCGAGAGCGAGCTCGGGGCGCAGTTCGACATGGAGGTCGACGCCTTCCTGCTCCTCGTGCTGGGCGTCTTCGTGGCGCCGGTGCTGGGGTGGTGGGTGCTCGCGATCGGGCTGCTGCGGTACGCGTTCGTGGTCGCGGGATGGTTCCTGCCGTGGATGCGGGCGACGCTGCCGCCGCGCTACTGGCGCAAGGTGACGACGGCGGTCGCGGGCATCGCGCTGACCGCGGCGGCCAGCGGACTGCTGCCCACGTGGGCGTCGCTGGCGGTGGTGCTGATCGCCCTCGCCCTGCTCTTGGAGTCGTTCGGCAGAGACGTGCTGTGGCTCGTCTCTCACCGACCTCGCACGACGGCCCGCGTTGCGGCGGGTCACAGAACTAGGAATGGAGTGGTTCGATGACCAGAACGTCTCAGCGGGTCCTGTGGGTCCTGCGCATACTCAGCGCCGTCCTCCTTCTGGCGACGGGAGGCATCCACCTGTACCTCGCCCTCAACGGCGTGGGCGGCATCCTCGGCGTGATGTTCATCCTGAACGCGATCGCCGGGCTGGTGCTGGCGATCGCGATGGTGGCATTGCGGGGACGGATGCTGCAGGCCGCGGCCGTCCTGAGCCTGCTGTTCCTCATCGCCACGCTGGGGGCACTCGTGCTCGCGCTGACCGTCGGCTTGTTCGGCATCCACCAGGACTGGAACTTCACGCTGGTGCCCGAGACGGTGATCGTCGAGTCGATCGGGATCGTGGTGCTCGCGGTCACGACGGCGATGGTGCTGCGCGCTCCGCGGGAGTGACGATCGCGGCGCAGCGCAGCAGCCGCCTCGCCCCGGGATACTGTGGGCTCGCGCCCGACGGGGCCGCCGGGGGAGGAACCATCCATGACTGGTACGAGCGACCCGACCAGCGTTGAGCGTACGACCTGCATCGTCGTGGGTGGCGGTCCCGCGGGCCTCGTCGTCGCGCTCCTCCTGGCCCGGGCGGGAGTGGACGTGGTCGTGCTCGAGAAGCACGCGGACTTCCTCCGCGATTTCCGCGGCGACACGGTCCACCCCTCCACCATGAGTCTGCTCGACAACCTCGGCTTGTTCGAGCAGTTCGACGCGCTCCCGCAGAGCCACATCAAACAGGTGACGCTCCCGGTGCCCGGCGGTCCCGGCGTCGTCATGGCCGATTTCAGCCGTTTGAAGGTTCCCCACCCCTATGTGGCGATGGTTCCGCAATGGCACCTGCTGAATCTGCTCGCCAGTGCCGGGAACGCGGAGCCGACCTACTCGCTGCGCACCGAGCACGCGGTGACGGGAGTGGTGCGCGAGAACGGTCGCGTCATCGGCGTCGACTACACGTCTCCGGCGGGGGAGGGGCGTCTTCTCGCGGACCTGACGATCGCGTGCGACGGTCGATGGTCGGTCGTTCGCCGCAGCCTGGATCTTGCTGGGCGGGAGTTTCCGGTCGGCTTCGACGTGTGGTGGTACCGCATCAACACTGAGAAGCATCTCGCGGAGTCGCTCCTGCCCCGCGTCAGCCGGGGTCGTGCGGCGATCGCGATCCCGCGCGAGGGGTACGTACAGGTCGCGGGACTCGGCAAGAAGGGCTCGGACGAGGCGATCCGGAGTCGGGGAATCGATGCCTTCCGTCAGGACGTGGCAACCCTGCTTCCCGACCTCGCCGACGACGTGCACAGCATCGCGTCCATGGACGACGTGAAGCTGCTCGACGTGAAACTGAACCGGCTGCGCCGCTGGCACGCGCCTGGCGTGCTGTGCATCGGTGACGCCGCGCACGCGATGTCTCCGGTGGGTGGCGTGGGAATCAACCTCGCCGTGCAGGATGCCGTCGCCACCGCGCGCATCCTCGGCGAACCGATCCGCAACGGCGCGATGCGTGGTCGGCGAGGTGAACGTTTCCTCGGGCGCGTGCAGCGGCGCCGCACCTTCCCCACCGTCACCATCCAGGCCGTGCAGCGGATCATGCACTCCCGAGTGGTGATGCCCGCGCTCGACGGCAAAGACATCACTCCGCCACCGCGGCTCGCCAAGCTCCTGCGACGTTTCCCTCGCCTGACTGCGCTGCCTGCCCGACTCATCGGTATCGGGCCCCGACCAGAGATGCCTCCCGCATGGGCCAGGCGCACAGCGGAGGACGAGGTTCGCCCGGTGTGAGCCGCCGCCCTGCAACCTCACCCTCGCTGGTCGAACAGCCGTATTCTGCAGGCAACAAACGGATGCGTCCCCGGCACGCCGGCAGCGCGTAAGAGGATCATCAACGGGCGCCTGACACTCGACCCGCAACTCGGTCTATGACTTGACCGCACCGGCGGTCAGACCTTCGATGACCTGCCTCTGGAGAATCAGGAACAGCGCGATCGGCACGAGCATGATGATCGTCGCTCCAGCGAGGGCGCCGGTGATGTTGAACCCGAACTGCGACTTGAACGCGGCGAGCGCGAGCTGGACGTTCTGGTTCTCGGCCGACACTGTCAGGAGGTTCGCGAAGAAGAACTCGTTCCAGATCTGGACGAACGCCACGACAGAGACGGTCGCGATCGCGGGTCGCGAGAGCGGAAGGATCACGCGGCGAAGCAGAGTGAAGTATCCGGCGCCATCCACGATCGCCGCCTCTTCGAGTTCCGGAGGGATCGTCTGAAGGAATGACCGGAGAACCACGAAGCTGAAGGGGAACTGCAGTGCCGCGTACAGGAGCACCAAGCCGGCCTTCGAGTCGAACAGACCGAGTTCGCGGACGATGAAGAACACCGGAGTGGCCAGGCCCACGAGGGGGATGGCGAGCGCGAGGGCGAAGGTCGTGTTGAGGAATCCCTTGCCCACGAAATGGAACCGGGCAAGCGGGTAAGCAGCGAGGAACGCGACGAGGAGCGCGCCCGCGGTGCCTCCGACCGCGTAGATGAGGGAGTTGAGAATGTACTCCTGCAGGTGGATCTGCGTGAACGCGTCGATATATCCCTGCACCGTCACCGGCGTGGGCCAGAAGCCCTCGCCCGTGTTGATCTGCCCTGCGGTCTTGAAGCTCGAGATCATCACCCAGACGGTCGGGAGAAGGGACAGCACCGTCGCGAGCACGACGGTGACGTAGATCACGATCGTCGCAGGCACGCCCCGGCGGTGGATGCGGCGGGCCGCGGTGCTCTCGTAGGAAGTCATGCTCAGCGATCCCCGATTCTGAACAGGCGCCGGATGAGGACGATGAGGATCGCGCCCAGCGCGATGATGACTGTTCCCACGGCGTTCGCGAAGCCCCAATCGCTCTGCAGGTAGGCCCGGTAGGCGTAGAGGGCGAGCGAGACCGTGGCGTCGTCGGGTCCCCCCGAGGTGAGGATGAAGACCAGATCGAACATGCCGATGTCTGCGAGCACGCGGATCAGCACGCACGTCCCGATCGCGTTGCGCAACAGCGGCAGGGTGATCAGTACCTGCTGCTGGAGCTCGCTCGCGCCATCCACGCGCGCCGCCTCATAGAGTTCCCGCGGGATCGAGGCGATCTCAGCCATGATCACGATCATCACGAAGCCGAGAATGAACGCGAAGGTTCCGGCCACGGCCCACCGCGCGGTCGCACTGTCGTAGAGCCAGTCGCGACCGCTGATGCCGAGGGGCGCGAGCATATTGTTGAGCAGCCCCAAACGCGAGTTGTAGAACATCGAGAAGATCAGCGCATACGCCGCGCCCGAGATCACGAACGGGATGAACAACAGTGTGCGGAACGCCTCCCATCCCCGAGGCTTCAGGGCCAGCACCATCCCCACTCCGACACCGAGCGGCACCTGAACGAAGACGCCGATCGCGAGGTAGAAGAGAGTGTTGCCGAGCGCCTTCGCGAAGACCGGATCCGCCAGCATCCGCTCGTAGTTCTCCCACCCTACGAACTCGAGTGAGCGTCCGCTCCACGAGGTGAACGACGTCGCGATCAGCACGACGAGGGGTATCGCAAAGAAGGTGCCGAAGAGCACCGCGGCGGGCGCGATCGAGAGGAACGCGGAGAGGCGCATCCCGCGCGGAATCGGGGGTCCGGCTGCGCCGCCGGGTTTACGGCGCAGCCGGAGGGCAGGAGCGGTCAAAGCTAGCTTCCGCTCGCGTTCGCGTCGCTGGCCAGACGAGAGAGGAACGTTTCGGTGTCGATGTCGCCCTTGACGTAGGCGGGCCACAGGTTCTTCCAGGCGTTGCCGAATCCTGCAGGACCGTGCACGCGAACGTGGGGATAGGTGAAGGCGACGTCGTCGGATGCTGCGACCAGGCCGGCAGACA
>NZ_JBLWIH010000024.1:0-10248 GCF_051364985.1 Microbacterium sp. I2
GCCCTTGACGTAGGCGGGCCACAGGTTCTTCCAGGCGTTGCCGAATCCTGCAGGACCGTGCACGCGAACGTGGGGATAGGTGAAGGCGACGTCGTCGGATGCTGCGACCAGGCCGGCAGACAGGGGTTCGAGGTCTGCGGCCTCGAGCGCAGTATCATCGACGACGACAGCCGGGTTCGCCCCCGTCTGCTCTGCCTGAGCGATCACTTCCTGCTCCGATGTGACGAACTCGAGGAACGCGAGTACCGCCTCCAACTCACGGTCGTCGGTGGCTCCCGACACCCATCCGGCACCCGAGACCATGATGAGGCCCTGGCCATCATCCCAACCGGGGGAGACGGAGTAGCCCGTCGCGTCGTACAGGCCCTCGATGGCGGCATCACCCTGCAGGTTGGTCTTGACGAACCACGGCCCGTTGGGAATCGTCGCAGCAGACCCGGACAGGTACGCGGCCGCGGCGTTCTGGAAATCGCCCGAGAAGGCGTCGGTGTTCACCAACCCCTCGACGTGCCAGCCGCGAAGGCGCTCTGTGGCGTTGACCGCGGCCTGGCTTCCGCCGAAATCCTCGCCCGAGATCCCCTCGTTGAGGAAGTCCTGACCCCCGGGAGCAGTGCCGATCAAGTTGGTCCACATCAGCATCGTCGCCCAGTCGCCGTCCAGCGCGAGGGGTATCGTGCCCGTCTCCGCGATGGCGCGAGCAGCGTCTTCGAACTCGTCCCACGTCGCGGGCAGCTCGTCGTAACCTGCGGCCGCCCAGATGTCCTTGTTGTAGTAGATGCCGATCGGGTCGCGCTGCTGAGGGATCGCCCAGATTTCGCCCTCCTCACCAGAGAGCGCGTCGAATGTGCCGGGCTGGAATGTGTCGGCCCACGCGGCGTCGGCGTCGAGGTCGCCGGCGAAGTCGTGAAGCGCGCCGGTCTCTGACAGAGCAGCGAGCTCTGCAGAATTGAGCTGGAAGAGATCGGGAAGGTCGTCGGCGAGCGCAAGGCGCTGGTAGTACTGGAGGCGCTCATCCCCCGACCCAGCGTTCGCATTGGTGAGGGTGTCGATGCGATAGGTCCCCTCATGCTCCGCGTTGAAGCGCTCCGCAGCCTCAAAGTTGTACTGCAGGAAGGGGTCGGTGGGTGATTCCTGACATGTGGCGCAGGTGATCACGATCTCTTCGTCCGCGGCATCTGGACTGTCTCCCGGGCCGCACGCCGATAACGCGAGCGATCCGGCGATCAGCGCCGTCGTCGCGGCTGCCAGTTTGCGTGGGTTGCTGTACTCCATGCGATTCATCTCCTTTGATGCGTGGTACTCGGGTATTGCGGGAGCCTGTTGGACTGCGAGGATGCGACCTAATAACCGACGATCTGCGGCCAATGCCGCTCGATTCCCTCGCGATCGAGTCCCTTCTGGAAGGCTTCGAGCAGGTCGTCGGAATCGCGGACGGCCTTCGGCGAGGTCGAGTTCGCTTCGCAGAAGGCGATGAGGTGCGCACCGACCTCGCCGACGTTCCACTCGACCAACGGCATCCTGTAGGCGCCATTGGTGATGTGAGTCGTGCCGATGTTCTTCGCCGCGGGCAGAAGGTTCTTGATGCGCACGGGAAGGATGCAGCCGAGAGGGATCTCGAAGGGGCTGCAGCCGATGTCGATGTACGGGTCGCCTCCGGTGGAAGGATGCAGGTCGATCCGGTAGATGCCGACTCCGATCGAGTCGCGGTGCCGGACAGCCCCACGCTCGCCGCGGACGTCGAGCGAGATCTCCTGCTCCACCACGGTGTGCTCGGCGACGATCCGCCGCGCTTCCCGCACATACGGGGCGAGTGCGAGCCCGTCGCTCGAACCGCCGAGCAGATCACCGCGCAACCGAAGACCGGGCCACCCGGTGCCACCGTCGGGGCGAGGAGCTTCCGTCTGCAGCCAGTACAGGAACGAGCGGGACAGTGCCCGGGCCCGCCGCACCTCTCGTTCGGGATCGGGGACTTCGAAGATCGGAGATTCCCAGTAGTCGATCTGGGGCCAGTTGACCAGTGTGATATCGGAGGGATACGAACCGGGGACGAAGTTCTGTCGCGCGGCGATGCGGCGGAAGGTCCACAGGTTGCGATCCATCTCGCCTACGCGGTGGTCGGCGTAGTCCGGGCGGATGGCGCGGAAGTTGCCGTCCGGATTCGGTTGAAACCGGTGATCGATCGGCGCGAGCGTCTTCGGGTGCGGCGCCGTCAAAGACAACTGGCCCGCGGGCCAGTGCGGGGCACGGGCACTCAGGAAGTGCTCGTACTCGGCCGGCTTGTCGATGGTGTGGTCGCCATCGACGTGATCGACCGCGAAGCACACGCTGACCGGTTGCATGTTCGACGGGTCCGCCAGTTCGGGTGCGTGCGGTTCTCCCGTTGACGACCTCGACTCCGCGCCCGTGACGTACTCAGCCCCGGCGAGCGGCAGGAGGTCGCCCAGTTCGGTCGTATCGACGACCCACGACGGCTCCACCACTACGGTTTCACCCGAGCGCAGATCGCGCAGCGCTACGGCACGAATGGTATCGCCGTCCATGTCCGCACTCATCGGCACGTGCTCCATGAGCACCCGGAGTCGGCCCGTGGCACGGTGCGGTGCCAGGAGCTGATCGATCACTGCCACCGTCACCATGGGCTCGTGACACAGGTCCGACACCTTCGCCGCGCCCGGGTTGAAAGCCCTCTGCGCGCGGGCATCCTCGGTCAGCGGGTAATGATCGCGGTAGTAGCGCCTGATCCCGTCACGCAGGTGTCGATATGTCGCAGTTGAACCGAACTGCTCGATCCAGAGATGCTCGTCCGGGGGTACTGCCTGCGAAGTCAGCACGCCCCCCAGCCAGCGGGTCGGTTCCGTGAGAACGACGTTCAGACCGTTGCGTGCTGCGGTGAGAGCGGCGGCAACTCCGCCGATTCCGCCGCCGACGACCAGGACAGTGGTTCGGGTATTTGGCACGCTCACGATCTTCCCCCTTGGACTACCGTCAGTACATGGTCGATGAGCGCATCCTTGTGTCTGAAATTGATCCTCTCTCGCGCCGTCTCACTCTGCGGAACTGCTCCGCCCAGCCGTTGAAGCAGGACCCCGCAAGCCGTATCGGGCCGCGTCTGCAGCAGCAGATACAGATGGTTCTGGTCCACGTCGGCGGAATGACGGTGCACATCGCGGGCGGGCGTTCGTACGATGTCTCCGCTGGCCAGATGTGCATTCTCCTGCCGGGGCACACAGAGACGATCCGCTTCCCCACCGATGTCGTCACCTCACAAACGGTCATCCGGGGCGATCCCGATGGCCTCACCCCCGAGATGAGCGCGTGGCTGGAGGCGCTCCGTCCGACACGCAACCTCTCGGCCGCGTTGACGTATCTGTCACGAGAAGCGGTGGCAACGGTCCAGACAAGACTCACCGCGAAGGGCGCTCTCGTCGATGCTCTGGGCACCGCGCTCCTTTGGCGCTTCATCGCGGAGTTCGAGAACTACCCCGCAGCGCTTCCCGAGCGCATCGAAGAGGCACGGCTCTTCATCCACCAGCATCTCGAGGACGACGTCGGACTGAATGACATCGCCCGTGCGGCTCACGTCACCCCCGCTCACCTGATTCGACTGTTCCGTGAACACATCGGGACGACCCCGACCAAGTACCTGTGGGACCGAAGAGTCACCCTCGGTATGGAACTGCTCACGAGTTCGGGTATGCCGATCTCGATCGTCGCGCTTCGATCCGGCTTCAAAACGAGCTTTCACTTCGCCCGAAAGATCAAAGAGGCCAGCGGGCTCTCTCCCACACAGCTCCGCGAAGCGGCGTGGTCTGCATCACACGCCCCGGCCGTACAGTCGGGACCGATCCCGCACAGTGAGCCCGTGAGCGGGTAAGAAAGATGTCGAACGATCGCCCGTTTGCGGACGGTTCAGAGGGTGTCGTCGAGCCAGTCGAGAGTGCGCCGGTTCGCGAGTGAGCGGTTGAGCACCTCACAATGCATGCCGGCGCCCTCGGCATCGGTGAACAGCATGAAGGTCTTCGGGCCGGGGAGCGCATCGTAGAGCGCCTTGGAGTCAGACGAGACCTGGTCGGACTCTGCTGCCGTGACGAGCACCGGGCAGGTGATCATGGCGATCTCGCTCGGCTCCAGCTTCCACTTCATCATCTCCGCGAGAAAGCCGCTGAGGTCGCCGCCGCCGTTGGTCCAAAAGCCGCGCTGGATGATCTTCCAGTGCAACCCCCGGTTCCCAGAGAAGTAGGCCATGATCGTGCGCTCGTCCTCGTCCGACAGTTCGGGTAGTCGCGCCATGGCGTCGGCGTCCAGTCCGAATCTGGCCAGCGGCGCCGTGATCTTGACGCCGATGTCCATCTGACCAGGGTCGGCGACGATCGCGGCGAGACGGTGTTCGTGCGCGGCGACCTGCGGCGCGAAGTAGCCGCCGAGGCTCCACGCCCAGTAGACGATCCGATCAGGGTCGACCACGTCGATCCGCAGCGCCGCGTCCACAACCGGCGTGACCACCGCATCCCAGTCGTGCCGCAGCGTGAGTCCCTCGTCGATCAGCAGCTTGCCCTGGCCCGGGCCGTCATGCAGGAGCACGTGGTAGCCGCGTGCGAGGGCGGCGATCCCGAACCCGAAGTGGTTCTCGGTCATCGTCGAGTCCCAGCCACCGCCGACCAGGACGACCGGACGGCGCTCCTCTTCGTGACCGGGTGCGCGGATGAACCATGCCGGCAGCTTGGTGCCCTCGTAGGGGATGTCGACGGGTTCGGCGCGCACGACCCCGAGGCGCAGCGCCTTCTCGAACGTATCCATCTGGAGGTGGAACGCTTCCGTGAGCCGGGGGTCGACGGGCGTGCCGTACAGCGGGTGGTAGGACATGGCGAGCCAGAGCGACGCGCGCATGTAGCAGTCGTACGCGGTCTCGGTGTGGCCGGCCACGGCGGCTGCGTCGCCCTCTTCGATCCGCACGCGAGCGGCGGCCGAACAGGCCTCGAAGAAGGAGTCGTCGTCACCGTCAGTCACTCGACCTATTAGCAGGTCGACCTCGCCGATGTCCGCGCCGCCATACGGTGCAAGACCCATCAGGGCACTCGCGAACTCGTTCAGGATCGGATCGTTGAAGGGTTGCACGAGAGTCTCCAAGCTGCTCAGCAGTCACGGACTGCGGGGACGAATGCTCCGATGACCAAGCCGGCGCTCAGTGCGACCTCGCCTTCCACCCCGACTGCGCGACGAGGAGCTCGGCGATCGTTGACTCGTTGTAGCGCGTGGCGTGGCCGTTGACTCGATCGGCAAGTGCCGGCGACTGACCGAGGGACGCTCACCCGGCCGACTGTATGCCCCGCGCCCTGGCTTGCGATAGGCCCACGAGTCCATTCGCTCAGGACCGCGGGACAAAGGGTCATGCCTGTGGTGCCGACGGAGTGTCCCGACCCGCGAGCATCGCCCCTCGCGCTTGATGGCGTCGACGAATGGCGTGCATCGACTGAGGTGACGCCTCCACAACCCGAACGGTGATCGCCGAAGCCTTGAAGTCAACGAAGTTCAAGCGGGATGACAGACGGCGTTCGGGCTCACCAGTTGCTGTCGTCAAGAGCGTCCCCGACGACGGCCGTGATCGAGACAGGCTCCGATTGTGCGATCCAGCTCGACAGCCAAGGCGGGCAGTCGATATCTCGGACGACCACTTGCTGGGCGCTGAAGTCTGCGACGAACTCGCCGCAGGCGTAGAAGCTGTGGAGCGTGCCGCCGAAACCTGAGTGAGTTTGGCCGTGACCACGGATGAGCGCCGAGACCGTGAGCGTCTCGGACGTGCTCGAGCTGGCGAAGCCCACCTGAAGCCCTGGAGAACCGACCGGTACTGGCGAGCCGGCGGCGTCGACGGCGACCTCGTCCGTTACTTCAGCGAGTTGCGTTGAACTCAGTGCGGTCGGTGACTCTAACCCAGCAGCAACGGAGGCGAGTCGCTTGGCAACGTCCACCGAGTTAGACCGGACGGCACCTTCAGCGAGCTCGATGGAAGTCGCTGGGGGGGCGCAGCCAGCAAGCAGGACCAGGCAACAGCCGATCACAAGTGTCAGTTTCGTCCGTGCGATCTGTTTTGCGATAACCCGGCTCCTCACCTCGAGCCTATCGGCAGGGTTGGTCTCCCGCGCAGCGGCACAGTGATCATGGACAAGACGACGACAACAGAAGAGGTCGTATGCCCACACCTTAGGGCCGTGATGGACGACATATAGTCACGGTCTCGGACTGACCATGGACGAGACGACGACGGAGGGGTCTCTTGCAGCGCGGTGCGGCGGGGCGACGCCGTGCCGACGGAGGAGAGCCATACCGCTGCTTCTGGTGTAATCGGGTCCGCACGCGCGCGCGAGACCCGCTGGTTCAGATCAGGCGAATAGTTCGTCGAACGCGTCCGTGCGCACGCGCGGCACCGCGACGGCCCGCTTGATCGCAGGCTCGGGGGCGACGGCGGCGGTGCTGACCGACTCCATCAGAGCGCGGGCAGCCTCGGTCAGGAACCTGCTGGGCTTAGCAGCGACGTGCTTGGCAAGGAACGCGGTGGGATGCGTAGGCAGCTGCGAGGGCACGTAGACGTCGAGGGCGTCGCGTGCGCGGGTGATCGCGACGTAGAAGAGGCGCTCCTCTTCAGCCAGCCCGGCGCGGGAAGTGAGTGCCATGTCCGAGGGCATCGCGCCGTCGTTGGCACGCAGGAGGTGCACTACATCCCATTCCAGACCTTTCGCGGAGTGGATCGTGGAGAGGGTCAGCCAGTCCTCGTCGAGATGTGGCTGCTTCGCCCAGTCGCTGGCGACGTTCACCGGGTCGATCGCCTGCTCGCTCACGAACGTGCGGAGATCGCTCTGTTGAGCGGCGGCCTGCGCGATGCCGTCGACTTCGGTCACCCTGCGCTGCCAATCCGGGTAGTGCGCGCGCAGCAGCGGATCCACCGCGCCTCGGCATGCCTCGACCAGCTCCGGTACGACGGTCGTGAAGTCGACAGCTCCGAGCAGCGACAGGGTCGATGCGAGCCCGGTGCGCGCCTTCGCTGGAGCTGCGGCGACCGCGTCGGCCGTGCGATCGACGCCCCCGTCCGCGAGGATCCGGGCAAGGCCCCGCGCACTGGCCTTGCCGATCGCGCGGTGCCGGGTGAGCAGGCGGTACCAGGACACCTCGTCCGCCGGATTGAGCACCACTCGGAAGCTCGCGAGCAGGTCGCGCACGTGCGAGGTCTCCAGGTAGCCGATCCCGCCGAACTTGTGGAACGGGATTCCACGCACCTTGAGCTCGACTTCCAGCTGCGCGCTGTGGGATCCAGTGCGCATCAGCACGGCCTGCGAACGCAGTGGCGTGCCATCGACGTGCGCGGCGAGGATGCGGTCGGCGATTGTGCGGGCTTCGTCGTCGGCGTTGCGGCAGGTGACCAGGGTCGGCAGGCCGGCCGACTGCGGACGGTCTGCGACGAGCCGCAGCCTCAGCTCGCCCGGGCGCGCCTGGTTCGCGAGGTCAAGGATCTTCTGCGTGGAACGGAAGTTGCGTTCGAGGCGCACGAGCGTGGCGTCGGGGTACGCCTCGATCAACTCGTGCAGGTGCCCGGCGCTGGCCCCCCGGAACGCGTAGATCGCCTGTGCGTCGTCGCCCACCACCGTGAGCCCACGGCCGTCGGGACTGAGCCCGCGCACGATGTCGACCTGAAGCTGGTTGACGTCTTGGTACTCATCGACCAGCACCCAGTCCCAGCGTGCCCGCAATCGCGCTCCCACATCTGGATCAGCGACCAGCGCCCGTAAGGCGATGAGCAGATCATCCAGGTCAAGCAGACCGCGTTCGCGCTTGCGGTCACGGTAGTGGCGCAACAGTCCGGCGACCTGGTCGGCGTGCTCAAGCGCCCAGGGAAACTGCTCTTCAATGACGGCACGGGCCGGGGTCGCGGTGTTGATCGCGCGGGATGCAATGTCCGCGATTGCGCGCGTCGTGGGCAGCCTCACCTCGGTGCCGTCGAGCCCGTGCTCCGCGCGCAGCAGGTCGATCAGGTCGATGACGTCGTCGGGATCGATGACCGTCACGTCCTCCAGCCCCAGATGCTGTGCGTGCTCGGCGACGAGGCGGTGCGCGACCGCATGGAACGTACCACCCGCGATGCGCTGCGCAGCCTGTACGTCGCCGCACATCACCGCAGCGCGAGAAAGCATCGCGGATGCCGCGCGCCTGGTGAACGTCAGCAACAGGATCCGTTCGGGTGCAACCCCCGCTTCGAGCAACCGCGCAACCCGTGCCGTGAGCACGCGCGTCTTCCCAGTACCCGCCCCCGCCGCGACCACAAGCGGGCCATCTCCGTGCTCGACGGCCTCAAGCTGTGCCGGAGCCAGCCCGGCGAGCGCATCAGAAGTTGCCACGGAGGGGACGGTAACCAAACCCCCGGACATTCCGCCGTCATGGCGAGTTTACGGAAATAGTAAGGCCGGTCCGAATGAGCTCTCCCGAGCGGTATGCGAAGTGCGGCGGCGCCGCGACGCTGAGGGGACTCGGCCGATTGAGCGTGAGCGTGCGAGCGGCGCCCAAGCCGCAGTTACGCTCAGACGCATGTTTGGAGCACTCAACGGCTGGGGCTTACTACTTCTGTCCTACGGCCTCGGCACTGCCATCGTCTTGCTCGCGCTGTACTTCGTCGTCAGGCTAGCTGTACTCCATGCCCTCAAGGCGCACACGATCTGGCTCGACCGCCGCGGCCCGCACGGCAACGAGATGCCCGCCGCATAGCGCGGTTCCCGGTCCATGTGCGCGTCGCTCGTCGGTGTCGAGAGCCCGTCCGAAATGCAGCAGATCTGCCTACTCGGGCGCGTACTTGAACGAGAGCTGGATCCGGGCCCTGAACAGCAACGCACCATCGTCACCGACCACGATGTCCTGCTTCGTCACCTCGGCCACTCGCAGGTCGTGCAGCGATCCCGCGGCAGTGCTGATGGCTTCTCGGGCAGCCTCCTCCCAAGACGAGGCACTCGTGCCGATAACGTCGATAACTCGGTAAACGCTCATCTCAACCTCCCGTCATTCGCCGACAGATCCATAGTGATCGCACTCGGGCCCGAACGAAAGGGTGCATACGTCGGTCGATCAGCGAGCCAGTATCCGCGGCCGTATGAGGAGGACGGTTCCGAGGAGGACAAGTCCTAACGGCGTGGACCACATCGAGATCGCCATGACCACCGCGTCACCCGGCAGCATCGCGCATCCGGCGGAGGTGTCCTCGTAGGAACACCTGTGCCACGGCTGGAAGAAATAGATGACCGCGATGATTCCTGCTACCACCGTGATGCCGGTGCTGACGAGGATAGTGATCTTCCGCGTCCGAGCGTTCATGGCCTCACCGCACCGTCTTCCCGCTTGACCCGCCCGCTGGTCGGTCCTTTTTTGAGTACCTCGAGCTACTCACGGCCGAAGTGACCGGGTGCCCTCTGGAGTAGGGCCGGGCGCTTCCGCCGTGCTCGCCCGAGACTCGACAGGATCCCAACACGGCCTCGGTGCACCGTAGCCTCATTGTCATGCGTGCTGTCAGCGGTGTCGTGCTGTGGTTGATTGCGACCATCGTGGGGATAGTCGGTGCCGCTTGGTTTGCATTGGCCGGTGTTGGTTTGGTCCGGAGGTTTCACCCAGAGGTACTACTGGGAAGACGGCGAGAGTGAGATCGGCATCGGCTTCGCTGTGATCTCGCTTGTGGTCTGGGTCGCTGTCCTGGTGTGGTCGGTATTCGTGCTGAGAGGCGGTTCGCTTGCTGACTCCCGAAATGCTCGCACGGCATCGACGGTCCTCGCTGGGATCAGTATCGCCGTCGTCCTCGTGCTGTGCCTCATGACGATCGGCTGGCCGGAACCACCGAGCGAGCACCCGTCGCCGCCGTGGAACCGTGCCTAGCTGGGTCTCGGGGCCCAGCTCCAGCCAACTACCTTCGGAGATCACTGGAATACCGTCGTCGCGCACGACGATCGCGGTCTGATCGTCGATCGCAAAGAGCGTCCCTCGATGCCGGAGGCTCAACGCCGAGCGCTCTCCGCGCGGTGTTAGAGGACCAGCCCCGAAAGTTGCGACCCACAGCGAGGCGAACGTGTCGCCGAACTGAATGCGCTCCGCCCGCATGCCGATCGGCGGATTCAAGCGGTCATCGCAACAGGATGTTACCGATGACTTCGTTCGGGGTTTGGAACTCTAGTCGTTTGCGGGGTCGGTCGTTGAGCTCGGCGGCGACTGCGTCGAGGTGCGCCT
>NZ_JBLWIH010000025.1:0-213179 GCF_051364985.1 Microbacterium sp. I2
GTCCTCCGGGTGGTGAGGGGGTCCGGATGTCGCGGGTTACCGGGCGGCGGGGGCCGGCGTGTGCTGCGGGGTGGTGAGGGGGTCCGGATGTCGCGGGTTACCGGGCGGCGGGGGCCGGCGTGTGCTGCGGGGTGGTGAGGGGTTGTGGGCTACCGGGCGTCGGGGTGCAGCGGCGTGTTGCGGGGTTGCGGGGTTCCGGGACTCGGCGCTCGGCCCGGTTCGAATCGCGCACTGTGCGTGGTCGCCGCGAGACGGTGCCAGGTGCGCGACTTCACAGGTGGAGCGGCTGCGGAACTCAAGGAGTTGCACGTGCGCGGTGGGCAGCGCCTCGGAGCGCGGGCTATTCTTCACCAACATCGGAGCTATGTTCTATATGTTCAGCCAGTTATCCACAAGCTGTGCGAATTCCTGACTCGATGTCGGTGGACGTCGGCATACTGGATTCGTGACATTCCTCGAAGATATTGACGAAGTGGTGGGACGGCTTCGTGTGTTCGAGGAGCTTGCGGTGGGGGCGGCGGATTTGCCGTCGTCGGTGATCGGGTTGTCGGATCGGTCGGTGCGGGACCTGCTGGGGCAGGCCGCGCTGCTGGCGAAGCATGTGGGGCTGCTGCAGTCGGTGCTTGCCGGGGTGGCTGCGGCGCGGTCCTCGCGGGAGCGGGGGCATGGCGGCCTGGTGCAAGAGTCCGGGCATCGCAACGCGGTGGAGTTCGTGCGGGAGGTCACCGGCGGCACTCGGGCGGAGGCGGTCCGGGCGGTGAAGGTCGGCGAGGCGCTGCTGGACGGAGTCTCCGAAAACGGCCAAGCGCATGTCGCGGGCGGCTCCGGGGAGAGGGCGGATGCCGCGCCGGAGTCGCTGCCGTGGCATGAGCCGTTGCGGGCCGGGCTGCTCTCCG
Organism: Microbacterium sp. I2; assembly: GCF_051364985.1. Taxonomy (NCBI): domain Bacteria; kingdom Bacillati; phylum Actinomycetota; class Actinomycetes; order Micrococcales; family Microbacteriaceae; genus Microbacterium; species Microbacterium sp. I2. The sequence continues at coordinate 897 of NZ_JBLWIH010000025.1, forward strand.
GTGGCTTGACGACGGCGCAGGTACACGCGATCCGGTCGGGTTTGGGCGAACCGCCCACCATGGCGGGGCGATCGACGCAGCCCGGGGGGGCCGGCGGGCGCGGAGCCGAAGTCCGCCGAGGCGGTGGTCGTGACCGCGGAGGCCGTAGTCGAGGCCTGGCGCGCCGCCGCGGCGGCTCTGGTCAGCGAGGCCGCGCAGTGCATGGTGGAGGACTTGGCGGCTCGGGCCCGCTGCCTGCGCGACATGCTCGACCCCGCGGGGGCCGAGGAACGGTTTCAGGCGAGGTTCGACAGTCGGTCGTATCGGTCGTCGGTGGGAGCGGACGGGTTGCGTCGCGGGCACATCGTGTACGACGACGAGATGGGCGAGTGGGTGGATCACCTGCTGCGCACCGCGCTGGCACCTCGCCGTGGCGGGCCGAGGTTCGTGGCAGCGGGCGAGAAGACCGATGCGGATGCGCTGTCGCAGGATCCGCGCTCGAATGATCAGCTCGCGTACGACCTGCTCATGGACGTCCTCCGCGCCGGGGCGCGGGCCGACGCGAAGAGTGTGTACGGCGCGAAGGAGCCCGGGCTGCGGCTGATCACCATGAAAGACACCGTGACCGGCGACTCCGTGCACCGCGATGTGTTCGGCCGGATGGTCGCCACCGCGTGCACGCAGGACGGGAGGCTGGTGCTGCCCGGATCCGTGCTGGAACGCGCGCTATGTGTGACCGGAACCATCGACGTCTTCGCCGACACCGCCGGGAACCCGCTGGACCTGGGCCGTGAGATGCGGCTCTACACGGCAAAGCAAAGGCTCACCCTCGCGATCCGGGACGGCGGATGCCTGTGGCCCGGGTGCGACCGGCCCCCTGAATACTGCGAAGCCCATCACTGCGACCACTGGGCTGCAGGGGGCAACACCGACTGCGGCCGAGGCGTGCTGCTGTGCAGATTCCATCACCTCCACCTCCACAACGCGGGGTGGCGGATCACCCGCGACGGCGACGGCCCATTCGTGCTGCACCCACCCGCAGGATCGGGGGATGAGCCTGTCGTCCTCCGGTCCAAATCCCCGCTGAGATGGCTCTGGGACCCTCCACCCGACCGCGAACGCTGGCGCACCCCTCCGCAACCAGAGGTCCCAGACGTAGCCGGCGCCCGAGTCGCGTAGGAGCGGGACGACCTCGCGCAGGAAGCGGCGACGCGCCCCGGAGGGGTGGTGCTGACGACCCCGGCAAGGGTCTGTCGTTCGCGGGCAGGCGGGCGCGCCCCCGCGACGAGGATGACCTCACCATGACGAGGATCAGTTGCTCGCGACGGGGTGACGTCCTCGGGGTGGGTGGACGTGTTCCGGGGTGGGGATGACGTGTTTCGGGGCGGGGTGACGTTGTCGGGTGGGATGACGTGTTTCGGGGTGGGTGACGTCGTCGGGTGGGATGACGTGTTTCGGGGTGGGTGACGTCGTCGGGTGGGATGACGTGTTTCGGGCGCGGTGACGTCGTCGGGTGGGGATGACGTGTTTCGGGCGCGGTGACGTCGTCGGGTGGGGATGACGTGTTTCGGGGTGGGTGACGTCATCGGGTGGGAAGACCTGTTCGGGATGGGGGTGACGTCGTTCGGGGCGGGGCTGACGTGTTCGGGGCGGGGTGGACGTCGTCCGGGGTGGGGTCGCGATGAGGAAGAGCTCGCATGTGCTGTGGACGTCGTCGGGGGTGGGGATGACGTGTTCGGGACGGGTGACGTCATCGGATGGGGAAGACCTGTTCGGGGTGGGACGCCCCCGCGGCGGGAATACTCCCGATTGGAATGGCCAGGAGTCTTGTTGACCACGGGGCGGTGACGTGCCTCCGGCCGCGATAAGGCGTCAGGCTTTGGCTTTGGCTTTGGCTTTGGCTTTGGCCGTGGCCGTGGCTGTGGCCGTGGCTGTGGCCCTGCCCGTGGCTTTGAAGCCCGCGGGCGGCGGTGAAGTCGCGGGCGGCGGGTTTGGCTGAGGCATCCGTCTGTCGTAGTATTGATCTTTGGTGTGCGGCTCAGCTGACCCGACACCACGAACGTGAGCCCTCCACTGGCGTGTTTCCCCGGTCGTCGACCAGGAAACCACCCCGGAGCGGGATTCACGAGCCTCTCCGTTCGAATCAAGAAAGCAGCACTACTGTGACGCGCACCTACACCCCCAAGGCTGGCGAAACCCAGCGCGAGTGGCTGGTCATCGACGCGACCGACGTCGTCCTGGGCCGCCTGGCCTCGCACGCCGCCACGCTCCTTCGCGGCAAGCACAAGCCCACCTTCGCGAACCACATCGACACCGGCGACTTCGTCATCATCATCAACGCCGGCAAGGTCGCCCTGACCGGTCAGAAGCTCGAGCAGAAGAAGGCCTACCGCCACTCCGGCTACCCGGGCGGCCTCAAGTCGGTCACCTACTCGGAGCTCCTCGAGAAGAACCCCGTCCGTGCCGTCGAGAAGGCCGTCCGCGGCATGCTCCCCAAGAACACCCTCGGCCGCAACCAGCTGTCGAAGCTCAAGGTGTACGCCGGTGCCGAGCACCCGCACGCCGCGCAGCAGCCCAAGACGTACGTTTTCGACCAGGTCGCCCAGTAAGCGCCGTAGAGACAAGGACACACTCGTGGCGAAGATCGAAGAAACCACCGAATCCAACTACTCGACCGAGACCCCGGTCGACGAGACCGCAGCCGTCGCCGCCGAGCGCCCCGTGCTCTCGGTTCCCGGCGCAGCCGTCGGCCGTCGCAAGCAGGCCATCGCCCGCGTGCGACTGATCCCCGGCTCGGGCACCATCACCGTCAACGGCCGTGAGTTCGAGGACTACTTCCCGAACAAGCTGCACCAGCAGCTGATCACCGACCCGTTCACGGTGCTCAACCTCACCGGCGCCTACGACGTCATCGTGCGCATCTCCGGCGGCGGCCCCTCGGGTCAGGCCGGCGCGCTGCGCCTGGGCATCGCCCGCGCGCTGAACCAGATCGACGAAGAGAACAACCGCCCGACGCTCAAGAAGGCCGGCTTCCTCTCACGCGACGCTCGCGTCATCGAGCGCAAGAAGGCCGGTCTCAAGAAGGCCCGCAAGGCTCCGCAGTACTCGAAGCGCTGATCGGATCTCGCTCCGTATGCCGCTCTTTGGCACGGACGGGGTGAGGGGGCTGGCCAACGGCCCCCTCACCGCCGATCTCGCGCTCACCCTGGCCCAGGCGACTGCCGTCGTCCTGGGCCAGGGCCGTTCCGCCGAGGCGCGTCGCGCCGAAGGCCGCCGTCTCACGGCCGTCGTCGCGCGCGACCCGCGCGTCTCTGGTGAGTTCCTCTCCGCCGCGGTCGAAGCCGGGCTCGCATCCTCAGGCGTCGACGTGTTCGACGCCGGCGTGCTGCCCACGCCGGCGGCGGCGTACCTGATCGCCGACATCGACGCCGACTTCGGCGTCATGGTCTCGGCATCCCACAATCCCGCGCCCGACAACGGCATCAAGATCTTCGCGCGCGGCGGCGTCAAGCTGCCCGACATCGTCGAAGCCCGCATCGAAGCGGCACTCGAGCTGCCGAAGCTGCAGCCGACCGGCGGCGACGTCGGCCGCATCCGCCGCTTCGCCGACGCCGAAGACCGCTACGTCGTCCACCTGCTCGGATCGTTGCCCCATCGCCTGGACGGGCTGCACGTGGTCCTCGACTGCGCGCACGGCGCAGCATCCGGAGTCTCTCCTGAGACCTTCAGGGACGCCGGCGCGCGGGTCACCGTCATCGGGGCCGACCCGGACGGCGTCAACATCAACGACGGGGTCGGCTCGACCCACCTCGACGTGCTGTCGAAGAGGGTCGTCGAAGTCGGAGCCGACGTCGGCATCGCGCACGACGGCGACGCCGACCGCTGCCTCGCCGTCGACGCCGCCGGCCGTGTCGTCGACGGCGACCAGATCATGGCGATCCTCGCGGTGGCCATGAAGGAGCGCGGCGCGCTTGCCGACGACACCCTCGTCGCCACCGTGATGAGCAACCTCGGGCTGCACCGTGCGATGTCGGCTCACGGCATCCACGTCGAGACCACCGCGGTCGGCGACCGTTACGTGCTCGAGCGCATGACCGAGGGCGGCTTCTCGCTCGGCGGCGAGCAGTCCGGCCACGTCATCATGAGCGAGTTCGCCACGACCGGCGACGGCGTGCTGACCGGCCTGCACCTCGTGGCCGAGATGGCCCGCACCGGCAAGTCGCTCGCCGAGCTGGCGTCGATCATGACCGTGTACCCGCAGGTGCTCATCAACGTGCGCGGCGTCGATCGCACGCGGGTCGGTGACGAGATCGTTCAGGATGCCGTCGCCCGCGCATCCGCCGACCTCGGCCTGTCGGGCCGCGTGCTGCTGCGCCCCTCGGGTACCGAGGAGATGGTGCGCGTGATGGTCGAGGCGGCGTCGGAAGACGAAGCATCGCGGCATGCGGAGGCGCTTGCCGACGTGGTGCGGGATCGGCTCGCGCTGTAGCAGGACCGCTCGCCGAGCGCTGGGCCCACGCGCCCCGGACGCTCCTCGCAGCGCGCCAGCGCTGCGTGGAGGGCGTGGGAACGACGAGTCGAAACGCCTCGGATCCCCGCTGTCGACGAGCGGGGCGTTCGTTTCGCTCGCTCGATGAGCCGGCGGCGTTCGGCCATCGAGCGAGGAGCGCAGCGACGAGACTGAACGCGTCGGGCGCGGTGTCGACGTCGGGCTCGGGGGTGTCTTGTCTCGCTCGCTCGCTCGACGGTCGGGGCGTTCGGGTGTTTCGTTTCGGTTCGCTCGGTCGACGGGCGGGGCGTTCGGGTGTTTCGGTTCGCTCGCTCGACGGGTGGGGCGTTCGGGTGTTCCGTTCGGTTCGCTCGCTCGCTCGACGGGTGGGGCGTTCGGGCGTTTCGGTTCGCTCGCTCGACGGGGGTGGCGTTTCGTTTCGGTTCGCTCGCTCGACGGGTGGGGCGTTCGGGCGTTTCGGTTCGCTCGCTCGCTCGACGGGTGGGGGTTCAAGGCGTTTGGTTCGCTCGCTCGCTCGACGGGTGGGGCGTTCGGGTGTTTCGGTTCGCTCGCTCGCTCGACGGGTGGGGAGTTCGGGCGTTTCGGTTCGCTCGCTCGCTCGACGGGTGGGGAGTTCGGGTGTTTCGGTTCGCTTCGCTCGCTCGACGGGCGGCGTTCGTGGCTCAGTATCCGCTCAATTCCGCCGCAGGGGTGAACCGGACACGCGCGGCTGGTCGCGCACCAGCCTGAGACGGGACCTCGGTGCGGCCTGACCGGACAGCTGCCTCAGCAAATCCTCATCGCGTTCGCCCGTCGTAAGACCCCGGCGGAGCGACGGTTCGCAGCGCCGATAGATTCCTCGCAGCGGCACTCGGGGGAGCGCCAGGCCGATATCTCGCGCCGGGTGGGGGAATCTTCGCGTGCCGATTTCGCACGCGAGAAGGGGGATTCGAGTGGCACTCAACCGCACGTCATCAGTCAGCAGGAGCCTGCGCCGTCGGCGCATCCTCGCCGTCCTCGCCGGGGGCCTCGTCCTCGGCGTCGGTGGCACAATGACCCTCGCCAGCTGGACCGACTCGGAATGGGTCTGGGGCGGCGCCGACGGGGGTCCCGGCATCGGGACGAGCGAGTTCGTCGTGCTGCAGAACACGCTGAGTCCGACCAACGGCGAAGGAGCGACCGGCTGGGTCGAAGAGCCCGACAACCCCGGTGGTGAACTCGTGTTCTCTCCGCTCACCGCAGGCGACGACATCCTGGCCCTCACTCCCGGCGAGACCTTCTACGCGCCTGTCGCGTTGAAGACGTCGGATGCCTCGATCGCGGGCACGGTCGATCTGCTCGGTGCGCTGCCGGCGACCGGCGTGGTGATCGACGACCCGGCCGGCACTCTCTGGACGAGCCTGCAGGTGCGCGTGGCCCTCGAGATCCAGGCGGCCGCTGACGCGGCGCCGACGTGCGACCAGGCGTTCTTCGACGCAGTCGGCGTCATCCCGATCGTCGCGGCGGGCGGCCTGGGCAGCGCCGGCGCAGCGGACCAGCCGATCTCGGGCGGAGGGGATGACGTGCACTATTACTGCTTCGAGATCTCGCTGCCCGACAGCGCGGTGACGCAGACGCTGCAGGGCCGCACGGTCGCACCCGCCTGGCAGTTCCTCTCGACGTCGGTCTGATGACGACCGCCGGCCTTCGGCCGCGCGCTCGCCACGCCGCCACTCCCTCCGCCGATGGGCGACGCCCTCCGGCGGGGGAGCGGGCCAAAGACATCGGTCTCTGGGTCGTCGGCGTGATCGGGTTGGCCGCGGTGATCTGGTTCGTGGCCTCGCAGCTGCTCGGCCTGTCGGTCATCGTGTTCCGCACGGGGTCGATGGCGCCGACGCTGTCGCAGGGCGCGGCCGCCGTCAGCACGCCGGTCTCGGCCGAGGAGCTGCGGATCGGCGATGTCATCACGGTGCAGCGTTCCGGCGAAGCGCTTCCGGTGACCCACCGGATCATCTCGATCGATCCGGTGGCCGGCGAACCGGATCAGCGCAGCGTCGTGCTGCAGGGTGACGACAACGCCACGCCCGACCAGCAGCCTTACGTCGTCTCCGAGACTGATCGGGTGCTGCTCGGTGTGCCGGGAGCCGGGGCGGTGCTCGTCGCCCTGCAGACCCCGGTCGCACTCGGAGCGATGACGCTGGCGCTCGCCGGCGTCATCGCGTGGGGCCTGTGGCCGGCTCGGGAACGGGACATGTGATGGCGGCAGCCGGGGTCTCGCGGTGGCGACCGCTGCGCCTGCTGGGCGCGGCGCTCCTCGCCGCCGGCGTGGTGATCTCAGGCGCACACGCCGCGGCGGCTTTCACCGCCATCGCCGAGAACGGGATGCCGGGGCAGCTGCGCCTCGCGTGGGGAGACACCCCGCAATTCATCGATCCGATCGTCCCGGGCGAGGCGTACCACTGGCAGATCCGCGCGACCCTGGACGGGGCGAGCTCGCGGGAGTTCTCGCTCACGCTTCGTGCGGCCGGCGCTCTCGTGGACGACCCGATGGGTCTGCGCATCGCGATCTCGCAGTGCGACCAGGCCTTCACTGGACTCACGGCCGATCCGACGTGCGCCGGCCCGGCCGAGCTGCTGATGCCCACCACCCGGGTCGCCGAGGTCGCTTCGCCCGCGACGGGGGAGCTCTGGCAGCTGGACCCGCTGCTCGTCGACCAGTCCCGGTACTTCCTCGTGACCATCTCGACGCCGACCGAAGCGGCCGACCTGGGACTGGAGGGCCTCGAGGGCGAGGTGGGCTTCGGGTTCGCAGCATCCGGTGACTCTCCCGAGGGCGCGCTGCCGCCCACCGGCGCCGACCCGTTCGGCCCGCTGCTGCTCGCGCTCGGCCTGCTCGTCCTCGGCGGTGTGCAGGTCGCGGCCGGTCGGCCTCGCGTGCGGGAGGTGACCGATGCGTGAGCTCGCACGCTCGCCGCAGTCGTCGCGGGGATCGATCAAGGGACGGATGCTGTCGGCCGCGCTCGCCGCGACCGGCCTGGTCGCCGCGATGCTCGTGCCGCTCGCAGCGACCGACGCGGCGTGGAACGACAACGAGTGGGCGAACGGCGCTCTGGGCACGCTGGACTGCGCCGTGACCGAAGGGTTCACGTCGCAGGCGACCGGCCGAGTGCTGTCGGGATCGCTGGTGGGGCAGAGCCTCGATCCGGTGGCGGGGCTGAGCGGCATCATCGTCGCCAACGACGGAGCAACGTCGTCGGCGCAGCCTGCCGGCTCGACGTCACTGGGCGCCGACGCGTACGCGTCGGCGATCGCACTCCAGGCGCTCGGCGGCCTGGTCTCGACTGAGCTGGGGCTGACGCTGCCGTTGGATGCCGGGGCCGGCGCGTACTCGCAGTACGGACAGGCGCTGCCTGACGGCGCGTCGACCGGGGCCTCGGGCACCGTGACCGACCAGGGCACGATCGACCTGGATGCGGTGCAGGCCGGCACAGCCCCGTCGATGGGCACATTCCGATTGAGCGATCTGCCGGGCCTCGGCCCGGCGCTCGGCGGCATCGCCGACCTGTCACTCACGGTCGGCTCGGTCGCTTCCCGTGCGACCGTCGACGGTTGCGAAGAACGGTGGAGCGGCGCGGCCGGCGCCGTGCAGCGTGACTACCTCGTCTCCGGACTCGACCTCGGATTCGAGAGCCCTGCGGTCGCGACTCTCGGTGGCGCCGTGGATACGGCGGTCGGAACGCTGGCGACAGGGCTGGACACCACTGTCGGAACCGTCGAAGGACTGCTGCGCACAGCCGTCGTCAACGGCCTCGGCCCGTTGCTCGGAGGGATCCTCGGCAATCCGCTCCTGTCTGTCGGATCGGTCACGGTCGACTCGCTCGACGTCACGCTCAACACCGCACCACTTCTTGCGGTGCTCGATACGCCCCTCACCGATGGTGTCGTCAGCGTGGATCTGAATCAAGGCACTGCCAGCGTCGACCTCGCCGCACTCGTCGGTGACATCTACCAGACCTCCGACGGACTGAACGGCCTGGCGCCGAACACCTCGGTACTCAGCTCCGAAGTCATGAGTGCGATCGTCCAGCGAGTCGGCCTCCTGCTGCGCAACCCCGCGACGCAGACGGGGCTGCTCTACGACCTGGAACGCGCTGCGGCGAAGTCCGTGCTCGACGCCGCGATCTCCATCCAGGCCACGGCCATCGTCCGCGCGCAGCTGGTGCTGACGACGGTAGACGCCATCGATGTGTCGGTGGGGATGACGGGTTCCGTTGGCGGCCTGCTGGGTACCCCCGGTTACGCGCCCGTCGTGCCGGTCGTCGAGGCCGACGTGCTGCCCGGCTCGCTCGGGGCGCTCGCGGGCGTCGTGGCGGCGCTGGTCGGAACGATCGAAGCCACGCTCGGTGGCCTCATCGTCACGACTCTCCTGCCCTCCCTCGCCACGATCCTGCAGAACTCGCTGGTGACACCGGCCACCGGATTGATCGGCACGATGACCACGACGCTCATCGGCGCTGTGGCGACGGCACTCGGCGCGCTCGACGGCGAACTCGATCTCATCTCGCAACTGGTCTCGGTGAGCGTCAACTCCCAGCCCGATCAGTCGCCGCAGCCCGCGCCGCCGTACCCCATTGACGATGGCGAGTACGCGGTCAGCGCGCTGCGGATAGGCGTGGTCGACGGGACGACCGCGGGCGCGGCATCCGTTCTCAACGTCTTCCTCGCTTCGTCGACGGCCGGACCGAACGCCTCCTGAGCGGCGCACGAGCCGGTATTCGGGTCGGCTTGGAGTTACGCGGCGTCCGCATGGCTCTGGCACTCGATGCAGGCGGCGGCGTACGGCAGCACCTCCAGGCGCGCGGCGGCGATGGGGCCGCCGCACCGGGTGCAGCGGCCGTAGGTGCCGGCCTCCAGGCGATTCAGCGCGGCGGCGATCTGCTCGACGACCAGGCGGTTCGACTCCACGACCTGGTAGGCGACCGGGTCGACGCCCGGCAGGGCGCGCGGGGCGAGCTCGGCGAGGACGTCGAGTCGTTCCTGCAGCTGCTCCTCGAGCTGCTGGCGGGCGGCGTCGACGTCCGGCACGCGGACGTCGTTCGAAGTGTTCGTCATGACGGCTCCTGAAAATGAGAAACGCGCCGCAGATGCGACGCGCTGGTTGACCGGGATTGCCCTTCGACGGAAGGGGTCTACGGGGGTGCAGCGCGCGACGTGGCAGGGATGAACCGGCCACGTGCCGCGGCACGCCGGGGCGGAAGAACCTCATGCCGAGTCCCGGCGATGTCGGCGGCCCACGTCACGACGGAGGCGTCCGAGGGACCCTCCGAGGCGGCGAGACGGGGCATCGAGGTCATGGCCCTCACCATAGCCGGGACCTAGGAAAAGGCAAGTCGGGCGGTTCTGCGTTGGCTGCGGCAGGGCTCTCGGCGCGCCGCGCGGAGGGGTCGGAGGGCGAGTTGACTTCCGGTGGAACGGGGCTATGGTCGGAGGTTCACCGCCAGCCGACAAGGGGAAGCGAGGACACGATGTCGGGCAAGTCACCACAGGAACGCGGCAGCAAGAAGGCCGCGAAGATGTCGATGAAGGAGAAGCGCGCGGCGAAGCGTGAGAAGCGCGAGCCGAGCACGTTCATCAAGCCGCGCAAGGACGCGCGGGTGTGATGGACGCGGCGGCTCCTCTCGCGCCGCGCGATAGCGTCCAGGCCGGATGAGCCGCTGACGACCCGTGCGGGTGGTGCCGGACCTCGTCCACGACGGGTCGCCGGCATCCACCCCCAGGGTCCCCACGGGCGGGTTCGGAGGCGCGGGGTTTTCCCCCATGACCGGGGTGAGTCCTCGCGCGTACGCTGGCGCTGTCCGGTTTAGGACGGGGCGAACAATGGGGATCCGGGGAAGGGCCGACGCATCATGGGGAGGTGCGTCGGCCCCACACGCAGAGCTCGATCGGGCGAGTCACGCCGAGCGGGAACGCGAAGAGGCGCTCGCCCGCCTCTTCGGCCCGCCGCTCGAGGGTGAGCGGTCGCGCCCGACAGCGGTCGCCGCCGCGAGCGCCCTCGCGATCGCCCATTTCGGTGCGACCGCGGCGCCGCTGCCGGAGCACGCTCCGACGGTCGCTCCCCTCGGACCCGTTGCACCACGCGTGCCGCTTGCGCCGCGGAGCCCCGGCGTCGGATCGGAGGCGGCGAAGGACGCCGTCGCGGCTCGACCCACGATGCCGCGTCCGGAGGTTCCGCGTCCGGAAGTTCTGCGTCGGGAGGCGCCCGCGCCCGAAGCCGCGGAGGCCGCTGTCGCGCTTCGACCGGCTATGTCGCGTCCGGAGGTTCTGCGTCCGGAGGTTCTGCGCGAGGTGCCCGGTCGGGTGCCTTCGGCAGATGGCGTCGCGGGATTGGCGAAGGCCGCCACGCCTCGACCGGCTACGCCGCGTCCGGAAGTTCTGCGCGAGGCGCCCGAGTCCGAAGCCGCGGAGGTCGCTGTCGCGCTTCGACCGGCTATGTCGCGTCCGGAGGTTTCGCGCGAGGTGCGGGCGAAGGTGACGCGGGCGGCTGCCCCGTTCGACCCGGCTGCACCGCGCGTGCCACGGGCGAAGGCGACGCGCTCCGTTGCCCCGTTCGACCCGGCTGCACCGCGCGGGCCGCGGACGGAGGCGACGCGCGCGGTTGCCCCGTTCGACCCGACAGGCGGCGTCCCGCTTCGACCGGCCAAGTCACCACCGGCGCTTTCGGGAGAGGCGCCCGGCGACGTGTTGCCAGCGGACATTTTCGCGTCGGCCGTTGTGGCGGGCGGCTCCTCGGCGCTGCCCGAAGTCTTCGGTCCGGCGGTGTCGGAGCAATCCCGCCCCGTGATTTCGGCAGAGGTGCTCGCCCCGTCTGTCGCGCCCGAGCCCGCCGGCTTCGACAGCGTGATTCTGCCCGAGCCCCTGCCCGAACCCGTATCGGTACCCGTGCCGAGCACCCCTCGCCAACGACGACGTGGGCGGGCGCGGTGGGTGGTGGCGGCGGCATCCGTTGTTCTCATCTCGGGCGTGGTGGTCGCCGGGATCTTCACCGTGCAGTCGGCGCAGGCGCGCGATCGCCTCACCGCGGCAGCTGCAGAACTCGCCGGGGCCGAGGCGGTGGTCGCCTCCGCGGAGCAGGAGCTGGATGCTGCGGCCGCCGCCTACGGCATCCTTGCGGCTGCAGCGACACCGACCGTGGGCCGAACGGGCATGGTTCTGGACTCCCTCGCCGGTTTGTCGGACGAGCCGGCCCGGGGTTCGGCTCAGGGCGCGCTCGACGCGCTCGCAGCGCAGCTGGCCGGACCGGCCGCAGCAGCACCCGCATACGAAGGTGCGGACGTCGACGACGCCGATCCGGAAGCGCTCCTCGTCGCAGCCGACGATGCGATCGAACACGCCGAGCTCGTCAGCGCGGCGGCGGCAGCGGTGCGCGTGGACGCGGCATCGCTCGACGACCGCACGGCGGCGCTGCGCACGGCGCTCCTCATGCTCGGAGGCGGACTTCCCGCGTTCGCCGAACGGATCGTCGCCGAGAATGCTCTGCCGGGGACCCCATTGCGGGATGCGGTGGTAGTCGCCGCGCACGCCGCCGCGATCGCCGGGGATGAGGATGCCGCGTTGGCAGCCATGGAGTCCTATGCGGCAGCGGTCATCGCGCTCCGCGGTGAGCAGGCGCGACTCGCGGAGGAGCAGTCGAGACTGCGCGAAGCGGCCGAGCAGCGTCAGCATGCCCCGGCCCCGCGGTCGCAGCCCGGCTCGGACGGCGCTGCCCACCCCGCGCCCGATCCCGCGCCCGCACCCGCGCCTGTTCCCGGCCCCGGTGCCGGCCCCGCGCCCGAACCTGAACCCGAGCAGGAACCTGAGCCCGAGCCCGAGCCGGAACCCGGGACGGATCCCCGCGACTGGCCCTGGCCGTGGCGCCCCTGACGCCCGGCATCCGCTCCCCGTCTCTTTCCTCGCCCGTCGTGCGCGCACCGCGCTTTCCTCACCGCTGCCGGCACCGCGCTGCCGGCGCGTCGAGGCACCACATGCGGGTTGAGAAACCGTACGCAGGTTGAGAAACCGCCCCGGGCCGGGTGTTTCAACCTGTATGTGGTTTCTCAAACCTCAACCTGTCTCGCGCCTCGCCCGCCCACGCACGCGTCCTGGCGCAGGCGCGGAGATGCGGGTGGCGCACGCGCGCGGTGCCGCTGCCCGCGCCGTCGAGACACCACATGCCGGTTGAGGAAACCGTAGGTAGGTTGAGAAACCGTATGTAGGTTGAGGAGCCGCCCCGGGCAGGGTGTTTCAACCTATATGTGGTTTCTCAACCTCAACCTGTCCCGCGCGCACCCCGCCCCACCCCGCGCGCATCCTGGCACACGCCCCGCGATGCGGGTGGCGCACGCGCGGCGATGCGGTGGCGCACGCGCCCAGTGCCGCTGCCCGTGCCGCGCAGCCCGCGCCGTCGAGACACCACATGCCGGTTGAGAAACCGTACGTATGTTGACAAACCGCCCCGGGCGGGGTGTTTCAACCTGTATGTGGTTTCCCAACCTCACCCTGTCCCGCGAGCGCCTCGCCCCGCGGATCGGTGAAACGATCCATGAGGAATCGATGAAACGATCCAACTTTCTCTTGCGTCAGTGGGACGGGTGGAGGATCATGACTCCGGAAAGCGGTTGCCCAAGGATGGGCGACAACGCTCAACGAGGAGAATCACGTGCGAACATCACTGCGCAAATTCGTTCCCTTACCCCTGACTCTGGCGATCGGCGCTTCGCTGATCGCCTTCAGCCCACCCGCGGCGGGTGCGCCACCGGAGCCCGACCTGCGCCCTGTCGAGCAGCTGACTCGCGGCCTGGTCGCCGCCCAGGTTGCGGAGGGCGTCTTCCTGAGCTGGCGGTTCCTCGGCGACGAGCCCGACGGCCTGTCGTGGAACGTCTACCGCAAGGACGGCGCCGCCGACTTCGCGAAGATCGCGACCGTCGAGCCGCGCGACGTGCAGCCCGAGAGCGCGTATGAGAGCAATCCCGGCGTCGTGAAGGAGAACGTCACTCCATCGAACTACACCGATCCCGACGGATCCGTCGCGTCGGTGTACGAGGTCGCCCCGGTTGTCGACGGCGTCGAGGGCCAGCGGCAGGGCATGAGCGTGCCGATGCTCTCGAACCTCGCCGGCCAGCCCGGGCAGGAGAACCGTGGTGCGGCGCACTACATCCCGCTGAAGCCGGCACCCGCCCCGGTGCCGCTCGCACACTTCACCTACCGCGGCCAGCGGTTCGGCCCCGGCACGAACCTCAACGCGGCGAACATGGTCATCCCCGAGACCGGCGGCCAGCACTGGTACACCGTCGACATGGATCTGCTCCGCGCCTTCCGCGAGCCGCACGCCGAGAAGACGCCCGTCACAGCGGCCGACCTCGACGAGTGGGTCGACAAGCTCAACGCGCACAACGAGGAGACGTGGCAGCCGACGGCGACCCTGGGCGCCGACGGCATCATCGGCGACGCGCTCTACACCGAGCTCGAGGCCAAGTTCATCCAGTACGTCGAGCAGCTCGACAGCGGCACCAGCCTGCCGTACGCGAAGACCGAAACGGGCGCCATCCATACGTCGCAGAGCGCGCCGTACTCGACGCACGACATGACGGTGGGCGACTTCGACGGTGACGGCGAATACGAGATCGTCGTGAAGTGGCGCAGCACCCAGCAGGACCCGATGTACTCCGAGCCCATCTTCGGGGGCAGCAACACCACCACCGCGCCCGAGTACATCGACGTCTACAAGCAGGACGGGACGCTGCTGTTCCGCGTCGACATGGGTTACAACGTGCGCGCGGCCAACGACCACGAGACGACGCTGTTCGCCGAGGACTTCGACGGTGACGGCAAGTCCGAGCTCATGCTGAAGACGGCCCTGGGCACGCGCATCGGCAACTGGGATGAGGCATCCCAGACCGTCGTCTACCCGGAATCGGGTGTCGTCGGCGGCGCGGACGGTCTCAACTCCACGACCGACCGGTTCAAGGAGTACTTCGCGACGGGCGACGAGCAGGCGCTCGACACCTACTGGTCGCTGCTGAACAGCTTCACCATCTCGTACCGCAGCCCCACGGCCGGCGGCGGCAACGACGGCCCCAACGACCCGGCGATCAAGCGGTGGATCAAGACGTACCACGTGGGACCGATCGGGCCGGCGAAGGACGATCAGGAGTTCTTCTCGGCGTTCGAATGGGATGCCGAGGCCGGCGTGGGCACGCTGGTCGACAGCGAGCAGTACCCGTTCACATACAAGGCGAGCGTCGACGGCGAGAACTGGGCCATGACGCCTGCCACCCAGCGAGGCAACTACTCGTACCTGGCCTTCCCGGGACCGGGCGCCGGCAGTTCGGTGAACGACTACAAGGCGCAGATCATGGCCGAGAAGGAGGCCTACTGGCTCGAGAACCCGTGGAAGGCGGCCTCGTTCGGCGACGCGCAGGGCAACCGTGCGAATCGGTATGTCGGCGTTGTCGCGGCCCTCGACGGCGTGAACAAGTACGCCGTCTCGCAGCGCGGGTACTACCACCGCACGACCCTCGCGGCCTTCAACATCGTGGACGGTCAGGTCAACCTGCAGGCGAGCTTCGACTCGGCGGACGAGCAGTACTGGTCGCTCGGCGGAACGGCGTACGACTACCAGAACCGCGGCAACCACGACACCAAGTCGGCGGACCTCGACGGCGACGGCTGGGACGAGGTCGTGCTGAAGGCGATGGTCCTCGGGCTGAACGCCGACAAGACGAAGATCCTGCCCAAGGTCCTCAACGGCGACATCATGCCCACGATCGAGGGGCTGAACGGCGTTCCCCCGGTCGCCGGTCAGTTCCAGTTCGCCACCGACGAGGTGCGCAACAACCCGCTGAACGTCTGGGCGCCGCTGCGTCACGGCGATCGCGGCGCGCTGCTTCCGGTCGACAAGGACAACAACATCCGGGAGTGGTCCGGCATGGAGGAGCACCTGCTGGACGACATGCGCACCGGCCATCACCTGGGCTGGATCCCCGGACCCGCCGGCTACGACCCCATGAAGGGGAAGCGGCTGGACGAGAACGGCGAGGTCGTCTACGAGAACTCGCTCCTGTATGGCGTCTATGCGGCCAGCGACGACGAGGGCAGCGTGGCCGGCAACTACTCGAACCGCTGGCCGGGCGCACAGGCCGGCTCGGCGGGTGCGACCACCGAGGTCAGGAGCATGGTCACGGGCGAGATCCTCACCACGACCGCGACGGCTCGCGGCATCGGGCAGGGGCAGAACGCGATCTGGTTCGGGGGCGGGCTGACGCACATGGCCGTCAACGGCGCGACCGTCAACAGCGTCGACGACCTGACGTTCGCGACGACCTCGTATCTGGCGACCGGCCTGACGTCGACGGGCAACAAGAGCACGCCGACGCTCAAGGGCGACCTGCTCGGGGACTGGCGCGAGGAGCTCGTCCTGCGGGCGAGCGACAACCGCCTGGCCATCGTCACGACGCTCGCGCCGACGGAGTACGGCATCCGCACGCTCATGCACGACCCGATGTACCGCAACGGCGTGGCCAACAAGAACAACGGCTACGACCAGATGGGCTTCGCCAGCTTCTACCTCGGTGACGAGGCGCAGCTGCCGGAGAAGCGCACCGACATCGCCCTCCCGGCGGTGCCGGATCGCACCGCACCATCGGTCACGATCGCCAAGCAGTCGAAGGGCGAGGACGGCGTCTACAGCAAGATCTTCTTCGATCTGCTCGATGCCGGCGAGGTCGACAAGGTCGTGCTGAACGGCGTCGAGACCGACCTGCCGAACAAGACCCGTTCGCACCTGAACGCGGTCAAGCCCGGCAAGTACGGCGCCGAGGTCGGAACCAACGAACTGCAGGTGTACGACGTCGCCGGCAACGTCGCGACGCTGACGTTCGAACTGAGCGGCAAGAAGCGGTGAGCGCGTAGCGCCATGAACAGGCGCCCCGGGGCTGCGTCCCCGGGGCGCCTGTGTGTCGGGCGAACCTGGAGTACACACCGCCGGGCGGCCTGCGGGTCTACTCTGAGGGCATCCGAGAGGAGCCATCATGGCCGATCCCATCGTCGTCGGAGTCACCCCGGCGCCCGCTTCGCACCGCGCCGTCGAGTGGGCGGCGAAGCGCGCAGCCGCGCATCGCCTGCCGCTCAAGCTCATCGAAGTCGTCGGCGGAGCCATCGGAGCGGTGGGCGAAGACACCGTCGTCGACCACGCCGTCGCCGAGGCCCGCGAGCGTGTCGAGGCCGAAGCATCCGGTCTTCCTCGTCTCGGGCTGAAAGTGCTGATGAGGGTCGACCGCGGCAATCCGGTGGCGGTGCTGACGGATGCCTCGGCTCACGCGACGCTCCTCGTCATCGGCAGCGACTACGACGGGCCGGGCGGCCGGCGCGCTCGCGGTGCGCACGGCCTGCGGATCGCTGCCGGTGCGCACTGCCCCGTCGTCGTGGTGCCCGACGTGGACGTGTCGGACCGCTCGGGCGTCGTCGTCGGGGTCGACGGCTCACCGGTGTCGGAGAAGGCGGTTGCTTTCGCCGCGGCCGAGGCGGACCGGCTCGGCGAGCCGCTCATCGCCGTGTCGGTGTGGACGCCGCTCGAGGCACCGCGCAACATGGGCGTGTACCCGGTGGAGTACCTCGACAACATGGAGAAGCTCACCGAAGAGGCGCAGGCGCTGGCCCTCGCGGGGCTGCGCGGCCAGTACCCCGACCTCGAGATCGTGCGCAAGGTGCAGCGGGGCTACCCGTCGCAGGTGATCAACGACCTCGCCGGATCCGCGCGGCTCGCGGTGGTCGGCTCGCACGGCCGCGGCGCGCTCGCCAGATTCCTGCTCGGCTCGATCAGCCACGAGGTGCTCGCTCGCCTCGCGACGGTGACCGCCGTCGTCCGCTGACGGTACGCCGTACTCGCGTCGCGCACGCCGCGGACATGGTGGCGACGGTGGTTCGGGGTGTTTCGTCTCGCGCCGCTCGCACAACGGGCGGGGGCTTCTCGCGTCGCGCGCTCGACGGGTTGCCGGATCCGGAAACCGGACTTCGCGTGAGTTTCCGGATGCTGGCGCCCGCGGCATCCGGAAACGAGTCGATTCTCCGGTTTCCGGATCCGGAGGTCGGCCACCGGCGCCCCGGGCCGGGCGGCGGGGGCGATCGGGGATACTGGATAGCGTTATCAGACGAGTCCAGGGGAGCCGATGTCGAAAACCGCCAAGCCCGCCACGCTCGCGGACGTCGCCCGGCTCGCGGGCGTGTCGGTCCCTGCCGCCTCACGCGCGCTGAACGGCGGGGTCCGCGGCAAGCAGAGCGGCTCGCCCGAGCTGCGCACGCGCGTCGAGGAGGCCGCGCGCACGCTCGGCTACGCGGTGAGTCCCGCGGCGCAGACGATCAAGGGCGGTCGGTCACGCACCGTGGCGTTCATCGTCGGCGACATCGACGACTTCGGGTCGGCCACCATGATCTCGGGCATGATGCACGCTGCGGAGGAGCGGGGCGTCTCGGTCGCCGTCCGCACCACCCGCGACGACTCGGCCCGCGAGATCGAGCTGCTCACGCAGCTGCGCGGCGAGCGCCATCTCGCGGTCGTGATGGCCACCAGCCGCACGGTCGACGCCGGGCGCGAGGCATCCGTCAGAGAACAGCTCTCGGTGCTGAGCGAGCACGGCGCGAAGGTCGTCGTGATCGGCGACAACGATCTCGGGTTCCCGACCGTGACCGTCGACAACCGCGGAGCGGCACGGCGCCTCGCACAGGGGCTCGCCGACGCCGGCAAGCGCCGGTTCGCGATCGTGTCGGGACCCGACGCCGAGGTCACCGCGCTCGAGCGCGTCGGAGGATTCGTCGAGGGGCTCGCCGAGCGAGGGATCGCCGTGGACGACCGGAACGTCGTGCACACCGAGTTCTCGCGCGACGGCGGCTACCGCGCCGTGGACGAGCTGCGCGCTCGCCTGGACGAGTTCGACGTCATCGCCGCGATGAGCGACGCCATGGCGGTCGGTGTCATCGCACGCCTGCGCGAGCTGGGCGTGGAGTTCCCCGACGGCATCGAGGTGACCGGCTTCGACCACGTGCCGATGCTGGGCGACGTGCTGCCCGGGTTCAGCACGGTGGAGGTGCCGCTGGAGGAGTTCGGCGGCGCGGCCCTCGCGTTGGTTCTCGACGAGCCGGACGGGAGGGATGCCGTCGCCCTGAGTGCGACGCCGATCCTCCATGGCGTGCCTCTCGACGGGCGCTGAACACCGCCGTTCCGCCCTTCGCGAGGCAATTCGGCAAACAAGTGGCAAACGTTGTCCACTTTGAGGTACGCTCGCCCGGACGGAAACGTTCCGGCACGAATCAAGGGAGATCACATGCACGACGCAATGACGCGGGCAGGTGTGCGCGCCCGAGTGGGCCGCCGCTCGGCCTGGATCCTCGGGGCTGCGGGAATCGCCGCCGCGAGCCTCGCGCTCGCCGGCTGCGCCGCCCCGAGCAGCGAGGGTGACGCCGCCACCGAGAAGACGACGATCCGCTTCCTCTACGCCACCGGCGACGAGACCTGGAACTCGGTCGTCGAGGCCGTCGTCGACTCGTTCAACGAACAGAGCGAGACGACGACCGTCCAGCTCGACCCGCTTCCCGCCGGAAGCGACTACGCGACCGCGCTGAAGACGATGGATGCCACCGGCAACTGGCCCGCGGTGGTCGACATGCGCGACACCCTGACCTACGTCGACGCAGGAAAGCTCGCTCCGATCCCCGACTCGGTCACCGAGCTGATCGACCCCGAGGCCGTCGGCTCCGCCTCGGACGGGAACATCTACACCGTCCCGTACAGCGCGCTCAACGGCGAGATCGGCCTCAACATCGTCTACAACAAGGACTACTTCGAGGAGAACGACCTCGAGGTGCCCGAGACGTATCAGGACTTCCTCGATCTGCTGAGCGACATCAAGGCGAATGGGCAGGCGCCGCTGGCGACTGCCGCGGCAGAGGTGTGGCCGAGCGACCAGCTGTGGAAGCAGCTGGCCGCGCCGTACTTCGCCGAGTGGTCCGACGAGGGCGGGTTCTGGAACGCGGCCGCAGCCGGCGACGCGGCGATCGAAGACCTGCGCGAGCCGCTGCAGGAGCTGGTCGACATCACCAACGAGTACGTCCTCGAGGGCTGGCAGTCCACCGCCGACGCGCAGACGACGACGCTGCTGGTCAACGACATGGCCGTGATGGCGACGTCGTCCGCCGGGATCGGGCGTCTCAACGACATCAACAAGGTCGACCCCGAGTTCAACGCGGGGTTGTTCATCGTCCCGGACGAGGACGGCGCGATCAACGTGCTCAAGAACGCTGTGAACGGCGACACGGCCGGTGGACTCGCGATCTCGGCGCAGGCGGCCGAGGACGAGGCCGAGCTGGCGTCGGCGAGGGAGTTCCTGGAGTTCTTCTACCAGGTCGACACCGCGAACCTCATGGAGGAGAACGGGTGGCTGGCGCCGAACATTGTCGCCGCCGACGAGATCGAGCGCAACACGTCGATCCCGGGTGCCGAGGACTACTTCGCCCTGCTGGAGAACCCGAACCTGGCGTGGTTCGAGAACGTGTCGGAGCTGTCGACGTTCAGCGCCTTCAACACCTTCTTCCGCCAGGCGCGCATCGAGCTGCAGGACGGCCAGAGCTCGATCGACGACACCATCGCGAAGGTCCAGGCAGAGTTCGACAAGACGGTCGCCGCGGGCTGACCGAAACCGCCGCGGTGTCCGGGCCGAGCGCCCGGGCACCGCGGCCACGGAGCCGAGGAGGCCTCCATGACTGATCAGAGCGCTCTGCAGGGGCAGACCCAGGTCGTCGGCGCCGCCGTGCGGCTGAGCGGCGAAGGACCGCTGGACGGTGCCCCGGAGGGAGCCCGCGACGACGTCCCGTTCCTGCCCCGCGGAACCGAGCCGCAGCAGCGTCGGGTTCGCCGGTTCCGTGCCGCCCGATGGGTGATGCTCGGCTTCATCGCCCCGGCGCTGGTCATCTACCTGCTGATGGTCATCGTGCCCTCGCTGCAGTCGCTGCAGTTGAGCTTCACGAACTGGGACGGCATCAGCCCCGACTACGACTACGTCGGCGGCCGCAACTACGAAGAGATCCTGGTCAGCGGCCGGTTCTGGAACGCGGTCAAGAACACGCTCATCCTCGGGCTCGGCTCCGCGGTCATCATCAACGCGATCTCACTCGCCGTCGCGCTCATGCTCGACAAGGTCGGCCGGTGGCAAGGGCTGTTCCGGACCGCCGTGTACCTGCCGTCTCTCGTGAGCGCCTTCATCCTCGCGACGATCTGGAAGTACCTCCTCAACTACAACTTCGGTGCCGTGAACATGCTCCTGCGCGACCTCGGCCTGCCCGACTGGGCGCGCGACTGGCTGGGCGACAGCTCGATCGTCGTGTGGGTCATCCTGTTCATCACGTGCTTCACGCTCGGCGGCAACACCACCCTGATCTACCTCGCCAACCTGCAGTCGGTGCCGCAGGACCTCATCGAGGCCGCGCGCATCGACGGGGCGAACAGCCGGCAGGTGTTCCGGCACGTGACATGGCCGATGCTCGCCGGCGCGGTCACCGTCAACATGACCCTCGCGATGATCGCGGGGTGGACGATCTTCGATCAGGTGATGGTCCTCACCTCGGGAGGCCCCGGGTTCGTCAGCGAGACGATGGCGTTCTTCATCTACAAGGTCGGCTTCGGCGAGTACCGCGCCGGGTTCGGCAGCGCCGCCGCGATCGTGCTGTTCCTCGTCGTGATCGTGAGCACGGTGGCGGCCAACGCCTACATGCGCAAGAGGGAGATCCAGGCATGAGCACCGAGACCGAACTGCTCGTCGCCCCCGGCGAGAAGCGGCAGAGGCCGCGTCGCGACCGCACCCGCAAGAAGCTCACCCCCGGGCAGATCGTCGTCATGGTCGTGCTCGCCGTGCTGGTGCTCATCGTCGCGAGCCCGGTGCTGTACGCACTGCTGAACTCGTTCCGGTCGTACTCCGAGATCACGATGGACCCGATGGGGCTTCCCACCGAGTTCACGCTCGACAACTACATCCAGCTGTTCCAGCAGACCGACTACGGCGAAGCGCTGATCAACACGCTCATCATCACGGTCGCCACGGTCGTGCTGCTGGTCGCCATCGTGCCGATGGCCGCGTACGGCATCGAGCGCATCGGCGGCCGCACGTCGCGCTGGATCTACGTCCTCTTCATCGCAGGCCTCATGATCCCGTTCCAGGTGCGGATGATCCCGCTGGTGAAGGGCTTCGACGATGTGGGGCTCTACAGCACCCTGACGAGCGTGATCCTGGTGCATCTCGGCGGTGCGGCGAGCTTCGGCATCCTTCTCTACTGCAGCTTCATCAAGGGAATCCCGATCGAGGTGGAGGAGGCGGCCTCGATCGACGGGGCCGGCAAGTTCCGCACGTTCTGGTCGATCGTGTTCCCGATGCTGCTGCCGGTCACCTCGGCGTTCGTCATCATCCAGGCGCTCGGGCTGTGGAACGACTTCTTCATCCCGCTGGTGTTCCTCGACTCGTCGTCGGCGGGAACGATCAACGTCGCGATCAACCGCATGGTCGGCCTGCTCACGTCGCAGTGGCAGCTGATCTACACCGGGGCGATCCTGGCGATCATCCCGTCCGTCGCGATCTTCGCCGCGTTCCAGCGCTACTTCATCAAGGGCATGTCCGTCGGGGCGGTGAAGGGATGACCGCCACTCCCACCCCCTCCCGTTCCGCCGGCGGGTTCGCCCGAATGCGTGCCGTGCTCGCGCTCGACGGCGCCGTCGCGCAGCTGGTGTTGGCCGTGTTCCAGTACTTCGTGGTGTCGGTCTCGTTCGCGGGATGCCTCGTCCCCGTGGTCGCGTTCTCGCTGCTGGTCGGGTGGCAGCCCACGCACCTGTCGCTGTGGCTCGGCGCGCTGTCGCTGCTGCCCGTCGTGCCCGCCGTGTACGCGCTGCTGCGCAGCTCGCGGCGACTGCTCGCCGAGCGGGCGGATGCGGGCGCGGGCCGCGAGTTCTGGCGTTCGTTCGTGCGGGGTGCACGCACCCTCGCGTGGGCCGCGATCGCGATGAGCGCCCTCGTGCTGCTGCTCGGCTACGACCTCGCCCTCTTCGGCGGCTCGGACGCGATGCTGCTGTTCGTCGCCGCGGCCGCCGCGATCGTGCTCGCCCTCATGATCGCGGTGTGCGCGGTCGCGGCCGCGTGCGACGGCGGGTCGCCCGTGGAGCTTCTCACCGCCGCGGCGAAGGCGACCGCGCGGCGCCCGCACGTCGCGCTGAGCTGGCTCCTGATGCTCGGACTCGGGGTCGCGCTCGCGGCGCTGCCCGTCATCGGTGCGCCGTTCGCGCTGTTCCTTCCCGCCCTCCTCGGCGTCGGCATCCACATCTGCAACGACGCCCTGCGCTTTTCCTGAACGACGAGACGAGACGGACTCCGTGACTGAGATCTCCCACCATACGACCGCCGACCGGCACCCCGCCGCGGGTCGGGTCGAGACCCCGCCCACGATCGTGCGCGCCCGCATCGGGCAGTTCGAGCTCACGTGGACCGACGACTCTCCGGTGGCGCTGCGCTCTGTCACGACGGCGCGTTTCGGCGGCGCCGCGATCGGGCTGGTCGAGATCTTCACCTCGACCGAGCAGCGCGGCCGTACCAGCCAGGCCTATTGGCGGTCTTCGGTGGGCGAACGGCTGCGCGTGCAGGCCGGCTCGCCGCGGGTCGTCTCGGATGCCCGTCAGACCCGCGCCGTGATCGACCAGCGCGACCCCGTCAGCGGCCTCGAGGTGCGCACGACGCTCACCGCGCCTGCGGGCACCGCCGCGGTGCGCATCGAGAACGAGGTGCGCAATGCCGGGCCCGAGCCGGTCGTCGTGACGGCGGTGTCGTCGGCCACGGTCGGGTTCGGCACGTCGCAGGCCGGCCTCGCCGGGTTCGTGCTCGGCAGCGCCGAGAGCGAATGGCTCGCCGAGAACCGCTGGCACGAGACACCGGTGCGAGAGATGCTGCCCGACATCTCACTCGCCCTGCACGGTCAGGACGGCCGCGGTCACTTCGCCCTCACGAGCCACGGCGCGTGGTCGAGCGGCGAGCACGTGCCCGTCGGCTACCTCGTGCGAACGACGACGGATGCCACGGCCGCCCCGGCGACGAACGGGCACGGCGGCGCGGCCGAGGCCTTGGCCTGGCAGGTCGAGACCAGCGCCGGCTGGCACGTCGATCTCTGTCAGACCCGGTCGGGCGGCGTGCTGTCGCTGCTCGGGCCGACCGATCTCGAGCATCACTTCGCAGCCGAGCTGCTGCCCGGTGAGACCTTCACCGCGGTGCCGGTCGCGCTCGCGGCATCCGTTCACGGACGCGACGACGCGATCGCGCACCTGACCCGCTACCGGCGCTGGCTGCGCGGCAGCGCACAAGCGCAGGACCTGCCGGTCGTCTACAACGACTTCATGAACACCCTCATGGGCCAGCCGACCACCGAGGCCCTGCTGCCGCTGGTGCGGCGGGCCGCGGAGGCGGGCGCCGAGGTGTTCTGCATCGACGCGGGCTGGTTCGCCGACCCCGAGGTCGGCGACTGGTGGTCGACCGTGGGGGAGTGGCGCGAGGCCGCCGCCCGCTTCCACGGCGGGCTGCGCGGCGTGACCGACGAGATCCGCCGCGCCGGCATGGTGCCGGGTCTCTGGCTCGAGCCCGAGGTCGTCGGCATCGACAGTCCGGCCGCCGCTGCGCTGCCCGACGAGGCGTTCTTCCAGCGGTTCGGCCGGCGCGTGCGCGAGGACCGCCGCTATCACCTCGACCTGCGGCATCCGGCTGCCCGTGCCCATCTCGATGCCACGGTGGACCACCTCGTCGAGGCGTACGGCATCGGCTACCTGAAGCTGGACTACAACATCAACCCCGGTGCCGGCACCGAGCGCAACGCCACCTCGGCCGGCGAGGGGCTGCTGGCCCACACCCGCGCGTTCCGCGACTGGCTGCTGCGGGTTCAGGAGCGGCATCCGTCGCTGCGCATCGAGAACTGCAGCTCGGGCGCCATGCGGGCCGACTATTCGCTGCTCGCCGTCACGCACCTGCAGTCCACCAGCGACCAGCAGGACTTCACCCTGTACCCGCCGATCGCGGCGTCGGCGCCGGTGTCGATCCTGCCCGAGCAGTGCGGCAACTGGGCCTACCCGGCGCGGGCGATGAGCGACGATGAGACGGTGTTCACGCTCGTCACGGGCCTCAGCGGCCGGCTCTACCTGTCGGGGTTCTTCGATGACCTGCGCCCCGAGCAGCGCGCGCACATCGCCGAGGCCGTCACGCTTCACAAGGGGCTGCGCAGCGCACTCGCCCACTCCGCGCCGTTCTGGCCGCTCGGCCTCCCCGCGTGGGACGACGACGTCGTATGCCTCGGCCTGCGTGGACCCGACGACGACCTGATCTTCGTGTGGGATCGAGATGCCGCATCCCACGTCTTCACGATCCCCGGCGCCGCACGCGCCGAGACGATCTTCCCGGCCGGCGACACGGCGTGGGAGCTCTCGGCCGCCGGTGATGCCCTGGCGGTCGCCGCGCCCGCCGGAATCGGCGCGCGAGTGCTGCGGGTGCCCCGTGGCTGAGCCCCGGGCGATCCGGCCAGGACACGTGTTCGTCGACGACCTCGGTCGCACCGCCCAGCTGCACGGCATCGGACTGCAGCGCGTGGGCGAGCGCTGGCTGGCGTGGGGTGAGGATAAGACCGCGGGCGACCGGTTCACAGCCGTCGCGTGCTACTCGTCGACCGACCTCGCACGATGGGCGTTCGAGGGCGACGCACTCGTCGCCGGCGACGGCGACATCGGGCCGGACCGCATCGTCGAGCGGCCCAAGGTGCTGCAGCGCCCGGACGGGACGTGGGTCATGCTGCTGCACGTCGACACGGCGGACTACGCGTTCGCGCGCGTCGGCTACGCGGTCGCGGACCGACCCGAGGGGCCGTACGCCTACGTCGGCAGCGAGCGCCCGCTCGGCAACATCAGCCGCGACATCGGGGTCTTCCAGGAGGACGGCGTCGGCTTTCTGCTGTCGGAGGACCGCGACCACGGCCTGCACATCTACCGCCTGCGCGACGACTACCTGGGCGTCGAGTCCGTCGTCGCGACGCTTCGTCAGCAGGCGAACCCGGCCATCGGCTATGAGTCGCCGACCCTCGTGCATCACGAGGGCTCTTACTACCTCTTCGGTTCGGACCTCACCGGGTGGAGCATGAACGACAACATGTACACGAGCGCTCCGGACCTGAGCGGGCCGTGGGCACACTGGCAGCCCATCGCCCCCGTCGGCACGCTCACCTACGAGTCGCAGGTGAGCGTCGTCGCCCCGGTCGGCGACGGATACGTCTACGTCGGTGACCGCTGGACCCCCGGACTGCTGGCCGAGTCGCCGGCGGTGTGGCTGCCGCTGCGGCTAGAAGACGGCCGCGTGCGGCTCGAGTGGCGCGACGAATGGCGCATCGACGAGCTCGGCGTGGCACTCCCGCGGTCGTTGAGCGAGGAGCCGGGCGCATGAGGGCCGCGCTCGCGATGGCGCCGGCGCTCGTGCCGTTCGTGTTCGGCGAATCCGAACGCGCCCGGCTCGCTGAGCTGCTGGAGATCGACATCGTCCCCGCGGCCCCTCCACTCGCCGTCCCCACGGCCCCTCCACTCGCCGTCCCCACGGCCCCTCCACTCGCCGTCCCCACGGCCCCTCCACTCGCCGCTGGCGCGTCGAGCGGAGCCTCCGGCCGCGTGGGCCCAGGCGCGTCGAGCGGAGCCTCCGGCCGCGTGGGCCCAGGCGCGTCGAGCGGCGCCTCCGGCGGGGTGGGCCCAGCCGCCGCCACTTCGCTCGCGGCGATCCCCGATCCCGCGGGTGTCGAGCTTCTGATCGCCGGGTGGGGAGTCGCCCCGCTCGAGCCGGGCGACCTCGAGGCGTTCCCGTCCCTGCGCGCCGTCGTGCACTGGGGCGGCGGGATCGGTCCGCTCGATGCGGCCGCCTCGAGCCGCGGCATCCGGATCTCCACCGCCCGCGCCGCCAACGCGATCCCGGTCGCGGAGTTCACGCAGGCGATGATCACGCTCGCCGCGAAGGACGCGTTCTGGACGTCGCGGCGGTACTGCGCCGAGCAGCGCTTCATCGACCGCGAAGCCGAGCTGCCGCGCACCGGGCTGTACGGCGCCACGGTGGGCATCGTCGGCGCGTCGACCATCGGCACGCTCGTCGCCGAGAAGCTTGCCGGCAGCGACGTGCGCGTGCTGCTGTACGACCCTTACGCCACCGTCGAGACCGCGCAACGGCTGGGGGCGGAGCTGGTCGGCGAGCTGGCCGAGCTCGCGCGTCGCTGCGACATCCTGTCGATCCACGCGCCCGAGATGCCCGCGACCCGGGGCATGATCTCGCGCGACGTGCTCGCGGCGATGCCCGACGGCGCGACGGTCATCAACACGGCGCGCGGTGCGCTCATCGACCAGGAAGCCCTCGTCGACGAGCTGCAGCGGGGGCGACTGCGGGCGATCCTCGACGTCACCGATCCCGAAGTGCTGGCGCCGGGGCATCCGCTCTACTCCCTGCCCAACGTGTTCCTCACGCCGCACCTCGCCGGCTCGACCGGCAACGAACTGCGCCGGCTCGGCCAGGCGGCGCTCGCCGAGGTCGAGCGCTTCGTCGCGGGCCGCCCCTTCGCGAATCCGGCATGAGGACGGGGTTGCTGTGCCGGTGATCCGCAACCCGATCCTGCGCGGGTTCAACCCCGACCCGTCGATCCTGCGCGTGGGGCGCGACTACTACATCGCGACGAGCACGTTCGAGTACCACCCGGCCGTCCGGCTGCACCACTCGACCGACCTCGTGCACTGGACCACGATCGGCCATGCGCTCGACCTCGATCTGCGCGGCGTGCCCGACTCAGGCGGAGTGTGGGCCCCGAGCCTGACGCACGCGGACGGCCTGTTCTGGCTGGCGTACTCGATCGTGCGCACGATGGACGGCGACGACAAAGACATCGACAACTACCTCGTGACCGCGCCGAGCCTCACGGGTCCCTGGAGCGAGCCCGTGCACCTCGGATCGCGCGGATTCGACTTCTCGTTCTTCCACGACACCGACGGCACGCACTGGATCGTCGGGGTGCAGTGGGACCATCGCCCCGAGCATCCGTCGTTCTCCGGCCTCGTGCTCGAGCAGTACCTGCCCGAGCAGCGCCGCACGACCGGCGAGGCTACGGTCATCTACCGCGAGGACGGGCTGGTCGAAGGGCCGAACCTCTACCGCATCGGCGGGTGGTACCACCTGCTCATCGCCGCCGGCGGCACCGGCTGGAACCACGGGATCACCGCCGCGAGGGCGCGCCACATCCTCGGCCCCTACGAGCGTGACCCGCAGCAAGCGGTGCTGACGACGCGCGACGCGCCGGGGCATCCGCTGCAGAAGGCCGGCCACGGTGAGCTGGTCCAGACGCCGGACGGGGACTGGGTGCTCGCTCATCTTGCGAGCCGGCCGACGCTGCACCTCGGCGAGCGGTACAGCACCCTCGGCCGCGAGACCTGCCTGCAGCGGGTCGAGTTCGACGGCGACGGCTGGCTGCGTCTGGTAGGCGGCGGGCATCACGCGCAGGTCGAGGTGCCGGTAGGCGGCCCCGGTGCGGGAGCGGATGCCGCGGCGGGCATGCGCGAGTGGACCGAGGAGTTCGACACCCCGCGCCTGGATGATCGGCGCTGGTCGACCCTGCGCGCCGCGCTGACGGAGTCGGTCGCCGACCCCGCGACGCGACCCGGGTGGCTGCGTCTGCGCGGCGGACACTCGCCGGGATCGGTCTTCGACCAGTCGATGATCCTGACGCGCGCCGAGGAGCATCGCACCGAGTTCGAGGTGCTGCTCGACGCCGAGCCGCGCACCGTGCGCGAGGCCGCCGGGCTCATCGCGTGGTACGACCGCTCCGGCTGGATCTGGCTGCAGGTGGGCTTCGACCCCGAGCACGGGCGGCACCTACGGGTGGTGCGGCGCGACGGCTCTGCCACAGTCCGATCCGAGCCGATCGCGGTGCCGTCCGGGCCGCTGCGGATGCGCGCCTCGCTCGACGGGCCGGCTCTGACCTTCGCCTTCTCCGGCGCAGAGGGGGAGTGGATGCCGATGCCCGGCGTCCATCCCGCGTGGACGCTGTCGGACGACCACGGCCCGCGACTGCGGTTCACCGGGCTGTTCCTCGGCGTGCGAGCCGACGACCTCGACGGCCGCGGCTGGACGGTGGATGTCGGGC
Source organism: Microbacterium sp. I2 (assembly GCF_051364985.1). Lineage (NCBI taxonomy): Bacteria > Bacillati > Actinomycetota > Actinomycetes > Micrococcales > Microbacteriaceae > Microbacterium > Microbacterium sp. I2. The sequence goes on from NZ_JBLWIH010000025.1 coordinate 29,596, forward strand.
GCGCGAGCCTGCGCTCCGCGCCGGCGGCGGCATCCTGAATCTTCCCCTTGACGGTTCGACGCGCGCACGCCATCGTTAAGTGGCAAACGCTATCCAACTCGCCCGCCGATTGTTCACCCGCCGTCGAAGCCGACGGCGCAGACCCAGAAGAGGATCGATGAAGATCGCACGACGACGCAGGATCCGCCCGCTCATCGCGGCCCTCACCGCGGGGGCGCTCTCCCTCGCCGGCGTGGTGGGCCTCAGCCCCGCCGCAGCCGCGGAAGAGGTTCCCGCCCCGCCCGAGATCGTCCGCACGGTCAGCGGGGCGGGGTTCCAGCATCCGGGAATCGGCTTCACCGCCGACCACCTCGAGAACATGCGTACGCAGGTGCTCGCGGGAGTCGACCCGTGGGCGAGCTACTACGACGCGATGACGCAGACGCGCTACGCGGCGCCCGGATTCCGCGCCGAGCTCGCGCGACCCGGCACTGACACGCCGACCAACGACGCGTATGCGAACGCCGGAATGCGCTCGATGGCGCTGCGCGACAGCCTGGGTGCCATGGCGCAGGCCCTGGAGTACGCCGTGACCGGCGACGAGCGCCACCGGGCGAACGCGCTGCACGTGCTGCGGACCTGGAGCAGCCTGGATCCCGCGAAGTACGCGTACTTCGGCGACGCGCACATCCACACCGGCGTGCCGCTGTACCACATGCTCATCGCCGCCGAGATCCTGCGCGGCACCGAGCCGGCGAATGCCGAGCTCGACGGCTACGACCTGCGTTGGACCGACTCAGACCAGCAGCGCATCGAAGACAACCTCGTGCGCCCGGTGATGGACACCTTCCTGTTCTCGCAGAACCGGCTGTGGAACCAGCACCTCTACGGGGTGATCGGCATGGTGGCCGCCGCGATCTTCCTCGACGACGCCGAGCTGTACGCCGAGCGCGTCGAGTGGTTCACGGTCAACGCCGGGTACGAGAGCGAGCACGAGCTCTACGGCGGCGACGTCAACGGCGCGCTCGCCTCGATCTTCCGCGAGATCCCCGCCGACGACCCGCGCAACACGACCGGCACCTCGTTCGTGCAGCACATGGAGATGTTGCGCGACCAGGCGCACGGTCAGGGAGACGTCGACATCCTGATCGCGCTCGCCCGCATCGTCGACAACCAGGGAACGAGGATCGACCCCGTGCACGGCACCGTGTCCGATGCCGCAGACGCCGTCTCGCCGTATCACTTCCTCGACAACCGCATCCTCGACGGCGCCGACACGTTCTACGCCTTCATGATGGGCGAGGAGATCCCGTACGTCGCCGCGAACGAGGGCGGCGCGATCTCGCAGGCCTACCGCGGCCGGCTGCAGGATCCGCTCAGCGAGCTGTACCTGCAGTACCGCTACGTCGCCGGTGTCGATGTGGAGGCCGAGGCGCCGCACGTCGCCCAGCTGTACGAGGACCGCGACGGGCCGCTGTACTACTACGGCACCGGCATCCAGAACTTCTGGAACGACCGCGGATCGGACTTCACCGGCGCCGAGTACTGGGTCGCCTTCCCGGAGGAGCTCGCCGGGGTCGAAGGCACGGTGGCACCGCTCGCCGAGAGCGCCGAGCTGTCGGTCGGCACCTTCGGCACGCCGCTCGGCGATGGTGCGGCGCGCGATTCCGATGACAGCGCCGAGTTCATCCGCCTCGACGCCGCCGCCGACGACGCGTGGCTCGGCGTGCGCCGGGCGGTGTGGGCGGACCGCACCAAGACCTCGCTGGTCGGGGTCAAGGTGCGCAGCGACGGCGCGGCGCGCCTCGAGGTCGCTCGCACGACGATCGAGGCGCCGTTCGCCGAGATCGTGGTGCCCGACACGGGCGGGAAGTGGCGGTACGTCTGGCTCGACCTGCATCTCGACAAGACTCCAGGCGCAGTAGGAGACAACATCCTGTTCCTGCGTGCGACCGGATCGGACGCGCACGTCGACGTCGCATCCGTGCTGGCGCAGGCGAACGGCGTGCTGACCCCGCCGACATTCGCCGACGCACCTGCGGTCGACGCGGTGCTCGTGAAGGGTGAGCCGTGGACGCGGGAATTCACGACGACGGATGCCGCGGGCGAGGTGCAGCTGTCGTTGCAGGACGCGCCGGCCGGCGCCGCGCTGTCGGGTGCCTCGGTGGCGTGGACCCCGTCGACCCCGGGCCCGCACGAGATGCTCGTGGTCGCGTCGGATGGCACAGCGGTCACCGGGCTGCCGGTCTCGCTGACGGTCGCGGCGACGCGCGCCGCCGCGATCGGCACGCTGCAGGATCGCATCGAGGGCGAACGCGAGATGTACACGACGGCAAGCTGGGAGCGCGTGGACGGGCTGCGTGCCGAGATCAAGAAGGCCCGCACCACTGCGGACGCCGCGGAGTTCGCCGACCTGCTCGCGCAGCTGGGCGCGGCGATCGCCGACCTCGAGCCGCTCACGCCGCTCCTGCCCGACGGATCGCTCGACTTCACCGGAATCGTGAGCGCCCCCGCCCTCAGCACGGCCCAGCTGCGCGCGATCGCCGACGGCGACAACCAGACGCACTGGGGCGACCAGCGCGTGAGCAGCATCGTGTTCGACTTCGGCCCGGGCTTCCGCGTCAGCGCGGACGCGTTCGGGTTCCAGGCGCGCGACACGTTCTCCAACCGCTCGGCGGGCACGAACGTGTACGGCTCAGACGACCTGGTGACGTGGACGCTGCTCACCGAGCACCCGAACGCGGGTCAGGATGCCTCGATCGAGTGGGTCGCCACGCGGGAGGAGACGCGCGACCAGCGGTTCCGCTTCCTGAAGCTGCAGGTCGATGAGCCCGGCGTGCCCTCCGATCCGGCGTTCCCGGGCATCTGGTGCCTCGCCGACGTCCGTATCGACGGGGTCCGCACCGAAGCGGTGGGCGCGATGGACTCCGTCGTGATGTCGTCGCCGGACGCGGTCTCCGGACGCGTGGTCGCCGGTGACCGGGTCGAGCTGCACATGACGGGGCCCGCCGAGAACACCGCGGTCGCGGTGACCGTGCTCGGTGAGCCCGCGCAGCTCACCACGCCCGCGCCGGGCGAGTGGGTCGCGACCGCGGTCATCCCGGCGAGTGCGCCGGCGGGTGGCGGGGTCGGGTTCGTGCTCACATTCACCACGCCCGAGGGGCGGACGGCCGATCCGGTCGCGGCGACGACCGACGGCTCGAAGCTGTTCCTCTCGAGCGACGTGGGCCTGATCGACGACGCGTTCCGTGCCGCCCGGGTGCTGCGCCCGGACGGCGTCGTCGACAGCGCCTGGACGCAGTACACGGCGAAGATGTTCGACGGCGACTCCGCGAGCCACTCCGACACCCGCCTGAACGCGGGCGTCTACGGCAATGTGTGGGACTTCGGCGAAGGTGCCACGGTGTCGCTGACGGGTGCCGAACTCCTGGTGCGCCAGGACGGATACGGCACGTCGCGGATCGCCGACATGCGGCTGGAAGGCTCGAACGACCTCCAGACGTGGACTCGGCTGACCCCGGCCGCTCCCGCCAAGGTCCTCGAGTGGCAGCGCTGGACGGTCGCGGACCAGGGCGTGTACCGCTACATCCGGCTCGTGAACGGCCAGATCCTGAACGTCGCCGAGTTGCGCGTCTTCGGCACCGTCGGCTGAGCCCCTGCCGCCCGGCCGGTTGCCGGATCCGGAATTCGGACTTTCCCTGCGTTTCCGGGTGCCTCGGGTCCGTGGCATCCGGAAACCAGACGAATCTCCGGTTTCCGGATCAGCGGGCGGGTCGCTTCCGCGCGACCCGTCCGTCGCGAGCGGCCGCGCGCAGGCGGGACTCGCACCACAGCGTGACGGCGCCGTAGGAGAGCGCGGCGGCGCCGACCAGCGCCAGGAACATCGGGGTGAACGGGCGGTCCCACAGCAGGTCGCCCCACCTGACCAGCACCGAGACGACGATCGCAGCCAGGCTGACCAGCTGCGCGCCGAACAGGAGGCGGAATGCGCTCCAGCGCGCGTCGACGAGGAGCGCGACGTTGACGACGCCGGTGAGGCTCAGCACCGACCCCGTCACCTGGGCGGTCAGCGGCGTGAGCCGCCACGCCCACACGCCGGCCGCGGCATCCGGGAACACGAACATCGCCGCGCCGACCAGGAACGCCGCGCCGCCGATCAGCGCGAGACCCCAGCGGGCGAACAGCGGCATCTCGACGTCGACGTCGGCGGGCGAACCCGGATCCCGGTGACGCTGCGCGAACGCCAGCGCCGCGACGACGAACGGCGTCGTGGCGTACAGCGTGATCCACGCGGCGAACGAGACGTTCTGCGAGAACCGATCGAGGTGCAGAAGGGTCGCGACGAGCAAGGCCCCGGCGAACACGACGACGGCGGGGAATCCGTGCCGCACGCGGTGCCATTCCTTCGCCCTGGCCACACCGACGAAGAACCAGATGCCGCCTAAGTACGCCGACGCGAGCAGGAACGCCGACATCGGCGGGTCGATCGGCCACGCGAACAGCTCCCCGGTGCGCGTCGGGAAGAAGAACAGCAGGAACGCCGCGATCACCAGGAACGGAGTGATCGCGATCGCCACTCCACGCGTTTGGGGGAGGATCCCGTCGTCAGGCCCGGACACTGTGGAGCGCCTCCGTGACGGAGAGTGCGGAGCCCTCGGCGATGCCGCGATCGAGGTCGTCGCCGTGGCCCCCCGCGCGCAGAGCACCGAGGGGGATCATGTAGAACTCGAACGCGCCGGGATTCAGGATGCCCTTCCGGCGGCGCAGGGCCCGCGCGGCGCCGAGCAGCCGTCCGGCCTCGAACGCGTCGCCCTGTATCGCCTTGAGCCCCACGAACGCCTCGATGCCGTACGCGATGCCCTCGTCATGCCCCAGCGCCAGCGAGCTGTCGAGCCCCGTGGCGAAATCCTCGCGGCCGCCCGCGACGTCTCCGCCCATCGCCTTCGCCCATCCCCGGTGGTTCAGCGCGATCCCGACGCCGAGCCCCTCGCCCTGTGCGCGTGCGAGCGTGAGGCTCTCTTCGAAGCGGTCGAGCGCACTGGCCATGTCGCCGGTGAGCATGTCGATGCGCCCGAGCATGACGAGCGCCATCGCCTGACCCCACGCATCGCCGACGTCGCGGAACCCGTTGAGGCTGTCGGTGAGCTCGTCGGTCGACGCGCCGACCTCCGGTCCCGACGGCCGCGCCAGCAGCGCAAGCGCCACCGAGACTCCCGCCAGCGACGCGCCGGCGATGTCGCCCGCACGTCGGAAGAGGTCGCGGCTCTCGCGCACTCCGGGCGCCGTGTCGAACTCGAGGTCCTCCCACAACCGCACGGCGTTGGCGTAGTACAGCGCGATCGCGCGACTTCGTGCCGAGAGTGGTGTCGCGTCCGGGCCGGCGCGGGCCGCGGCATCCAGCACCTCGCTCATCCAGTCCCGCACCAGCCCGAGATAGCCGCCGATCCAGAGGAAGAGGTACTGAGACCACGCGTACTCGGCGGCGCCCTCGTGGTCACCCCGGTCCAGCAGCGTGCGCATCACCGCGGCGAGGTTCTCGGACTCCCGTTCCAGGCGAGCCAGCCACTCGAGCTGGTCGCCCCCGCGCAACTGCACGGCGGCGGTGCGGGCGAGCTCGCGGTAGTGCGCGATCCAGGCTTCGGTGGCCGCATGCCGGCTCTCGGGGGCGTCGAGGGTCCGCGCGTACGCGCGCACGAGCGACAGCAGTCGGAACAGCTGCGACCCGTCCCGATTGCTGTGACTGAGCAGGCTGGCGTCGATGAGGGACTCGATGGCCGCGAGCGGATCGCGGATGCCGACGGCCCCGAGCACCGTCTCGGCGGCCGCGAGCGTGAAGCTGCCCGCGAAGACGGACATCGCCCCGAGCGCTGTGCGCGCATCATCGTCGAGCAGATCGACGCTCCACTGGATCGTGCGGCTCTGTGCGCGCTGGCGCTCGGGCAGGTCGCGGGCACCGCCCACCAGCAGCGCGAGGGCGGAGTCCAGGCGTGCCAGGATGTCGCGCGGGGTCATCGTCCGCACGCGCGCCGCAGCCAGCTCGATCGCGAGCGGCATGCCGTCCAGGGCCTGGCAGATCGCGATCACATCCGCGAGATTCTCGGTAGTCAGCCGGAACGCAGGATGCGCGGCCTCGGCGCGCTGCACGAAGAGCGCGATGGCCGACATGCCCGCAGGCGCCGAACCGCTCGAGAGATCGGAGACCGCGGATGCCGCGACCTCGGCATCCGCGGGCGTCTCGAGGGGTGCCAGATCGAACACCCGCTCGGCCCGCACGCGCAACGGCGAGCGGCTGGTGACCAGCAGCTGCAGCCGCGGAGTGCGCGTGATGAGGCGCACGAGGAGATCCGCCGCGTCGAGAAGGTGCTCCATGTTGTCCACGACGAGCAGCACATCCCGTTCGTCCACCGCGGCGATCACCTTCTCCTCGAGCGGCTCGTCACCGGTGTCGTGCACGCCGAGCGCGCGCGCGAGGGCCGTGATGACGCGATCGGGCGCGGTGACCGTCTCGAGCAGGGCGAACGCGACGTGGCGACCGCGACGGGCGGCATCCTGCGCCACCTCGATGGCAAGGCGTGACTTGCCGACGCCTCCGGGACCCACGATGGAGACGATGCGGTTGCGGCCGTCCGCGAGCAGCGCCCGCACTGCTTCGACGTCTGCCTCGCGGCCGACGAGCGACGTGTACGGCGAGGGGATGCCAGGCAGAGACAAGGCGTCAGCCGACTCGGCGACCGATGCGACACGCGCCGCGTCGAAACGTTCGGCCAGGAGCGTGGCGAGATCGCGCGCGATCAGTTCGGCGAGTTCGTCGGACGTGGCGAAGGACTTGTACGAGGTGCGGTCGTCGGAGCGGATGCGGTCGAGCAGACCGCCGAGCCGCTCCTCGCGCTCGGGGGCCGGCTCTTTGATGTAGATGAGGCTCGGCAACCGCGTCGACAGACGGTACTCGTCTTCGAGACCTGAGATGTCTTCACCGGGAGCCACCCACCCGTAGCGTTCCCAATAGAGCCCGATGAAGATGTCGCTCTGCGCGAGGTAGGACCGGTACAGCTCCCGCGGGGGATGCGGACGGGCGCCCAGCTCGAACATCACGGGTGCCAGGTGCATGCGCTCGATCACGTCGCGCGCCGCGCGCCGCTCGGGCTCCAGCTCTTTCAATGTCGAGCTGACGAAGACCCGGATGCGCTGGTCGGGAGTGCGGATCGCCGCGGGCGCCTCCATAAACAGAGTCTGGACCACGTGCCGTGGCAGCGTCCAGGGGTCCCGTTCTTTCCGACGAAACCGGGCGCAACGAAAATTTGAGACTTGAGACTCCCAGTACATATTGTGGGAGCCGACGTGCGCGTTCGGGAATGCGCGCATGCCGATAGCCGGGACTTCGGGAGTCCCGGCGCCATAAGTGGTGTCGGGCTCTGGGGGCCCGGCACCACGACAAATGCGCGTGCCGGTCGAGGGATAATCGGTAGGTGCAGCAAGCAGCGAGCCGTTCGCGCCGGCCGGCGGGCGAGACCCGAGCACTCATGCTCAAGGTCGCGGTCGAGCGCGTCCACGCCGAAGGGCTGCTGCTGGGTTACGAGAACATCGAACTGGAAGACCTGATCCGCGTCGCCGGTGTTCCCCGCTCCACCGTCTTTCGCATCTGGCCCGATCGCGCGGCGTTCGTCGCCGACCTGGTGCGCGCCCTCTTCGAGGCGGATCCGAACTTCGGAACGGGATTCGACCCGCCGACCCAGTCGCTCCTCGACGAGGTCCTCACTGCGAACGCCGACGCGATGCGCACCGTGGAAGGGCGTGAGATCGCGCTTCGCGAGGCGATCCGAGTCACGGTCGCCCACAACATGGGCGCCGTCGAGACGACAGCGGCCTGGCGCGTGTACCGGACGATGTCGGCCGCCCTCGCCAGCGGCGATGCCGTGCCGGGAGGCGAGAACATCCGCGTGCAGCTCGCCGAGATCGTCGATCGGTACGTCGAGCGCATGGCCGAGGTCTATCGCGAGCTGAACGGGGTCTTCGGCCTGCGCATGCGCGACGGGCTCAGCGAGCGGGATCTCGCCGTCGCGATCGTCGCCGTGATCGACGGCATGGGCGACCACCAGCGCATCAACCCCGCGCGGATCGGCGGCTCCTTCGACATCGCCCTCGGACCGGAGGGTACTCGCGAGTGGCACCTCGCGGCGCTCGCCGTCTACGGCGTGTACACGGCCTTCACCGAGAAGGTCGCAGTCTAAGCGGCAGGCGCGCTCCAGCTGAGCGACTCGATGTAGCGCAGCAGCACGCCCTCGCGCAGCGCCCACGGCGACACCTCGAGCTCTTCGACCTCCATCGCCTTCATCGCCTCGTGCAGCACCACGGCACCGGCGACGATCTGGAACGTGCGGTCGGCCGTGATCCCGGGAAGCTCCTGCCGGGTCGAAGCGGGGATCCGCGCGATGCGCGGGATCCACGCCTTCAGCTCGCGCCGGGGGAGCACCATGCGCTCGATCCCCGACCAGCCCGGCACCGGGTATCCGGCGAGCTTCGCCAGCGACCGGATCGCCTTGGACGAGCCGACCACGTGGTCCGGCCGGGGCAGCGACCCGAACGCCTCGGCGACCGGCGCGAGTGTCGCCCGGGCGTGCGCGCGCAGTCGGTCCACGGCATCCTCTCCCGGCGGGTCGTCGGGAAGGAACTGGATCGTCATGCGCCCGGCTCCGAGGGGGACGGATGCCGCGGCATCCGGCAGCTCGTCGGCACCGGCTGCCAGCTCGAGCGAGCCGCCGCCGATGTCGAACAGCAGGATCTGACCGGCCGACCAGCCGAACCAGCGGCGCACGGCGAGGAAGGTGTAGCGCGCCTCGGTCTCACCGCCCAGCACCTGCAAGGGCTGGCCGAGCGCGGCCTCGATGCGGGCGATCACGTCGGCGCCGTTCGCAGCCTCGCGCACGGCGCTCGTCGCGGTCGCGAGGAGTTCGTCGACGTTCTCGGCCGTCGCGAGAGCGCGGGCATCCGAGACCGCCGACACGAGGGCGGTGACGCCGTCCTCGGTGATCGCACCGTCGGCGTCGAGGTAGCGCATCAGGCGCAGCACGGTGCGCTTGCTCGTGGTGGCCAGCGGTCGGCCTCCCGGCCTCACGTCGGCGACGAGCAGATGAACGGTGTTCGACCCGATGTCGAGAACTCCCAGGCGCACGGGCTCAGCGTAGCGGCCTGCCGCGCGCCCTCTGCCGCGCGCCCCCTGCCTCGCGCGCCCCGTCGGTGGAGGTCACGCGCACGTCTGCCCGATCCGGAAACCGGATCTCGGTCGTGTTTCCGGAGCGACAGCCGCCCGCGCATCCGGAACGAGAGCAATCTCCGGTTTCCGGATCCGCTGCCTGCGCCGTAGCCGGGACTGGACTCGGGGCGTACCGGGCGTACCGGGCGCGCGGAGGGGGGCGGGGGCGCGGCTGGGCCCACGCGGCCGGAGGCTCCGCTCGACGTGCTCGCGGCGAGCGGAGGGACCGTGGGGACCGTCTGCGCTTCGTCACCGGATACGATGGGCGCGATGTCACCGGATGACGCTGCGACCCTCGCCCCCGCACACTCGCTGTACCGCGAGATCGACCGCGCGGACTGGGCGCGCATGGCGTCGGGCATGGCCCAGCCGCTCACCGAGACCGAGATCGTGCAGATCCGGGGGCTCGGCGACCGGCTCGACATCGCCGAGGTGACTCAGGTGTATGTGCCGCTCTCGCGGCTGCTCTCGCTGTACGCCCAGGCGACGAAGCGCCTCGGAGCCGAGACGGCCGACTTCCTCGGCGAGCCGGATTCGACCACGCCGTTCATCGTCGGCGTCGCCGGGTCGGTCGCCGTCGGCAAGTCGACGATCGCGCGCCTGCTGCGCGAGCTCACGAGCCGCTGGCCGGGCACGCCCCGCGTCGAGCTCGTCACCACGGACGGCTTCCTGTACCCCAACGCCGAGCTCGAGCGCCGCGGTCTCATGGAGCGCAAGGGCTTCCCCGAGTCCTACGACCGCCGCGCGCTCGTGTCGTTCCTGACGGAGGTCAAGAGCGGGGCGCCCGAAGTGCGCGCGCCGTTCTACTCGCACATGCGGTACGACATCGTGCCCGACGCCGTCGTGACGGTACGCCGGCCCGACATCGTGATCGTCGAGGGGCTGAACGTCCTGCAGCCGCCGCCGACTCCGAACGACGTCGCCGTGAGCGACCTGTTCGACTTCTCGATCTACGTCGACGCCGCGCCCGAGCACATCACCCAGTGGTACGTCGACCGCTTCCTCGCCTTGCGGCGCGCGGCCTTCAGCAACCCGAACTCGTTCTTCAACGTCTTCGCCCAGCTCAGCGACGACGAGGCCGTCGATCGGGCGCTGCACTTCTGGAACACCATCAACCTGCCGAACCTCGAAGAGAACGTGCAGCCCACGCGGCACCGCGCCAACCTCGTGCTGCAGAAGGCCGCCGACCACACGGTGGAGTCGGTGCTGCTGCGCAAGCTTTGACGGGTTCCGGATGCTGTGGCACTGGCATCCGGAATATTCGTTCAGGTACCTCGCAAAACCCCCGGCTTACCATTGAGCGCATGTGTGGAATCGTCGGATACGTCGGCCCCCGGCAGAGCCAGGCCATCCTGATCTCGGGTCTCTCACGACTCGAATACCGCGGCTATGACTCGGCCGGCATCGCCGTGATCGACGGCGACGGCGGCCTGGGCATGCGCAAGCGCGCGGGCAAGCTCAAGGTGCTGCGCGACGATCTCGACACCAGCCCGCTCGCCGACGGCACGACCGGCATCGGCCACACCCGCTGGGCCACGCACGGCGGCCCCACCGACGGCAACGCGCACCCGCATCTGGCCGACGACGACAAGCTCGCCGTCATCCACAACGGCATCATCGAGAACTTCTCCGAGCTCAAGTCCGAGCTCGTCGGCGAAGGGTTCACCTTCCGCAGCGAGACCGACACCGAGGTCGCCGCCGTGCTTCTCGGCCGCGAGTACCGCCGCACCGGCGACCTGGTCACGGCGTTCCGCAGCGTCGTCTCGCGCCTCGAAGGGGCGTTCACGCTGCTCGCGATGCACGAAGACCAGCCAGGCCTCGTCGTCGGCGCTCGCCGCAACTCGCCGCTCGTGATCGGGCTCGGCGAGGGCGAGAACTTCCTCGGGTCCGACGTCGCCGCGTTCGTCGAGCACACCCGCAACGCCCTCGCGATCGGTCAGGACCAGATCGTCGCGATCACGCCGTCCGGCGTCGAGGTGACCGACTTCGACGGCAACTCCGTCGAGGTCGAGCCGTTCGAAGTGACCTGGGATGCCTCGGCCGCCGAGAAGGGCGGCTGGTCGTCGTTCATGGCCAAGGAGGTCTCGGAAGAGCCCGAGGCCGTCCGCAACACGATCCTCGGCCGCGTCCGCGACGGCGAGGTCGTCATCCCCGAGCTGGACGGCATGGACGAGCTGTTCGCCGGTATCTCGCGCATCATCGTGATCGCGTGCGGCACCGCCGCCTACGCCGGCCAGGTCGGCAAGTACGCGATCGAGCAGTGGACCCGCATTCCCGTCGACGTCGAGCTCGCCCACGAGTTCCGCTATCGCGACCCGGTGATCGGCCCCGACACCCTCGTGGTGTCGATCAGCCAGTCCGGCGAGACCATGGACACGCTCATGGCCGTCAAGTACGCGCGCGAGCACGGCGCCAAGACGCTGTCGATCTGCAACACCCAGGGCGCGACGATCCCGCGCGAGTCCGACGCGATCGTCTACACGCACGCCGGTCCCGAGGTCGCGGTCGCCTCGACCAAGGCCTTCGTCGCGCAGATCACGGCGCTGTACCTCACGGGCCTGCACATCGGGCGCGTGCGAGGCGTGGTGACCGCAGCGGATGCGGCAACCCACGTCCGCGAGCTCGAGGCGATTCCGGCCAAGATCTCGCAGATCCTCGAGCGTGAGCAGCCGCGCATCGAGCAGTTCGCCCACTGGATGGCCGACACCCGCTCGGTGCTGTTCCTCGGCCGCCACGTCGGCTACCCGATCGCGCTCGAGGGCGCGCTCAAGCTCAAGGAGCTGGCGTACATCCACGCCGAGGGCTTCGCCGCCGGCGAGCTCAAGCACGGCCCGATCGCGCTGATCGAGCCCGGCCAGCCCGTGTTCGTCATCGTGCCGTCGCCGCGTCAATCGGCCGAGATGCACAAGAAGGTCATCTCGTCGATCGAAGAGATCCGCGCCCGCGGCGCCCGCGTCATCGCGATCGCCGAAGAGGGCGACGTCGCCGTGCTGCCCAAGGCCGACGAGGTGTTGCGCATCCCGCTGGCCGCGCCCCTCTTCGAGCCGCTCCTCGCCGTGGTGCCGCTGCACATCTTCGCGATGGGCCTCGCAACGGCCAAGGGCCTCGACGTGGACCAGCCTCGCAACCTCGCCAAGTCCGTCACCGTCGAGTAGGGCACCGCGCCGCGGCGTCGCTATCTCCTTCCCGCCGAGAAGGTGCCTTCGCTCGCGAGCAGGTGCGTTGGCTCGCGAGAAGGGGGTTGGCCCGCCAGAAGGTGGGCACCTTGTCGGCGGGGTGGGCACCCTTTCGGCCGGGAGGGCACCTTCTCGTCGGAGAGAGTGCGGTGCGTCGTGCGCGATAGGGTGACGGATGCCGCGAACGCGGCGCGCGGGAGGGCTCCATGATCGTCGGAATCGGCGTCGACCTGGTCGACATCGCTCGATTCGAGCGCACGATCGAACGCACTCCGCGCCTGATCGAGCGGCTGTTCTCCGGCTCGGAGCGCACGCTCAAGCCGCATTCGCTCGCCGCGCGCTACGCGGCCAAAGAAGCGCTCATCAAGGCGCTCGGCGGTTCGGACGGCGTGCACTGGACCGAGATCGAGGTCGCGTCCGAGGCATCCGGCCGCCCTCACTTCATGCTGACCGGCTCGACCGCCGCGGTCATCGCGGACCGGGGGATCACCGCCGTGCACCTGTCGCTCTCGCACGACGCGGGGCTCGCGACCGCCTACGTCATCGCCGAGTCCGGAGGCGTAGTCCCCGGCACCACGACCGCGGAGGAGGGCTCATGAGCCGCCTGCCGGTGGGCGCCCTGCGCGAGGCGACCGTCGACGTCGGGGCGATCGCCGACAACGTGCGGCACCTGCGCCGGCTGACCCAGTCCGAGGTGATCGCTGTCGTCAAGGCCGACGGCTACGGGCACGGCGCCGTGCGCTCGGCCGCCGCCGCGCTCGAGGGCGGCGCGACGCGGCTCGGAGTCTCGGACATCACCGAGGCCCTCGCCCTGCGGCGCGGCGGCATCGACGCCTCCGTCCTCGCGTGGCTGCACCCGCCAGGTGCCGATTTCGCGCGGGCCGCGGCCGAGGGGATCGAGCTCGGCATCTCGAGCCTGGACCAGCTGCAGCAGGCCGCGGCCGCGGCATCCGCTGATCGTCCCGTCTCGGTGCACCTCAAGCTCGAGACGGGACTGTCGCGCAACGGCATCGCGCCCGCCGACTACCGCGTCGTGTTCGCCGAGGCCGCCCGGCTCGAGCGCATCGGCAAGCTGCGCGTGATCGCGCTCTTCAGCCACCTCTCGAACGCGTCCGCCGACGACGACCGTGCTGCGCTGCGCACGTTCGAGGAGGCCGTCGGCGAGGCGGCGACGCTCGGACTCGCGCCGCCGCTGCGGCACATCGCCGCGACCCACGCGGCCATCGCCCTGCCCGAGTCACGGCTCGGGTGCGTTCGCATCGGCATCGGCATCTACGGACTCTCGCCGTTCGACGATCGCTCGTCTGCCGACCTCGGTCTGCGCCCCGCAATGACGCTGCGCGGGACGGTCGCCGCCGTGCGGCGCGTTCCGGCGGGCACCGGCGTCTCGTACGGCTACGCCTATCACACCGACTGCGACACGACGCTCGCCCTCGTGCCGCTCGGCTATGCCGACGGCGTGCCGCGCCAGGCCTCGGGCGGCGGGCCGGTCGTGATCGGCGGCCGTCGGCACACCGTCGCCGGCCGTATCGCGATGGACCAGTTCGTGGTCGACGTCGGCGACACCCCGGTCGCGGTCGGCGACGAGGCCGTGCTGTTCGGCGACCCCACACTGGGCGCGCCCGCGGCGACGGAATGGGCGGATGCCGCCGGCACCATCAACTACGAGATCGTCACGCGCGTCGGATCCCGCGTTCCGCGCCGGCAGGTGACCGAATGAACCCCGCCGCCGTTCGGAATTCAGTCTCCCGGGTGGGGCTCCGCGGGGCGAGCCGCGGGGTTCCGCGGACGGGGGCCGGGGCGCCGCGCGCCGGGACTGAATCGCGAACCGAGGAGTGGTCGTGAACGGGCTGGATCCGCTGGTCGGCACGCGTGAGGTCCCCTCACCGCACGACATGGAGCAGCTCGGCGAGGAGATGGGACGGATGCTGCGCCCCGGCGACCTCGTCGTGCTCACCGGTCCGCTCGGCGCCGGCAAGACCACCCTCACGCGCGGCATCGCCCAGGGTCTCAGCGTCCGCGGCCCGGTGCAGAGCCCGACGTTCGTGATCGCCCGCACGCACCCGTCCCTTGTCGGAGGTGCGCCGCTCGTCCACGTGGACGCCTACCGGCTCGGCTCGCCGGCTGAGCTCGACGATCTCGACATCGACTTCGAGGCCTCGGTCGTCATCGTCGAGTGGGGCCGCGGCATGGTCGACGGCCTGCGGGAGGCCTGGTGGGAGGTCGAGTTCGACCGGGAGTGGCACGGTCGTGGTCAGGACGACGCGTGCTACGGCGTCGCGCACGAGGCCGAGCTCGACGCCGATGCCCCGCGACTGGTGACCATCACGCGCCGCCCGTAGCCCCGGCATCCGCCGAGCCTGTCGCGGCATCCGCCGAGCTTGTCGTTTCGTTCGCGACCTTGTCCGGCGTGATCGGCGTCGGATCGGCATGCTCGGCGTGCGAATGGCGTGGTCGGCGTCGGAAACGGCATGCTCGGCGTGGGAATGGCGTGGTCGGCGTGGGAATGGCATGAGCGGCAGGGGCGGGGCAGTGGGCGAGGGCGCCGGACCCGCGGTTACGCTGGAGGCGTGATCCTGGGCATCGACACCTCGCTCGGCTCCGCGGTGGCGGTGGTCGAGTCGGACGGCGTCATCCGCGCGCAGGTCGAGAGCGCCGACCCGCGCGGGCACGCCGAGGTGATCGGCACGCTGATCGAGCGGGCGCTGGCCGAGGCATCCGTCACCGTCTCCGACATCTCGCACGTCGCCGCCGGAATGGGGCCAGGACCTTTCACCGGGCTCCGCGTCGGCATCGCGGCGGCGCGCACGTTCGCGCTCGGTCGGGGTGTCCCCGTCGTGCCGGTCGTCAGTCACGACGCCGTGGCGCTCGAGCTGCTGCTGCACGACGCGCTGACCGGCGGGTACCAGGACGTCGCCGACGAAGCCTTCGCTGTCGTCACCGACGCGCGCCGCCGCGAGTTCGCGTACACCGTGTACCGCGGCCTGGACGACGACGGCCTGCCCGTGCGCCTCGACGGGCCGGCCCTGACCCCGCGCGAAGAACTGGACGACGTGCTGCGCACGGTGGAAGCCATCCGACGCGATGCCGAGCGCATCCCCGCCGCCATGCTCGCGCTCGCTGCGGCCCGCGCCCTCTCGGCCGGGCGCACGATCGCGCCGGCCGACGCGCTCTATCTGCGCTCGCCTGACGTCACGATGCCCGGCGCGCCGAAGCGGGTGAACCTGTGACTCTCCGCGCAGCCACCCCCGGCGACCTCGGAGCGATCATGGCGCTCGAGCGCGCGTCGTTCCCGACCGACGCGTGGTCCGAGGCGATGATGCGCGAAGAGCTGACCTCGCCGCACGGCTGGTACATCGTCGACGAAGAGGCGGGACGGCTGCTGGGTTACGCGGGTCTGCGTGCCGTGAAAAGGGCGACGGATGCCGACATCCAGACCATCGCGATCGCCGAGGCCGCGCGGGGTCGCGGCCGGGGCCGCACACTCCTGCGAGCACTGCTCGAGGAGGCGGCCAAGCGTGACGTGCGCGAGGTGTTCCTCGAGGTGCGCGCCGACAACCCCGTCGCGCAGGCTCTCTACGTCTCGGAGGGCTTCCTCGAGATCGGCCGCAAGCCGCGCTACTACCAGCCTGACGACGTCGACGCCGTGGTGATGAAGCTCGACCTTCGCGGGTGGGCCGGGGCGGGGCATCCGGATCCGGGGACTCCTGCCGAGAACCGGATCCGGAAACCGGAGAATCGCACTCTTTCCGGAGCGGAAATGACGGATGCTCCGGAAACAGGCGAGAGCTCCGGTTTCCGGATCGACGGCTCGGGCTCGGGCTCGGGCTGGGGCTCGGACGCGAAGTACGGCGCGGGCTCGGACTCGGGCCCGAAGTACGGCTCGGTCTCGGACGCGAGCGGCTCGACCGCCGAGGCGGCATGGCAGGGCGGGGTGTGCACGTGAACCGGGCCGAACCCCTGGTGCTCGGCATCGAGACCAGCTGCGACGAGACCGGTATCGGGATCGTGCGCGGCCGCACGCTGCTGTCGAACACGATCGCCAGCTCGATGGACGAGCACGCCCGCTACGGGGGAGTCGTGCCCGAGGTCGCCGCCCGCGCGCATCTCGAAGCGCTCGAACCGGCGATCCGGGCAGCGCTCGCCGAGTCGGGCGTCGCGCTCGCAGATGTCGACGCCGTCGCAGTGACCTCGGGGCCGGGCCTGGCCGGTGCGCTCATGGTCGGCGTCGGCGCCGCGAAGGCGCTCGCGGTCTCGCTCGAGAAGCCGCTGTACGCCGTGAACCATCTCGTCGGCCACATCGCCGCCGACATCCTCTCTTCTGACGAGCAGGGCGCGGGCGCGCCGCCGCTCGAGTACCCCACGGTCGCGCTGCTCGTCAGCGGCGGGCACACGTCGCTGCTGCTGGTGCGTGACCTGACCAGCGACGTCGAGCTGCTCGGCGAGACGATGGACGACGCCGCCGGCGAGGCGTTCGACAAGGTCGCGCGGCTGCTGGGACTGCCGTACCCGGGCGGTCCTGAGATCGATCGGGCGGCGGCATCCGGAGATCCGAACGCCATCGCGTTCCCCCGGGGACTCTCGCGGGCCAGCGACATGGCCGGCCACCGCTACGACTTCTCGTTCTCGGGCCTGAAGACCGCGGTCGCGCGATGGACCGAGCAGCGCCAGGCCGCGGGCGAGCCCGTTCCGGTCGCCGATGTCGCGGCGAGTTTCCGCGAGGCCGTCGTCGACGTGCTCGTGACGAAGGCGCTCGCCGCGTGCCGTGACTACGGCGTGCCCCGCCTGCTGCTCGGCGGCGGCGTGATCGCCAATCGCCGCCTGCGCGATGTCGCCATCGAGCGCGCGGTCGCCGAGGGCGTGACCGTGCGCATCCCGCCGCTGTCGCTGTGCACCGACAACGGCGCCATGATCGCGGCGCTCGCGTCGGAGCTGATCATGTCGGGCCGGCCGGCCTCGACCCTCGAGTTCGGGGCCGACTCGACCCTGCCCGTCACCGAGATCCAGGTCGCGGAGTCCGCATGAAAGACGACGAGCGGATGCCTCCGCCCGGCCCCTCCCCGAACCCCGGGCCTCGGCCGCAGCCCGAGCCGGCGCGCGGGTCCGATCTCGAGTCCGTGCCCTCTGAGTCCGGCCAGCCGCCCGCCGAGAGCGTGAGACACCACTCCGCGGTTGAGAAACCGCGCGGAGGGGAGAGTCTCAACCTCGATGTGGTTTCTCAACCTCAACCCGCGTCCGCGCCGCAGCCCAGGCCTGAGCCGCAGCCCGCGCCCGCGCGCGAGTCCGCGCCGGCGCGCGAGCCCGCGCCGGCGCGCGAGCCCGCGCCGGCGCGCGAGCCCGCGCCGGCGCGCGAGCCCGCGCCGGCGCGCGAGCCCGCGCCGGCGCGCGAGCCCGCGCCGGCGCGCGAGCCCGCGCCGGCGCGCGAGCCCGCGCCGGCGCGCGAGCCCGCGCCGGCGCGCGAGCCCGCGCCGGCGCGCGAGCCCGCGCCGGCGCGCGAGCCCGCGCCGGCGCGCGAGCCCGCGCCGGCGCGCGAGCCCGCGCCGGCGCTCGAGCCCGCGCCCGCGCCGCGGCCCGAGCTCGAGCTCGAGCTCGAGCCCGCGCCCGCGCCGCGGCCCGAGCCCGCGCCGACCCGGACCCCGGCCGCGCCGGACGCCGTCGTCGAAGGGCCGTCGCCGGACGTCGCCCTGGCCGAGGAGGCCTCGCCGCTGCCCGGCGCGCACCGCGGCGGGTTCCGCCGGTTGCCGACCGCGCCGATCCCGGTGACGGTGCAGTCCGCTCCGGTCGAGCCGGGAACGGAGGAAGAAGCGCCCTCGGCCCAGTGGCTCGCCTCGGGCGAGCCGGCGTTGCACCGCGGGCTCGCCGGCTGGGCGCTGGCGTTCGCGATCGTGGGGCTGGTGGTCTCGCTCTTCGTCGGGTGGGGCTTCCCGATCGGGCTGGTGGCCGTGATCTCGGCGATCCTGGCGCTGCGGCGCCCCCTCGAGAGCCGTGCGATGTGCGTGTGGGCGATCGCGATCGGCGTCGTCTCGATCCTCTACAGTGCCGGATGGCTGCTCTACGCCGCCACGCGCGCTAACCTGCTGGGCTGAGCGCCGCGGGACTCAGGCGCGCCAGGCCTCAGACTCGATCGGCGAGGATCGCGGTGCGGCGCGAGCCGATGCGGGTCACGAACAGCGTGGCCGACTCGGGGCCGCTCAGCTTCAGACGGGTCCGCAGTGCTGCGGGGTCGACATCCACCCCCCGCTTCTTGATCTCGAGGCGTCCGATGCCTCGCTCGCGGAGCGCCTTCGACAGGCCCCTCACGTCGGCGGGCAGCACTTCGCGCACCCGGAACGACGACACGAACGGAGAGGTGAGTGCAGCGTCCGACGTGAGATAGGCGATGTGCTCATCGAGCATCCCGGCCTCGAGCGAGCGGGCGACGTCGCCGATCAGGCGTGCGCGGATGACCGCGCCGTCGGGCTCGTGCAGATACGCGCCGAGGTCGCGGACCGGCTCGTCTTCGGCATCCGCGCCCGCCGTCAGCTCGTGAGCGGTCTCGCCGCGCATCACCAGTGCCGCCCGGCGCACGCCCTCGCGCGCGAGCGCGCCCGACCACAGCACCAGTTCGACCGTCGAACCGTCGGCGCTCACCCACTGCGCCTCGACATCGTCGGGAATGAGGTCGCGATCCAGGCCCGGGCCGAGCTTCACCCCGACCGGCATCCGTCGTGCCAGGTCGAAGACCCAGTCCAGAGAAGGCGACCAGTCCTCGGGGCGCGTGCGCTTGGTCTCGGCGTGGCCGGGAGTGCGGCGCGCGGGATCCAGCCACACGGCGTCGACGGAGGGCAGATCGGATGCTTCGGCCGTGCCGTGCCGCACCTCGACGTCTTCGCCGAACGGCGCCAGGTTGTACGCCGCGATCGCGGCGGTCACCTCGTCGGCGTCGACCGCGTGCACTCGAAGTCCCAGCGCCGCGAGCCCGAGCGCATCGCCGCCGATGCCGCAGCCGAGGTCGGCGACTCGCGCGAAGCCCGCGTCGCGGAACCGCGCCCCGTGGCGCGCCGCGAGCGACAAGCGCGTCGACTGCTCGAGGCCCGCGCGGGTGAACAGCATCCGTTCGGCGAAATCGCCGAACTTGGCGCGGGCGCGCACGCGCAGCCGGGCCTGGCCGACGACCGCAGAGACGAGGTCCGGCGAGTGGCCGTCCTTGCGCAGTCGCGACACCGCCCGGGCGACGTCGTCGGCCGATTCGATGGGCGGCGTGGCGTCGAGAAGGCGCAGCCCCTCGGGCGTGAGCAGGGCGGTGAGCTCGGACAGTTCCACTCGCCGAGCCTACGTGTCCATCCCGGGGTCCGCCCGGCGGAACCCCCTGCAAACCCCTAACCGAGCCGGTGAGGCTCCGGGGGGATCCCCGATGTTGCGCATCACCCCCCAGTCGCACACTGATGGAGCAGCCGCACTGGCACTCAGACAGAAGGACAGGGACATGCCTGACATCGAAATCGAAGACAACATCGTCGGCAGCATCGTCGACTCCGGCAACATCGAGGACAACAACGTCGAGGTGGGCAACACCGACGTTGATGTCGAGGACAACAACGTCGACAGCGTCGTGGGCAACGACGACAACAACGTCGGCAACGTCGTGGGCAACGAGGACAACGGCAACACGGACTCGTACAACGACACCGACGTGGACATCGAGGACTCGGGCAACGAGACCGACATCGACGTTGAGGACTCGGGCAACGAGGACTCGTACAACGAGACTGACACCGAGATCGACACCGACATCGATGTCGAAGACGTGGGCAACGAGGACTCGTACAACGAGACCGACGTGGACGTCGACATCACGGACTCGTTCAACGAGACCACGCTGAACGACGACTCGGTCACGGTCGGCGTGCGCCAGTACAACACGGGAATCGGCGGCGACCTGAACCTCGGTGGCATGATGGGCGGCGGCGCGGCGGCAGCTGCGGCGGCCGCGGGCTCGCTGCACCTCGAGCTCGACAACCGCGCAACGGTCGTCGACCAGTCGGTCAGCCAGAACGTCGCTGCCGGCGATGACGTCAGCCAGTTCTTCGGCCAGGAGGCCGTCGTCAACTCGGGTGACAACGGCGCCGCTGCCGGCGACGACGCCACGGTCGACAACTCGACCGTCAACACCACGGTGGGCGATGTCAACATCGGCAACGAGTGGATCACCACGACGATCAGCGACTCGTTCCAGGACAACTCCACCAACGAGTGGAACGAGTTCGAGGTCGAGATCGATGACTCGTTCAACGACTACTCGGAAGAGACCGACGTCGACGTCCAGGTCGAGGACTCGTTCAACGACTACGAGGTGACCAACGTCGAGAACGAGGTCGAGTGGGAGAACAGCGGCAACTTCTTCAGCCCTGGCGGAGATGTTGCGGGCGACGACCTCGTCGACTTCTGATCTCACTTTCTGAAGCCTTGCCCGGCCGTCTCCCGAGACGACCGGGCAAGGCCATTGTCCGCGGGAATCCCGCGGCGGACCGCAAACGATCCACCCCTGCCCGTACGCCGAGACGTGGCGTAGCGTGAGGCGGGGGAGTGCATCGAGGGGGAGTATCGGTGACTGAGGGTACCGCCGTCCACAAGAGCGGGGCCGATGCCGACGCCCTGGCGGCTTCGCCGGTGCTGCCGGCCGCGAGCAAGGCGCTCGTCACGATCGTCGACAGCGTCAGTGCGCTGGCGACGTCGACGGGGCGTGATGACCTCGCCCAGCGGCTGGAGCACACGCACGCCCGACTGCGCGACCCCCATGTGCGGGTCATCGTCGTCGGCGAGTTCAAGAAGGGCAAGAGCAAGCTCATCAACGCCCTCGTCAACGCCCCGGTGTGCCCGGTGGACGACGACGTCGCGACGAGTGTTCCCACCTCCGTCGGCTACGCCGAGACGCCTGACGCCTGGGTGACCATTCAGGTCGCCGAAGACGGCGAGCCCCGGCGGCAGCAGATCGCGATCGAGGATCTCGTCCAGTTCGTGTCGGAGAGCGGCAATCCCAGCAACGAGCGCAAGGTCACCTCCGCCGAGGTGGTGCTGCCGCGGGAGCTCCTGAAGGGCGGTCTTCGCCTCGTCGACTCGCCGGGCGTCGGGGGGCTGGACTCCACCAACGCGCTCGCGACGCTGGCGGCGCTGTCATCGGCCCACGCGGTGCTGCTCGTCTCGGACGCGTCCCAGGAGTACACCGAGCCCGAGGTGCAGTTCTTGAAGCACGCCATGCGGGTCTCACCGAACGTCGCCGCCGTCCTCGCCAAGACCGACCTGTACCCGGAGTGGCGTGAGATCGAGCGACTCGACCGCACGCATCTGGGCGACATCGGCGACGTGCCGATCTTCTCCGTCTCGAGCGACCTGCGGCTCATCGCGGCGGAGGAGCGCGACCGCGACCTCAACATCGAATCCGGGTTCCCCGCCCTCGTGTCGCACCTTCGTCAGGAGGTGCTCGGCCGGGCCGAGATCATCCAGGCGCGCAGCGCGGTGCACGACCTCGTGTCGGTGGTCGACCAGTTGAAGATGTCGCTGACCTCCGAGCTCGAGGCGATCCTGCACCCCGAGGACACCCCGAAGCTCATCGCCCAGCTCGAGTACGCGAAGGCCCGCGCCGACGAGTTCCGGGGGCGTTCGTCGAAATGGCAGGTGCAGCTCAACGACGGCGTGGCCGATCTCATCTCCGACATGGAACACGACCTGCGCGATCGCCTGCGCAAGGTCCAGCGGGAGGCTGAGAACGCCATCGACGACGGCGACCCCGGACCGATCTGGGACCAACTCACCGAGTGGCTCGACCAGCGCATCTCTGCGGCCGTGTCGGAGACCTTCGTGTGGACGGACGAGCGGTCGCGCTGGCTCTCGGAGGAGGTGGCCGAACTGTTCATCGAGGGTGAAGGGGACCTGCCAGTCATCCACGTCGGCGACACCGAGGGCGTCCTGGATGCCGTGGAGGACATCGCCGCCCTCGATCACCGCCAGATGGGCGCCGGCGAGAAGCTCTACATCGGCGTGCGCGGCTCGTACGGCGGGGTGCTGATGGTGGGTCTCGCCACGGGCCTGGTCGGTCTCTCGCTCATCAATCCGCTGTCCCTTCTGGCGGGTGTGCTGGTGGGCCGCAGGGCCTATCGTGAGGACATGAGCTCGCGACTGTCCCGCCGGCGCTTCGAGGCGAAGAATCTTGTGCGCCGTCACATAGACGAAGTGCAGTTCCAGGTCGGAAAGCAGCTGAAGGACCGGCTGCGCATCGTGCAGCGCGCGGCGCGCGACCACTTCGGCAGCATCGCCGATGAGCTGCACCGCTCCCTCTCCGACTCGGTGCTCGCGGCCAAACAGGCGGCGGGCTCGTACGCCGGCGAACGCGATCAGCGGGTCCGCGAGCTGCAGCAGCAGGTCCAGCAGCTCGAAGCCCTCAAGTCGAAGATCCCGACGCTTCCCCCGCTGCGTGCCGTGGAGGCAGCGAAGCGGTGAGGCTGTCGACTCAGGATGATGCCAGCGCGCTCATCCGCTCCGCATCGGAGCTGTACGTCGATGACCCGCACGCCATGGACGTGCTGTCCGACCTCGACCGGCGACTGCGCGAGCCGCTGCGCCTCGCGTTGGCCGGAATGGTGAAGGCCGGCAAGTCGACGCTCCTCAACGCGATGCTCGGCGAGCAGCTCGCGCCGACGGACGCCGGTGAATGCACGCGCGTCGTCACGTGGTATCGCTACTCGGCCACCCCGATGGTGACTATGCATCCCCACGACGGACCACCGCGACGGATGCCGATCCGGCGGGATGACGGACACCTGGTGCTGGATCTGGGCGAAGTCGCGGCCGAGGATGTCGCGTGGATCGATGTCGGGTGGCCCTCGACCGGTCTGCGCTCGCTGATCCTCATCGACACGCCCGGTATCGCGTCGCTCTCGCGCGACGTGTCGGCGCGCTCGACGGACTTCCTGACCCCCGACACCGAGCCGTCGTCGGCCGACGCGATCGTCTACCTCATGCGGCACATGCACGCGTCCGATCTCAAGTTCCTGGAGTCCTTCCGCGACACGGCGGCGGGGGCATCCCAGACCGTCAATGCGGTGGCGGTGCTGTCGCGGGCGGACGAGATCGGCTCCGGCCGCATCGACTCGATGCTCTCGGCCGGCAAGGTCGCCCGGCGCTACGAGAAGGACGGCGATCTGTCGTCGCTGTCGCTCGGCGTCGTGCCGGTGGCGGGGCTGCTGGCAGAGAGCGCGCGCACGCTCCGCGAGGATGAGTTCGCCGCGTTCTGCGAACTGGCAGATCTCGACCGGGCGAGCCGCGAGAAGCTCATGGTCTCGGCCGACCGTTTCACGCGGCCGTCCGATCTCACGACGCTCCCCGTCGACGTGCGCCGCGCACTGCTGGGTCGCTTCGGCATCTTCGGGGTACGGCTCGCCAGTGCCCTCATCCGCGGAGGCGCGAGGGATTCCACACAGCTGTCGGAACAGCTCGTGCAGCAGAGCGGTCTCAACGAGCTGCAGCAGTTCATCCGTGAGCAGTTCCGCACGCGCGCCGGGGCGCTCAAGGTGCGCGGAGTGCTCGATGCCCTCGAGGTGCTTCTCCGCGAGAGGCCGCTTCCGGGCACGGACGACATCCGCGGCGGCATCGAGCGCATCTACGCCACTGCGCACACGCTGCGGGAGCTGTCACTGCTCTCTCGCGCCCGCGCTGCCGGTCTGCCGCTCGGCTCGTCCGATGCCCGGACCGCGGAACGCATCATCGGCGGAGACGGAACGTCTGCGACAGCGCGCCTGGGTCTCGATGAGATGTCGAGTCCCACGCAGCAGCGCGAGCGCCTCGACGAGCTGCTCGTCCACTGGCGCACACTGAGTCAGTCGCCGCTCGCCGAGCGCGCGACGGTCGAAGCCGCACGCGTGGTCATCCGCAGTCTCGACGAGATCGCGTCAGAACTCGGATCCGCCGTCCTCACCGGCGCGGCGGATGTCGTGCCGGCGGGCGGTCCACTGCAGGGCGCCGCGGAAGGTGCTGAAGAGCAGGGCGATGAGAGCGAGTCCCCACTGAGCGAGGAACACCTGCCGGACCAGAGGCCCGTTGTCGCCCACCGCGATGATCTCCAGTGACAGCAGGAAGAGCAGGATCTGCGCAACGACCGTCGCCAGCTGCCACCATCTGACGTTGGGTTTGCGGTTCGAGAACGAGACGAGCAGCACGATCTGCCACAGCAGCAATCCCACCGCGATCCCGAACACCGACCAGAAGATGATGTCGGCGGCGGCCGTGTAGGTCTCGTCGCTGCGGCCCTCCGCGACGGTGCGTACCGAGTCGGCGATCAGCGGCACCTGGTCCTCGCGGATCACGAAGAGATAGACGACCGCGATGCCACCCGCCAGCAGGCTCATCACCCAGAGGAACTGGCTCACCCGGACGGTGAACGGCGGCGGACGCTTGGTGAGGACCGGGGCCGCGTTGGGACTCGTCGTGGGCGGGCGCTCGGGTGCTTCACGCCGGGGCGGAGGAGTGCCGCGTCCGCGCTGAGGTGTCCCCTCCTGCGGCGCGGGCTGTGCCGGATGCACCTCCGACGCGGGGACCCTGGCCACCGGCACTCGGCCGATCGGCTGGGCGCCCGACGGGGGCGGTGGCACGGCATCGGGTGGCACGGGCGAAGTGCTTCGGCCAGATCCGCGCGCCGTCTGTGGGCGAGGCGCCGGCTGCTCCTGCCCACCGTCGAAGGTCGGAGGAGGCGGCTTACGTCGACCGCCCGCGCGCCCCGGCTGAGCCAGGGTGCGCGGGTGGTCGTCGTCGTTGCGTGCGGTCACGTCGTGTCCTAGAGCTGTTCTTCGGCCTCGGGTTCCACGTAGATCTCTTCGACCGAGACGGACGTGGCGTCATCCGACTCGTAGTTCCCGTCGTTCGAGACATCGACCGCGGTCGTCACGTCGGTCGTGGTGGTGTCGTTGACCGATTCGGTCACCTCGACGTCGGCCGCGACATCCGTCGACTCGTCGTTGAACGACTCTTCCGCGTCCACGTCGACGGTCGTCTCGGTGTTCGTGGATCCGTCGTTGAACGAGCCGTCGATGTTGGTGGTGGTCTCTTCGTTGCCGATCGCCACATCGCCCACGGTCGTGTCGGTGTCGGAGTTGTCGACATCGGCGTCCTCGCCGGCGGCTGCGCCGTTGTCGCCACTGTTCACCACGGCTTCCTGGTCGAAGATCTGGTTGACGTCGCCGTCCGCCCAGATGTTCTGGTTGACCGACTGGTCGACGATCGTCGCCCGGTTGTCGATCGCGAAGCTGTTGGTGATGTTCCAGATCTCCCTCTCGACCGACGGCGGTCCGGGAGGGGCCGGCGGAACCGGGGGCTTGGGGTGCACGTCAGGGCGGTCGACGATGACGGGCGCGACAGCGCGCACGTCCTCGACACACGCGTCGCTCAGCCCGACGCGCGACAGTGTGCCCTGCGGATCCTCTTCGAACTCCTCCGCTGCCGCCGGGTCGTTCAGCAGGCTGAGAATGAACTCGATCAGTGCGTCGGCAATCGTTGCCAGCGGGGTTGTCATGACTTGGCTCCTGTCACTTCAAGACTCATGCCTGAGATTAGGTGGTTCTCACAATCGGCGAATCGGGGGTTTCCCCGAATCGGTGGGGGCTCCTTAGGGGGTTCGGGCCGGGTACCGTCATGACCCCTCCTCGGGTGCACTCGAGTGCGACAGCGCGACCCGCAGCTTGGCGATCAGATCCGAGCGGGAGGTGGCGCCCAGACGCCGCCGGATGCTGGCGATGTGGTGTTCCGCGGTGCGCGGGGAGATGAAGATCGTCTCGCCGATCTCGGCGTACGTCTTGCCCTGCACGACGAGGCGCGCGACATCCGTCTCACGCTCGCTCAAGCCCGCGACCGAGACCGTTCGGATCGGGCCCGTGGTCTCCATGTCGGCGTCCGTCGAGCGGACGTTCTCGGGCGGGTGGAGCTCCCGGGCACAGGCGAGCAGACGAGCCGAGACCTTGCGGTCCGACGCGCGTCCCGCTCCCTGGCCGGCCAGGCGTGCGGCATCCCACTGCAATCCGATCCCCGCAAGCGCCTGCGCCGCCGACTCGACCTCGTCGGCGTCCACCGAACCTGCGAGCACCGACGTCCACAGCCGCCCCGCCTTCGCCATCGTGGCGGCGACATGACTAGTCGGTGCGGCGTGGACGAGCGCGTGCGCGTGCGGACTCAGTGCGTCGGGGTGATCGCTGAGGATCCCCTCCTGGATGCCGGCCCATCGAAGGTGGGCGGACCAGAGCGCGGGTGAGCCCAGTCGTTCGACGATGCCGAGCGCCTTCTCGAGCATCTGGTCGGTCGTCGTCGAGTCACCGAGGCGGGCGCCGGCGCACACGAA
This sequence comes from Microbacterium sp. I2, assembly GCF_051364985.1. Taxonomy (NCBI): domain Bacteria; kingdom Bacillati; phylum Actinomycetota; class Actinomycetes; order Micrococcales; family Microbacteriaceae; genus Microbacterium; species Microbacterium sp. I2. Next base: position 56,360 of record NZ_JBLWIH010000025.1, read on the forward strand.
CTCCGCGAGCGGCAGCAGGGTGTAGAGGTCGACATCGGCGTCGAGTAGACGGCCCCGAGCGCTGTCCCACGCCTGCGAGAGGGCGGTCGCGTCCTCGTAGCGCCGGGCCAGGCCGATCCGGATCGCCTGCACCAGCAGATCGTCGCGCGGTGCGGCCTTGGGAGCCAGCGCCAGAGCGCACTCCAGTGCCTCGCGGGCTTGGGGACCCCGCGCCTGCTGCAGCGCGATCCACGAGCGCCACAGCAGCAGCCGCGACAGCATCCAGGGCGTGCCGGTGTGTCCTTCGACGGCGGCGTCGATGACCGAGCGGGCCGCCGAGAGGTCGCCACTGCTGACGGCGACGATCGCGGCGATGACCGCCGGGTGCTCCGGCATCGGCGTGGAGCTCTGCGACGACGTGTAGAGGTGCGATGCGCGCACCAGATCGGCCAGTGCCGACTCGGCCCGGTCCGGGGTCAGCGTCGCCATCAGCCCACGTCGCAACAGTCTCATCGCGACGCCGAGGGTCGAGGGTGCCGCCTTCGAGGCGGTCTCGGGCTCTTCCGCTGCCGACGCCGCGTCGCCGATGCCGTAGCGGGCCACCATGGCGCGGACGGATGCCTCGGCACCGGTGGGTGCGAAGACGTCATAGAAGCCGCACCCGGTCTCGAGCATGCCGCGCATCGACCAGGTCGCCGCCGCGGTGTCGGCGACGCGCGCCGACATGGCGGGGGAACCATCCGCGGCGGCGATCGCCTCGTCGACCAGCTGGGCGGCCCCGTCGATGTCGCCGCACGCCCACGTGGCCTGCGCTCGCTTGGCCGCGAGGTCGGCCGAGGTCGCCCCGGCCTGCGCGGCGGCCCCGTAGAGCTGCTGCGCCCGCTGCGGGTCGGCCTCGAGGAGCTGGTCGCCGCGCTCGACGAGCGCGGTCGTCAGCTGGGGGTGACGCACCCCGGCGAGTACGGCCGGGCCCGCGCCGGCGAGCGGGTCCACGCCGCCGGGAAAGCTCGAGAACAGGTCGACCAGCCGACCCACGGAGAGCCCTGACCGCACCGACACCTGCACGATCGGCACCGGGCGACCGCCACGCAGCAGGAGTCCCTCCGCGTAGCCCTGCGCGGCGACCCGCTCGGGGTCGTCGAGCAGCGTGGCCGGAAGGGGTCCGTCATCGGAGGTGACGACGCAGATCGTCTCGATCATGCGCCGCACGTCGTCGTCGAGGACGTCGAGCCGATGCGCCACGCTCTGCTCGAGCACGCGAGCCAGCGCCGCGTGCGCGTCGTCGGCTTCGCAGTCCCGCTCGTCGTGGGCGGCCAGCGCGGCCGACACCAGCCACGACACACCACCCGTCATCTGAAGGATCGCTTCGAGGCAGGCGGATGACAGGGCGCGGTCCTGCGCAGCGAGATGATCGAGCACGTCGGCGCGGGTGAGGTGGCCGAGCACGACGGCCGGGCGGCTGCGCTCGAGGTGGCGAGCGATCGACGACAGCTCGGTGGTGAGAGGCCACGGCCGGCTGGTCACGACGAGCGCGGCGTCAGGGTCCGATGCGCGGGCATCCAGCTCCTGCAGCTGGGCCGCCGGCACGAGGTGCAGATCGTCGACCAGCAGGATGCTCGATGGTGGCACCTCGGTCACGTCCGTGTCGGGGCTCAATACGGCCAGCGGAATCCCGTTCTCGGACAGGAACCGATGCGCACTGCGAAGCACCGTCGACTTGCCCGATCCGGCATTTCCCGAGACGAGCACACGAGGCGGCGTGTCGCCGGCCGTGAGGGCGTCGATGAGGGGGCGCGCGTAGCGCGGGCCCGTGAAATCCGCAGCGTCGAAGAACGACGCCACCGTTGCTGTCGGCGTAGGCATGATGGAGCGCCGGGGCGGATCAGGCGGGCGTGTTCGGATCGGGGGTGGCCGCGGGTTCTGGCTCGGCCGGGGGCGGGTCGTCAGCCGGCTCGGGTGCCGGGTCGGTCGTGCCGGGGTCAGTGCCGGGGTCAGTGCCGGGGTCGGTGGTGCCGGGGTCGGTGGTGCCGGGGTCGGTGGTGCCGGGGTCGGTGGTGCCGGGGTCGGTGCCCGGGTCAGTGCCGGGGTCGGTGGTGCCCGGGTCGGTGGTGCCCGGGTCGGTGGTGCCGGGGTCGGTGGTGCCGGGATCGGTGTTCGTCTCGGTTTCGGTGGGTGTGCCGGTGTCGGCGGTCTCGGTGGTGCGCGGGGGCGTCTGTGCGCCCTTGGTCGGCTTCGGGGTCGGAGCCGCGTCGGCCTTCGGCGTCGCGACCGGCTTCTGGCTGCGGCGGGGCGGCGCGTTGCGCGGCGTGGTCTGCTGCTGGTGCGGCGCGGCCACCGGCGTGACGGGGGCGGCGTCGGGCGCAGCATCCGGATCCGTCACCGGCGTCTCGGCTTCGGATGTCGGAGTGGGCGTGGATTCCGAAGCCGGCGGGGCGAAGAACGCACTCAGCCCCGAGCCGGCGGTCAGCGTGCTTCCGAAGACGATGGCGGCGGCGACGAGGATGGCTCCGCTCGAGATGGCCATGATGTGGCGGACGGTGGGCGCCGACCGTGTCGCGAGGGGCCCGATGGGTGCGGCGAGCACCGAGGCGGGCGCGGTGGGAATCACGTCGAGCTCGCCCGCGGCGGCCGTGTCATCCCAGGGCACGAGCTCGCCCGACACGCCGAGGTCGCGATCGAGGGAGCGGACGAGCGCCGTGCGGGCGGCGCCCAGGGCGATGGAGGACTTGGGATCGGCATCGATCGCGGTGGGTCGGTCGAGTCGCTCAGACAGACGCTGCGTGACCAGCGGGATGCGAGACGACCCGCCGATGAGGAGGACCGACTCCAGCTCTTCGGCATCCACGTCCGCCGCGTAGAGCGCATCCTCGAGCGCGTCGATCGTCTGCTCGAGCGACTCGTCGATCATGTCCTCGAACTCCGCCCGCGTCAGTCGCACGCTGGAGCGTCCGGCCGCGACGAGCACGGGGATCACGACGTCGGAGTCGAACGAGAGCGCCTCCTTGGCGTCGACGCACTCGCGTCGCAGCTGCGAGAGCGCGATCCGGCCGTCGGCAGAGGCATCCTCCAGCGCTTCGGCCGGCACCTCTGCGGCGCGCAGGACGTGTCGGAGCACGTCGTCGTCGAAGTCGGCGCCGCCCAGATTGTCGAGTCCGACCGGTTCGCCGACCACCTCGAACGATTCGCCGTGCTTGCGCAGGATGACGGAGTCGAACGTTCCGCCGCCGAGGTCGTACACCGCGAGGGTCTGTCCGTCCTGGAGCGCGCGGGCGGCCTCGTAGTGACGGGCGGCCGCCTCGGGTTCGGTGATGAATGCCACCTCTCCCACGCCGAGCGCATCCAGCGCGGCGCGGACGAGGCCGAGTCGGTGAGGGCCCCACATCGCCGGGTGCGTCAGTGCGACCCCGTCCGGCATAGCGCCTTCACGCTCGGCGACCAGCTCGATCACACCGGAGACGGTGCGCGCATACAGCTGCTCGGCGCGGATCGCCTGACCGCCGACCGTGAGCGGCACTTCATCGCCGATGCTGCGCTTGAACTCGCGGATCAGCCGCTCGGGCTGCGTGACCCCACGCCGTTCGGCGGCATCGCCGAACAGCAGGTCGCCGTCTTCTGCAACGAAGGCGACCGTGGCCACGCTGTCGCTCTTGCGACCCAGTGCGAACGGTGCCGCGGTGATGCTGCCATCCGCGCTCAGTCTCGCAGTAGCTGCCCCTACGCGGCTCGTTCCCACGTCGACAGCAAGAAAATATGACCCACCCATGAAGACTGCCCCCAGCTCACTAGTGGCGAGTTCCCCCGATCTCGCGCCGCGGCCCACCATTCCCAGTGGTAGAGGCACGCGGTGCTGTGATGATACATCCGCATCACGCGCGGGTACAGGGCTCAGTGCCGAATGCTCGGATTCTCATCTTGGAATCATCGGGACGTCACGAATTGGCACTCACGTTGCACGAGTGCCAATCACGTGCCTACACTTGGCGTTAGCACTCTCACTGTGCGGGTGCTAACGAGTCTTCAGTCTCAAGGAAAGAAGAGGTAGACCGTGTCGGTTTCCATCAAGCCGCTCGAGGACCGCATCGTCATCAAGCAGGTCGAGGCCGAGCAGACCACCGCAAGTGGCCTCGTCATCCCCGACACTGCCAAGGAGAAGCCCCAGGAGGGCGAAGTCGTCGCCGTCGGCCCCGGCCGCATCGATGACAACGGCAACCGCGTCCCGCTGGACGTCGCCGTCGGCGACCGCGTGCTCTACAGCAAGTACGGCGGGACCGAGGTCAAGTTCGGCGCCGACGAGTTCCTCGTGCTCTCGGCCCGCGACGTCCTGGCGGTCGTCGTTCGCTGACCCCGCGCACAGCGCAGCTTCGAGAGGGCCGGATGCCGTGGCATCCGGCCCTCTCGCATTCCCCGGGAACGGCGACCCGGCGTCGGCGGCGCTCATTAGGCTGAGGTGGTGAACCGCGAACCCTCCGAGAGCCCCGCCGGAGGTGACACCGACGAACTGGCCGAGTCCGCGGCGTCGACAGCCGGGGTGGCGTTGCCCCCGGCATCCGCCGATCTCTCTCGCGAGCGCAGTCTCGGCGGGGTGTACGCGTTCTCGGCGTACTTCCTGTGGGGGTTCCTGCCGCTGTACTTCGTGCTGCTCGCGCCGACCGGACCGTTCGAGCTGGTCGCGTGGCGCATCGTTCTCTCGCTGGTCTTCTGCGCACTGCTGCTGACCGTGACGCGCACGTGGGGGCGGCTCGCCGCGATCTTCCGGCAGCCGCGCGTGCTGGGGCTGACCGTGATCGCCGGCCTGCTGATCTACGTGAACTGGCAGGTCTTCATGTTCGGGGCGCTCAACGAGAACGTCATCGAGACCAGCCTCGGGTACTTCATCAACCCGATCGCGACGGTGCTGCTGGCGGTGCTCGTGCTGCGCGAGCGGCTGCGCGTCACGCAGTGGGTCGCGATCGGCATCGCCGCCGTCGCCGTCATCGTGATCATCGTCGGGTACAGGTCGTTCCCGTGGATCGCGCTGACCCTGGCGGCGAGCTTCAGCCTGTACGGGCTGGTCAAGAAGCGCGTCGGACCATCGGTGGATGCTGTCAGCGGCCTGACGCTCGAGTCGCTGTGGCTCATGCCGATCGCCGTGATCATCCTGGTCGTCGTCGGCACGTCCACGGGCATCACGATGGGTGCGAGCGGCTGGGGCCACGCCGTGCTGCTGAGCCTGGCGGGCGTCATCACGGCGGTGCCGCTGCTGTTCTTCGCGGCCGGCGCGCGCCGCGTGTCGCTCACCGTGATCGGCCTGCTGCAGTTCGTGGCGCCGATCCTGCAGTTCATCATCGGTGCGTGGGTGCTCGGCGAGCCGATGCCGGTCGAGCGCTGGATCGGGTTCGCGCTGGTGTGGGTCGCGCTCACCGTTCTCACGGTGGACTCGGTGGTCCACGCGCGGCGGACGCGGGTGGCCGCAGCATCCTGACCCCCGCCACCGGGTGCGGTTCGGCGCGGGCATGGGGCGCCGGGCGCGGGCGTGGGGCGCTGGTGCGGCGCGACGTGCTTGAGGTTGAGAAACCGCGCGTAGGTTGAGGCATCGCGCGAGTCGTGGTTTCTCAACCTCTGCGTGGTGTCTGAACCGACATGTGGTTTCTCAGGGCGGCGCCCTGCGCACGCCCCGAACAGTCCGCGTGCTGCGCGACCTGCGCGCGCCGCGCCTGTACGGTGCAGCCGCGCTTGTAGGGCGGGTGGTGCTTATGCGGGGCAGGCGGCGGTGCGGCGGCGCGACGTGCTTGAGGTTGAGAAACCGCGCGTAGGTTGAGGCATCCCGCGAGTCGTGGTTTCTCAACCTCTGCGTGGTGTCTCAACCGACATGTGGTTTCTCAACGCCGCGGCCGGAACAGCCCCGAGCGGCCGCCCCGGGCAGGCGCGGCGCACCGGCCGCGCCCCTCAGCGGACGAGGCGGGCGATGGCCTGCGTGGCCTCGGTGATCTTCGCGTCGGCCTCGGCGCCTCCCAGGCGTGCGGCGTCGACCACGCAGTGGCGCAGATGGTCGTCGAGCAGTCCGACGGCGACGGCCTCGAGGGCGGAGGTGAGCGCGCTGATCTGCGTCAGGATGTCGATGCAGTACTTCTCGTCCTCGACCATCTTGTGGATGCCGCGGGCCTGACCCTCGATCCTCTTCATGCGATTGAGGTACTTGTCCTTGTCGGTGATGTACCCGTGGTGGCTGTCGGCGTCGGTCTGGCTGTGGTCGTGGGTCGCGATGTCGGTCATCGGAGAGTCCTTCACTGTGAGAGGGATCGGAAACGGCGCAGTCGCAGGCTGTTGCCCACCACGAAGACGCTGGAAAGTGCCATCGCCGCGCCGGCGATCATGGGGCTGAGCAATCCCAGCGCGGCGAGAGGGATCGCCGCCACGTTATACGCGAACGCCCAGAACAGATTGACGCGGATCGTGCGGAACGTCGTGCGCGACAGGCGGATCGCGTCGGCGGCACTGCGCAGGTCGCCGCGGACGAGGGTGATGTCGGAGGCCTCGATCGCGGCATCCGTTCCCGTTCCCATCGCGAGGCCCAGGTCGGCCTGCGCGAGAGCGGCGGCATCGTTCACGCCATCGCCGACCATGGCCACGACGCGGCCCTCCGCCTGCAGGGCGGTGATCACGGCGACCTTGTCTTGCGGCAGCACCTCGGCGGTGACCCGTTCGATGCCCACCTCGTCGGCGATCGCGCGCGCGACCGCGGCGTTGTCGCCGGTGAGCAGCACAGGCTCGAGGCCGAGCGCGCGCAGCCGGGCGACCGCCTCGCGGCTGGTCGGCTTGACCTGGTCGGCGACCACGAGGAGTCCGCGGACCTCTCCGTCCCACGCGACGAGCACCGCGGTGCGGCCGGATGCCTCGGCCTGCGCCTTCGCGTCGGCCAGCGGCGACGGCAGGGTCAGTGCCCAGTCCGCCAGGAGCGCCTCGCGCCCGACGAGCACGGCGTGCCCCTCGACGACGCCCGACACGCCCTTGCCGGGCACGTTCTGGAACGACTCCACGTCGGGCAGCGGCCCGGTCTCGGTGGCGGCGGCCCGTGCGATCGCCTGCGCGATCGGGTGCTCGGACGCGTGCTCGAGGGCCCCGGCGAGACGGAGGAGTTCGGTGCGGGCGGGTGCTCCGGCATCCGTCGTGAGCCCGGCCTCCGCCCGGCGGAGATCCGCTGCCGTCCCGGCGTCCGCCTGGCGGAGATCCGCTGCCTCCCGGGCGTCCGCCTGGCGGAGATCCGCAGCCGTCCCGGCCTCCGCCCGGCGGAGATCCGCTGCCTCTCGGGCGTCCGCCTGGTGGAGATCCGCGCGGGCGGCGGAGGATTCGGAGCCGATGCTCCGCCCGGGAACGGTTTCTCCGCCCGGCACGGCGGCGTCGTCGCCGCGCGCGAGGACCACGTCGACCAGCGCCATGCGGCCGGTGGTCACGGTGCCGGTCTTGTCGAGCACGACGGTGTCGACGGCGCGCGTCGACTCGAGCACCTCGGGACCCTTGATCAGGATGCCGAGCTGGGCCCCGCGCCCGGTGCCGACGAGCAGGGCAGTCGGGGTGGCGAGGCCGAGCGCGCACGGGCAGGCGATGATGAGCACGGCGACCGCGGCGGTGAAGGCGAGGGGAGCGGATGCCCCGGCCAGCAGCCATGCGGCGAGCGTGCCGACTGCGATGACCAGCACGATGGGCACGAAGATGCCCGAGATGCGGTCGGCCAGGCGCTGAACCTTGGCCTTGCCGGACTGCGCCTCTTCGACGAGCCGCGCCATCTGCGCCAGCTGCGTGTCGTCGCCGACACGGGTCGCGCGGACCACGAGCCGGCCTCCGGCGTTGACGGTCGCTCCCACGACCGCATCGCCGGGCGCGACCTCGACGGGCACCGACTCTCCGGTGATCATCGAGGCGTCGACGGCGGAGGTGCCCGAGACCACGACTCCGTCGGTGGCGATCTTCTCACCCGGGCGCACCACGAACTCCTCGCCCACGCGCAGGTCCGCGATCGCCACGCGGGTCTCGACGACCCCGCCGCCGGGCACGGGGCGCAGCACGGCGACGTCCTTCGCGCCGATCGCGAGCAGCGCCCGCAGCGCGGCTCCTGCCCGGCGCTTCGCGCGCACCTCGAAGTAGCGGCCGGCCAGCACGAAGGTCGTCACGCCCGCGGCGACCTCGAGGTAGATGGCTCCGGCTCCGTCGCCCGGCTGCGCGGTGCCACCGAGCAGCACCGGCCATTCGTAGCCGTGCGTCATGCCCGGCATCCCGGCGGTTCCGAGGAAGAGCGCATACAGCGACCACAGGAACGCCGCCGACACACCGAGCGAGATGAGCGTGTCCATGGTGGCGGCGCCGTGGCGCAGATTCACCCAGGCCGCGCGGTGGAACGGCCAGGCGCCCCACACCACGACCGGCGCGGCGAGGGCCAGCGAGGCCCACTGCCAGTACGTGAACTGCAGCGCCGGGATCATCGCGAGGAGGATCACCGGCACCGACAGCACGATCGAGCCGATGAGCCGCTGGCGCAGCCCCGTCAGCTCGGAGTCATGCGCCGGTGCGTGCTCCGCATCCGCGGCGGGAGGCTGGGGGAGTGCTGCCGTGTAACCGGTCTTCACGACCTCGTCGATGAGCGTCTGCGGGTCGAAGCTGGCCGGCGCGTGGACGACCGCCTTCTCGGTGGCGTAGTTGACGGATGCCTCGACCCCGTCCAGCCGGTTCAGGCGCTTCTCGATCCGTGCGGCGCACGAGGCGCACGTCATGCCGCCGATCTCGAGTTCGACCCGGGCGGACGGGGCCGAGGTCACCATCAGGCGCGGACCGCGCTGTAGCCGGCCTCGTCGACGGCGGCGAGGACGGCGTCGTCGGCGACCTCACCCGAGGCGACGATGGTGAGGGAACCGGATGCCGCGCTCACGCGCACGTCCTGGACGCCCTCGATCTTCGACACCTCGCCGCGCACCGACGCTTCGCAGTGCCCGCAGGTCATGCCGGTCACGGTGTACTCGAACTCAGCCATAGGTGGACTCCTTCTTCCGGATCGTGGATACCCCTTGGGGGTACGACACGATCGAGTTTATACCCACGAGGGGTATGCGTCGTCGGTGTGGACGAATTCGCACCGAAATCCCCGGTCCTGCGGCGTTACAAACCGTTAACGAAGAGCAACACACGCGGGTGCCTGCCGCGGTTAGGTTTAGGTCATTGAGGTCGGTTCCCGAGCCGATCCGCGTACACACCACAGCAAGGAGCAACATGAGCGTCTTCACCCGCTCGCGCAAGACCACCGTCCTCGGCGGTCTCGCGCTCGTCGGCGCCAGCGCCCTCGTCCTCGCCGGCTGTGCCGGTGGGGGCACCGGTGGCACCGAAGAGCCGACCGAGAATGCCGGTCCGACCGAGGAGCTGAGCCTCACGCTCGGCACCGCCCTGCCGCAGACCGGTAACCTCGCGTTCCTCGGACCGCCCGAGGAAGCCGGCGTCGCCTACGCGATGGCACAGATCAACGAGGTCACCGCCGACACCGGACTCGACGTGGATGTCGTGTTCGGCGACTCGGGCGACACCGACAACAAGGCGTACGAGGCCGAGATCCCGCGTCTGCTGGGTGAGGGCGTCTCCGCCATCATCGGCGCTGCGTCGTCGGGCACGTCGCTGCAGTTCATCGACCAGGTCACGGGCGCGGGAGTCATCCAGTTCTCGCCGGCCAACACCTCCGACGCGTTCACGACCTACGACGACAACGGGCTCTACTTCCGTACCGCGCCGTCGGACGTGCTGCAGGGCGACGTGCTCGGCAACCTGATCGCCGAGGACGGCCACCAGACGCTCGGCATGATCGTGCTGAACGACTCGTACGGCACCGGTCTGGCCAAGTACGTCACCGAGGCGTTCGAGGCGGCCGGCGGCGAGGTCGTCGCTCAGCCCACCTACAACACCGGTGACACGAGCTTCGACGCGCAGATCTCGGAGGTCCTCGCGGCCGACCCCGACGCGATCGCACTGATCACGTTCGAAGAGGTCACGACGATCCTCCCGAGCCTGTTCGGTCAGTTCCCCGCTGAAGACCTGTACTTCGTCGACGGCAACCTGGCCAACTTCGGCGAGGATTTCCCGCCGGGCTCGCTCACCGGCGCGAAGGGCACGTTCCCGGGTCTGTCGCTGGACGCCATCACGGACTTCACCGACGCGCTCGACGAGTTCGTCGAGGCCGAGGGCATGGATCCGCTGACGGAGTACACCTACGCGGCCGAGTCGTACGACGCGACCATCCTCCTCGCCCTCGCGGCACTCGCCGCGGGCTCGACCGACTCGGCCGCAATGGCCGAGAAGCTGATCGAGGTCTCGGGCGGCTCCGGCGACGGTGAGAAGTGCGAGTCGTACGCCGGCTGCGCCGCGATCATCGTAGGCGGTGGCACCGCCGACTACGACGGCGTGTCGGGCCCGATCACGTTCGACGAGGTCGGCGACCCGACCGAGGCGACGATCGGCATCTACCAGTTCGGCGAGGACAACACGTACGGTCCGTACGAGGGCTGATCCTCTCTGACGCGACGGCCCCGGGTCCTGGACCCGGGGCCGTTTCGCGTGCGCTGCCCGGGGATCCATGCCCTTCCCCTGCGCAGCAACCCCGCGAGAATCCAACCTCCGCCAGGTGGATTCTCGCGCGGAGAGAGGCTGCCGCCTACGACGAAGTGGGGGCCGGATGCTGTGGCATCCGGCCCCCGCTCAGTCCGAGGTCGGCGGGTCAGGTGCCGAGCGTGCCGAGGTACAGCTCGGTGACCTTGGGGTCGTTCAGCAGCTCGCGCCCGGTGCCCGTGTAGGCGTCGCGGCCCTGGTCGAGGACGTAGCCGCGGTCGCAGATCTGCAGGCAGCGACGCGCGTTCTGCTCGACCATGATGCACGTCACCCCGGCCTTGTTGATCTCGGAGACGCGGATGAACGCCTCGTCCTGCCGGACCGGGGAGAGGCCGGCCGACGGCTCGTCGAGCAGCAGAACCTTGGGATCCATCATGAGCGCGCGGCTCATGGCGACCATCTGGCGCTCACCGCCCGACAGAGAGCCGGCGCGCTGCTTGAGGCGCTTGCCCAGCTCGGAGAAGATGCCGGTGACGAATTCGAGGCGCTCCTTGTAGATGCCGGGCCGCTGATACAGCCCCATCTGCAGGTTCTCCTCGATCGTGAGGCTGGGGAAGACGTTGTTGTTCTGCGGGATGAAGCCCACGCCCCGCGCCACGAGCTTGTTCGCCCGCAGGCCGGTGATGTCTTCGCCCTCGAGCGAGATCGAGCCGCTGCGGATGTTCACCTGGCCGAAGATCGCCTTGAGCAGCGTCGACTTGCCGGCGCCGTTCGGGCCGATGATGCCGATGAGCTCGCCCTGCTCGGCGACGAGGCTGCAGCCGTTGAGGATGTTGACGCCCGGCAGATAACCGGCGTGCACCTCGTCGATGACGACGACGGGCGTTCCCGTCGCGGTGGGAGCGGTCATGTGCGGTCCTCCTGTTCCTCTTCGGCGATGCCCTCATCGACGAGGACCGTGGCGGATGCGGCGGCGGAGGCCGCAGCATCCGTCGTCGGGTCGGCTTCGACGACGTCGATGCGCCCGGTGACGACACCGAGATCGAGATCCTGGTGGGCACCGAGGTACGCGTCGATGACGGCGGGATCCTTCATGACCGTCGCCGGGTCGCCCTCGGCGACGATGCGGCCCTCGGCCATCACGATCACCCAGTCCGCGATGTGGCGCACCATGTGCATGTCGTGCTCGACGAACAGGACGGTCATGCCCTCGTCCTTGAGGTCGAGGATCTTGTCGAGGAGCGACTGGGTCAGCGCCGGGTTGACGCCGGCCATCGGCTCGTCGAGCATCACGAGGGTCGGATCGGTCATGAGCGACCGCGCCATCTCGAGGAGCTTGCGCTGGCCGCCCGACAGGCTCGCGGCGAAGTCGTCGGCCTTGGCGTCGAGCTTGAACTTCTGCAGCAGGACCATCGCGCGGTCCTCGATCTCGGCATCCTGCGAGCGCCACAGTGCGGGGATCATGCCGGCCCAGAACTTCTCGCCGCGCTGATTCTGCGCGCCCAGCTTCATGTTCTCCATGACGGTGAGCAGGCCCAGCGCCTTGGTCAGCTGGAAGGTGCGCACCAGTCCGCGGCGGGCCACCTTGTAGGCGGGGACGCCCGAGAGCGACTTGCCCTCGAACGACCACGTGCCCTGATCGGGCTGGTCGAATCCGGTCAGCAGGTTGAACAGCGTGGTCTTGCCGGCGCCGTTCGGGCCGATGAGGGCGGTGATCGCGCCACGCGGGATCTCGACGTGCTCGACGTCGACCGCTGTCACGCCGCCGAAGGTGCGGCGGACGCGGTCGGCGACGATGATCGGGTCGACCTTCGCGACGCCGGGCACCGCCTCGCCCACGTGCAGCCCGGTCGTCTTGGCGCGGGCGACAGGCGCCGAGCCGGTGGCGGGCGCGGCCTCGGAGGGGATGCCGTCGTCGGGGATGCCGTTGCCGGGAGTGCTGTTATCGGACAAAGGTCAGCTCCTTCTTGTTGCCGAGGATGCCCTGCGGCATGAAGATCACGAGCAGCATGAGCGCGACGCCGACGAGGATGAACCGCAGCGTTCCGGCCTGGATCTGGTTCAGGCCCGGGAGCCAGCCGGCCGAAGCCATCGCCGGCAGCACGTTCGCGAGGAACGTCTGCAGCGCCCAGAAGATGAGCGAGCCCAGCAGCGGACCGAAGACCGTCGCGGCGCCACCGAGAAGGAGGGCGGTCCACACGAAGAACGTCAGCGACGTGACGTACACGCCGGGGCTCACCGCCGACGGCAGCGCGTAGACGATGCCGCCCGCGGCGGCGAGGACGCCGCCGAGCACGAGGGCCTGCATCTTGTAGGCGAACACGTTCTTGCCGAGCGAGCGCACGGCGTCCTCGTCCTCGCGGATGCCCTTCAGGTTGCGTCCCCACGGGCTGCGCGTGAGCATCCACACCACGAGGGCGGCGATGCCGAGCGTGACCAGGCCCATGATGCGGACCCACCAGCCGGTCTCGTTGTACACCCACGGACCGAAGCCGTACTCGCCCTGGGGAATCGGGTTGGAATCGCGGAAGCTGCCGTGATACCCGCTCAGCCCGTCGGCCGAGCCCGTCACCGAGTCGAACGCGGTCGTCAGGAACAGCAGGCGCACCACCTCTGCGGCCGCGATGGTCACGATGGCGAGGTAGTCACCCCGCAGACGGAGGGTGGGAATACCGAGGATCAGGGCGAAGATCGCGGCTCCGACCAGTCCCACCAGAGCGCCGGCCCACCAGGGGAGTCCGAAGCTGAGGATGGAGATGGCGTAGCCGTAGGCGCCGATCGCCATGAAGCCGGCGATGCCCATGTTGATCAGGCCCGCGTAGCCGAAGTGCACGGCCAGGCCGAGCGCGGCCAGCGCGTACCCGATCGTCGCCGGGCTGAGGATCGACGAGGCGGTGTTCGAGAGAATCTGAATCCAGTCCATGGGTGGTCCTAACCGATCCGCTCGCGTCGTCCGAGGATTCCCTGTGGGCGGAACAACAGGATGACGATGAGGATGAACAGGGCGCTCGCGTACTTGAGGTCGGCCGGGATCCACAGGCTCGACACCTCGACGAGCAGACCCACGATGATCGCGCCGACGAGCGCGCCGTATGCGGTTCCCAGACCGCCGAGCACGACCGCGGCGAACATGAGCAGCAGGATCTGGGCGCCCATGTCCCACTTGATGCCGGGACGGTAGTACGCGTACAGGATGCCGGCGAGGCCGGCGAGACCGCCCGCGACGATCCAGACGACTCGCACCACGGCGTCGACGTCGATGCCCGACGCCGCCGCGAGAGAGGGATTGTCGGAGATGGCGCGTGTGGCCTTGCCCAGCCGCGAGCGGGTCAGCCACAGCGCGAAGGCGACGATCACGAGGATCGAGATCGCGAGCGAGGCCATGTCGATGATGCTGAGCTGCACCACGCCGAAGAGGGGGAGCTTCTCCTGGGACGAGAACGGGAGCTGCAGCGTGCCACCGCCGATGAACAGCTGGAACGTGTAGCGCAGGGCGAGCGAGAGCCCGATGCTGACGATCATGAGCTGAACGACTCCGACGCGCCTTCGGCGCAGCGGTCTCCACAGGATCATGTCGAGGACGAGCCCGAAGACCGCGCTCAGGATCACCGCGATGGGGTATCCCAGCCACCACGGCAGCGCGAGGCTCGCGGGGCCGACCAGGAAGAGCGCGGCGATGGCGCCGAAGGTCACCATCTCGCCGTGCGCGAAGTTCGAGATGCCGGTCGTGCCGTAGACCAGCGACAGGCCGATCGCGGCGAGTGCGAGCATCAGGCCGAAGCTGAGGCCCTGGACGATCCGCTGCACGAGCTGGTCGAAGAAGCTCGTGACGTTGCGCTCACCCTCGCCGATGAAGAAGTTCACCGAGACGCGGCCGCCTTGGCTCATCTCGACTTCCTTGACGTTCGGGGTGTCGTCCTCGGGATCGACGACGGCGATGCCCTCGGGGAGGGTGTCTTCGTCGAGGGTGATGACGTAGGTCTCGCCGCGCTCGGGGACTCCGACGCGCCACTGCCCCTCGGCATCCGTCTCGACTTCCTGCTCACCCCCGGGACCGTCGATCGTCAGGACGACCCCTTCGAGCGGCTCACCGTCGAGCTGCACGTTGCCGCTGATGCGGTAGGGATCGTCTTCGTCTGCCAGTGCGGGTGTCGCGGTGGCGAACAGCCCGAGCAGGATGAGCAGCAGCCCGAAAAGCGCAGCGGTGGCGCGCCTTCCGGCGATGCGTCTCGTGGTCACAGTCGCAGGACCCACAGAACCTCCAGTTCGCACGACACGTACACCGAAGCTCGGGTCGCATCGGCCGTGATGAACGACGGTACGACTGTAATGTGTCGCCGGTGTTTCGCCTACGACACCCTGTGGATACGTGATGGATTCGCAACGGGATGCCTCGCGCCGTGGGCCCGGATACCCCGCGGCTCCGCGGCGCGAAGCGGCGGGCGGAGGGGCGCGCGGAGCATCCGTTCCGGTTCCGCTCCTCGCGTGCGCGGGTGCCACGCGCGGGAACAAACGGCGTCTTCGCGCGCTTAGAATCGAGTACGGAGCGTCATAAGCGCACCGGCCGCCGCCGTCCATCTCGAGCAACGCGCCGCGCGCGCAGGAGACCCCATGGAGCACAACGACCCCTTCGGCTTCGTCGGACTGACCTACGACGACGTGCTGCTGCTGCCCGGGCACACCGACGTGATCCCCAGTGAGGCCGACACGTCGTCGCGCGTCACGCGGCGCATCACCGTCGCGACGCCGCTCATCTCGAGCGCGATGGACACCGTCACCGAGGCCCGCCTGGCGATCGCCATCGCCCGCGAGGGCGGGCTGGGCATCATCCATCGCAACCTCGCGATCGAAGAGCAGGCGTCGATGGTCGACCGGGTCAAGCGCAGCGAGTCCGGCATGATCACCGACCCGATCACGACGACACCGGATGCCACGATCGAAGAGGTCGACAACCTCTGCGCCACCTACCGCATCTCGGGCCTGCCGGTCATCGACGAGGAGGGGCGCCTCGTCGGCATCGTCACCAACCGGGACATGCGCTTCGTGTCGGGCTTCGAGCGCCAGACCACGAAGGTGCGCGACGTGATGACCAGCGAGAACCTGGTCACCGGCCGCGTGGGCATCAGCGCCGGCGAGGTCATCGCGCTGTTCGCGCATCACCGGGTCGAGAAGCTGCCGCTCATCGACGACGACGGCAAGCTCGCGGGGCTCATCACCATCAAGGACTTCGACAAGAGCGAGAAGTACCCGCTCGCCACGAAGGACGAGCAGGGCCGCCTGCGCGTCGGCGCGGCCATCGGCTTCTTCGGCGACGCGTGGCAGCGCGCCGAGGCGCTGCGCGATGCGGGCGTCGACGTCCTCGTCGTCGACACCGCGAACGGTCAGTCCGCCGGCGTCATCGACCTCGTCCGCCGTCTCAAGGCCGACTCGAGCTTCGACCACATCGACGTCATCGGCGGCAACGTCGCCACTCGCGAGGGTGCGCAGGCACTCATCGACGCGGGCGTCGACGCCGTGAAGGTCGGCGTCGGCCCCGGCTCGATCTGCACGACGCGTGTCGTGGCCGGTGTGGGCGTTCCCCAGGTCACGGCCGTGTACGAGGCATCCCTCGCCGCGCGCGAAGCGGGAGTCCCTGTGATCGCCGACGGCGGCCTGCAGTACTCGGGCGACATCGCCAAGGCCCTGGTCGCGGGCGCCGACACCGTCATGATCGGCTCGCTCCTCGCCGGCACCGACGAGTCGCCGGGCGAGATCGTCTTCCAGGGCGGCAAGCAGTTCAAGCAGTACCGCGGCATGGGTTCGCTGGGCGCGATGCAGACGCGCGGCAAGAAGACCTCGTACTCGAAGGACCGCTACTTCCAGGCCGACGTCCCCAGCGACGACAAGCTCATCCCCGAGGGCATCGAGGGCCAGGTCGCCTACCGCGGCCCCGTCTCGGCCGTGGCGTATCAGCTGGTCGGCGGTCTTCGCCAGTCGATGTTCTACGTCGGCGCGCGCACCATCGAAGAGCTCAAGGCCAAGGGCAAGTTCGTGCGCATCACCGCCGCGGGCCTGAAGGAGTCGCACCCCCACGACGTGCAGATCGTCGTCGAGGCCCCCAACTACAAGCGCTGATCCAGCGACAGGAACGGATGCCGCAACCCGGCGCGCGAGCGCGGGCCGCGGCATCCGTTCTCTGTGTCGCCGGGCCGGGCATGGCCGCGCGCGTCATGGTTCGTGCGAGTACCTCCACGCGATACCGCGTGTTCTGAGATGCGGCGACCGCGGCCGTCTCGCTTCGCCTGTGCGTCAGGTCAGGCGGAAGGGCGCTGCGGCGCGCGCGGTGTCGTCGACGGCGAGGCCGGCCAGCACCGCACCGACGGCCGGTGTGAACTTGAAGCCGTGGCCCGAGAAGCCGGCGCCGACGACGATGCGGCCTCGCCGGTCGAGCACGAAGTCCTCGGTGTCGGTCGAGGTGTAGGTGCAGCTGATCGGGACCGCGGAGTCGGCATCGAGCCCCGGCATCCACTCGCTCACGTACTCGCGAAGGCGCTCAGCGAGCGCAGGCACGGGCTGGAAGGTCCGCGCGTCGGGGTCGACGACGGGCCCGACCAGGTGCAGCCCCACCTTGACGCCCTCGCCCGGCGTCGGCATGCCGTACACATTGCCGATGTGGCGATCGGGGTCGACGAAGTGGTTGAACGACGGCCACTCGGCTGCGGCGCGCAACGGCGTGAAGTGCGCCGGGCTCTCTTCCGTCACGGTCAGCCGGGGCAGCGGGAAGGACGGGGGAAGGATGCCGGAGGTCCACGCCCCGGCGGTGACCACCACGATGTCGGCCACGATCTCGGTGCTCGCATCGCCCGCGCGGACCGTCACGGCGACGCCGTCGGGCCGCTCCTCGAGCGCGGTGACGGCGTGCCTGTAGCGGATGTCGGCCCTGTGACCTCGCGCGCCGCGCTCGAGCGCCTCGAGCGCGGCGGCAGCTCGCACCACCCCGGCGTCGGGGGCGAACAGGGCGTCGCCGTCGAATCGCATGCCACTCCAGCGCCGGCCGGCCTCGGTCGCCGAGAGCACCTCGGCCCGCTCGCTCCTCGCCGTCAGCGCGGCGTGGACTCCGTCGATCACTGCCGGGTCTCCGTGCGTCACCAGTCCGTGCAGCCGGAGCAGCGGTTCGCCGGTGGTGCGGGCGAGCTCGTCCCACTCGATGCGAGCGAGCGTCAGCAGGTCCAGGTAGTGCTCGGCGGCGTAGGCGTTGTTGAAGTTGCGGGTCGCGCCGTGCGAAGCTCCGCGCGCGTGACCTTGCTCGAACCGCTCGAGTGTGAGCACCCGGTGCCCGCGGCGGGCGAGCTGCCACGTCGTGGCAAGGCCCATGGCACCGGCGCCGATCACGAGGTACGGGACGCGTTCGATCATGGCCCCATCTTTCCAGCGGGTCGGAAGCTCCGGAGCGCGCCCACCCGCCGCTACCCTGATCCCGTGATCAGACAGCGGCGGCATCCGGCGGCGACGCAGCGCACGGTCAGGCTCGAAGCGTTCACCGACGGCGTGTTCGCCATCGCGGCGACGCTGCTGGTGCTCGACCTGACCACCCACTCCATCGGCAAGGTCACCAGCGATGCCGAGATGTGGGACGCGCTCGCCGGCATGGGGGAGCTGCTGCTGAACTTCGTGCTGAGCTTCGTGCTGCTGTGTCTGCTGTGGATGGTGCATGTGCAGCAGTTCGAGCACGTCGCCAGGGCGGATTCGGTGCTCATCTGGCTCAACAACGGCCGGCTGCTCTTCGTCGTGCTCGTGCCCTTCGCCACCGGCCTGATCACCGAGTACCAGGAGTACTTCGCGGGTCGGATGGCGATGCCGGTGACGTTCTTCTTCGCGATCCTGTTCGGCTGGGTGCAATGGCAGTGGGCGGTGCATCGCCGCGACGTCATGCTCCCCGATCTGACCGAGGAGCAGGCCGTCGGCTATGGCCGTGCGTCGCTGAGCGCACTCATCATCGGCGGCGTGGTGGTGGCGCTGTCGCCGTGGATCGGATCGGCGGCGTTCCTGCTGTTCCTTCTGGACGGCGTCCTCACCCGTGCTCTCGGCGGCAAGAGCGACTGACGCCGCAGTGATGCCCGACGCCGCGACCCCTCCGCGTCGTGGC
Source organism: Microbacterium sp. I2 (assembly GCF_051364985.1). Taxonomy (NCBI): domain Bacteria; kingdom Bacillati; phylum Actinomycetota; class Actinomycetes; order Micrococcales; family Microbacteriaceae; genus Microbacterium; species Microbacterium sp. I2. The sequence goes on from NZ_JBLWIH010000025.1 coordinate 75,021, forward strand.
TCACGACGCGAAGGGACCGGCGGGGCCGGGGAGCGCGGATCAGCGACCCGGGATCAGCGGACCCCGGCGAGGTCGGATGCCGCAGCCGGGGCTTCCGCGTCGGCCGGCGCCGGGGCTGGGCCCACGCGCCCGGAGGCTCCGCTCGACGCACCAGCGGCGCGTGGAGTGGGCGTGGGGACGCTCGTCGCCGAGCGCCCCGCGGGAAGCCACAGCGCCGTGATCGTCGCGGCGAGGAGCACGCCCGCGCCGGTGAGCACGGCCGGTCGCGCCGCGTCGACGTAGAGGTCGGGCAGCAGTTCGCCCCCGGCGCTGACGAAGATCGCGGTCATGACGGCGGTGCCGAGCGCGACGCCCAGTTCTCGGACCGTCGAGTTCACGCCCGAGGCCTTCGCATGATCGAGCAGTCCGAGCGTGGCCAGCAGCGCCGTCGCCGACGGCGCGAAGACGAGGGCCATGCCGACGCCCGCCATGATGAACGGCGCGATGAGCGCGGGATAGTCGAGGTCGGTCGACATGACGAGACCGATCCAGGTGAGTGCCGCCGCCTGCAGGCCGAGGCCCAGCACCATGAGCACGCGTGTACCGACACGGGGCGCCAGCATCCCCGCGATCGGGGCGACCACCATCGGGGCGAGGGTCCACGGCGTGGTCTGCAGGGCCGCCTCGAGCGGCGATGATCCCTGCACCACCTGCAGATACTGGATGAGGATGAACACCGCGCCGAACGTGCCGAAGCTGAACGCGAATCCGATGATGTTCGTCACCGAGAACGAGCGGTCGCGAAACAGGCGCAGCGGCACCAGCGGAGCCTTCGCGCGGGCCTGCCACGCGAAGAAGATCCCGAGCAGCACGGCGCCGAGGGCGATCTCGCCGATCACGCCGATCGAGTCCCAGCCGTCGTCGTTGCCGCGCACGACGGCGTGCACGAGGGCGAGCACACCCGCCGCTGCGAGCACCGCGCCCGGCACGTCGATGCGAGCTCGCGCACCGAAGTCGTTGCGCAGCACCAGTAGCGCCAGCGGGATCGCGACGATCGCGACAGGCACGTTGATCCAGAAGATCGCCTGCCAGTTCCAGCCCTCCATGATCGCTCCGCCGACGAGCGGTCCGACGGCGACGCCGAGCCCCGAGACACCGCCCCAGATGCCGATCGCGAGCGCTCGCCGGGTCTGAGGCACCGCGCCGCTCAGCAGCGCGAGCGACAGCGGCATGACCGCCGCGCCGCCGAATCCCTGCAGCGCGCGGGCGGCGATGAGCTGGCCGGGATCCGTGCTGAGCGCGGCGAACACCGAGCCGATGCCGAACACCGCGATGCCGATCGCGAACACCGTCCGCCGGCCGAAGCGATCGCCGAGAGCGGAGGCGATCAGGATCGCGCCGGCGAACGCCAGCGTGTACGCATTGACGAACCACTGCAGCTGCTCGACGCTCGCACCCATCTCGCGATGCAGCACGGGGAGCGCGTTGGTCATGACGAGGTTGTCGAGGGTGGCCATGAACATCGGAAGGGATGCCGCGGCGATGACGAGCGCGAACGGCCGAGCGCGACGGGGCCGTGCCCGTTGCTCGGTCGGGGCGGTGGCGAGGGGATCGAGGGCCATGAGGTCTCCGTAGTAATTGAATGATTACTTCTGAAGAGAAATGTAGTAATCGACTGATTACAAAGTCAAGTCATTCGCTGATAACCTTCCGGCATGAGTTCCGACAGCACCGTCGCCGTGGACGAGACGACCGATCCGGCGCGCCGCCTGACGTCGGATGAGCGCCGCCGTCAGATCCTCCACGCCGCCCTGATGGTCTTCGGCGCGCGAGGGTACGAGGGCGCCACGACGGACGAGGTCGCCCGGGCCGCGGGCGTCAGCCAGCCCTACGTGGTGCGGCTGTTCGGCTCGAAGGAGAACCTCTTCCTCGCGACGATCGACGACGCGCTGGCCAGGCTGCTCGAGGCGTTCCGCGCGGCGCTGGCCGAGGGTGACGACAGCGACAAGCCGGTCGGCAAGCGGATCGGCGAGGCGTACGTCAACCTGCTCGAGGTCCGGGGGCTGCACCAGACCCTCGCGCACGCGTATCTGCTCGGCAGCCACCCCATGATCGGCCCGGCCGCGCGCAAGGGCTTCGCCTCGGTGTGGCGGTTCTTCCGCGACGAGGTCGGATTCGACGCCGAGGAGGCCCGCTCCTTCATGGCCGAGGGCATGCTCATCAGCACCATGATCGGGCTGCGCCTGGTCGACGACTACGGCTCGGACCCGCAGATCACCGAGCTCTTCCGCTCGTGCTTCCCGACCGAGCTCCCGCACGTGCTCGACGTCATCCCGCGCGGCACCGAGCGCTGGTAGCCATCTCGGGCGGGGGAGCGGTCCCCATGCCCACTCCCGCGCCGCCGGCGCGTCGCGCGGAGCCTCCCGGGGGCGCGGACGCCGCCGGAGGCTGGCCGTCCGTCGGAGCGGGGGCGTATCGTCGGGGACATGTGCCGGAACATCCACACCCTCCACAACTTCGAGCCCGCGGCATCCTCCGAAGAGGTCCACGCCGCCGCGCTGCAGTACGTCCGCAAGATCGCGGGCACGACGAAGCCGTCGAAGGCGAACCAGGAGGCGTTCGACCGCGCGGTGCACGAGATCTCCCACATCACGCAGCACCTGCTCGACGACCTCGTCGCGGTGACGCCGCCGAAGAACCGCGAGGAAGAGGCGGCCAAGGCGCGCGAGCGCGCGATCAAGTCGGGCCGGTACGCCGCCGCCTGAGTTTGCGGCATCCCTTTCCGCCTCTCGCCCGCGCCTGGTTGCGAAAACACCAGTCCGTCGGCCGACACGCCGGGGACGGATGCCGTGGCGCGGCGTGTCGCCGTGACGGGCTGGTGTTTTCGCCGGAGGGGTGCGCCGGTAGGCGGCCGCCTGAATTTGCGGCACCCCCTTTCCGTCTCTCATCCCACGCCGGGTTGCGGAAACACCAGTCGGTCGGCCGACACGCCGGGGAGGGATGCCGTGGCGCGGCGTGTCGCCGTGACGGGCTGGTGTTTTCGCAGGAGGGGTGCGCCGGTAGGCGGCCGCCTGAGTTTGCGGCATCCCTTTTCCGCCCCTCACCCCACACGCTTGGTTGCGGAAACACCCAGTCGGTCGGCCGACACGCCGGGGAGGGATGCCGTGGCGCGGCGTGTCGCCGTGACGGGCTGTGTTTTCGCCGGAGAGGTTGGCCGGTAGGCCGCGGCCTGAGGTTGCGGCATCCTTTCCGTCTCTCATCCCACGCCGGGTTGCGGAAACACCAGTCCGTCGGCCGACACGCCGGGGAGGGATGCCGTGGCGCGGCGTGTCGCCGTGACGGGCTGGTGTTTTCGCAAGAGAGGTGTGGGGGAGAGGTGCTGGGGTAGTCTGGTCGGCTGCCCGCTCGCCGGAAGGGCGCCGCAGCGGACAGGAACACCGTGGGGTACATCGACATCGCCGCCGTCTCGTACGCGCTGCCGGACGGGCGGCCGCTGCTGGATGAAGTGAGCTTCCGCGTCGGCGAAGGCTCGACGACGGCGCTCATCGGCCAGAACGGCGCGGGCAAGACCACGCTGCTGCGCATCGTGCGCGGCGAGATCGCGCCGCACGGCGGGGTCGTCTCGATCGACGGCGGCCTGGGCGTCATGGACCAGTTCGTCGGTCACGGCGAAGCGGGCCAGACCGTGCACGACCTGCTGATCTCGGTCGCTCCCGACCGGGTCCGTCGCGCGGCGCGCGAGCTCGAGGACGCCGAAGCCGCGATCATCGAGCACGACGACCTCGACACCCAGATGCGCTACGCGGGCGCGCTCGCCGACTACGCCGAGGCCGGCGGCTACGAGTACGAGACGGTGTGGGACACGTGCACCACCGCGGCCCTCGGCATCCCGTTCTCTCGAGCACGGTTCCGTGAGCTCACGACGCTGTCGGGCGGCGAGCAGAAGCGGCTGGCGCTCGAGGCACTGCTGCGCGGACCCGACCAGGTGCTGCTGCTGGACGAGCCCGACAACTACCTCGACGTGCCCGGCAAGCGCTGGCTCGAAGAGCGACTGCGCGAGACGCCGAAGACGGTGCTGCTGGTGTCGCACGATCGCGAGCTGCTGGCGCGGGCCGCGGATCGCATCGCGACCCTCGAGGTCGGCGGCGCGGGCAGCACGGCATGGGTGCACGGCGGCGGGTTCGGCACGTACCATCGCGCTCGCGACGAGCGCATGGCGCGGCTCGACGAGCTGCGGCGGCGCTGGGACGAGCAGCACGTCAAGCTCAGGGAGCTGGTGGCGACGCTGAAGGTCAAGGCGACCGCGAACGACTCGTTCACGTCACGGTATCGGGCGGCTCAGACACGTCTGCGCAAGTTCGAAGAGGCCGGTCCGCCGCAGGAGCGTCCGCCCGAGCAGGATCTCGCGCTCCGGCTCCGGGGCGCCCGCACGGGCAAGCGCGCCGTCGTCGCCGAGCAGCTCGAGCTGACCGGACTCATGAAGCCGTTCGACCTCGAGGTGTGGTTCGGTGACCGCGTCGCGGTGCTCGGCTCGAACGGGTCGGGCAAGTCGCACTTCCTGCGGCTGCTGGCCCGCGGCGGCACCGACCCCGATGCGCGGCTCGGACACGTCACGACGACGGGCGCCGCCCTTAAGCCGGTGCCCCACTCCGGCCGCGCCGTGCTCGGAGCCCGGGTCGTGCCGGGCTGGTTCGCCCAGACCCACACGCACCCCGAGTTCACCGGGCGCACGTTGCTCGACATCCTCCATCGCGGTGAAGACGCCCGAGCAGGATTGCCGAGGGATGCCGCAAGCTCCGCCCTGGACCGTTACGGCCTCGTCGGCCAGGCCGAGCAGACCTTCGACAGCCTGTCGGGCGGGCAGCAGGCACGCCTGCAGATCCTGCTGCTCGAGCTCTCGGGGGCGACGCTGCTGCTGCTCGACGAGCCCACCGACAACCTCGACCTGGTCTCGGCCGAGGCCCTGCAGGACGCGCTCAACCGGTTCGAGGGCACCGTGCTCGCCGTCACGCACGACCGCTGGCTCGCGAAATCCTTCGACAGGTTCGTGGTGTTCGGCGCCGACGGCCGCGTCTTCGAGTCCGACGCGCCGGTATGGGACGAGGCGCGGGTGGCCCGCACGCGCTGAGCGGTTCCGGATGCCGGGGCCCCGGCATCCGGAACCCTCGTCCTGGCGTGGGTAGGGGAGATGTGCGGTCGATCGCCGGATCCGGAAATCGGATGTCGGCGGTCTTTCCGGAGCGGCGTCGGCGTGGCGCTCCGGAAACGCGACGAATCTCCCGTTTCCGGATCCGGCGAACGGGGCGCGGGAGGAGGGCGGGACGGTGAGGCGGGCTGCGGGCGCGACAAACCCGCCCGGTAGGCTGGGGTGGTGAGCATGGACATCGAACTCGGTCGCGCCAAGCGCGCACGCCGCGCGTACACGTTCGACGACATCGCGGTGGTGCCGTCGCGGCGCACGCGCAACCCCGAGGACGTCTCCACGACGTGGACGATCGACGCGTTCAGCTTCGACATCCCGGTGCTGGGCGCTCCGATGGACTCGGTCGTGAGCCCGCGGACGGCGATCATGCTCGGCCAGCTCGGCGGCCTCGGCGTGCTCGACCTCGAGGGCCTGTGGACCCGCTACGAAGACCCGGAGCCGCTGCTGGCCGAGATCTCGGGTCTCGAGAAGGCCGCCGCCACCCGTCGCATGCAGGAGCTGTACGCCGAGCCGATCAAGCCCGAGCTCGTGCGGGATCGTCTCGCCGAGATCCGTGCGGCCGGCGTCACCGTCGCCGGCGCGCTCACCCCGCAGCGCACGCAGGAGCTGTACGAGACGGTCGTCGCTGCCGGCGTCGACCTGTTCGTGATCCGCGGCACGACGGTCTCGGCCGAGCATGTGTCGAGCGTCGACCAGCCGCTCAACCTCAAGAAGTTCATCTACGACCTCGACGTTCCCGTCATCGTGGGCGGCGCAGCCACCTACACCGCGGCGCTGCACCTGATGCGCACCGGCGCCGCGGGCGTGCTCGTCGGATTCGGCGGGGGAGCGGCATCCACCACTCGCGCCACGCTCGGTCTGCACGCGCCGATGGCCACCGCCGTCGCCGACGTGGCCGGAGCCCGCCGCGACTACCTCGACGAGTCGGGCGGGCGCTACGTCCACGTGATCGCCGACGGCGGCGTGGGTACCTCGGGCGACATCGTCAAGGCGCTCGCGATGGGCGCCGACGCCGTCATGCTCGGCGTGGCGCTGGCGCGCGCGACGGATGCCCCGGGCCAGGGATACCACTGGGGTCCCGAGGCGCATCACCCCAAGCTGCCGCGCGGCCGCCGCGTGAAGGTCGACCAGGTCGCCTCGCTCGAAGAGATCCTGTACGGCCCGGCGCCGGTCGCCGACGGCACGGCGAACCTCATCGGGGCGCTGCGCAAGTCGATGGCCACCACCGGATACTCCGACCTCAAGGAGTTCCAGCGCGTCGAGGTCGTCGTCGCGCCCTACGCCGCCGGATGACGCGAGCCGTGACCGACCCCGACCCCGCAGGCGCGGCCGCCGCCGATCCGGAGGTCTTCCCACCGACGCTGCGCGAGGTGATGGTCCGGCCGCAGTGGATCGGGATGCTTCTGCTGTGCCTCGTCGTCGCGGGAGTGTTCGCGTGGCTGGGTCAATGGCAGCTGGGCCGCGCGATCGACACGGACCCGCCACCTCCGGGCGCCACGGAGCAGGTGCGGCCGCTCGACGAGGTCGCGGCGCCGGGCGAGTATCTTCCCGAGCCGCTCGTCGGGCAGCGAGCCGGGACCGCGGGGTCGTGGGTGCCCGGCGACTTCCTCGTCGTGGAGTCGCGGTTCAACGACGGCGTCGAAGGCTATTGGGTCACCGGCCAGCTGCGGCTGACCACCCCCGAGCGACCGACGTCGATCGCCGTCGCGCTCGGCTGGGCGGCGACCGAGGACGAGGCGCTCGCCGCCATCGAGCGGCTCGAGGCCGAGGCATCCGATCCCCGCGTGCTCGTGGATGTGAGTGGCCGCCTCATCTCGGACGAGGGGCCGCTGCCGCCGCCGTCCGGCGCGGATCCGCAGACCATGACGCGCATGTCGCCCGCCGCACTGCTGGGACGCTGGCACGACGTCGACGACCTGGACGTGTACCGCCCGTATCTCGCGTCGTCGGCGCCGTTCGGAGGGCTGACCGCGATCGCGTCTCCGGCTCCCGACGAGAGCTCGAACGTCAACTGGCTCAACATCTTCTACGCCGCGGAGTGGGCCGTGTTCGCCGGCTTCGCGTTCTACCTCTGGTACCGCCTCGCCCGCGATGCGTGGGAGAAGGAGGTCGAGGACCTCGAGGACCTCGATGACGCTGCTGGCGACGAGGCGACGGCATCCTGAGCCCGCCTCTTGTTGGACTGCGTCCACCGGAGTCTGCGTGCCCTGAGCCCAGAACTCGATGAACGGCGAGTGACGCCACACCGAACTGCAGGCGGCGTGCCCGCTTCGCGCGCCCGACGGGCAGGGGAACTCTCGGCCGCTGTATGAACGATCGAAGAAGATCCGACGAAGCCGCCGAATACGCCCGAACCGGTCGAGAGACTCTCCTCGGGCCGCCATGGGAGCGGCTCGCGCCTTGTGCGCTGACCGAGCCGCCACCCGATCCAGCGGCTCCCTCGAGAGGTGTTTTCGCGTGCCCCGATTCGCCCATCCCGCCGTGCTGACGGCAGGTGCGCTTGCCGTCGTCGTCGGCCTGACAACCGTCGGCGGAGGTGTCGCCGTCGCAGCCGGCGGTGGCCTCGCGCCGCCGGCCGTCAACCCCGCGACCGTCCACGAGCCGACGGCCGTCCCCGACCGGGTGATCCTGACGCCCACCACCACGCCCGCGACAAGCCAGTCCGTCACGTGGCGCACCTCGGACGCCGTCAGCGCCCCACAGGTGCAGTGGGCGCTCAGCGGACCGAGCCTGGTCACCGGTGCGCAGACACTGGCCGCCACGTCGACCGCCGAGTTCGACGCCGACCTCGGCTACGCCGTGGCGCACCACTCCGCGACGATCGAGGCCCTCGAGCCCGGCACCACGTACGTGTACCGGGTCGGAGACGGTGAAACCTGGAGCGAGTGGCTCGAGTTCACCACCGCCGCAGACGAGGTCGGCGGCTTCAGCTTCCTGGTGCAGGGTGACGCGCAGAACGACAACAAGGCGTACACGTCCCGCACGTTCCGCGCAGCGTTCGAAGCGCGACCCTACGCACGGGCCGTGGTGCACGCGGGGGACCTTATCGACACCGAGAGCAGCGATGCCGAGTGGGGCGAGTGGCACGAGGCAGCCGCCTTCTCGAACCAGTACCTCAATGTCATCGCGTCCACGGGCAACCACGAGTACTACCCGGGACCCGATCTGGCCCGGCACTGGGGTGCGCAGTTCGAATACCCGCTCAACGGCCCCTCGGGCCAGGAGACGCTCGCCGAGACGGTGTACTACACCGACTACCAGGGCGTCCGCTTCATCAGCCTCGACAGCACGCAGGCCATGGGCGCTGCGTCGCGTGAGGCGCAGACGGCGTGGCTCGAGCAGGTGCTCGCTGAGAACCCCAACCCGTGGAGCGTCGTGAGCTTCCACCACCCGGTGTTCTCGGTCACCAGCGGCAGGGACAACGCCGCCCTTCGAGAGGCGTGGTTGCCGCTGTTCGAGGAGTACGACGTCGACCTCGTCGTCCAGGGCCACGACCACGCCTATGGAAGAGGAAACCTCGTGTCCAACGAGGAAAACCTCCCTGCGGGAGCGGATGCCTCGACCAGCCACACAGGTCCCGTCTATCTCGTCAGCGTCGCCGGCCCCAAGATGTACGTTCCCGACCCCGAGGGCGACAACAACTGGACGCGCAACGGCGCCAACCTGCGAGTCGTTGGCCGTGACGTGCAGCTGTTCCAGACGGTGGACGTGACCGAAGACGGTCGCATGCATGTCGAGGCGCGCACTGTCGACGGGGCCCTGTTCGACGCGTTCACCATCACGAAAGAGGACGACGGGACCAAGATCGTCTCCGACGACGAACTGTGGGCGGGCGGCCCGGGCTCCAGCCGCGAGGGCGTAGCCCCGCCGCCGCTCCCGACCGACCCGACCGATCCCACGGACCCGACCGATCCCACGGACCCGACCGATCCCACGGACCCGACCGATCCGACGGACCCGACGGACCCGACGGACCCGACGGACCCGACCGATCCGGGCGCCGAACAGCCGACGGTCACGCTCAGCGACAACACCGTCGCACCTGGTGGTTCGCTGGACGTCTCAGCGACCGGCTTCCTGGGCGGTGAGCGCGTCTCGATCGAGTTGCACTCGACGCCGGTCACACTGGCGCTCTCGACCGCGAGCGACGCCGGCGCCATCACGGCGGCCGTGACCATCCCGCAGGACACGCAGCCCGGCGAGCACTCGATCGTACTGCGCGGTCTCGAGTCCGACCGCACGGTGTCGGCCGACATCATCGTGACCCGTCCCGCCGCCGGAACCGGCGCCGGCGCGCTGCTTCCGGCGACTGGCGGCGAGCTGCCCATCGGGATCATCGCGGTCGGCACGCTGCTCGCCGCCGGTGGCACCGCACTGATCACCCGCACTCTTCTCCGCAACCGAAAGGCGTCCTGAGCCATGGCTCGTCTCCGCACACCCCGACGGCTGATCGCCGGCGGCCTCGCCCTGGGCGTGATCGCGGCGGGCATGCTCGTCGCAGCACCCGCGCACGCGGCATCCGTCCCCGCGGCGGAACGCTACGCAGCCGCGCGCGTTCCCGACCGCATCACCCTCACTCCCGGCGCCGATCCCACCACGCAGCAGGTCATCGCGTGGCGCACCTCGACGGATGTCGTCGACGGCATCGTCGAGTACCGCACGCTGACGGCGCAGTCCTATCCCGGCGGCGTGCAGCAGCTCCTCGCGCAGGAGCGCTCCGAGCAGACGACAGACCTGGGCTACTCCCAGTCGGTGCACACGGCGACCCTCTCCGGGCTGCAGCCCGGCGTCGCGTACATGTACCGTGTCGGCGACGGCACGAACTTCAGCGAATGGCAGGACTTCGAGACCGCCTCGACGGATGCCGACCGCTTCTCGTTCGTGTATCTCGGCGACATCCAGAACGGCATCTCGTCCGACGCGTCGCGGGTCGTCCGCAACGCGTTCCGCGACCGTCCCAACGCCGACCTGGTTCTGCAGATCGGCGACCTGGTCAACGACGCCGAGTCCGACGAGCAGTGGGGCGAGCTCTACGACGCCTTCTCATACACGCTCGGCACGCAGAACATCTTGACCACGCCTGGAAACCACGAGTACGAGGGGGGACTTTCGGAGCAGTGGCGGAACCAGTTCTCGTACCCGGCCAACGGCCCCGAGGGTGAGGGCGGCGTCTACGACGAGCTCGAGGGCACGGTGTACTTCACCGACCACAAGGGCGTCCGGTTCATCTCGCTCAACAGCAACATCGTCGACACCGAGGGTCTGAGCGTCCAGGCGGAGTGGCTCGAGAGTGTCCTCGCCGACAACCCCCAGCAATGGACGGTGGTGTACTTCCACCATCCCGTCTACTCCCTCGACGAGGGGCGCAACAATCTCGGCATCCGCCAGGCGTGGGGTCCGATCCTCGAGGAGCACGGGGTCGACCTCGTGCTGAACGGGCATGACCATGCGTACGGCCGGGGAAACCTCCTCGCGAACGAGACCGAGCTGCCCGAGGGCGCAGATCCCGAGCTGAGCCACACCGGAACCGTGTACGTGACCGCCAGCGTCGGTTCGAAGTTCTATGACGCGGGTCCTCGCCACTGGAACGAGAATGACGCCCACCTGCGCCGCCTCGTGGCCGGCATGCAGACGTACCAGGTCATCGACGTCTCGTCCGGAACGCTCCGCTTCGAGGCGCGCACCGCGGACGGTGCGTTCCTGGACGGCTTCACGATCACCAAGCAGGACGGCCAGAAGCTCGTCGTCGACGGCGTCGAGCCGCAGGTGATCGACCCGGGCACCCCGGCGCCGTGCCTCGGCTGCGACCCGGATGGACCCGACCCGACAGACCCGACGGATCCCGAGGAGCCCGCCGGCGAATTCGACTACGAGCAGACCGCTCAGCTGGGCGCCGTGATGCCCAACAGCATCGGCGGCGAGCACACCGCGGCATTGCCGGCGGGCGTCGCGTACCACCAGGCGCGTGACGTGCTGTACCTCGGCGACCAGAACGGCCGGAAGGTCTTCGAGATCGACCCCGACACCGACGAGGTGCTGCGCACGATCACATTGCCCGAGAACATCCGCGATCTCGGCATCGATGAGGAGAACGAGCTGCTCTACGTGGGTCAGCAGAACCGAAACTGGCTGGTCGTCTCGATCGCCGACGCCGACTTCGGTGCGATCAAGCGGGGGCCGTACGCGATCATCGAGTCACAGCGCTCGATGGATGTCGACCCCGTCAACGACTTCGTGTACGTCGCCGTGCCGGCACGCGGTGTGGAGGTGTTCCGTGCCTCGACCGGTGAGTCCCTCGGTGTGATCAACGGCACTGCCGACGCCTACTACGTGGCCGCCGACTCGGCCACGGGATGGGTCGTCACCACCAAGTTCCAGGGCGTGGCGGGCACCCCCGATGTGCAGGCCTTCGACGCCGTGAACGGCTTCGCCCTGAAGTGGGAGAAGGAAGTGCGCGCGGGCGCGCGTCAGGTCGACATCGACTCGGAGAGCGGTCTGCTGTACGTGGGCTACACCGGCACGTCCGCCGATCGCGGCGGCTTCTCGGTGCACAGTCTCGCCAGCGGCGAGCTGCTGGTCGACAAGGTCGGTCCGCAGTTCGGCAAGGACGGCTATGGAATCACGGTCGACGAGGAGCGCCAGCGAGTGTTCGTCGCGAACCGCGACTTCCGCCTGAACCCGCCCGGCGAGGAGCTCGAGCCCTTCGCGGTGACCGAGAGCACGCGCATCGAGCCGGAGGAGCCGACGGATCCGAGCGAGCCGTTCGCCTACGAACAGCTGGGACACCTCAGCTCGGTGATGCCCAACAGCGTCGGTGGCGAGCACACCGCGGCGTTGCCCGCGGGCGTCGCCTATGACCAGACGCGCGACGTGCTGTACCTGGGCGACCAGAACAGCCGGAAGGTCTTCGAGATCGACCCCGACACGGATGAGGTGCTGCGTGAGATGACGTTGCCCGAGAACATCCGCGATCTCGGCATCGACGAAGAGAAGCAGCTGCTCTACGTGGGTCAGCAGAACCGCAATTGGGTGGTGGTATCGATCGCCGACGCGGACTTCGGCCAGGTGGTTCGCGGGTCGTACCCGATCATCGAGTCCAACCGATCGATCGATGTCGACCCGGTGAACGACTTCGTCTACGTCGCGGTGCCAGCCCGGGGTGTCGAGGTGTTCCGCGCCTCGACGGGCGAGTCGCTCGGCGTGATCAACGGGACTGCAGATGCCTATTACGTCGCCGCCGACCCGGCGACCGGCTGGATCGTGACCACGTCGTTCACCGATGTCGAGGGCAACCCCGGCATTCAGGCGTTCGACGCCGCGAACGACTTCGCCAAGATGTGGGAGGCGGCCGTTCGCCCGGATGCGCGTCAGCTCGACATCGACTCCGGGCGCGGACTCCTCTACATCGGGTACACCGGCAGCGGCGCAACCGGCGGCGGCTTCTCCGTGCACGACCTGGAGACGGGCGCGTTGCACGTCGACAACGTGGGTCCCGAGTTCGGTCGCGACGGCTACGGCATCGCCGTCGACGAAGAACAACAGCGCGTCTTCGTCGCCAACCGCGACTTCCGCCTGAACCCTCCGGGCGAGGAGCTCGAGCCGAGGGCCGTCACGGTCAGCATCCGCACCGCGACGGAGGATCCGACGGACCCGACCGATCCCACGGACCCGACCGATCCCACGGACCCGACCGATCCCACGGATCCCACGGATCCGACGGATCCTGGCCCGGAGCCCTACACGGCCACCGCTCTCACGGCGATCCCGACAGAGACGGCCGAGGGCGCCGATGAGATCCGTCCCGTCGGCTCCGCGGTCGACCCGGCCACCGGCCTCGTCTACCTCGCGGATGAGATGCGTCCGGCGCGGGTGCATGTGATCGACCCTGAGACCGACACGATCGTGCGCACCCTCAGTGCTCCGACTCTCGATCCGGTCGAGGACGGCCTGCGCGATATCGCCTTCGACACGGAGACGGGCAACCTCACCGTCGCGTTCGGCGGCAACTGGGTGATCATGGATGCCGAGACCGGCGCGAAGGTCGCAGGACCCTTCGCCTTCTCGGGCGGCGTGCGCGGGATGGATGTCGACTTCGCGGGCGGTCGCGTGTTCGGCGGCCTCCGCGGCACCGGCTTCGACGTCCGCAACGCCGAGTCGGGTGAGCTCATCCGTCTCGTCGAGGGGCCGGCGGACGGCGGTCCCTGGCGCACGCACGGCGTCGCGTACGACGAGGTGAACGACCTCATCTACGTGAGCAACAGCGACACCGCGGGGTCGACGCAAGGAATCCGCGTCTACAGCGGTGTGGATTACTCGCTCGTCGCCACCCTCGAGACCGCCGAGGCCGACTTCCGGTCCATCGACGTCGACGCTGAGGCCGGGCTGGTCATCGTCGGCAACCAGAACACGCTCTTCGAGCAGTCCGGTGCGACGATCTACCAGGCCTCGGATCTGTCGCTCGTGCAGCGGCTGAGCGCCCACGCCTACGGCAACAAGGTCTATGGAGTGTCGATCGATACCGAGCGCGACCTACTGTTCGTGTCGGCACGCGACCGCTACCCGGCCGGGCTGATCGAGGTGACGCTGCCGACCGCGGACTGATCGCCTTCACACGTCGCCCTCGTCCTGCCAGGACGGGGGCGACGTGCGTGGATGCGGCACCCGTCGTCGAACGGCGCCGCAGAATCCCGCGGGTAGACTGGACGCCATGCCCCGCGCCCCCAAGCTCGCTTCTTTTCCGGCGATCCGCGGAGCCCTGAAGTTCTACCAGATCTGCTCGATCATCACCGGCACGATGCTGCTTCTGCTGCTCGCCGAGATGATCCTCAAGTACACGCCCATCCATGTCGAGCTCTTCGCCGGCGGCTCGGGCGGTCTGCTCTGGTTCGCACCTGTCATCGCGGGCCCGGACTGCCAGTGGTGGTCGCTGTTCGCACCCATGACGAACGCGTGCGAGATGACGTCCGTCGGCGACGGCTTCAACATCTCGCTGTTCATCCTCGTGGCGCACGGCTGGTTCTACGTCGTGTACCTCTTCTCGTGCTTCCGCGTGTGGAGCCTCATGCGGTGGCCGTTCGGTCGCTTCATCATGCTCGCGCTCGGCGGCATCGTGCCGTTCCTGTCGTTCTTCATGGAGGCGCGCGTCGCCCGCGAGGTGAGGGCCTACCTCCGGCGCCGTGAGGACGAAGAACTGCACACGCGAGCCGATCACTCTTCCCTCACCCAAACGATCCCGACGGAGAACCTGCGTTGACACAGCAGACCGAGACATCCCAGCGCCCCGTCCTCGTCGTCGACTTCGGTGCGCAGTACGCGCAGCTGATCGCCCGGCGCGTGCGCGAGGCGGGCGTGTACAGCGAGATCGTGCCGCACACCGCGACGGCCGCCGAGATCGCGGCGAAGAGCCCCGTCGGCATCATCCTCTCGGGCGGACCCTCGTCGGTCTACGAAGAGGGCGCCCCGCAGCTCGACACCGGGGTGCTCGAGCTCGGCGTCCCGACACTCGGCATCTGCTACGGCTTCCAGGTGATGGCGCAGCAGCTGGGCGGCGAGGTCGCGCACACGGGACTCCGGGAGTACGGAGCGACGGATGCCGCGGTCACGGGTGACGGCGGCGTGCTCCTGGGCGGCCAGCCGGCCGAGCAGAACGTGTGGATGAGCCACGGCGACCAGGTGTCGCGGGCACCCGAGGGCTTCGACGTGCTCGCCTCGACGTCGGCGACCCGCGTGGCCGCCTTCGCGAGCGATGAGCGCCGCCTCTACGGCGTGCAGTGGCATCCCGAGGTCAAGCACACCGACTACGGCCAGAACGTGCTCGAGAACTTCCTGCACAAGGCCGCCGGTCTTCCTGCGGACTGGAACAGCGGCAACGTCATCGCCGAGCAGGTCGAGCGCATCCAGGCCCAGATCGGGTCGGGCCGGGTGATCTCGGCACTGTCGGGCGGCGTCGACTCGGCCGTTTCGACGGCGCTCGTGCACAAGGCCGTCGGCGACCAGCTGACCGCGATCTTCGTCGACCACGGACTGCTGCGAAAGGGCGAGCGCGAGCAGGTCGAGCAGGACTATGTCGCCTCGACCGGCGTGCGGCTCATCACGATCGATGCGCGCGAGCGGTTCCTCACCGCGCTCGCCGGCGTGAGCGACCCCGAGCAGAAGCGCAAGATCATCGGACGCGAATTCATCCGCACGTTCGAAGAAGCAGAGAAGGCGCTGATCGCCGAGGCCGAGGCCGACGGTGAGCCCATCCGCTTCCTCGTGCAGGGCACGCTGTATCCCGATGTCGTCGAGTCCGGCGGCGGCGCGGGCACCGCGAACATCAAGTCGCACCACAACGTCGGCGGCCTGCCCGAAGACCTGCAGTTCGAGCTCGTCGAGCCGTTGCGCACCCTCTTCAAGGACGAGGTGCGCGCGATCGGCCGCGAGCTCGGCCTGCCGGAAGGGATCGTGGGCCGCCAGCCCTTTCCGGGCCCCGGCCTCGGCATCCGGATCGTCGGTGAGGTCACCGCTGACCGCCTCGAGATTCTGCGTGACGCCGACGCCATCGCGCGCGAAGAGCTGACCCGGGCGGGGCTCGACAACGAGATCTGGCAGTGCCCGGTCGTGCTGCTCGCCGACGTCCGCTCGGTGGGCGTGCAGGGCGACGGCCGCACCTACGGGCACCCCATCGTGCTCCGCCCGGTCTCGTCCGAAGATGCGATGACAGCCGACTGGACCCGCCTGCCCTACGACGTGCTGTCGAAGATCTCGAACCGCATCACCAACGAGGTGCGCGAGGTCAACCGCGTCGTGCTCGACGTGACCTCGAAGCCCCCGGGCACCATCGAGTGGGAATGACGACCTGACGGATGCCGCGGACTCATGTCCGCGGCATCCGTCGTCTCTCCCGCGCGGTCGCCGCGAGCGGCGCGCGGGTGCGCCCGCGGGGTAGCGCGGGCGGTGCACCGGAGGGTGGGGGAGGATAGGACCGTGACGCAGTTTCCGGATGCCGAGTACCTGATCCTCTCGAGCAGGCTCATTCCCGATCACGACGGCGGGTACGGGCTTGCGGTCCTCGCCCGGGCGCGGCAGATGGCCGCCGCCGGCGTGCACGAGGGACGCGGCCCGCTCATCCTGACGTTCGACCCCGGCACCGCGGCCGCCCACGCGCAGCACCGGCGGGCATTCGACGCGCGCGACCTGATCGTCGACTCCGAGCGCATGCGCAACCTGTTCGACGAGGCATCCGATCCCCGCGGCGGAGCCGCTGATTGGCTGCGCACCGCAGCGCGGCCTGGCGAGCCCGACCCCGCCCTGGAGTACCGCCGCGTCGACGACGCCGAAGGGCGTCCCTTGGTCGGCATCCCGGTGATCCACGGCGATCCCGATTGGCACATCACCACGGCGCCGGTCGCGGTGTACGGACCAGACGGTGCCGTGATCGGCGTGCTGACCGGGTTCGGGGAGCTGTACCGCGCGTGGCTCGAGCACGTCGTTGCGCAGTTGCGGGCGACGGGCGGCGAGAAGCCGGTCGTCGTGATCTGCGAGTCGCGGCAGCTCGGCGAGCTCATCGCCGGCTGGAGCGACCCGGGCGTGCGGCTGATCCACTCGATCCACACGATCCACCTCGAGCCGCCCTACACGCCCGATGCGCCCGTCAACGCCCTGTGGGACCGTTGGTTCAGCATGGCGGAGCGCTTCGATGCCGTGCTGTGGCTGAGCCAGTCGCAGCGCACCGACGTGGTCGAGCGGTTCGGCGACGAGGGCGTGCATCTCGTGATCCCGGCCGGCGTGCCCGCGGCCTCCTCGGTCGTGCCCGGTTCGGAGCGCGACCGGGGCCGTGTCGTCATGCTCAATCGCCTGGCGCCCGGAAAACGCGTCGACCACGCCATCCGCGCCTTCCGGTCCGTGCTGGCCTCGGTGCCTCACGCGACGCTCGACATCTACGGCGGAGGTGTCGAGCACGACCGCCTGCAGCAGCTGATCGACGAGCTGGGTCTCGGCGCGCATGTCGTGCTGCGGGGCATCACGGACGATCCGGGACGCGTGCTGGATGAAGCATCCGCGTTCCTCACCACCTCCGCGTTCGAAGGCCAAGCGCTCGCGATCGTCGAGGCGATGGTGCACGGATGCCCCGTCGTGGCGTACGACGTGCGTTACGGGCCACGCGATCACCTCGCGAACGGCGGCGGCGTGCTCGTGCCCGACGGCGACATCGACGCGCTCGCGGCGGCGATCGTCCGCGTGGTCGACGACCCCGACGAGCACGCGCGCCTCGCCCGCGAGGCCGCGCAGATGGCCCGACGCGTCGACCCCGACCGCGTCACCGAGGCGCTCGCGCAGGCCGTGCGCGACGTGCTCGCGGCGCCCTCGCGCCGGGTCTAGCCGACGGATCGACGCCGCGACTGGCCGCTGCCGACCGTCACGCTCGCGGCGAAGACCGACTCGGGTGAGGACATGTCGGTCGGAGCCTCGGCGCGCGACCTGCGAACGAGCAGCAGCGACGAGATGACGCCGAGTACGGCGATGAGTGCGGTGGCCGCGAAGGTGATGACGTAGCCGAAGGTACCGGCGTCGTAGGCCGTCTGAAGGTAGGGCTGGAAGCTCGGATCGAAGCTCTGGAAGTTCAGCCCCGTCTGCTCGGCCTGGTCCATCGCCTTGTGGAACTGCGCGTACTGCTCACTGCTGAGATCCGACAGAGACGATTCATCGACGAGCGCATGCAGGCGGGCGACGTACGAGGTCTGCAGCACGACGAAGAGCAGCGAGATCCCGAGCGCGCCGCCGAACTGCTCTGCCGTCGCCGAGACCCCCGACACCTCGCCGTGGTACTGCTTCGGAACGGAATCCAGCGACACCGGGTCGTTCACGGTCAGGACGATCGCGAGGCCCACGCCGTAAAGGAACAGCCCCGGAATGAGCGGCCCGAGCCCGCCGGCCCACACACCGAACATCAGCGCGATCGCGGAGAGGGCAAGAAGAGCGAAACCGACGACGAGCGGAGTCCGGCCGCCCGACCTGTCGTACCACCGACCGGCAAGCGGGGCGACGATGACCATCGGCAGCGTCGTCGGAAGGAGGGCGAGACCTGCCATGACGGGGTCGAGGCCGATGCTGAGGATGAGCACCAAGGGAAAGACGATCCCGAGGCCCATCTCGAGCATGCCGCCCAGGCCCTGGCTGATGGTCGCTCCGGCATAGTCCCTGTGTCTGCGCAGCAAAGCGAAATTCATCAGCGGATCGCGGATGCGACGCTCGACCACGAAGAAGGCCACCCCTGCCGCGACCGCCGCCGCGATCGGCAGGTACACCCCGGGCGAGGTCCAGCCCCACACCTGGGACTGCGTCATGCCGAACACGACGCCGACCAGGGCGATGCACAGCAGCGCCGCACCCAGGAGGTCCACGCGGGGCCGTTCTGCAGACCGGGGATCCCTCGGCACGACCAGGAGCGACATGACCAGCGCGAAGACGGCGAGCGGGACGTTGACGAGCATGACAGCCCGCCACCCGAACGCGCTTGTGAGTGCGCCGCCGATGATCGGGCCGCATGCCCCGGCCACAGCCGCTGCACCGCCGAGGGCTCCCAGCGCTCGTCCGGCCTGCTTCGCGCCGGCGACCGACGAGACGATCGCCACCGACGTCGGCAGCAGGAGGGCGCCGCCGACCCCCTGCACCGCTCGCGCCACCACCAGCAGCTCGAAGGTCGGCGCGAGTCCGGCTCCGAGTGATGCGAGCGCGAAGATGGTAGTGCCGAGGACGAACACGCGCCGCAGCCCGAACAGGTCGGCCAGCCGACCCCCGAGAACGAGGAAGCCTGCCAGTGGCAGAAGGCCCGCCGTCAGCACCCATTGCGACGCGGACGATCCCACCTGCAGCTCTTCCATCACCGAGGGCAGGGCCAACGGAATCGCGGTCTGGCTCACCAGGATGATCGCGTTGCCGATCGTCATGGCGACGATCACCATCGCCAGGTTGGGCGCGGGCGCCGAGCGGCCGGCGCCCGGACGTGGCGCAGGCGAGCGGCGGGCGCTCGGACGTGGCGCAGGCGAGCGGCGGGCGCTCGAGGCGCTCACGATCGCGTCGCCCGAGTCGACGCGGCGGTGAAGGTCACGACCGCACTCCCGGGCCCGTCACGCGAGAAGCGAGACGACCACGAACGCGAGAAGGACGACGGCGAGGATCAGATCGGTGATCGTGGGGATCCATTCCGTGGCGCTCTTGCCCTTCTTCACGAGGTGCCGCAGGCCCGCCAGCAGAAGGAAGATGCCGGCGATGGCGGCCACCGCGGGGAGCCACGAAGGAGCGAAGAAGTAGGCCACGAGGCCGGCGATGCCCATCGCGGTGTTGGCGAATCCCAGCTCCTGCACGACCTGGTTCGCGTCATCTGTCTCGATGCCCAGCAGGTTCTTCGCGGTGAACCCCGGACGGAAGATCTGGCTCAGGCCGGCGAGGAGCAGGCGGATGCCCACGCCGAAGAAGACGAACCACTTGCCCGCGACCACCAGCGGGTCTGAGCCGGGTGATGCGACCAGTTCGATGATCGTGGCGAGCAGAGGCAGGACGAACGTCGTGGCGATCACGGAGACGAGATACATGCTCGTCATGCTGGCGGACTTCTGCTGGGCGGGTCAACCGACCGGCGCTGTCGCGGTGGACCGTCCCAGGTCACGATGTCGCTCCGGCTCCGCTGTGGGCGGAGCCGCCGGGAGCGGATCCGGATGCCACGGCCGGCGCCGCGACGCAGGCTGGAGGCATGGCAGAAGAAGGCAAGATCCCGCAGTTCGGAGCCGAGGCTCGGCGCGAGCTGTACCACCAGCGCGTGCTCGTGCTCGACGGTCCGCTCGACGATGACAACGGCACCTTGCTCGCGACCCAGCTGCTGGCGCTCGCGGCGGAGGACGAGGCATCCGATATCGCCCTCTGGATCCACTCACCGGGTGGTTCGGTGCCGTCGATGCTCGCGATCCGCGACGTCATGCGGCTCATTCCGAACGATGTCGCGACGCTCGCGCTCGGCCTGGCATGCAGTGCCGGGCAGTTCCTGCTGTCGTCGGGCACCAAAGGCAAGCGGCGGGCCCTGCCTCACGCGCGCATCCTGATGCACCAGGGATCGGCCGGCATCGGCGGCTCGGCGGTCGAGGTCGAGGTTCAGGCCGACGATCTGCGGTACGTCCGCGACACCGTGCTCGGGCTCACCGCGGAAGACACGGGCCAGCCGGTCGAGCGCATCTTCGAGGACTCGCTGCACGACCGCTGGTACACGGCGACCCAGGCACTCGAGTACGGCTTCATCGACGGCATCGTCGACGACTTCTCACAGGTCGTGCCGCGACGGCGCCGGCCCGCAGGGCTCGGGGTCCCGGCTGAGCGAACGAATGAGGTGGCGGCATGAGCTCGTACACGATTCCGAACGTCGTGGCGCAGCATCCGCGCGGCGACCGCATCATGGACGTCTACTCGCACCTGCTCGCCGAGCGCGTGGTCTATCTCGGCACGGGGATCGACGCCGGCGTCGCGAACGCTCTCATCGCTCAGCTGCTTCACCTCGACGCCGACAGCCCGGAGCGCGACATCCAGCTCTACATCAACTGCGAGGGCGGCGATCCGGCCGCGATGCTCGCGATCTACGACACGATGCAGCACGTGCGGCCCGACGTCGCGACCACCGTCGTGGGCCAGGCGATCGGCGTCGGCGCCGTGATGCTCGCCGCCGGTGCGCACGGCAAGCGCTCGGTACTGCCGCACGCGCGCGTCGTGCTGCATCAGCCCGCCGGGCAGGGGCGCGGCACGATCCCCGACCTGATCCTGCAGGCCGACGAGCTGGTGCGCGTTCGCGGCGACGTCGAGGCGATCCTCTCCCGGCATACGGGACAGGATGCCGCGAAGCTGCGGGCCGATACCGACCGCGACCGCGTCTTCACCGCCGTCGACGCGGTGGCCTACGGGCTCGCCGACCACGTGCTCGAGCGCGGCGTGGCCTGAGGCGCGGGCATCGTCCTGCGGCACCCGCGGCTGCGCCCCGGCCGTCCGTACCGGCGTCGGGTGTGCGCAACTCCGGAAGAACCGGCGTCCGGGGTGCCTCACGGGGCCCTGGCTGCCGATTCTTCCGGAGTTGCGCACGGGAGCAGCGGGCGTCGCGGGGGCAGTTGTTTGCGGCAGACGCGCCGGATTGCCGCGGAGGCGCCCGTGAACCCGGAGTGCCAATGGCTCAGCCGGTGGCCGCCGAGGCGGCAGCCCTGACGGATGCCGCAGCCTCGGCGGGCGACCCGTGCCAGGGTGCGCCGTGGCCCGGCAGCACCCAGTCCGCGTCGACGTTCGCGAGTGCCGTGAGCGAAGCCAACGCCGCGGCGGGGTCGTCGGTGAACGGCGCCGGCTGCGGACCGGTGCGCCCGGTGAGCACGTGCCGCGTGGTCAGCCCGTCGCCGACGAACACGGCGCGGGCCGCCGGAACGTGGACGGCGATGCTGCCCGGCGAGTGCCCGGGCAGCCCGATCACCCGCGGCGCGCCAGGCAGATCCAGCACATCGCCGTCGGCGACCTCGGTCACCTCCGTGAGGTACGTCGTACGCACGCCGCCCTTGCGCAGCGCGTATGCGAAGAATCCGAGCGTGGGTGCCAGGCGCATACGGCCCATCTCGGTCTTGGGCTTGTCGCCGCCGCGGGCACGATCGGCATCCGCCGCGTGGACGTACACCGGCACACCGTGCTCGCGGCGCAGCCTCTCGGCGAAGCCCACGTGGTCGCTGTCGCCGTGGGTCAGCACGACGCCGCGCACGTCTGATATCGGGCGGCCGATCGCGGCCAGCTCGTCCTGCAGATCGCGCCAATGGCCGGGGAGTCCGGCGTCGATGATCGTGATGCCCTCCGGAACGTCGATCAGGTACGCGGCGACGATGTCGTTGCCGAGGCGGTGCAGGTGGGGACCGAGCTTCATGATGCCTCCTTGAGTATGGCTATGATACGTAGCTATGATGGCTTACGTCAATAGCCTTCGAGGAGGAACGGATGCCGACACCGGAACGCACGACCCTGCCCGACATCGTCGCCGCTGGCCGAGAGCTGCTGGAGACGGGCGGCACCGCCGGTCTCACGATGCAGGCGGTGGCCGAACGCGTCGGCGTGCGTGCGCCGTCGCTGTACAAGCGCGTGCGGGATCGCGATGCGCTGGTGCTGCTGGTGGCCGAAGCGACGGCGGACGAGCTGACCGGCCGGCTTGCGGCATCCGGTCTCGACATCGCCGGCCTTGCGCGCGTGTACCGGGCATTCGCGCATGAGCACCCGGAAGGCTTCCGGCTGCTCTATGCCATCGACGGGGCGTCGGAGGCGCTGGGTCGCGCGGCGGGTCCGGTCCTCGACGCGACGCGGGCGCTCGTCGGAGACGAACACGCCCTCGAGGCGGCACGGCTCGTCGTGGCGTGGGCGACCGGGTTCATCAACATGGAGCTGGCGGGCGCGTTCCGCCTCGGCGGCGACGTGGACGAAGCATTCGAGTACGGCCTCGAGCGCCTCGAAGCCGGACTGCGTGCCTGACCGCCCTCGGGTCGTTGAGCGAGCGGAGCCTCCGGCGGCGTGGGTGGGCCAGCGCTGCTCGCTCGACGCCCGGGATGCCCTGTTCGGGGATGAGGGGCGTCTGCAACTCAGTCCTACCGGTCGGTCGAGTAGTTCAGGCCCGCGAAATTCCGTGGCGACGCTCCTTCGCCCATTCCGGTGGGACTGAATTGCGGACGCGGCTTGCGCCCACGCGACCGATGCGCCGGGTGCGGTCAGGAGCCGGGACGGCCGGGCCAGGTCTTGCCGGCCCACGGGTCGTAGTCGGCGATGAGCTCTTCCTGCGGCGGGCGCTCGGCCTCCGGCACGTGCTGAAGGTTCACCCGCACGCGGTACCAGAGCGACGACGACCCGCGCATGCCGTCGACGAGCACATCCGCCGGATGCAGCTGCTCGGTGACCGACGGATGCCGCGACTTCCACTCCTCGAGAGCCTCGAGCGCTTCGGGCTTGGTCTTGGTGCGGGCCACCTCGATGAGCGGCATCGTGGACTGCCGCCGGCCGTCCGCGCCGCCTGCGCGCGGCGGCTTCTCAGCGGGTCCGAGTTCTTCGGCCAGGCGCAGCAGACCGTCGAGCGTGCCGACCGCGTCGTCGATGCCCGCGTGCGGGTCGCCGACCTCGGCGTATCGCGACGGCACGGTCAGGACGGTGAACTCCTCGGGCCGGCGCTCGCGAACCTCGTCCCAGTCGAGCGGCGTCGACACGCGCGCATCGGGCAGCGGGCGGATCGAATACGCGGATGCCACGGTCCGGTCCTTCGCGTTCTGGTTGAAGTCGACGAACACGCTCTCGCCGCGCTCCTCCTTCCACCACCGCGCGGTCGCGAGCCCGGGCGCCCGGTTCTCGACCTCGCGGGCCAGGGTCTCGGCGGCGAGCCGCACCTGCTTGTAATCCCACTGCGGCGCGATGCGCACGAGGATGTGCAGGCCACGTGAGCCGCTCGTCTTCGGCCAGCCGACCAGGCCGACGTCGTCGAGTACCTCGCGCGCGACGAAGGCGACGTCCACGATCTGCGACCAGTCGACCCCCGGCATCGGGTCGAGGTCGATGCGCAGCTCGTCGGGCCGGTCAAGATCTTCGGCGCGCACGGGATGCGGATTCAGGTCGAGGCAGCCGAGGTTGACGATCCACGCCAGGCCCGCGGCATCCCGGATCACCGCCTCTTCGGCCGACGTACCGGAGGCGTACTGCAGCGTCGCGGTATCGATGAAGTCGGGGTGGTTCTCGGGCACGCGCTTCTGGAAGAACGGCTCGGCGTCGATGCCCTTGGGGAAGCGCTTGAGCACCATGGGCCGCCCGCCTGCGCCTCGCAGGGCACCGTCGGCGACGGCGAGGTAGTACCGCACGATGTCGAGCTTCGTCAGGCCCGGCTCGGGGAACACCACCTTGTCGGGACTCGAGATGCGCACCTCGTGGCCGCCGATATCGAGGATCTCGGCGGGGGTCTTCGACGGGCTCATGTCTCCGAGGCTATCCAGGCGACGGATGCCGCGGCCAGGGGTTCTGCCGCGCCACCCCCGGTTCACTTGCCCTGCATGTACGCGGATCGGCTGGTTCGCCGTGCATTCAGGGCAAGCGAACGACGGTCGAGCGCGAGTGACGGCGCCCGGGATGCGACAGGCGCAGGGTCGAGCAACCGTGGGGCGAGCGGCAGCCAGGCCGCGCGTGCGGGCGTGAAGTGCCGGACGTCAGGCGGCGAGGGGCGCGGGGCGAGCACGACAGGCGCAGGGCGGAGCAACCGTGGGGCGAGCGTCAGTCAGGCCGCGCGTGGGGGCGTGAAGTGCCGGACGTCGGGCGGCGAGGGGCGCGGGGCGAGCACGACGGGAGCAGCGTCGAGCAATCCGGGCACGGGCGACCCGGGCCGCGCGGCATGCCGGAACGTCAGGCGGCGAGGGTGAAGGTCGCACGGACGCCGACGGCGGAGCGCTCCGAAGCCTGCGAGCGCAGGTCGTCGACGACTCCGGCGGTCAGCTCGATGAGCGTGACCTCGAGGGCTCCGGCGACGGCGGCGATCATCTCGCTCGACGGCTCCTTGAGGCCGCGCTCCATCTCCGACAGGTACTGCGGCGACACCCCGGCGCGCTCGGCCGTGTCGGCGAGGCGCTCGCCGCGTTCATGCCGCAGACGGCGCAGACGATCGCCGAGGGCGTCGCGCCACAGCGGCTCGGGATCGCGCGCGGAGCGGCGCTCGGACGGGGTCGGCAGCGGAATGATCTCGGCCATGCCGTCACGATAGAACGCGGATGCCGCCGCCGCCCAGGTGTTCCGCCCACAGCAGAACGCGGGCGCCGGCTCAGCGGGTGAGGTCGTCGAAGTCGGCGAGCGGAACGATGCCCTCTGCCGCGTCGCGGAGCGCCGGGTCCAGCGCGACGAGCGCATCGGCCTGGAGCTTCGCGACGGCGAGATACTCGGCATCCGCCGTGTCGTCCCAGCCGAGCTGATCCGCGATCTGCCACGCCACCGCGCGCGACACCCGATCGCCGAGCAGCCGGATCTTGAGGGCGGCGAGCCGTTCGAGCAGCTCGCGACCCTCGGTGGGGGAGCGCTCGCCCGAACGCACGCTGCGATACAGCGCGGACAAGGCCTGGGATCGCAGCAGGTTCGGCCCTACGAGGCTGTGCTGCGCCGGGACAGCGGCGTCGTCCTCGAGCAGACGTATCGCCGCCGGCAGATCGATCGCGTAGCGCGTCATGCACCGATGGTGGCACGCACCGCCGTCATCCGCTGCAGCGGGACCGCCGCCGACACAATGCGAAAGGCCGCCCGGTGAACCGGACGGCCTTCCGAAGGGACGCGGTGCTTACTCGCTGCCGCGCAGGATCGCGAGGATGCGGAGGATCTCGATGTACAGCCAGACGACCGTCACCATGATGCCGAAGGCGCCGACCCAGGCATACGGACGGGGAGCGCCGTTGCGCACACCCTGCTGGATCTGGTCGAAGTCGAGCACCAGCGAATAGGCCGCCATGATCACGACCAGCACACCGATGATGAGGCCCAGCGGGATGCCGAAGACCTCCTGGCTCAGCAGACCGAACGCGCCACCGGCCAGCGGCACGTTGAAGAGCATCAGGCCGACGTTGATCAGCGAGAACACGAGATAGCCGAGCATCGCGATCATGAAGACCTTGGTGGCCTTCTTCGACGCGCGCACCTTGCCGCTCGCGAAGAGCGCGAGGGTCACACCCACGACCGCGAAAGTCGCGAGGGTCGCCTGCACGACGATTCCGGGCCAGATGAACTCGAAGAACGCCGAGATGCCACCGACGAAGAGCCCCTCGAACGCGGCGTAGGCGAAGATGAGCGCCGGGCGCACCTTCTTGCGCGAGGTGAAGATCACGACGAGCGACAGCACGAAGCCGCCGAGTCCGCCGATGATCCAGGGCAGGATCGACGGGTTCGGGTTGGCCGCGGTGACGCCCGCCATCGTCCACACCCAGCCGACGGCGGCGGTGACGAGAAGGATGGCGAAGAGACCGACGGTCTTCCACACGGTGTCTTCGACCGTCATGCGGTCGGTCTCGACGGCGCCGGCCGACGGGGCGGCGTACATGCCTTCGAGGTGTGCCTGGGTCGCGGCATCCGTTCCGGCGTGCTGCGCGGCGCCGTACTGCGCCTGCGCTGCGGGCGGCGGGGTCAGACCCGCTGCCTGACGGCCGCCCGGGTAGGTCTGAACGGCCTTCGGATCCTGGAAGGCCGGGTTGCTGAACGCGGGGTTGTTGAGGGCCACTTGCTCTCACACTCCAATGTCAAGGAAGTCCCAGCAGGGGTGCTGTGAATCCACAGTATCCGAACGCCTGTGCACGCGCCCAGATTCCCGCTGTGAGGAGGCTATGAACGGATGCCCCGGCCCGGCCGATCGTGGATGGTTACGCTGGGTTCGTGCCGCGCCGGACTCCGCTCGTCATCGGGCACCGCGGTGCGCCCGGCTATCGACCAGAGCACTCGCGCTCCTCGTACGACCTCGCGTTCGCGATGGGCGTCGACGCGGTCGAGCCCGATGTCGTCGTGTCGCGCGACGGCGTGCTGGTCGTGCGGCACGAGAACGAGATCTCGGGCACCACCGACGTCGCCGACCGCCCCGAGTTCGCCGATCGCCGCACCACCAAGACGATCGACGGCGCCGAGCTGACCGGGTGGTTCACCGAGGATTTCACGTGGGACGAGCTCGCCACGCTCCGGTGCCGCGAGCGGCTGCCGCAGCTGCGGCCGTCCAGTGCGAGCTTCGACGATCAGCAGCCGGTGCTGCGCCTGCGGGACGTGCTGGATGCGGTGCGGGATGCCTCGCTCGAGCACGGTCGCGAGATCGGCGTGGTGCTCGAGATCAAGCACGCCACGTACTTCCGCACGTGCTTCGGTGGCTCCGGCGGCTGGGATGTCGCCGAACTCATCGACGCGGAGCTGCGCGACGCCGGCTGGGCCGCGGGGGAGCTGCCCCTCGTCATCGAGTCGTTCGAGTCGAGCGTTCTGTACGCGCTGCAGGAACGAGGCATCCCGGCCGCGTACGTGTATCTGCTGGAGGCCGCCGGGCGTCCGTTCGACCTGTTGTCGGCGCACGGCAAAGCCGCGCTGACATACCGGCAGACTGCGGCGCCCGCGGGCCTGGATGCGCTCGTCGGACGCGTCGACGGCATCAGTCTCGACAAGCGCATGATCCTCGCGCCCGACAAGCTGGGGCGACTGACCGGACCGTCGCCGATCGTCGCCGACGCGCACGAGCGGAGCCTGCAGGTGTTCACCTGGACGGTCCGACCCGAGAACAACTTCCTCATCGGTCAGTTCCGTGGTCGTGGCGGCCCGTCGGCGTTCGGCGACTGGGAGTCGGAGTGGTCCGTGATCCGGGAAGCCGGCGTAGACGGCGTCTTCGTCGACCACCCCGACCTCGGAGTCGACTTCTTCCGCTCCTGAGCCGGACTCCTGCCCTGGCCCCCTCCGCCTGGCCCCCTCCCGCGCGCGATGCAGCGCGCCGAGACGTCGCGAACGGCCGCCTCTACCGAGCCTGGGCGGCCAATTGCGACGGCTCGGCGAATAGACGCCGCGAGGCGGAGGGGCCGCGGGGCGGCGGGGACAGACGCCGGCGCACCTCTAGGGTGAGAGCGTGACTTCCCAGGGCATCGTGGTCGAGGGTGTGCGCCGAGCGTTCGGCGAGGTTCAGGCGGTGCGCAACGTGACGCTGCAGGCGCACGCGGGCCGCGTCACGGGGCTCGTCGGGCCCAACGGGTCGGGCAAGACGACGCTGCTCCTCATGCTCGCGTCGCTGCTCGCGCCGGACGCGGGCACCATCCGCCTCGACGGGGTCGATCCGGTCGCCGAGCCGCAGGCCGCCCGCGCTCGGCTCGGCTGGATGCCCGACGCACTCGGCGCGTGGGGCACGCTCACGTCGCGCGAGACGCTGGAGGTGACGGCGCGGCTGTACGGGATGCCGAAGCCCGAGGCATCCGCTCGCGCCGACGCGCTGCTGGTCGAAGTCGGGCTCGTCGAACTCGCCAACGCGCCCGCGCGCGTGCTCTCGCGAGGGCAGAAGCAGCGGCTGGGACTCGCGCGGGCGCTCGTGCACGACCCGCGCGTGCTGCTGCTGGACGAACCCGCGTCGGGGCTCGACCCGCAGGCCCGCATCGACCTGCGCATCCTGCTGCGCCGCCTCGCCGGTGAGGGCCGCACGGTGCTGGTCTCGAGCCACATCCTGTCCGAGCTCGAAGAGGTCGTCGACGACGCCGTCTTCCTCGTCGCCGGTGCCACCGTGGATCCGAGCCGGGTCGAGGCGGCCTCGCGTCGCGCCCGCCCCTGGCGCGTGCGGATCGCGGGTGCCGAGGCATCCGTCGCCGCCGAACAGGTCGCGACCGCCCTGAACATCCCCGCCGAGGCCGTGCGCGCCGACCGTCGCGATGCCGTGGTCGCCTTCGAGACGGAGGATGCCGCAGCCGCCGCGCTGCGCGACCTCGTCGCCGCGGGACTCGGCGTGGTGGAGTTCGCGGCCGCACAGGGGACGCTCGAGCGCACCTTCCTCGACCTCGGCGAAGGCGTGCCGCCGCAGGTCGCGGTGGCCGAGCCTCCACCCGAACGCACGCCTCCGGCATCCGCCCCCTCCCATCCCACCGCCGACGGAAGCGAGGCGACCTCGTGAACGCTCAGCGCCTGGGCACCATCGTGGGCCTCGAGCTGACGCAGCGCACCCGCAGTGTCGCCTGGTACGTGCTGCTGGGCGTCTTCGCCCTGCTGCTGGTGATCGTGACGGCGCTGTCGTTCCTCGCGTGGGGATACACGAACGAACCCGGCGCGGCGATCTACTCCACGATCGTCTACATCACGCTGCTGCTCGTCGTGCTGGTCTCGCCCACGCTCAGCGGCAACGCGATCAACGGGGATCGGGATGCCGCGACCCTGGCGCCCGTGCAAGTCACGCTCGCCACGACGTTCGAGATCCTCGTGGGCAAGTTCCTCGCGGCATGGATCACGGGGCTCGCGTTCGTCGTCGTGTCCGTGCCGTTCCTCCTCATCGCGACGCTCGCCGGCGGTGGGGACCCGGCGACCATCTCGGTCTCGCTGCTCGTGCTCGTGTTCGAGGTGGGTGTCATCGCGGCGATCGGCGTCGCGCTCAGCGGCATCCTGTCTCGTCCGCTCTTCTCCGTCGCGACCACGTATCTCGTCGTCGCCGGACTGGTCATCGGCACGCTCATCGCCTTCGCGCTCGTCGGGTACACGGTGCGCTCGGAGGTCACCAGTCACAGCCGGTCGTTCGACTACGAGTCGTACGAGGGCGACACCTACCCGTGTGCGCCGGGGGAGGAGCCGCGGGGCGACTACCCCTGCGACGAGGATGTCGAGATCACATGCGGCGACTGGCACGTGATGACGTATGAGGTGCCGCGCTTCGACCGTGTGTGGTGGCTGCTCGCGGCCAATCCGTTCGTGATCCTGGCCGATGCGACGCCGACCCAGTTCAACGCGGACGGGTACCCCGTCGACCTGTTCGGCCAGATCAAGTCCGGCGTGCGATACGCGCAGCAGGCGCCCGACCTGGAGCAGCGCTGGGACGAATGCTCCCCGCGCCCGATGGAGCAGTCCGACACCGCCGAAGAGGTCATCGCCCGCACGGCGCCCAGCTGGTTCGTCGGCATGGCGCTGCAGGCACTGCTGGCCGCGGGTCTGATGTGGTGGGCCTGGGCGCGCACGCGGACGCCCGCCGGGCGCCTGCCGACGGGCACCCGCATCGCCTAGCAGAGCAGGCACCCGCATCGCCTAGCAGAAAAGGTGGTGGCGGCGCCCCCGAGACCGGACCGTCATCGGGGGCGTCGCCGGTCGGATCACGCGGCTTCGGTCACGCTCGCGAGGTAGGCCTTGCCGGCCGCGGCGATGACGGCGGCGACGGCATCCGGCTGCGAGACGGCGACGGCGTGCGAGGCGCCGGCGATCTCGTGCGTGCCCCGCGATCCCGCGCGCTCGGCGCCGGCACGCTGGACTGCGGCCGGGATGTTGAGATCGAGTTCGGCGACCACGTGCCAGGACGGGGTGTCCTTCCACGCCGGACGCTGCGCCGCGAGGGCGTCCGACAGGGCCGCCTCGGTGACGGGACGCTGGGTCGCCGCCATGAGCGCCGTGACGTCTTCGGACACGTCGGCGGCGAACTGGTGGTGGAACACGTCGGGGCGGATGGCGAACTCGTTGCCGCCCGTCGACACCGGGTAGGCGGCGAGGGCTTCGCCGAGCGTGCTGCCGGGAGCGCTCGCCGAGAGGGTGAAGGCGCTTTCGCCGGTGTCGGGGGTGAACGCGGCGACGTAGACGAGGCCCACGACGGCGCTGTTCTCGGCGGCGGCCTCGGTGATGACCATCCCGCCGTACGAGTGGCCGACGAGGATGACGGGGCCGCCGATGGACG
This sequence comes from Microbacterium sp. I2, assembly GCF_051364985.1. Lineage (NCBI taxonomy): Bacteria > Bacillati > Actinomycetota > Actinomycetes > Micrococcales > Microbacteriaceae > Microbacterium > Microbacterium sp. I2. Next base: position 105,605 of record NZ_JBLWIH010000025.1, read on the forward strand.
CGATCACGTCGCGCACGTAGGCGGCGTCGATGCTGAGACTGCGCAGGGGGTTGGCGGCGGCGACCGCACGCACGCCGTGCTCCTGCAGCCGCAGGATCACGCCGTTCCAGGAGGAGGACTCCGCGAAGGCGCCGTGGACGAGGACGATGGTGGGCTTTTCTGTGGTCATGATCGTTCCTTGCGAATCTGTCGAGCAGGGCCGGGATCGGTCGAGCGGGGGAGACGTTCCCTTGCCAGAGACGACAGCCCACCCCGTCGAGCTGTGACAGCCGACATGAATTTCGACGAGTTCTCGCGAATCCGTCACATCCGGCCGAGGCATCCGGTCATGGCTGATGAGCCCGTGCGCGCCCGCGCGCGGACCGCTGCGACGGAGAGGGATCGACATGAGAATCGCTGTCATCGGAGGAACGGGCCTGATCGGCACCCGCGTGGTCGCGCGGCTGCGGGAGACGGGCCACGACGTCGTCGTCGCTGCACGCGCGACCGGCGTGAATTCGTACACGGGCGAAGGGCTCGAAGAGGCGCTCGAGGGCGTCGAGACGGTGGTCGACACCTCGAACTCGTCGTACCTCGACGAAGAGGCCGCGCGGGAGTTCTTCTACGCCTCGACGATGAACCTGCTCACGTACGGCGACGCCGCCGGCGTGCGGCACCACGTCGCGCTCTCGGTCGTCGGCACCGACCGACTCGCGCGCTCCGAGGGCGGGTACTTCCAGGCCAAGGCCGCGCAGGAACGCCTCATCACGGCATCCGGCCGACCGTACTCCATCGTGCACGGCACGCAGTTCTTCGAGTTCGTGCGCAGCATCACCGCCGCGGCGATGCACAGCGGCATCGCGCACGTCGCCGACGCGCTCGTGCAGCCCATCGCGGCCGACGACGTGGCCGCCGCCGTGGCGCGCACCGCGCTCGGGCGCCCGACCCAGTCGATCGTCGAGCACGCCGGCCCCGAGATCTTCGAGCTGCGCGAGCTGGCGGAAAGGGAACTGCAATGGACCAGCGACGAACGCGAGGTCGTCGCCGACCCCCTCGCGACCTACTTCGGAGCACGACTGGACCGGTGGGAGCTGCTGCCCGACGCGGACGCGATCATCGCCCCGACGACCTTCCACCAGTGGCGCGTGCAGGCGCCCGACAACTCCGGTCTCGCCGCACACGCGGCTGCGGGCGTACGCTGAGCGCGGCGACCGGAGTGAGAGGCAGCATGGGTGTGAGCGCGGCGCCCGCGGCGGACGCGGATGACATGGACTCGGCCGTCGATGTCTTCGAACAGCACCGGCGCCGGATCTTCGGCATCGCGTATCGCATGCTCGGCACCGTCGCGGACGCCGAAGACATCGTGCAAGAGACCTGGATCCGCTGGCAGAACACCGACCGCGACAGCATCCTCGAGCCGGCTGCCTTCCTCGCGACGATCGCGACGCGGCTGTCGATCAACGCGACGCAGTCCGCTCGCGCTCGCCGCGAGACATATATCGGGCCATGGCTTCCCGAGCCGGTGAACACGGATGCCGACCCCGCGCTGGGTGCGGAGCGCGGCGAAGCGCTGCAGTTCGCCATCCTGCTGACGCTCGAGAAGCTCACGCCCACCGAGCGCGCCGCATACATCCTGCGCGAGGCCCTCGACTATCCGTACGAGCGGATCGCCGACATCGTCGGGGCAACCGTCGAGAGCGCCCGGCAGCTGGTCAGCCGGGCGCGCAAGCACCTGGCCTCGGCCAAGCGCGCCCAGGTGGAGGCGTCCGAGCATCGCCGGCTACTCGAGGCGTTCCTCGACGCCGCGCAGAAGGGCGACGTCTCGGCCCTCGAGCAGCTCTTCGCCGAAGACGTCGTCAGCTACACCGACGGCAACGGAGTCAAGCTCGCCGCACGTATCCCCGTCGCAGGTCGCAGTCGGGTCGCGAAGTTCATCGCCGCCTTCTCGAGCCACTTCTGGATCGGCAAGACCATCGACTGGGTGCAGCTCAACGGCCGGCCTGCCGCGACGATCTCGGATGCGGACGGCGTGATGACGACCCTTGCGCTCACGATGTCGGACGAAGGCATCATCCAGGTGCTGTGGACGATGAGCCCCGACAAGCTGGGGCACGCCGCCCCGGCTGCGGCATGAGCCGCCGACGGGCGACGTGGCTGAAGCATCTGCGCACCAGTACTTCCCTCGCCGCCGAGCATGAGCGCGCGGCCCGAGCCCTGATCGCCGGCACGAGGAATGCGGATGGCGCGGCCCTCGCTCGCGTGCTTCATCTGGACGCGTCGCTCACGGTCGACGGCGGCGGCCACGTGCCGGCTCCGCGCACGCCGCTGCGGGGTCGTGTCGAGGTCGTCCGATACCTGACGCGGGTACTGGGCGACTCCGAGGTCGACACGGTCATCGAGTCGGTGAACGGGATGCCGGGCGTCGTGGTCCGTCGCGGGGCCACCGTCGTCGGGGTGCTCGTGCTGCGGGTGCGGCGGTCGCTGGTCTGCGAAGCATGGCTTGTCGCCAACCCCGACAAGCTCGAGAGCTGGAACCGCCGCTGAACGCCCGGGCCGGGGCATCCGGAATCGACAGATCGGTCGGACCCGTCACAGCGGGGCGGTCCATCTTGTCGTAGCTGGTGAGCGTTCCCCTTCTCCCGCGCTCGTGACACGAAAGGCACATCATGGCAAAGATCATCGTCATCGGCGGCACCGGGCTCATCGGCTCGAAGGTCGTCGCGAAGCTCACCGAGCACGGCCACGAGGCGATCGCGGCGTCACCGAACTCGGGTGTGAACACCGTCACCGGCGAGGGCCTGAAAGAGGTCCTCGAGGGTGCCGACGTCGTCGTCGACGTGTCGAACTCGCCGTCGTTCGAGCCGGACGCCGTCATGGAGTTCTTCACGACCGCCACCGGCAACATCATCGCTGCCGAGCGCGAGGCCGGCGTCGGTCACCACGTCGCCCTGACGGTGGTCGGCACGAACCGTCCGCAGGACATCTCGTACTTCCACGGCAAGGCCGCGCAGGAGAAGCTGATCCGCGAGTCGGGCATCCCGTATTCGCTCGTCCACGCGACGCAGTTCTTCGAGTTCATCAGCAGCATCGCCGCGGTGTCGGGCAAGAACGAGGCGATCCACCTGTCGCCGGGACTCATGCAGCCGATCGCCGCGGAGGACGTCGCGACGGCTGTGGCCCGCACGGCCGCGGGCGCTCCGCTGAACGCCGACATCGAGATCGCCGGCCCCGAGGTGATGGGCCTGGACGAGCTCGTGCGCCGCGGCCTCGCCTTCCGCGGCGACCCGCGCGAGGTCGTCACCGACCCCGAGGCGCCCTACTTCGGTGCGCGCATCGACGAGCGCACGCTCATGCCCGTCGATGGCGCGCAGGTCTTCGAGACGACCCTCGAGGGGTGGCTGCCCGCCCACCCGCCGCGCAGCTGACCGGACCGGTCACTGACGAGGCAGTGTCACCGGCGGTCGTCTCGGACGGCCGCCGGTGACACATCCCGGCCGTGCACGGTCGACGGACGTCAGGCGTAGAAGCCTTCTCGCAGGTTGATGCCGTGCTCGACCCAGGCCTTGAGCGCGTTCAGCATCCCGGTCCAGCCTTCGCAGTTGCCGAAGGCGTTCTTCGCGCCGTCCGGCGTCAGCTGCCAGGCCGATTCGGTGATCGTGACGAGCGTGCGCGAGTCGCCGTCGATGGGCTCGAACTCGAAGGTCGTTGTCGTCTCGCTCTCGAGAGCCGATCGGCCCTCCCAGCGGAGGACGAGCTTGCGGGGAGGGTCGGCCTCGACCACGGTCACGGGGAACTCGCCCGGAAAGTCGGCGAAGTCCCACGTGACGTCGGCGCCCGGTTCGAGGCGGCCACGCGCGCCGCCCGTGGTGAAGTACTTCGACAGCTGATCGGGGTCGGCGACGGCCTCGTAGACCTGTGCGACCGGGCGGGCGACCCGTCCCGACACGGTGAAAGACAGAGCGTTCAGTTCGTTAGACATGTTGTATTTTTATAACATGACGGATGCCGAAGGCAAGGGGCCTGACGATGATTCGGTCTTCAAGGCTCTCGCGTCGCCGCTTCGGCGTCGCATGCTGGACGCCCTCAAGGAAGAGCCGCTGACCACGGGGGCGCTGTGCGCGCGGTTCCCCGAGGTCGACCGCACGACGGTGCTGCAGCACCTGCGGGTGCTGGAGAGCGCCGAGCTCGTCTCAGGACGCAGAATCGGCCGCGAGCGTCACCTCTCGCTCTCGCCCCTGCCGATCAAGCGCATCCACGATCGATGGATCGGCGAGTACGCGCGGGCAGCCGTCGACCTCCTTGATCGCTTGAGTGACTGACAGGCACTCACGCCAGCGTCATCGCGCCCATCGCCACGGCGGAGAGCGCCATCATCCAGTAGTGGAGGCGCCCGCCGGACCGGTGCTGCGCCGAGCGGCTGCACCACGTCGTGATGAGCACGTAACCGGCGCAGAGCGCGAGCGTCATCAGGCGAATGCCGTCGACGCCGCCACCGCCCGCGTGGCCGTGGCTGTCGGAGGCGGGTGCTGTGGAGGCTCCCTCGCCGGTGAGCACGAGCAGAGCCGCCATGACCACGAGCCCGAGTGCGATGTGGGTCGTGAGCGCGATGTGCGCACCGACACGGCGTGCAGCGGTCGAGCGACCGCGCACGACCACCCCGCGGCGCCGTCCCACGACGAGTCCCAGTGCGACGACGACCAGCGCCGCGCTCCAGTACACCGGCGCGACAACGTGCCACAGCATCGCGTCGGCCATCCCGACCAGCATGAGGATCGACGCGACGACCTCCGGTGCGCGCCGCAGACGACGGTCCCGCACGAGCGCGCCCGTGCCCAGGACCGCGGGGATGAGCGCGCCGACGTGCAGCAGCTCGCTCACGCGGCGCTGACTCGTACCCAGGTCGCGTCGGCGACGTCGGCCGGTGCCGCGGCCGCGTACTCGAGTGCGCCATCCACCACGTCGAGCGCCACGGTCAGCTTGCTCTCCCAACGCAGGTGGGCCGGCTGGTCCGCCCGCGGACGGACGGTGATCGGCGCGTCGCGGATCGCGCCGAATGCCAGCGCCCGCTCGTGGTGGTCCGGGATCCGCGCGAGGTCGGCCGCGTCGACGAGACACTCGTACCGTGGAACGCTCGTCGTCTCATACGGCGAGAACTCACCGGCAGCGAGAGCCGGATCGAGGAAGTGGTTCGTGTGTACGAGGGTGTGCCCGGGCTGCGCGGCTATGACGGCGACGGCGGCGGGGGACACCTCGATGGCCGCCGCCTCGGCAGCGCCGTCGCGAAGCGCCGCCACCGTGAACACGCTCGAGGCGGCAAGAGGCACGCTCTCGGCGATTGAGACGGCTTCCGCGACGGTGCTGGCGTCCTCGAGGATCATTCGCGCAAGGACGTGCACAGGGACGCCGGTCCGAGTGCCGTCGGAGCGGTGATGCAGGATGTTGAAGTGCACGCCGAGCCCACGATTGTTCACCCCGATCTTCGCCGGCTGACCGAACTCGCAGAAGGTCGCGATCCGCGCGCCGGACGTCGCGCGGAATCGCCGCACCACCGTCTCGTTCGAGAGCGTCTCGTGCCAGTCCCACGTCTGCAGCGTGCGTGGCCCGCCGCCGTCGGCGGGCACATGCACGATCGTCGAGCACTCCATCGACGGCGTCATCCGCGCCAGCACCTCGGTGCGGGATGCCAGGAGGTACACGTCCTGCAACGACAGCCCACTCCCTTCGGCCACGCCACGGAACTCGGCGGCCACTGCTGGGGCGTGCTGCTCGGTCGCCTCACGACACCCCTGGGCAACCTCGGTCGCGACGGAACTCGAGACCCCCGACTCCTGGAACAGCTCGAGGTAGGAATCGAGCGCAGCCGTCAGCTGCAACGGCCACGCGGCTCCGAATCTGCGGCCTTCATCAAGGCCGTCACCACCCAGCGCCGTCCACTCGTGCACGATCATGCGTCTCCTCCGATGCGCTCGACGAGCGCAGCGACGTCGCCGTGAGGGCAGCCCCGAGCCCTGGCCGCTGCCGCCACCTTGTCACGAACGTCCTTCGGCTTGTCCTGGCTCACCTTGAACACGGCACGCTGCTCGATCACCTCGAAGCGGAACGACACGATGCCGCCTACGATGCGCTCGAACGTGGGCAGCGACGTCGTCATGTCCCATGGCGTCGCCTCGAGCTTCTCGAGCTGCTCCACCGTCCGGGTGACGACGTGCATCCCGTCGGCACGGTCGTCCAGCACCGTCACGCGAGCCGTCAGATGCACGGCGGCGTAATCCCACGTCGGCACATTCGGGTCGTCGGCGTAGGTCGTGGGCGAGACGTAGCCGTGCGGTCCTGAGAACACCAGCAGCACCGGGTCGCCGTCCGTCAGCTGCTGCCACTGCGGGTTCTTCCGGGCGATATGGCCCAGCAGCTCAGCGCCGACGAAGTCACCTCGCGGCGGCATCCGCTCAATGATGACCGGTGCATGCGTGACGGTCGGTGCTCCCTCCGCACCGCCGCCGTTGGACACGATGAGCGCGAACGGGTTGCTGCGCACCAGGTCGTGCACCTCGGGCTGCGACGGCGCGCGGTACTTCTCGAACTCGTACACGCGCTCAGCCCGCCGCGCAGAGGATGGCATCCCATGCGGTCTCGCCGGCGAGTGTGGCCACGGCCGTGGAATTCAGGGAGAGGCGGCCGCGCGAGGTCGCCGGGTCCTCCGGCAGCGACACCTCGTCGGTCGTGAGTGCGAAGAGCGTGTCGCCGTCGAGCGGGGTGTGGAAGGGCTGGATGCCACGATGCATCGAGCTGTGAACCTGCAGGCCGAACTGCTTGAGCTCGATGTCGCTCAGCCGGACGTTCGTCACGACCGCGGTGATGGTCGTGTTGCCGGCCATCGAGTCGACGAGGCGGGACTCGCCGATCGCAGCCTCGTAGTCGACGGCCGGATGCCGGCGCTCGCCGCTGGACGCATCGTAATTGCCGCGCACGATCCGGCCGTCGCGGTCGAGGATCACCCCATAGGGATTGAGCACCGTCACCACGAGCACCTTCACATCGCCCACCTGGCGGAAGGCGGCGCCCTGCCCAGTGAACTCGACGCGTGCGGCATCCACCTTTCCTGAGGATGCCGAAGCACCGCCGCCGACGCGGCCCACCTCGATTGCGCCGGGTCGCGCGGCGGAGAGCGCGGCCTTGCCGAGCGCGGCGTCGGGGAAGACGGAGTTGTCGCGCACCGAGTAGTCGTAGATGATCGCGCCCGAGACCAGCTGGAGCTGGTCGAAGCCGGAACGGTGGTCGACCTGCTCGAAGAGAGCCTCCGAGACGCCCGCCACCGCCGACAGGCCGTAGACCGAGCCGCCGGCGAGGCAGATCGCGTGGTTGAAGCCGTACAGGCCGCTCGCCCCGACGGCTCCGCCGCGCCGGTCGACGAACGTGCGCGCACCCTCCGGCAGCCACAGCACGGTCGCTCCGGTCGGACCCTCGGCGTACTCCGCGGTTCCGATGAGGACGCCGGGGAAGTCGTACTCCACCTGCCCGCGGTCGCTCCCGTGCACGGGCTCAAGCGCGAAGTCGCCGTTCGAGCGACGGGGACCCATGGGCAGGACGGGTGCGAGGCGATGGGTGTCGGTCACGGTGAGAGCTCCTGGAACAGTTGACGCGAATAGGGATGGCTGGGCAGTTCGTAGAAGACCTCGGTGGGCGCCAGCTCTACGATCTCGCCGGCGCGCATGACGGCGACCCGGTGGGAGATGTACCGGACGGCCGCGAGGTCGTGAGAGATGAAGAGCGCGGCGAAGGAGTGCTCGCGCTGGAGGTCCTGGATCAGGTTGAGGATCTGGGCCTGCACCGAGACATCGAGCGCGCTGACCGCCTCGTCGAACACGATGAAGGCGGGATGTGTGACCAGCGCCCGCGCGATGCTCACGCGCTGCAGCTGGCCGCCCGAGAGCTGATGCGGCCGGCGATCACCGAACGCAGCCGGCAGCCCCACGTCTTCGAGCATCGCTAGCGCGCGCGCCTCGACGCGCGGGCCGCGCCGCTCATGCACGAGCAGCGGTTCGAGGACGGAATTCACCACCGTAGACCGGGGATCCAGCGCCCACCGCGGATGCTGCAACACCGCCTGCATCCGGCCGGCACGCGAGCGCAGGCTGCGGCTCAGCGGCTCACCCTCGAAACGCACTACGCCGGAGTCCGGCCGCTGCAATCCCAGCACCACGGCGCCAGTGGTCGTCTTCCCGGATCCGGACTCGCCCACCAGGCCGAGCGTCTCGCCGGGTGCGACCGCGAACGACACCCCCGACATCGCGCGCACCTCGCGACGGGCCCGGCCGACGCCCGACGAGAACGTCACCGAAACGTCGTCGAGCTCGACCACCGCGCCCGAGGCCGACACCAGGCCGCTCATGCGCTCACCTCCAGCCGGTCCTGTGCCAGCAGCTCCTCGGTCCGGATGCACAGGCTGTGGCGCGTGGCCGCGGGTTCGGGTCGGGTCGTCAGGCAGGCGTCGATCCGCGCGGGGCATCGGGGCGCGAACGCGCAGCCCTCAGCGGCGCCGTGGAGCACGGGAGGCGCGCCAGGGATGCTGGCGAGCCGTTCTCCGCGACGAGCGCGTGAAGGATCCGTGGTGGCCAGGGCCCTCGAGTACGGGTGCACGGGCTGACCGAGCACGGCCTGCGCCGGTCCCCGCTCGACCACGCGGCCGGCGTACATCACCGCCACCTCGTCGCACCACCGGGCCACCGCCGGCAGATCGTGGCTGAGCCAGAGCACGGTCGTCCCCTGCGCGCGGGCCTGTTCGAAGAGCAGCCTCACGACCTCTTCGCGCACCTGGCTGTCCAGGGCCGCGGTCGGCTCGTCGGCGATCAGGAGCTTCGGTGCGCGGCACATCGCCATCGCGATGGCGACCCGCTGGCCCATTCCACCCGAGATCTGATGGGGAAAGAGATGTATGACCCGCTCGGAATTCGAGATGCGCATCGCGTCCAGCAGTTCGATCTGCCGTCGGGTCGAGGTGTCGTCGCCCATCGCACGCAGGATGAGCTGCAGTTGCCTGCCGATGCGCATCGTGGGATCGAGCGAGCCGATCGGGTCTTGCGCGATGTAGGCGAGAGTGTCCCGCCGGTAGCGCCGAAGCCCGCCGGTGTCGAGCGCGAGCACGTCGATGCCTCCGACTTCGAGCGTGCCGCTCACGATGCGCGCCGAGCGCGGATGCAGTCTGCCGATCACCGAGGCCAGCGTCGACTTGCCAGAGCCGGACTCGCCCACGATCGCCAGCGACGAGCCGTCGGCGACCTCCAGATCGATGCCGTCGAGCGCGCGCACGGTGGTGGTGCCGGTGAACTCCAGGACGAGGTCGCTGATGCGTACGGCGGTCATGTGAGGGACCTCGTCTCTCGAGGCTCGAACCGGTCACGCAGTCCGTCGCCGATGATGTTGATGCACAGGATCGACACGACGAGGATCACGCCGGGGACGATCAGCAGCTGGGGAGCGAGGGTCATGTACAGCATTCCCTGCTGGATGAGCAGTCCGAGGGATGCTTCGGGCACCTGGACTCCGAAGCCCAGGAAGCTGAGCCCGCCTTCGACGAGGATCGCCACCGACAGCGCGTAGCTCGCCTGGACTGCGACCGTGCCCGCGATGTTCGGCAGAAGGCGCCGCACGAAGATGACCGGAGTGCGCACGCCGCTGATGCGTGCCGACACGACGAAGTCGCGCTCGGCGACGGCGCGGGTCGCGATGCGCACCACGCGCGTCATCAGGGGGATCGTGATCGCGATGATGCTGATGATCGCCGCGGGGCGTCCGGGGCCGATGAGCGCTGACACGAGGATCGCGAGCACCAGCGCCGGGAAGGCGTACAGGACGTCCACGACGCGCATGACCACTTCGCTGGCGCCCCCGCCGTAGTAGCCGGCGAGCATGCCCATCACCGTGCTGAGAATCGCCGAGCAGACGACCGCGATGAGGGATACGACGAGAGTCGTCGCGATGCCCTCGAAGATGCGGGGGAGCAGTGACCGGCCCAGGTTGTCCGTGCCGAGGGGTGCCACGACGGAGGGAGCCTCGAAGCGGCCGCCGACGGTCGCGCTGGTCGACCCGGCCAATCCTGTGAGCGTCGCGAGGATGGTCGCCAGCACGATCACGGCCAGCACGATGACGGCCAGGCGCATCAGCCCGTCCATGTTGCGCCAGGCGCCTCGGGTCGCCGCGCCGGCCGCGCGGACTCGGTAGGTGGCAGTGGGTGCGACGGTCATCGGCGACTCCGTCCGGTCAGGCGCAGCCGCGGGTCCAGTGCGTTGGCGACGAGGTCGACCAGAAGGCTCGTGATGATGAAGACCGCGGCGGCCAGCATCACCGCAGCCTGGATGATCGCGTAGTCACGGCGACCGAGCGCGGTCTGCAGGTATGAGCCCATTCCGGGGACGTTGAAGACGAACTCCACGATCACGGTCCCCCCGAGGAGGACGGCGATCAGCGATCCGACGACGGTCAGGATCGGTGCGGCGGCGTTGCGCAGCACATGGTGGCGGACGATGAAGCCCGCGGCTTCGCCGCGGGCCACGGCCGCCTGCACATGCGGCTCCACCAGAACGTTCATGACGGCATCCCGTGTATTGCGCGCCACGACGGCCACGCAGCCGATCGACAGCACCGCGATCGGCAGCACGAGCGACCCGACGAACCGCCCGGGGTCCTCGGCGAACGGCGCGTACTGGCCGACCGAGATGCCCAGTCCGAGTGTCGAGACGGCGAAGACCACGACGCCGGCGAGCAGGAACTCCGGGATGCTGATGCCCAGCGCGCTGACGAGCCGTCCGGCTGCTCCCGCCGAGCCCTCCGAGCGCAGGGCGGACAGGAATCCGAGGGGAATGCCGATCAGCAGCGTCGCGACGATCGTCACCACCGCGATCGTCGCGGTGACGGGAAGTCGTGCGGCGAACTCCTCCGACACCGAGACGTTCGAGACGAACGAGAACCCGAGGTCGCCCGTGAAGACGCCGAACAGCCAGCGGAAGTACTGCTCGACGATCGGCGCGTCCAGGCCCGATGCGGCCACCGCCTGGGCCCGCTGCTCCTCGGAGGCGAGCGGACCCAGGACGAGGTCGGTGTAGTCGCCCGGCATCAACCGCACGGAGGCGAAGATCAGCACCGACACCCCGAGGAGTGTCACGAGTGCGGCGGCGACGCGCCGGAGCGACCACAGGACGACCGGCATGTCAGCCCGCGCGGAACTCGGTGATGTGACGGAGGAAGTCGCCGTAGCCTTCGTCGGTGGTCAGGGTGGGACTGACCGACGCGGTGTTCCACGCGATCGTCGACGGGCGCAGCACCAGCGGGATCATCTCGCTCTGCTCATCTGCGAGCGTGCAGAGGTCGGTGAACACGTCGGCGCGTGCCTCTCCCGGCTCGGTCGAGTACCCGGCGGCGATGAGCTCGTTCAGCTCGTCTGATCCGCTCATGTACACCGATGAGAATCCGGCGACTCCCGGGTTCCACCACGTGGTGACCATCGCGGGGTCGGCGTAGCCGGCGAACCAGCTCAAGGCGAGGTCGAAATCGGAGGGGTCGCCGTAGACGCGGTCGGAGTAGGTGGCGTAGTCCAGCTGCTCGATCGAGACGGTGACGCCGATCTCGGCCAGATTCTGCTGCATCACCTGTGCGATCTGAGCGAGCACCGGCTCGTCGGTGTACACGAGCAGGTCCAGGTCGAGGCCGCCGATCTCGTCGATGACGGCCTTGGCCTCGGCGGCATCCGTCGCGGCGGACGGAAGCTCGCCCGGCGCGCAGCTGTCGGGCAGTCCCGCGGGGGTGACGCCCGACGCGGCCGTCGAACCGCCGAAGGCGAGCTCGTTGATCGCATCACGGTCGATCGCCGAGTTGATCGCGAATCGGACTGCCTCGTCCTGCAGCGCCTCGTCACCCGAGACGGAGTTGACCATGAGGTAGTGGTAGTCGGTGTTCTTCTGGCCCGCGACCGTGACGTCGGTGGCGTTGGAGAGCAGTTCGGCTGAATCCGCCGAGTTCAGCACGGCGAAGTCCGCAGAGCCGTCGCGCAGCGCGGCGGCGCGCGTCGCCTCGTCGCCGACGATGTCGATGCGCAACGACGAGAAGCCGAGCGCGGCGGCGTCGGGGTGGTGCTCGTTCGGTTCGAACGTCCACTCCTCGTCCTGACGATGCGCGGTGGCCACGAGGGGGCCGGTGCCGAGCATCTCCTGCGTGATGTCCACTTCGCCGGCCTCGATCTCTGCGATCGGGAGGACGGCGGCCGGGGTGTTCGCGAGGGCGGCGAGGAACGGCGCATAGGGCTCCGACAGCGTCACGGTGACCTCGAGGTCGCCGGTCTTCTCGACCGAGGCGACGGGACCGAGCTGGCCGGTCCACGTCGTGGGGTTGTCGATCAGTCGCTGCAGGCTGCCGACCACGTCGTCGGCGGTCATCGCACGGCCGTTCGAGAACACGGCATCGTCGGCGAGGGTGAAGACGTACTCGGTGTCGCTGGGCGTCTCCCACGATGTCGCCAGGTTCGGTGCCACGGCCAGATTCTCGTCGATCGTGGTGAGGGTCTCGTACGAGAGCCCCTCGATCATCCATGACCGTGCCGTCGCGGCCCCTTGCGGGTCGAGGCCGCTCGCTTCGGCGGTGTCGTAGTCGACCTGCACGACGAGTTCGCCGCCGGAGTCGAACGACTCGTCGGCGACCGCGATGAAGCCGGGTGCCGCCTCCTCCCGCGCGGGGGGTGTGGACGAGGTGTCCGCGCCCGCGGCACAGCCGGTGAGGGCGAGGGCGGCGACCGCGACGATCGCGGCTCCCGCTCGAGCTGCTTTGAGCATTTCTAGTGTTCCCTTCGAGCTGAGTGCTGGTTCTCATGGTGCTGGTGCGACGCGTCCGCGTGCGCGTGCTCCTCGTGGGTGCACGAGCATGCCGCGACCGAGGCCGGGACATCGAGGGTCGGGTTCCGGTCGAAGAAGTCATGGGGCCTGAGGACGAAGCCACAGGTGTCTACGGGCATGATCGGCCAGTCCTCGGTGCGGGGGAAATGCGTGAGGCCGAAGGTGTGCCAGAGCACGAGGTCGGCGCCGTCGAGGGAGGCGTCGTCGGCGACGAACGCCGGCAGGCCCTGCTCGCCTGCGCTCTGGTTCACGACCGCGCCGGCCGGATAGCGCTCGTCCACGTCGTACGCCGTCACCCAGAGGTCCGAGGTGGCGAATCGGGCGCGCGACGCGATGACCGAGTCGGGCTGCGCCAGCAGGACGGGCTTTCCTTCGCCGGCGAGCACGTACGACACCGGGCGCCCGAGGCGGTTCGTCGCCGTGGTGCTGCTGACGCGCCAGGTTCGGTCCACCGACGCGTCGGAGCGTCGCCGGGCGTTCTTCTCGCTGGTCAGCCGCGTCGCGCGGAAGCCGATCGCCGTGCCGTGCGCGTTGTCGTCGTCGATCGGGACGGTGGTGACATCCACCTCGTCGACGACCGCCGGTCCCTCGTCGACCGCCATGTCGAGTCGTGCGCAGAACAGGTGCTGGTGGTACGGCGCCGCGAGACCGGGCGCCAGTTCACTGGCGTAGCGGCTCGCCCGCTCGTCGTAGGCGGCCGTGAAGACCAGTCCGGTCGCCTTCGCCTCGAACTCGATCTTGCCGTCGAGGTAGAGGTACCAGTAGAAGCCGTAGTCGTAGTTGCCGACCGTCACGAAGAACGAGATCACGAGCCGGCGTTGCCGCCGCACATCGGTGGTTCCCGTGAACTGCTCGGTGTGCTTCCACAGCACCCCGGCGTCCTCCTCGTGGATGCACACCGCGTTCGGCAGCACCTTGACCTCGCCGCGTGCGTCGGCGATCGGCACGTCGAGGTACGTGATGTCGCCGACGCAGTCGCACCCGAGCTCGAGGCTGTTCACGAGACGGCCGAGCAGGTACTCGCCCGTGTCGAAGTAGTTCTGCCAGAAGCGGACGGGCCCCGGGTCGCCGTACGGGACGAGCATCTCGGCGATCGAGGCCCGGTGCACGATCGGGCGCACGCGTCCGGCATCCTCGAAGCCGACCCCGTGCAGGATCAATCCCTCGCGCATGTCGTATCCGACGCGCAGCGACCACTTCTCCCACGACACGACGTCGCCGTCGAACGAGAAGCTCGGTCCTTCGGGCTGCTGGATCACGATCGGCTTCTGGGTCGTCCGTTCCGGTCCGAACGTCCCGGGCACGTGGTAGTCCGCCGTCTCCTGCGGGATCGGCATCACGCCGGTGTCGATGACCTGCGTGACGCTGCGGGCGCCGAGGTCCACATACGCGACCAGCCCGTCGATCGGATGCGCCCACGGCATCGTCTGCGGCGTCGGCTGGTGGTGGCCGAGCACGCGGGCCATGCGCCTGCCGTCTTCGCCTTCGATCGGAAAGCGCCCGGCTGACAGCCCTGCAAGGGCGACGGTGGCGGGATCGTGGATGCCGCGCAGCGCGAGCGCGGCAAGCCACCGCTCGTCGGTCGCGAGCAGGTCCCGGATGAGGACGTGCTCCTCCTTCAGCAGTGGCACCTGGCCCGAGACGGTGGGATCGATCGGCTCGTCGCGAGCGAGGTCGCCGCGGTCCAGGTCCACCGAGATGTCGCGCGCACGACCCGTCGCGACATCCAGCAGTTGTACCCGGGCGCGGCGGGGGACGGGGCGACCGGCGAGCACCTCCCGTCGGTCCGGCTCGTCCAGGCCGATGTACGCGATCCTGTGTGATTCCTCCAGGCGCCCGTGGCGGCGGAGGATGGCCGCCGCTTCCTGTAGCTCCCCCTCCGAGAGCGTTGCGAACGGTGCGCCGGATTCGTCGCCGAGGCGGCGCGAGCGCTGCGCGTGGGTTCCGGTGGAGCAGGAGCAGGTCATCGGTTCTCCGAGTCGGGGGACGTTTCCGGCTCGAATGCCGGAACGTTCCGGCAAAGGTAAGGGAAATCCGTGTTACGGCGCAAGGCCCTGATTGTTGCGAGCGGATTACGGTCTTCTGGGTGTGGTTAGAATCGGCCGCATGCAAGGGCCCCGGCGTGCGCGCCTGATCGATGTCGCCCGTCGTGCCGGCGTCGGCAAGACGACGGCGTCGGATGCCCTGAGCGGAAGCGGGCGGGTCTCGCCGGCGACGCGCGACGCCGTGCTCGCCGCCGCTGCAGACCTGGGCTACACCGCCAACACCGCGGCGCGCCACCTGCGGAACGGGTCCATCGGGACGATCGGGATCGTCCTGCCCGAGGTGGTGTCGCGATCGTCGTACTACATGGCTTTCTCGTTCGGGATCGTGACCCACGCGGCCGCGCACGATGTCGACGTCACGATCGTGAGCCCGTCGCTGTCGTCGGGTCGTTCGCGGCCGATCCGCGCCGACGGGCTGATCATCGGCGACCCGCTGTCGGGCGACCCGGCGCTTCCGGCGCTGTTCGCGAGCGGCATCCCGATCGTCACGCAGGAACATCTGCCCGACGATGTCGAAGGCGAGCCCGTGGGCGTCGTGTGGTCGTCGCATGAAGCCGGGATGCTGCGCCTCATGGACGAGATCGACCGCACCGGTGCGCGCCACCCTGCCCTGCTCGTGGCCCCCGACATCACGGACTGGAGCCGCCAGCTCGTCGCGGGCTACCGGCGCGGCTGCCAGAGCCGGGGGCTGCAACCCGTCCTCGCCCCGATCGAGTTCGAGGCGCCGTGGGCGGCTGTTCGCGCGGCCACCGAGCGCCTGCTCGCCGAGCGCCCCGAGACCGACGTGATCATCTGCGCCCCCGACTCGAGCGCGATCGAAGTGGTCGCGGTGCTGGGCCGGATGGGCCGTGTCGTCGGCGACGACATCACGGTGGTCTCGTGCGTCGACCATCCTTCGCTGCCCTACCTGCAGCCGTCGATCACCTCGATCGACCTCCGGCCGCGAGAGTCGGGTGTCGCCTGCGCGGCGCTGCTGCTGGACGTCCTCGAGGGGCGCGCCGAACCAGGTGCCGACATCGAGTTCCCGATCACGGTCGTCGCCCGCGAGTCCACCGCGCACGCGCTGCGGGTGAGGGCATCATGACGGCTCCGCTCGAGGGCGTCGTCGTCGCGGATTTCTCCCGCGTGCTCGCCGGACCGCTCGCGACCATGACGCTCGCCGACCTCGGAGCCCGCGTCATCAAGATCGAGCGGCCGGGGTCCGGCGACGACACGCGAGCCTGGGGCCCGCCGTATGCCGCGTCGGGAATGACCACGTACTTCGAGTCGGCCAACCGCGGCAAGCAGTCCATCGAGCTGGATCTGACCGACGCCGACGACCGCGACCGGGCCCACGAGATCATCGCGCACAGCGACGTCGTCATCGAGAACTTCCGCCCCGGCCAGTTCGCGCGCCTGGGCTTCGATTGGCAGGCGATGTCGGAGCGCCACCCGCGGCTGGTCTACGCCTCGGTCAGCGGATTCGGCCTCACGGCGGGCGCGGATCTTCCGGGGTACGACTTCGTCGCCCAGGCAGTCGGCGGACTCATGCACATCACGGGCGACCGCGACGGCGAGGCGATGAAGGCGGGCGTGGCTCTGGTCGACGTCCTCACCGGCAAGGATGCGGTGATCGGCATCCTCGCCGCCCTGCGTCGGCGCGAACTGACCGGCCGAGGCTCGCGCGTGGATGTGAACCTCCTCTCGAGCCTGCAGGCCGCGCTCGTGAACCAGGTGTCGGCGCAGCTCGGAGCAGGCGTCGAGCCGCGGCGGCTGGGCAACCGGCATCCGTCGATCGCGCCCTACGAGGTGCTCGAGTGCGCAGACGGCCCCCTGGCCGTCGCGTGCGGCAATGACGCGCAGTTCGCCAAGATGACCGCGGTGCTGGGGGTGCCGGCCCTCGCAGCCGACGCGCGCTTCGCGCGCAATCCCGACCGTGTCGCGCATCGCGAGGAACTGGCGACGGCTCTCGAGCACGCGCTCGCCGCCGACTCGGCGCAGACCTGGTCCGAGCGCCTGAATGCGGTCGGTGTCGCAGCGGGCGTCGTCAACACCATCGGCGATGGGCTGGCTCTCGCAGAGCGGCTGGGACTTGAACCGGTGAGCGAGACGACGGCTGGCGACGGCCGCGTGTCACGCCAGGTGCGGCCCCCGATCGCGTGGTCTCCGGCGATCCCGGCGCCGACGGTGGCGCCGCCGCGGCTGGGGGAGCACACCGATGATGTCCTCCGATGGCTCGCCGCGGACAGCCGCTAGGGCCGTCGACGCAGCGCCAGCCAGAGCTCAGCCGACACGTCCGGATCCGCCAGGTCCACGTCCAGCAGCTGTTCGGCGGCCGCGATCCGCTGCCGGACGGTGTTTCGATGCACGCCCAGCGCCCGGGCCGTGTGCTCGGCATGCCGCCCCGACGCCAGATGGGCCCGTGCGGTCGCGAGAAGAACGGAGGATCCCTCGAGTAGGCGCACCCAGTCGTCGGCCCGTTCCGCGGAGTCCACGAGAGGCCGTCCGGGGGAGCGCCGCCAGAGTGCGAGGGCCCGGGCTGCGGCGGACGGGACCTCATCGAGGGCGACCGCGGCGCTGAGCACCCCGACCCCGCCGTCGGTCGGACTCTCGGCCTCCACCAGCGTCAGTCGGACGCCGTCGCGCTCGACGGCGAGGTCGCCCACCGGTGCGTCGTCGGCTCCGCCCACATGCACTCGGGCCAGCAATGGCAGCCCGACTCCCGCCGACCGGGCAAGCGAGCGTGCCGCGGCGGCATCCCCCTCGAGGGCCAAGTGAGCGACCCACTGCGCCGCGGACGGCGCAGGCGCCGGCGCCGGCGCCGGCCGCATGGTGAGGCGCAGCACGGCGACCGCAGTGAGCACGAGCTGCCGGTCCGTGCGGGTGAGCGGCCGGCTCGCGCCCACGGCGACCGCGCCCCGCGTTCGGCCGTTGGCGACGACGGGGTGTGCCACGACGACCGAACCGTGTGCGACGAACGAGGCGGCGGCGACGCCGGAGCGCTCCAGTGATCGCTCGACGTCGGTCCTGACAGTGGGCAGCAGTCCCGCCAGGCCTGCCGGGTGGAGCAGCGCACCCGGCGACGTGTGGTCGAGGGGGATCCACGCCGCCCAGCCGCCCACCGCCTCCGAGGTCAGGCGCACGACGTCACGGACCGGGTCATCGCCGGCGGCGGCCTCGGCCAGACGCGTGTGCGTGTGGCCCACCCGCGCCACTGCGTCGCGCTCGTCGCGGCCTTCCACCTGCCAGAACGACCGTGTCACGGCGAGGAACGGCTCACCGTCCGGCACGACGAAGAACGGCACGCCCGCGTTCGCGCAGCGCTCGGCGAAACCCGGGGGCACGGCATCCCACCCTTCTCCGAGTCCCAGGCCCAGCGCGCCGACCCGTTGCTCCGCCAGGCGCGCGACGTACGCATCGTCGTCTTCTCGGCCGGTGAGGCGGATGCCGGTGGTCAGCAGCAATTCGCCACCGTCGAGGTAGCGGCCGGGGTCTGCGAGCTCCGAGACATGCACCCCGGTGATCTGGCGTGCGGGATCGAACGGTCCGACCGCGACGAGCGCCGGTCCAGCGGTCTCGACGAGTTCTCCGAGGGTGGTCATGATCACATTGTGCAGGATGCACAGTGTCGGCGTACGCAGAGTGCAGATCGACTATCAAGAGTCGGCGTTGCGGTTTGTATCGTCGCGTGCATGACCGTTGACCTGCCTCACCTCGTGACCGAGATCCCGGGACCGCGCTCGCGAGAGCTGCACGCCCAGCGCTCCGCCGCCGTCCCGCAGGGATTCGGTGTCACCCTGCCGGTCTTCGTGGAGCGCGCCACCGACTCCGCGCTCGAAGACGTCGACGGCAACCTGCTCATCGACTTCGCCTCGGGCATCGCTGTGACGAGCGTCGGCGCATCCAACCGACGCGTACGCGAGCGGGTCGCCGCGCAGCTCGATCGCTTCACGCACACCTGCTTCATGGTGACCGAGTACGAGTCGTTCGTGCGCGTCGCGGAGTGGCTCAATGCGCATGTGCCCGGCGACTTCGACAAGCGCACGTCGCTCTTCAGCACGGGCGCCGAGGCGGTCGAGAACGCCGTCAAGATCGCTCGGGCCTACACGGGCCGGGCCGGCGTGCTCGTGGTGGACGAGGCGTACCACGGCAGGTCGCTGCTGACGATGAGCATGACCGCAAAGGTGCACCCGTACAAGACCTCGTTCGGTCCCTTCGCCTCAGAGGTCGTGCGAGTTCCCAACGCCAACCCGCTGCGAGGCGTGGGCGTCGATGCTGCTCTCGCCGAGCTCGAGCGTGTCGTCGCCGACAGCGGGCCCGATGCGTTCGCGGCGCTCGTGGTGGAGCCGATTCAGGGTGAGGGTGGCTTCGTCGTTCCCGAACCCGGCTTCCTCGCGGGGCTGCGGCGCATCGCCGACGAGCACGGGATCGTCCTCGTCATCGACGAGATCCAGTCCGGCCTGGGCCGCACCGGCGCGTTGTTCGCGAGCGAGCACGAGGGCGTCGTCGGCGACGTCACCCTGACCGCGAAGGCGCTCGGCGCGGGTCTTCCGATCAGCGCGGTGACGGGGCGTGCCGAGATCATGGATGCCGCGCACCCGGGCGGTCTGGGCGGCACGTACGCCGGCAACCCACTGGCCTGCGAGGCGGCCCTGGCGGTGTTCGAGGTGCTCGAGGATCCGTCGCTGCTGCCGCGCGTGCGCGAGATCGAGGCGATCATCCGACGCAGCCTCGAACCGCTGCAGCTCGAGTTCGACGTGGTGGCCGACGTACGGGGCCGCGGCGCCATGATGGCGATCGAGTTCGCCGACGCGGCAGACCTCGCCCCGCGCGCCGACCTGGCGCAGCGCATCTCCGCCGCGTGTCACACGGCCGGACTGCTGACGCTCACCTGTGGCACGCACGGCAATGTCATCCGCCTGCTCCCGCCGCTCGTGATCGACTTCGCGGTGCTCGAGCGGGGGCTCGAGATCCTCACCGGCGCCATCCGGGCGATCGCCTCTGATGCGGGGGAGGTGGCCGCATGACCGGCGTGCCAGACCTGCTGGACTTCGACGGCCTGCTCACCGAGGACGAGCGGGCGGTGCGCGACCGCGTGCGCGCCTTCGTCGACGCCCGCGTCCGTCCCGACATCGCCGGCTGGTACGACCGCGCCGAGTTCCCGGTTGCTCTGATCCCGGAGCTGGCGGATCTCGGAGTGCTCGGCATGCATCTCAGCGGATACGGATGCCCCGGCCGCAGCGCCGTCGAGTACGGGCTTGCCGCGATGGAGCTCGAGGCCGGAGACTCGGGGCTGCGCACGTTCGTCTCGGTGCAGGGCTCGCTCGCCATGAGCGCGATCCACAAGCACGGCAGCGAGCAGCAGAAGCAGCGCTGGCTGCCCCGCATGGCGCGCGGCGAGGTCATCGGATGCTTCGGGCTCACCGAACCGCAGTCCGGCTCGGATCCGTCGAGCATGACCACCTTCGCCCGCCGCGAAGGCGACACGTGGGTCATCAACGGGGCCAAGCGCTGGATCGGCCTCGCCTCGATCGCCCACATCGCCATCATCTGGGCGCAGACCGACGATGGGGTGCGGGGCTTCATCGTGCCGACCGACACCGCCGGCTTCGTGGCGACGCCGATCGCCCCGAAGATGTCGATGCGGGCGTCGATCCAATGCGACATCACCTTGACGGACGTGCGGGTGCCGGCTGAGGCACAGCTGCCGGAGGCCCGCGGCCTGCGCGGGCCGTTCTCATGCCTCAACGAGGCCCGCTACGGCATCGGATGGGGTGTCATCGGGGCCGCGCGCGACAGCTACGAGACGGCGCTGCGCTACTCCCTCTCCCGCGTGCAGTTCAACACACCGATCGCGGGCTTTCAGCTCACACAGCAGAAACTCGTCGACATGGCGCTCGAGATCGAGAAGGCGCAACTGGTCGCCCTTCGGCTGGGACGGCTGAAGGATGCCGGCACGCTGCAGCCGCATCAGATCTCAGTCGCGAAGCTCTCGAACACGCGGGCGGCGATCGCGATCGCTCGCGAAGCCCGCACGATTCTCGGCGGCAACGGCGTCGCGGCCGAGTACTCGCCGATGCGCCACGCGGCGAATCTCGAGTCCGTCCGCACCTACGAAGGGACCGACGAGGTGCACACACTCGTGCTCGGCGCCCATATCACGGGCATCCCGGCCTTCCGGCCATCGGCAGGAGGAGCAGCATGACCGTCACGCCTTTGCGTCATCTCATCGACGGAGAGTGGATCGAAGGCGGAGGGGATCTGCTGACCGACGTCAACCCGAGCCGGCCGTCCGACATCGTCGCCGAAGGTCCCGGGGCGTCATCGGCCGACGTCGATCGCGCCTTCCGTGCTGCGCGCGCGGCCTTCGACGGCTGGCGCCGAACCCCCGCCCGCGAGCGGGCCGGCGTTCTTCTGCGTGCAGCGGACGTCATTGCCGCGCACCGGGAGGAATGGGGCCGCGAGCTCGCACGCGAAGAGGGCAAGACACTGCTCGAGGGGACCGCAGAGGTCGCCCATGCCGCGAACATCCTGCGCTACCACGCCCAGGAGGCCGAGCGCGCGTCAGGAGAGGTCTACGAGTCGCCGACCGCGGGTGAGCGGATCCTGGTCGTCCGGCGGGCGGTCGGCGTGATCGGGGCGATCACTCCCTTCAACTTTCCCATCTCGATTCCCGCGTGGAAGCTCGCTCCCGCTCTCGTGTGGGGCAACACCGTCGTCTGGAAGCCCGCCACGACCGTGCCCCTTCTGGCAGTTCGCTTCGCCGAGGCACTCGAGCAGGCCGGGCTTCCCCGTGGGGTGCTGAATCTCGTCAATGGCACGGCAGCCGTGGGCGAGGCGATTGTCTCGCACGCTGATGTCGATGCCGTGACCTTCACCGGCTCCACGCGCGTCGGCCGCACGATCGCGGCGCAGCTCGCGGCACGCGGCATCCCGTTCCAAGGCGAGCTGGGGGGAAAGAACGCCTCGCTCGTGCTCGCCGACGCCGAACTGGATCTGGCCGTCGAGCAGGTCGCAATCGGCGCGTTCCGTGCGGCGGGCCAGAAGTGCACGGCCACCTCGCGCGTCGTCGTCGACGACGCCGTGGCAGCGGAGTTCCTTGCGCGGCTCGCCGAACGTACGCGCGCGATGGTCGTCGGCGACGCCCTCGGCGACGGAGTGGAGGTCGGCCCCGTCGTGGACGGCGCCGCACGTGACCGCGTCGCGGCGGCCATCGGGCGGGCCCATGCATACGCTCGTCCGGTCGTGGCGCCTGACCTGTACCGCGAGGGGCCGCTGGCCGACGGCTACTTCATCCCGCCGTCGATCTTCGAGCTGTCGCACGACGACCCGGGCGAACTGTGGCGGGAGGAACTGTTCGGCCCGGTCGTGGGGGTGCGCCGCGCCTCGTCCGCGGCCGAGGGTTTCGCGCTCGTGAACGACAGCGAGTACGGGCTGTCGACGGCGGTGTTCACGACGGATCTCGGTCGCGCGCTTGCTGCGATCGATGACATCCGTGTCGGTGTCGTGCACATCAACTCCGCCTCGGCGGGCGCCGACCTGCACGTCCCCTTCGGTGGCAACCGGGGCAGCGGCCTCGGTCCGAAGGAGCAGGGTGCCGTGGCGCGTGACTTCTTCACCGAGACAGCGACGGTCTATCTGAAGGGGTAGTCGCGCCGGTTCGCACGCCGTGGCCTGACCGACTAGCTCTCGCTCTCGTGGAAGCTCGGGAGATAGGAGAGCCCCACGAGCAGGCCTTCGGGGCTGAGCAGCCGTGCCGTGGTCTGCCCCCAGGGTTCGACCTTGGGGCCGGCCAGGACTTCCTGACCGCGGTCTCGCAACTCGGCGGCACCGGCTGCGACGGCTTCGGGGGACTCGAGCTCGAACTCGATCCATGCCTGCGGAACCGGGCGGTCGGACGGCCATTGCGAGGTGCCGAAGGTTGCTTCGGCGGCCTGGGCCAGCGGCCAGATTGCGAAAGCGCGCGTTCCTGCGAGGTCTTCGGTGTGGTGATAGCCGGGCGCGAGCTCGTGCAGGTGAATGCCGAGCGTCGTCGTCCAGAAGTCGAGGGCGGGCTGGGGATCCGGGCTGATGGGGCCGAACCCGGCGACGAATCGGATGTCCATGGCTCAGCCCAGTCGCTCGCGCACGACGCGCGCGGTGGCGACGGGATCGGGGCGGTGCATGACCGACTCGGGCACGACGACCAGCTCGGCGTCCGCCATCTCGTCGGCCAGCCGATCGGCGGCCGCGACGAGCACGGGGAAGGTCTGCTCGCCCCGCAGGATGGTCACCGGCTGCGCGACGGCGAGCATCTCGGGCGTCGGCGTCGAGACCTGCGCCACGAGTGCGGTGTCGTAGACCGTCGACTGCCCGAGGGGTACGAGCGCTGCGAACTCGTCGCCGGCACGCATGCCCTCGACCATTTCTTCGGGCAGCCCGATGTTCTCGATCTGGAACGTGGCGACCGCCTCGTCGGCGCGGCCATCGTCGACGAGACGCTGCAGGCGCTCGGCGAGGTCGGCCGGCGGCTCGTCGACGCCGAAGCGCAGCGGCGGCTCCGACAGGAACAGCGCCCGGATGGGGACGCCCCGCGACGCGGCGTAGAGCGCGAGCACCGCGCCCGACGAATGGCCGAGGACCGCGGCGTCGCCGGCCGCCTCGATCACCGCCGCGAGATCCTCGACCTCGCGCTCGGGCGTCGAGCCACGCGCGTCACCGCTCGCGCCGCGCGCACGCCGGTCCCATGAGATCGCGCGGAATCCGGCATCCGCCAATGCCGACGCCAGCCCCGCCGCGTCTTTGCCGAGCGACAGCGCGCCACCCACGATGACGACGGCAGGCCCGTCGCCCGTCTGCTCGTATGCGATCGAGGTTCCGTCTGCCGAGGTCACGGTGCTCATGGCCGCCAGACAACCACGGCCCTCAGACATCGACAAGGGCCACACCGAAGCCCGCCTCCGTGGCGATCTGCGCGCACCCCGTCACAGCCGGCGCTGCTGCCTGGTCATCTCTGGCACAGGCGAAAACCGGCCGCCGCGGCCGGCCTCGCCCATCGTCGCCAGACCTCTCGAAAGGAAACGCCATGATCGACCACATTCTCGAGCCGGATGCCCAGGCCTTCGCCGATGCGACTTCCCGTCCGCCATTCCTCGCCGACCTCGGGGTCGAAGGCGCGCGAAAGCTGCTGGACGAGGTGCAGGCCGCGCCGATCGACAAGCCCGACGTCGCGGACGAGTGGATCACCGTCCCCGCCGAGGTCGGCGACGTCCGCGTACGGATCGTCAAGCCGGTCGGTGCCGAGGGTTCGCTGCCCGCGATCCTCTACGTGCACGGCGGTGGCTGGGTGCTCGGCAACGCCGGCACGCACGACCGGCTGGTGCGCGATCTCGTCACGGGAACCGGCGCCGCGGTCGTGTTCGTCGAGTACGACCGGTCGCCCGAGGCGAAGCATCCCGTCGCGATCGAGCAGGCGTACGCGACCGCCCGCTGGATCATGAACGAAGGCGGGACGAAGGGCCTCGACGCATCGCGGCTCGCCGTCGCGGGCGACTCCGTCGGCGGCAACATGGCGGCGGTGCTCGCGATCCTGGCCAAGAAGCGCGGCGATGTGTCGTTCATCCACCAGTCGCTCTTCTACCCCGTCACCGACGCTGGGCAGAACACGCCGAGCTACCGGGAGTTCGCGGAGGGCTTCCACCTGCGCGCGGACGCCATGGCATGGTTCTGGGACTGCTACCAGCCCGACCTGCACGCGCGCAAGGACGTCACCGCGTCGCCGCTGCAGGCGCCGATCGACGAGCTCGCAGGGCTCCCCGAGACACTTCTGATCGTGGACGAGAACGATGTGCTGCGCGACGAGGGCGAGGAGTACGGTCGCAAACTCATCCAGGCGGGTGTTCGCACGACGCTCGTCCGCTACGACGGCACCATCCACGACTTCATGATGCTGAACCCGCTCGCATCGTCCGCCGCGACGACGGCCGCGATCGAGCAGGCCGTCCACGTGCTGCGCAAAGCCTTCGGCACGGTCTGACAGGTGGTGCTCCGATGATCGCAAGCAACCCGCCGCTGCGTCGCGTCGACGCCGGTGAGCTGTCGGTCGGCTACTACGACCTCGGCAGTCCGGCAGATGAGCCCGTCGTTCTGCTGCACGGTTTTCCGTACGACGTCCACAGCTACGCCGACGTCGTGCCGCTCCTCGTCGAGTCGGGATTCCGCGTGCTCGTTCCCTACCTGCGCGGGCACGGGCCGACGCGCTTCCTGGACGACCACGCCGACCGGTCGGGGCAGCAGTCCGCGCTCGGGGCCGACCTGCTCGCATTCCTCGACGCGCTCGACCTCGAGGAGCCGGTGCTCGCGGGGTACGACTGGGGCGGACGGGCGGCATGCGTCGTCGCGGCGCTCTGGCCGGATCGGGTCTCGGGGCTCGTCTCGGTGAACGGATACCTCATCCAAGACATCGCGGCAGCCCAGAACCCGATCCGGCCCGACCTCGAGGCCGGGTTCTGGTACTTCTGGTACTTCGCCACCGAGCGGGGCCGGAGGGGACTGGAGTCGCACCGGCGCGAGATCGCCGAGGTGATCTGGCGGCGCAACTCGCCGGAATGGTCCTTCACCGAGGGCGATCTCGCTCGCGCGGCGCGCGCGTTCGAGAATCCGGACTACGTCGACGTCGTCATCCACTCCTACCGCCACCGGCTGGGACTCGCCGCCGGGGCACCTCGGTACGCCGATCTGGAGCAGCGCCTCGCCGCGGCCCCCGGCATCCGTGTTCCGACGATCACGCTCGACGGCATGGCGGACGGCAACTTTCCCGCCACCGACGGCAGCCAGCACGCGCACCTGTTCACCGGGCAGCGAGAGCACCGTCAGATCCCGCACGCCGGGCACCACCTGCCGGCCGAAGCGCCGCACGCGTTCGCGGAGGCGATCTTCGACGTGGCCGAGCCTCCCGGCGACGGCGCGGGAACACCCTGAGACACGGGCGGCCGAGAGTCACCGCGACCCCGGCCGCCCTTGCCGTCACTGCACCTGGTCGGCGGGGCGCACCAGGATCTGATTCACGGCGACATGGTCGGGCTGACCGAGCGCGAAGACGACCACGTTGGCGATGTCGTCGGCTGTCAGTGTCCGCATGGACTGCTGGATGCCGGCCGCCATCTCGCGCATCGCGGGGTCGGTGATGTGACTGGTGAGCTCGGTCGAGACGAAGCCCGGCTCGATCACGGTCACCCGCACGCCGCGGGCGGTCACTTCCTGACGAAGCGCCTCAGAGAACGCGTTGATGCCGAACTTGCTCGCGGCATAGGCGGCGTTGCCGGCGGATGCGATGCGCCCCGATGTCGACGACACCTGGACGATCGCTCCCCGCGACTCGATGAGGTGCGGCAGCGCGGCATGCGCCGCATACATCGAGCCGAGCAGGTTCGTCTCGATCATCCGGACCCATTCCGTCGTGTCGGCGCCGAGGACCGTTCCGGCCAGCATGAGGCCGGCGTTGTTGACCAGCGAGTCCAGGCGGCCGAAGCGTTCGACGGCCGCGGCGACGGCCGCGGTGGCCGAGTCGGGATCGGTGACGTCGAGGGTGACCGCCAGCATCTCGCCAGGCGCCTCGGCCACCAGGGCGTCGAGTCGCTCGACCCGCCGGGCGCCGACGACCACCTTCGCTCCCGCACGCGAGAGCGCCAGCGCGATGGCGCGCCCGATCCCGGATGAGGCCCCGGTCACCAGCGCGACGTGGTCGTTGAGAGTGTTGTGCATCAGTACCTCCGAGGAGTTCGATCGCCCGGCGTCGCGAGCGCTCGCCGGGCATGGCAAGCCGCCACAGCCATGACCACGGTGGGCCCGCTTCTGTGACGCCTCCCGCGCACGCGTAAGGGGACCCACATGCCGGCGCGGAACGCCCACGGCCTCTCGTGCGGCACACGGCGGCGGACAGCATCCGGAGTTCCTTTTTCGCGGTCCGCCCGGCGGAGAATCGCGCGAGTCTCGCAGTATGCGCGCCCGATCCTCCGCCGCGCGCGCGATCCTCCGCCGGGCGGAGCCACCGATCTTCCGCCGGGAGGAAAAGGCGATTCCGGATGCCGCGCCCCGACGCCGATCACTGGAACAGGCCGGTCCGCGGGCAGGCGTCGTCACCACGGACCCGTCACAACCGCCAGGTGCACCCGGTCATATCTGCGGGGGACGGATGCCGTCACCCGCCGCCGATCCGATGCACCGAGTGCTGCCGACACAGGAGGTCTCATGAGTGAACCGAATGACACCGGGGCGCTGCACAGCGCGCTCGGCACCGAGCTGTTCGTGCTGCAGTCCGCCGCGAGTTCCACGATCAGCGAGGCCGGCACGCGCTCGACGATCTACCTGTCGACGCTGTCGGGTGGGCTGGTCGCGGTGGGATTCGCCGGATCGTCGCCGTCGCTGCTGGCAGTCCTGACCTTCACCGTGTTTCCCACGATCTTCATGCTGGGCTGGTTCACCGTGGTGCGCTTGGTCGACACCAGCGTCGAGAGCATCACCGCCAAGCAGCGCATGACCCGCATCCGTGAGTACTTCGCCAGCCTGCATGCCCTCGGACCGACCCTGATCGCGCAGGACGACCCGCGCACGACCGGCGAGCTCGGGGTGCGGTACGCGCGATCGTCGTACCTGTTCACGATGGCGAGCATGGTCGGCGCCGTGAACTCCGTGCTCGGCGGAGCGCTCGTGACGCTGGTGCTGACGATCGGACTGGGCCTGCGCACGCTGCCCGCGACACTGATCGGCATCGCGGTCGGCCTGGTGGTGCTGCTCGCGACGTTGCGCTACGAGCGCCGCCGCATCCGTTCGGTCACGAGCGGGTCAGCCGATGCATCGTCGTCCAGATGACGTCGGTGGTGTCTTCGTCATCCGTCTGCGCTGATCGGTGATTGCGGGATGCTGTGACTCACAGCATCCCGCAATCACCGGTGTTTCCCCCAGAGGCCGCGGTCAGGCGACCGCGTTGCGCCGGAAGTAGGACGGCGCGGTGAACATGAGCACGCTCGCGGTCCACACGGCCAGGATGTGCACGACGCGCGAGACGAGGAACGCGGCGTCCCAGCCGGTCGCGGCGGCGAGTGCTTCGCTGACCGTGCCGCCGTCGAGCAGATAGGTCAGCGGGTCGGCGACCAGCGACCATGTGCCGAGCCCGGTGAACAGCACGAGCAGCACATAGCGAGACCAGCCCCGGCCGGCGCGAAGTGCGAGGGCGAGCACAGCGAGGACGACGAAGGCGAGCAGCCGGATCCCGATGGGCGCGAGCAGCGAGCCGAACTGCTCACCCGCCGACAGCGCCTGCGTCACCGAGATGGCTGCTTCGAAGACGCCCGCGGCGAGGGCGAGCATCCAGAGCCAGAAGGCGGCGGTGATCCGGCGCGGGCGGACCCGCGTGGTGGTGGGTAGGGATGAAGACGTGGCGATCATTGACATGGGGCACCTTTCCGTCTCTCACGATGGCCCTGGCCGCGAGAGTCGAACATGGTGCGCGCCCCCGCGGGGGAGTAGGGCAGACCCCCGAACGACGCCGCCTCCTACGCGACGCGGAGCGCGAGCTTTCCGACGTAGTGCTCGCGGAGTGCCAGGTGCGCTTCTCGGGCCTCGGCGAGCGGGAACGTCCGGTCGACATGCACCTGAAGACCGCCGGCCTCGATGATGGCATTCAACCGGTCGGTGGCCGCGCTGCTGCGGTCGCCGTTGTAGGACGAGACAGACGCCCGCGGCGACGTCGAGAGCGCTGGGTGGACGCCGTAGGGCCAGGCGATCCGGCCCGAGTCCTTCACGGCACGCAGTGCCTGCTCGGCCGTCGCGCCTCCCACCGTCACGAGTGCCGCGTCCAGACCTTCGGGGGCGAAGGCGGATGCTGCGGCCATGACATCTTCGCGACGCCCGTCGACGCTCGCGTCAGCGCCGAGGCGTCGCGCAAGGGCCACGCCATCGTCACCGGAGGCGACGGCGAGCACACGGAGTCCGCGGTGCCGCGCGATCTGCACGGCCAGGTGCCCGATGCCGCCGCTGGCCCCGAACACCATGAGTGTCGCGCCGGGTTGCAGGTCGAGCAAGTCCACGCCGCTCAGCGCGGTCAGCGCATCCCACGCCAGCGCGCCGGCCTGCGAGGCCGGCATCCGCTCGGGCAGGTGGGCGACATGCTCGGCTTCCACGACGGCGTATTGGGCGTACGCCCTGCCACGGGGGACCGGTGTCGTCGCGGCATAGACCCGGTCGCCGACCGCGAACCGGTCGACGCCCGGGCCGACCGCGGCGACTGTGCCCGCGGCATCCCACCCGAGTACATAGGGGAAGGACGACGGCACGCCGAACGCGCCGGCGTAGTCGCCCTCCCGCTCCGGCGCGTCCCACGACCCGACGCCGGCGTACTCGACGCGGATGAGCACGTCGTGCTCACGCATCTCGGGCCGGGGGATCGCGCGCAACGACAGCTCTTCGGGGCCGCCGAAGCGATCGAGCATGACGGCGTTCATCTGAGGAATGGTCATCACCTCAACCGGCAACGTGATCCGGTGGTGATTGATGCCCGTCGGGAAGTGCTCGTCAACCTTGTTTCTGCACGAGTTCGGCCATGGCGCCGGGTATCCGCGTCTTGAAATCGAAGACCTTCGCCCACGTCGGCCGGATCGAGATGAGGGCCATCTGGTCGTACATCTCCGCCGCCTCGCGCTCGAACTCCGCCCAGTGCTCGCGCGGCATCCTGCGCAGGTTGGCCGCGACGTACTCCGGCGCCGCACCCTCCACGATCGTCACCGTCGCGACGCCTCGAACCAGCAACGAGGCGGGGGGTTGCTCGACGTCGTCGATCGTCAGCGCCACCGCCGGGTTCTCACCGAGCGCCGGGACCTTCGGGGCACGCACCGGCGAGCCCAAGACGAAGGCTTCGCCGGTGAACACGTAGGCGACGGGAATCACCCTCGGCGTGCCGTCGACCGCGATGTAGGCGAGTCGCGCGGGGATCGTCGACTCGAGCAGCTCGCGGGCGGTGGCGTCTTCGTTGAGAAGCCGGAAAACCTCGCTCTCGAGCATCAGCTCCTCGTTCCGGAGCGCTGCACGTGGTCGGCGAGGACGTCCAGCGCGCTCTCCCAGCCGTCTCGGATGTCACCGTCAACCGCGCCTTCGGCGGTGAGCACGAAGGTCATGCGGGTGCGCTCGCCCTCCGGGTCGAGCGACACCGTGATCTTCGGCGCCGCTTCGGGCTCGGCATCCGGGTTGCCCCATGTGAACGCGAGGCGCTCGAACGGGTCGACCTCGAGGTAGACGCCGCCGGTCGGGTACGACTCTCCGGTCTCGTCGTTGATCATCGTGTACGCGTACCGGCCGCCGACGCGGGCGTCGATGGTCACCGATTCGCGGGGTGTGGAGACGCCCCGCGGATGCCACCAGAGAGCCGCCTCGTCAGGATTGGTCCAGGCGTCCCAGAGCTCCTGCGGGGTGGCATCGAAGACGCGGACGAGCGTGAAGCTGCGTGCGGTGTCGGTCATGATTCTGATCCCTTCGTTGTTCGTCGTTCACGGAGTCGCTCTTCCAAGAGGTCGAAGTTCTCCGTCCAGTGGGCGCGCTGTTTCGCGATCCACTCGGAGGCGTCGTCGAGGCCGTCGTCCTTCAACGTGACCTCGCGCCACTGCGCGTTCACGGTGCGGGCCACCAGGCCGGCGCTCTCGAGCACGCCGAGGTGCTGCGAGATGGCCGGACGGCTGATGGTGTAGTTCGCAGCGAGGGTGCCGACGGTGACGGGCCCGGTTGACAGCCGGGTCAGGATGTCGCGGCGGGTGGGATCCGCGAGCGCACTGAACACGACGCTGAGTCGATCTGTCGCTGCCATTAAGCACCTTCTTACGTAAGGACTTGCTTACATTAAGGCGATGCGAGGGTCTGTGTCAACCACATCGGCTGGGTATGTGGTTCCGGCGGATCGCCTCGGATGAGACTTAGCATGCTAAGTTACCTGTCATGAGTCGCGGATTGAGCTTCATGCTGCACGTGCTGACCGCACGGCTGGACCGCGCTGCGGACCGGATGCTGCAGGCCGAGCAAGGGGTGTCGTACAAGCGGTTTCTCGCGCTGACGATGGTCGGCGAGCTCGGCGTCTCCACGCAGCGCGCGCTGGCCGACGCGCTGGGTGTGACCGAGCCCTCGGTGAGTCGCATGGTCGGCGTGCTCGCGGCGGAGGGGCTGCTCGACGTGCAGCGCAGCGCTGCGGGAGAGCGCGGCCGCCGGCTGAGCCTCACCGAGGCGGGTTCGGCGCTCGTCGCCTCGGTGCAGAGTCGGCTCGAGGAGCGGTTCGCCGAGCTCGTCGCCGCGAGCGACGTCAGTTATGACGACTACGCCGAGCAGACGGCGAGGATGCTCGGGACTCTCGAGCAGGTGCAGGCGAGAGAGGAGAGCGCGACGTGAGCGAAGGCATCGGCAGCAGCGTGCGGTCCACGGACGGGACCGAGATCGGATACCGGACGCTCGGGACCGGCCACGACGTGCTTCTGCTCGGCGGTTCGCTTCGCACCGGCGAGGACTATCTCGGGCTGGCCACGGCTCTGGCGGACGAGTTCCGGGTCCACGTGATCGACCGGCGCGGGCGCGGCCGGAGCGGACCGCAGGGGCCGGACTACAGCCTCGCGCGCGAGGTGGAGGATCTGCTCGCCGTGCAGCAGGCGACCGGCGCCCGGCTCGCGTTCGGGCACAGCTTCGGCGGTCTGGTGCTGCTCGAGGCGGCGCGGGTGACCGACCGGTTCGACCGTCTTGTGGTCTATGAGCCCGGCGTTCCGGCAGCTCCTGTCGCCACCGAGTGGTTCGAGCCGTACGATCAGCGCCTTGCCGCCGGCGATCCTCACGGCGCGTTCGTCCACTTCATCCGGGGAGCCGGCGGAGCTCCGCCGATGTTCGCGAAACTGCCGTACTGGTACTTGCGCCTGGCTCTGCGCGTGGGATTCCGAGGCGAGGCATGGCGGCGGATGCGACCGCTGCTGGCGGCGAACCTCGCCGAGCACCGCGTGATCGCCGAGCAGGTGGGCCGCGTCGAGGAGTTCCGAGCGGTGCGGGCGGCCGTGCTGATCCTGAGCGGGGGCCGATCGGTCGCGGGCACGGCCGACGAGCTCGGGGTCCTCGCGCGGGTCCTTCCGGCGGGGGAGTTGGTGGTGCTGCCGGGATTGGACCACTTCGGCCCGGAGGCGAAGCCCGCGCCGGCGGTCGTAGAGCAGACGAGAGTGTTCCTGGCGTAGGCTGTGCCGCCGTTTGCCGGGTCAGTCGGCCTTTCGGCGGCGCGCGATGACGATCGCAATCACAATCAACACGACGCCGACCGCGAGAACGATCGGCCCGATGGTGGCCCAGAGCGGTGAGCCGCTCATCGCCGACCCGCCGAGCACGTTGAGCCCCTGGAGGGTCCACACAATGCCGACCAGCGCCAGGATCACGCCCGGCACGACGTACGGCCAGATTCGCTTCATGGCGCGACCATACCCCGGAAGGGCGGATCGTGGATGCGGTCACGCGGTGCGCTTCCAGGATCCGGGCCGGACTCGCTCGCGCGGCATCCGCCAGGATGCAGGCGCTCCTCCGGCCCGCGGTCGAAGCGTCCATCAGGAGAAGAATCGAGGTCTCGCCGGTGAACAGCGGTTGTTGGAGCCCCCAGCCTGAGGCGCCTCGCGCGTGCGTTCGGGGACGCCCAGATCGTTGATTTTGCGGCGTTCGGCGAACATCGGACCTTCGAAAGAAGCGTCCTCCTCGTGGGCGTCGGTGCCGTCCTCGAGTCGTTGGGGCGCCCGGAAGGCTGAACAGCCGGCGGTAGCAAGCGTGCGATCATCGACGAGCCCAAATCCTCGGCAGCGATCCGCCTGAATCCGAGGGCGTCGGCACAATCGAGCACTCCCACTCTTCGAAGGCCCCGATGACCCGCTCTCTCAGCACCCTGCTCGGTATCGTGCTGGCGTTCCTGGGAATCGCGGCGATGCCGACCCCTGTCGCCGCTGCAGAGCAAGATGACGATGCGATCACCTGGATGGTGCGACCGAGCGACGGCGTCGGGGAAGACGGCCGCTCATGGGTCGAACTCGAACTCGACGCGGGCGAGACGGTGCAGGAGCACCTGCTCGTCCGGAATCTCAGCGCATCGCCGGTGACGTTCTCGCTCACGGCGGCGGACGGGTACTTCACCGAGACCGGTCGGTTCAACATGCTGACTGCCGACAGGGAGTCCGTCGACGCGGGGACGTGGGTCGAGATCCAGGACGCCGTGGAGGTCCCGGCAGGAGCCGACGTGATCGTACCGTTCACGATCACCGTTCCCGGCAACGCGACCCCCGGGGATCACCCGGCCGGCGTCGCCGCGGCCATCCGCTCGGGTGGCACCGAGGAGGTCGGCATCGAATCACGCGTCGGCTTCCGTGTGATGACGCGAGTGACCGGCGAACTCGCCCCGGCCGCGGCTGCGACAGTCGCCGGCGAGTACACCGGATCGCTGAATCCGTTCGAGGCCGGTCGGATCGATGTGGACTACTCGGTCGAGAACACCGGAAACACGCGCCTGTCGATCCTGCCGCAGGTCGAGGTCAGCACGTTGTTCGGATGGGTCTCCTACACCGCCACCGGCGAGGAGATCGTCGAGATCGCGCCGGGTGAGTCCCGATCGGCCGCGATCTCGTACCCGTCGGTGTGGCCGCTGTTCGTCTACTCCGCGGATGTGACGGCTGCGGCGGAGCCTGTCAGCGAAGAACTCCCGGCGCGTGGAATCGAGCCCGCCTCGGCGCACGCGCTCGTCGTCGCGATCCCGTGGCCGCAGCTGGTGTCGATCGCCGTCGCGGTGTTGCTTCTCTGGCTGCTGTGGCGGGACCGCCGCCGCCGCGACCGCAAGATCGCGGAACTCGTTGCCCAGGCCCGACGCGACGCCGTCGCCGAGTCGGCCGGAGACCGGCAGCCGGCCCTCCGGCGGATAGCCGGATCCGCCGCGGTCGCGATCGCGTTGCTCCTTGCGGGACCGCCCGCGATGGCGGCGACCCCGGAGGACGATCCGGTGGAGATCCGCGTCGAGATCGCGCCAAGGACCACCCCCGGCGCGACCTCGCCCGCAACCCCGGCGCCGGCCACCGGAGGCGAGGATCTTGCCACGACGGGCGCTCCCGACATGAGTGCGTGGCTGTGGGTTGGCGCGGCCGCCGTGGCGACAGGCGCAGTGGTGACGGGCGTGGCCATCCGCTCTGGGCGGCGGCGTCGGGCCCCCGAAACCGAGTGACGTTCCCGGTAGGCCCGCCGGGTTCACCAGCGCGACACCAGCGGGCCACCTGGGACGCACGACGGGACGGTTCACTGGCGCCCGTGACCTCAGCTCTCTCGGTGCCACGCCGGATCGCGTCGATCGCGGCGGCGGGCATGCTCGCCATGACTTTCACGGCGTGTGCCGCGCCGGAGTCGGGCTTCTCCGCAGCCGAGCGCACCGCATCACCCGTCCCGCTGGGCTCCACCACCGACAGTGTGAGCCCTCCCCAGCCGGCGCCGGGACGCACCGTCGAAGCGGTGGTGCCCGCTGACGCCGGTGACCTGCGGGGTGTGCGGATCGCCGTCGTCGTGCCTGACGAAGGTGCCACGAGCCGCGCGCTGCAGGAGGGGCTCCGCGGCTTCGCGGAGGTGAGCGGTCTCGTCGTCGAGGAGTTCGTCGCGACGGGGGATGCGGCATCCGTCGACGCGGCTTTCGCACAGGCGCTGGAGGCCGAACCGCACATCGTGGTCGGTCTGGGCGCAGGGGCCGTCGACGTGTTCGCCTACAACTCGTCGCAATGGCTGGATCAGGATTTCCTGCTGCTCGGAGCGCAAGTGGCCGAGCCCACCTCGAACGTGGCCGCCGTGATCTGGCAGGGCGCGACCTCGCGCGGCTCGGGAGCTCCCGCCGACGGCGACCTGGAGGACACCGCGATCACCCCTTCGCGTGCCGCGGAAGCGGTGTCCGTCGGTCTGGCGACGGTGATGTCGGGCGAATCGGGCATCGTGCTTCATCTGCCCGCGTGACGGTCGTCGTCATGGCGACGCCAGAGTCCGGACAGCCTGCGTTCACCTCTGCGCCGACATCAGGTCACGCCGATTCGAGAGGTTTCTCGGGAGCGCTCTCGCGCGTCTTCCCTCCATGCCAGATCGGAGCATCCTCTTGCCCATTTCCGATGTGACCGCGGACGCGGTCCGTGCCGCTCACGCGACTCGGACGGTTCGACGAACCGTCGCGGGAGCCGTCTTGGTCTCGCTGATCGCGGGCTCCGCCGTCGCGACCGCCGCATTCCCCGCGGTCGCCGCCCCGCAGATCACGCCCGTTGCCATCACGGCTGCAGCCGAGCCGCTCCGGCTCGAGGGCGAGCAGTACACCAGCGGATCGAACCCCAACGGAGAAGCGCTCAAGCGCGAGTCGATCAACCTGGGCAACACGTTCAACGGCACCGTCGTGCAGTTCGACGACGTGAACTTCACGGACCGCATGGGCACGCTCACCGTGCGCGCCGCCACCCGCGACGACGCGATCGGCGCGAACCCGCGCCTGGAGTTCTTCCTCGACGAGGCGATCGCAGCGAACAAGATCGCCGATGTCGCGCTGCCGACGACCGGCGGATGGAGCAACTGGCTCAACACGACCGTCGATCTCAGCACGACCGTCACCGGCGTCCACGATGTCATCATCGTCATGCACGTCGATGACCTTCCGGATCGTCGCAACTACGTCGCGAACTTCGACTACTTCGAGTTCGGTCCCGCCGCGCCGGTCGACCTTCCGGAGGCCTACCTCACGAGCGACTCGCCCTGGAAGTACTCCGACAACGGCACCGACCCGTCGGGCGACGGCTCGCTCTCGTGGACCGCTGCGCAGTTCGACGACACAGCCTGGAAGGAGGCTGCCGGCGCCTTCGGATCGAAGCGCGGCGCGGCGGACCTCGGCAACGGCTACGTCGCCGACACGCTGCTGCAGTACGCGCAGACGGGCTCGGCCGACACGGTGCCGACCTACCACTTCCGCACGGAGGTGACCATCACGGCGGAGGAGCTCGAGCAGCTGGACGCCCTGCAGGGCGAACTGGCGTACGACGACGCCGTGCGCGTGTTCGTCAACGGCGAGAAGGTCGCCGGATTCGCGGATGACCGTGTGAACGGCGCCGCGAACCCGAACCTCACCTACGCGGGTGTGAGCGCGGGCGACCCGGCCACCAGCACCGTGCGGATCCCCGCCGACACGCTGGTCGCCGGTGAGAACCAGATCGCGGTCGCGCTGTACCAGGACCGTGAGACCAGCAGCGACATCTTCCTCGACTTCAAGAACCTCACGCCCGTCGAGAAGCAGGACGTGACGACCGCAAGGATCTCCGACCTGCTCCTCGGCGTCGGCGCGACCGAGGCCGAGCGCAACCTCGCCTGGTACTCGGACATCGATGTGCCCCAGGTGGCTCAACTGGCCGAGGCATCCGCGATCATCGACGGCGTCTTCCCCGCCACGGCGTCGACGTTCCCGGTCACCGCCGGCGGCGCGACCAGCAGCGGTGAGTTCTTCCGGGACGCGACGCTGTCGGGACTCGAGGAGAACACCGAGTACGCCTACCGCGTGGGTGCCGACGAGACCGGCTGGTCGACTGTCCACACCTTCCGCACGCGGAGCTTCACGGGCGGCTTCGACTTCCTGTTCTTCGGCGACCCCCAGGTCGGCGCGTCGGGCAATCTCGCAGGCGACGAGGCGGGCTGGATCGACACGCTCAACGTCGCGTCGCAGACCTACCCGAACGCCGAGATGCTCTTCTCGGCGGGCGACCAGGTCGAGAGCGCCGGCAATGAGAACGAGTACACCACGCTCCTCAAGCCGGAGCAGATGCGCAGCATCCCGTTCGTCGCGACCAACGGGAACCACGACGTGGGGTCGAAGGCCTACGAGCAGCACTACAACCTGCCGAACGAGGACCTCACCGCCGGCGCCGCCGGGAGCCCGTCGTCGTCGGGCGGCGACTACTGGTTCATCTACAAGGACGTGCTCTTCCTCAACATCAACTCGAACAGCCGTGACTACGCGTCGCACAACGCCTTCCTCGAGAAGGTCGTGGCCGAGCAGGGTGACAAGGTCACCTGGAAGGTGCTCGCGTTCCACCACTCGATCTACTCCGCGGCCGTGCACGCGACGGACGGCGACATCATCGACCGCCGCAACAACATGCCCGCGAAGATCTCGGAGCTGGGGATCGACATGGTCCTCATGGGCCATGACCACCACTACACCCGCAGCTACCTGATCAAGGACGGCCAGCTGGCCAACCCCGACGAGCAGGCCGCCGCGGCCGAGGTCGTCGCCGGCCCGGGCGAGGTTCTCTACGTCACCGCCAACTCGGCGAGCGGTTCCAAGTACTACAACCTCAACACGGGTATCGACCTGTGGTGGTCCTCGGTCCGCAACCAGGAGCGCGTCCGCAACTACTCCGCGGTCGAAGTGACCGACGAGTCGATCACGGTCCGCACGCTGCGCAGCCAGGCCAACGGCACCGCCAATCCGGTGAACAGCGTGGTCGACGAGGTCGTGCTCCGCAAGGCCGACGAGGCCGCTGATCTGGATGTCTCGGTGTCGGCTTCGACGCGGGTGCTTGCGGGCAAGCAGTACGTCTCGGTCTCGGTGACCAACGACGAGGACGTGCCGGTGGATGCCGTGGTCACGACGCCGTACGGCGCGAAGACGTTCACCGCGGTCGCACCGGGCAAGTCCGCTGCCGTGTCGATCAACTCCCGCCTCGGGTCCATCCCCGCAGGTGAGGTCACCGTCCAGGCGACCGGCCAGGTGGGCGACGAGACCATCACCGTCTCCAAGTCCGCCCCGTACGCGGCTGCCGGCTGACCCGACGCCGGCGGCCCCGCGGCGCAGGCGCTCCGTCTGCGCCGCGAGATCACACCCCCCCAATGAAAGTGAATGAAATGAACAAGTCTGTCCTGCTGCGCAGCAGCGTCATCGCCTTCGGCGCCGCCCTCCTGGTGTCCGCCGGCTCGGCCGCAGTCGCCGAAGAAGAACACGGCACCCAGGACGTCGATGTGAACGTCGCGATCGAAGAGGTCGCCGGCCCCGGCGCTCTGGCCCTGACGGTGGAGGGCGCCGACACCACCCTGGTCGAGGGTGCATCGACGGCGCTCGAGCGCACGTTCACGGGCACGCTGCCCAAGGTCACGGTCACCGACACCCGTGCGGCCGAGGACGTCCCGGCAGGATCGGCGTGGTACGTGCTCGGCTCGACGAGCGACTTCGTGGATGCCGCCACGAGCAAGACGATCGCGGCGCAGCACCTCGGCTGGGTGCCCAAGCTCGTCGCGGGCGAGGGGGAAGGCGAGCCCTTCGTCGAGGTCGGCGGCGACGTCCTGCCCTCCGAGCCGGGTCTGGTCGACCAGGAACTCCTCTACCTCGCTGACAGTGCTGAGAGCAACGCCGGCGGCGGCGTCTTCTCGGCCACGGCCGACCTGCAGCTCGTGGTTCCGGCCGATGTCGCGGCCGGCAACTACACCTCGACGCTCACGCTCTCGCTCTTCGAGTAAGACCCGGTCCGAGGCAGGGATGGGCTCGGCGCTCATCTCTGCCTCGGCCTGCGCCCACGATCGCGCCACCCCACCTGGAGATCCCACTCTCATGTCGCTCCCGTCCTCGTCCCTCCGGTTCCTCGCCGTGAGTGCGGCCGTCGCTCTGCTCGGCGCCGGCTTGCCCACCAGTGCCGCAGCCGCGGAACCCGTCGCGCTCGCGCCGGCCGCGGCATCCGTCGACACCGACTACACCTCGTTCGTCAACTCGTTCGTTTCGACAGAGGACGACTTCGGTCAGGATCTCGTGGGTGCGGAGGCGCCGAACTCGCTCGTCAAGATCAACCCCATGACGGTCTCGGGTCGGTCGCACAGCGGCTACGACTATGCCGAGGACCAGATCGCGGGCTTCACGCACACCAACCTCAACGGCGTCGGCGGCTCCGGCGCAGGCGGCGACCTGCTGGTCGTGCCGACATACGAGAGCTACTCCAGCCGCCCCGGTACCGGCTCCTACGCGAAGAACTACAGCCACGACGCCGAGGACGCGGCGCCCGGCTATTACGGAGTCGACCTCGCCGTCGCCGGCGGCGCGATCCGCGCGGAAGCGACGACGGATGTGCGCACCGGCCAGGACCGCTTCACGTTCCCGACAGCGGGAACGGCGTCGCTCGTTCTCGACCTGCGCAACAACTTCACCAGTCGCCGCGGTGCGACCCTCGACTACGCGACGCTGCCGGACGGCCGCGTCGCGGTCTCGGGTGACTTCACCGGCCACTTCAACGGCTACGACTACAAGATGCACTACTACGTCGAGTCCACGGCGGCTGCGAAGAGCACGCGAACGTGGAGCGGCAGCGGCGCGCTCACCGGCACCGCGCACCAGGAGGGCACCGACATCGGCGCGGTCGTCGAGTTCGACGTCGCGGCCGGACAGCAGATCGGCCTCAAGGTCGCGCTGTCGCCGATCAGCGTCGAGCAGGCCAGGGTCGACATGGCCGCCGAGATGGGCGACCGCTCCTTCGACCAGGTGCGTGCCGACACGAAGGCCGACTGGAACGCCATCCTCAGTCGTCTCGACGTGACCTCCTCCGAGACGAGCGACCCGACGGGCGACCTCAAGACGCTCTTCTACACGCATCTGTACCGTATGTTCGGCTCGCCTGTGAACGCGACCAGCACGAGCGGCACCTACCGGGGGCTGGACGGCCAGGTGCACACGGCCGATGGTTACACCCACTACGACGGGTGGGGATTCTGGGACGACTTCCGCAAGTACGAGGTGCTCGCGATCGGCTACCCGGAGGTGTTCCACGACCAGGCGCAGTCCATCGTCGACCTCTACGCGACATTCGCCTCGACCGGCCGCGGATCACTGTCGAACGTGACCCACGCGGTTCCCACCGTGCGCTTCGAGCGTGCGGCGGTTGTCGTCGCCGACGCCATCGCGAAGGGCGCGCAGCTGCGCGGGCTGTCGCAGGCGTGGCCGGCGCTGGTCTCGCAGTCCGCGGGTGGATACGCCAACGCCGACAACGTGAGCCGCGGATACATCGCGAACGAGGTCGACGACACGCTCGGAACGGCCTACGACGACTGGGCCATGGCGACGATCGCCGACGAGCTCGGCAAGACGCAGGAGGCGAACGACTACCGCCTACGTGCCGCGAACTGGACGAACATCTTCAAGCCGGATGCGGTCACCCTCGCGGACGGCACCAAGACGGGCCTCATCTTCCCCAAGAACGCCGTCGGTGCATGGAACGACGCCGACCCCGAGCGGTTCGAAGCGGGCAACGTCTACCAGGGCACGCTGTGGCAGTACCACTGGTACGCGGCGAACGACATGGGCGGCCTCATCCAGAAGATGGGTGGCGAAGAGGCGACGCTCAAGGCGCTCAGCTTCATGTTCGGTGAGCACGCACCCGACGACGGCAGGCGGATGCTGCACGCCAACGCGAACGAGATCGACCTGCAGGCGCCGTACCTCTTCAATTACGTGGGCGCACCTTCGCGCACGCAGGAATGGGTGCGCAGCATCTACACGAAGGAGACGTGGAACCGGTACATCGCGACCGGCAGCACCCACGAGTACCCGTCCGGCGGCGGGGAGTTCACCCCTCCGGTGAAGATGAAGGTGTACCAGAACAGCCCGCAGGGCTTCCTGCCGACGATGGACAACGACACCGGAACCATGTCGTCGATGTTCGTCGCCGCGTCGCTGGGCCTGTTCCCCGTGCTCGCGGGATCGGACGAGTACCAGATCGGAACACCGTTCTTCGAGAACGTGCGCATCAACTACGAGTCCGGTCGCGCGTTCGACATCTCGGCCGAGGGCGTTTCGCCCGACGACTACTTCATCCAGTCGGCGACGCTCAACGGTCAGGACTTCGACCGCACGTGGATCACGTACGACCAGCTCACCGCGGGTGGGGGACTGGCGTTCCGCATGGGCGACGCGGCATCCGATTGGGCGGCGGACTCGATGGCATCGTCGTCGCTGAGCGACGAGCTCTCGAGCTCGCGCTACGACCCCATCAGTGCGATCTCGGTGTCGTCCCGCCTGTTCACCGAGGCGGCTGCGGGCGACGGATCGATCGGCAACAGCATCGATCTCACCCTCTCCAACGGCACGTTCGCGGGCACGGACGGCGCCGACCTGTCGGCATCCATCACCGCTGAGAACGTCCCCGCCGGGCTGGCGCTGAAGGCCGAGCGCACCGGGTCGCGCACGGTGAAGCTGTCGCTCGCGGGCACGGCCGACGCGTCCGCCCCGATGGACGGCATCGACGACCTCGTGCTGAAGATCGCCGACGGGGCATTCTCGCGGCAGCCGTCGAACGGCACGCGCGAGTTCACGCTCAAGGTCGTCTTCGAGGGCGCAACTCTCTCGATCGACATGCCTCGCATGAAGGCTGCTGCCGACGGCGCGGTCGATGCGACGGCCAAGCTGACGCTGAGCGGCGCAGACTTCGCCGGAGCTGCCGGCCGCGACCTCGTCGCCGACGGCGCACTCGCGATCACGGGTCTTCCCGGCGGCGTGTCTGCCTCCGTCGTGCTGAGCGGTGCCGACGCGGCGACGCTTCGGCTCACCGGGTCGCTCGGCGAGTCCCCGCGCGCATCGTTCGCGCTGGACTTCACCGACGCCGCCTTCGCGGGCACGCCCGCGACGAGCGTGCGCGGGGACGGGGTGTCGGGGCTGGGAACTCTCGTGCTCGAGCGCGACCAGCAGTGGCGTGAGAAGCTCACGGGGCTCGTCGCCGAGGCCGAGCTGGTGGTTCGCGGTGCCTATTCGGCGACGTCGTTCGCAGCGTTCGACAGTGCCCGCACCGTCGCTCGTGACGCCCTCGCCAGCACCACGGCGAGCGATGACGACCTGCAGTCGGCGCTCGACGGGCTCACACGGGGGATCGAGGGACTGCGCATCGTCGAGACGGCCTATCGCGTCTTCCAGGCCGAGAACTTCGAAGCATCCTCTGGCGGGCGCCTGGGCACGGAGTCGGGGAACGACTCCACCGGCGTGCCGTTCGGGGCCGTCAACGGAGTGCAGGTCGGCTCCTGGATCGCGTACGACGGCGTGGACTTCGCCGGGGTCGAGCCGCTGCGCGTCAAGATGCGCTACTCCAACCACCCCGGTGACAGCGCGACGGACGAGTTCGTCGAGGTGCGCGTCGGAGCGGTGGACGGTCCTGTCGCAGCCAGGGTGGCCGTTCCGCCCACGGCGGGCTGGAGCGACTTCGCCACGGTGGAGGCGAAGATCGATGACCCGAGCGCGCTGGCGGGGTCGAACCGCCTCTACGTGGTGTTCGAAGGCACGCCCGATGCCGCACAGCCGAACTCGTGGGTCGTGAACTTCGACTGGCTCCAGTTCCTCAAGACCGCGGAGGATGCTCCGGAGTCCGTCGAACCCGTGCGGGTCGAGGCCGAGACCTACGACGCCGACAACGGCAACGGCCTCAAGAAGGAGGGCGGCGACCCGCCCGCGGGCAACGTCGGCGGCACCTGGGACGGTGGCCAGCTCACCTACACCGCGCGCGACTTCGGCGGCGAGCCGCTGACGCACGTCACCGTGAACGCGTCGACACGCGACGAGCGTGTCGGTGACAGCAGCCGACTCGAGTTCTACCTCGACGAGGTCAGCGAGACGACGAAGATCGGAACCGTGCAGCTGCCGAAGACCGGTGGGTGGGCAAACTACGTCTCCACGA
Organism: Microbacterium sp. I2; assembly: GCF_051364985.1. NCBI lineage: Bacteria > Bacillati > Actinomycetota > Actinomycetes > Micrococcales > Microbacteriaceae > Microbacterium > Microbacterium sp. I2. The sequence continues at coordinate 148,199 of NZ_JBLWIH010000025.1, forward strand.
CCGTGAAGCTCGACACCGCGGTATCGGGCACGCACACGCTGCTCGTCGTGATGCGCACGGACGCCGTTGCCGGCCAGGAGTTCAACTACGTCGCCAACCTGCAGTGGTTCGAGTTCGGCGGGGCGCCACAGGAGAACCCCGAGGTCGATCTCACGGCCCTCACGGCTGCCATCGCCGAGAGCGAGGCGCTCACGGTGCACGAGGATCGGTACATCGGGATCGACTTCGCCGTGTTCCGCGCCGCGCTCGACGAGGCCAAGCGGGTCGCCGCGGCCGCCGACGTCACCCAGGATGCTGCGGATGAGGCGCAGCGCGTCCTCGCACTCGCGACGGGGCAGCTCGAGTACGCGGTGGTGAGGCAGCTGCCGGCTCTCATCGCGCGGGCCGAGGCCGTCGACCCGTCCGCTCACGCGCCCGAGCGCATCGCGGCACTGAACGAAGCGCTCGCGGTCGCACGCGCCGTGCCCGCCGATGCGCCGTACGAGCAGACCGCCTCTGCGGTGGACGGACTCGCTGCAGCGCTGGACGCTCTGAGCGAGCCGGGGCCGATCGCTGATCTGGATGTCTCGGTGTCGGCTTCGACGCGGGCGCTTGCCGGCAAGCAGTACGTCTCGGTCACGGTGACCAACAACGAGGACGTGCCGGTGGATGCTGTGGTCATAACGCCCTACGGCGCGAAGACGTTCACGGCGGTCGTACCCGGCAAGTCGGCGAGCGTGTCGATCAACTCGCGGGTGGGGTCCATCCCTGCCGGTGAGGTGAGCGTCGAGGTGACGGGTGTTGTCGGCGACGAGACGGTTGCGGTCACCAAGACGGCCTCGTATCCGGCGGCGGGCTGAGGCACTGCCACGGACGGGCCCCGCCGCTCGGGCGGTGGGGCCCGTTCGTTTCGCGGCGGCGTTGTCTGATCTGCCCGAGTCTGGTTACCACTTCCTCGGGAGTGGGTCCGGCCGAGGTCATCACGCAGCTCGGATGACGGTCTACCTGAGACCCGCTCTCAAGTTGAGCACCGAGACTGCATCCCCGTGCGGCAGCGAGCAGGCGCGAGTACCGTTGCATACGGATCAGACGCCCGACTGACCTGGACATCGAATGAACATGGCGGCGGAGGACTCGGGGACGGCCACGCTGCAGCTCCTGGGATGCTGGCGGCTGGCGGTCAGCGGTCGCGCCGTCGCAGTGCCCGGGCGTGACCAGCGCGTCATCGCCGCCGTTGCCCTTCTCGATGCTCGCCCACGGCGCCAGCTCGCTGAGATCCTGTGGGCGGACGGCAGCCGCGGCCACGCGCAGGCGAACCTGCGCGTGAACCTGTCCGACATCCGCCGGCACCATCCAGGCATCCTGGCCGACTCCGATCCCCTCGTACTCTTGCCGGGAGTCGATGTCGATGTCGCGTCGCTTCGTCGTCTTCCGGTGATCATCGATCGCGCGACCGACCGCGCACAGCTGTGGGTATGGCTCGAGTTCGCCCGGCGGGCGGAACTCCTGCCCGGGTGGTTCGAATCATGGCTCGACTTCGAGCAGGAACGCGTGCGACAGCAGCGCCTGAGCGCGCTCGACGGCCTCGGTCGCCGCTTCCTCGGCTTCGGCGACGCCGACGGCGCCCTCACTGCTGCAGCGATCGCCCTCGACGCCGAGCCATGGCGTGAATCCTCGTACGAACTGCAGATGCGCGCTCACATGCTCGCGGGAAACCGAGCGCTCGCGCTGCGGGTGTACGAGAGCGCCCGATCGATGCTCCTCCGCGAGATGGATGTCGAACCGGCGCCGATCCTCACCAACCTCGCGCATGAGCTGCGCTATGACGGACCGGCGTGAAGCTGCTCTCACCCGAAAGGCGTCTTGACCACGAGCGACTCCGAGTCAGCGCCCCACAGCCCGAGCGTCGGTGTCTGCGTCGGTCCCATTCTCCCGACGATCGCCTGATGGAACTGTCGGAAGTTTCCGCTGAACGAGCTGGAGTTCCATACCTGTTCGAGCGTCGATGTGAAGACTCCGTTGCCCCCGACCTCCTGCGAGAGCTGCGAGTCCTGGCACCCCGAGATCGAGACGCCGTTTGCCCGCACGGTGGCCTGTCCGCGTGCCCCTGCCTGCAGACCCGCGTAGAGCGCGGCGTGCCGAGCGACCACCGCCGCATTCACGCCGATCGGCATGTTGCGCGTGGCTACGGGCCCGGCCGCCGCCCGATCACCTTCGCCGGAGCGACTACCCTGGCCGGGGAATCGCCGCGGCTCGAGCGGCGCTTCGCGCGTGCGGACTTTCTCGAACCGGTCGAAGATCGACACATACGGACCCGCCCCCGGCGTCCACCCCGCCCCCGCCTTCAACTTCTCCCAGAACTGCGATGCCGAGCTCGAGAAGAGTGAACGCTGTCTCTCGGTCGTGGCTGCGGTCTCGACGCCGCGACTTCCGCCCGGCGCGGCGGGCTGCGGGAACGACCTGCTCCCACCGTCGACCGCCGCCGACAGGTTGACGTAGAAGGCGCCCTTCCGCTCGGCGAACTCCAGCTGATCGCGGGTGAACATTTTTCGATAGACGGTTCCGCTGTGGCAGCTATCGGACAGCAGCACAATGTCGACACCGGCCGCGAACCGCGAGAATGCCTGCTCGAGTTCGTCGTCGATCAGCATCCGCTCGAAGAGCACCCACGTCTCGTCTTGCTGATCCAACTCGTTGTCGTCGCTCACGTTCGGCACCTGAGCGCCGTGTCCCGCGTACGTGAGGAGGAAGATGTCTCCGCTCACCAGCTGCTGCGCCGCTGCCGAGATCTCGGCGAGCACATTGCCGGCCGTGGCGTTTCGCGTGAGCAGGGTGGTTGGACTGAATCCGTCGCTCGTGGCGATGGCGCGCATCGTCGCAGCATCGTTTTCGCATCCGGTCAGCGCGCCATCCCAGCCGTCGTAGTGGGCGGGATCGACTTGGTTGACGCCGACATGGAGCGACCTGCGTCGCCGGCCCGAGGACCCCGGCACTGTCGGCTCGACCGTCGGCGAGCCATCTGTGAGCCCGAGCGCACCGAGCGTGATCGGCCCGGCGATGCCGTCGTCGGCGAGCCCTTTTGTGCGCTGGAACTTGACGACGGCGCTGCGCGTCATCGCCCCGAAGATGCCGTCCTCGGCCAGGTCGAAGCCGCCGACTTCGTTCAGCCGCGCTTGCAGCCGTCGAACGTCGTCGCCCCTTGATCCCATCTGCAGAGTGCGCATGATCAGCCCGCATACCAGTAGAAGTCGACGCGCTGGCCGGCCAGCTCGGGAAGGGACTTCTTGGGCAGCGTGTACAGGCCGTCCGCCTTGGCGAACACGAGCCTCGCACCCGCTGTCTGCAGGGCGTCTGCCGAGATGCGGACGCTGCTCGTCTTCGTCGCGCCCTCGACCTCGACCGAAGCGAGTACGGCGTCGTCGGCGCCGCGCACCTGCACGCATTTGAACCAGCTCTTGTGGTCGGGGATCGTGAGGCCGAGCTCCACCGCCGTCGGGTCCTCGATCTGGGTCATACCGGTGACCGTGATGTCATCGCCGCCCGGGAGGCGGCTTGCAGACTCGAGCTGCTTCCAGTCGATGGTGCCGCCGGCCGGCTGGAAGCTGCGGGACTTGCCCGAGATCAGATCGAACGCTGTCGGCAACATGGACTGGATCGACGTGACGATCGTGCTGAACGCCGGGCCCCAGAAGCGCTGCGCGACTTCGGGGTCGAGCATGAGCGGATCGATCGCGTTGACATCGCGGCTGCCGTCGTCGCCGAGGTACTGGGTGACCTTCTTGATCGCCCAAGGCAACTCATCGGCGATGACGCCGGCGAGCTTGCCGAACGCCTTACCCCAGAACCGTTCCATTACCTCGTCGTCGGCCGGGCCGCCCTCGCCGCGCGCAGCGCGATCGGCGGAGTCCCTCGCAATCTCGTCGATGAGCACGGGCAGCGTCTGGTCGAGCACCTGGTTCGTGATCGCCGTGAGCTGGGCCGACTGCGTCTGGAACTCGTCCAGGGTGCGCAGCGCTCGAGCCTCCGCCTCTTCGGCCGCACCGGGAAACTCGCGAATGAAGCCGCCGGCGATGCCACCTGCCTTGCCTCCCAGTGCCGCGCCGGCGGGTCCGCCGAAGAAGCCGCCGATCGCCGAGCCCGCCCAGGGTAGTCCGGCCTTGATGACGTCCTTCGCATTCTCGGCGACCGCATCCTTCACCTTGCCGGCGGCACTCGACACCGCCTTCTTGATGGATGAGAACCATCCCCGGTAGTCCTCCTCGGTCGGCAGCGACACGTCGCCACCGGCGGACCCGCCGGGCGGCTCGGCTTCCGCGCCCATCGCCGAGCCGGATTCATCCGGTGGGGGCGAGCCGCCCTCACCCATGCCGCCGTTCTGTGCCTCGACCTCGTCGGTGGTCGCGGGTGCCCCGTCCCGCGTCCCTTCACTCGCTGCTCGCGGCGTCCGCCGCGGTGCGCGCTCCTTGGCGCTCATCTGCCCACTCCTCATCCCAGGGGCGTCGACGCACCGGCCTCGGGCATGCCCAGAGGTTCCCACCCAGTCTCGCTCGACGGAATGTCGAACGGCAGACAGTCGACACCTTCATCCGCAAAAGGGGGATCAAGTCACCGATAGGAAACCGCGAGGGAATCGTGAAAAGAGTGCAAGCCTTCCGGCCCGGGTCTTCCAGATCGAAAGCGAGTCGAAGACAGGACGATTCCGACCTCGAAAAGTGTGGGCAGGAGTGGACGCGACGGCGGGAGTCGAACCCGCAACGCAACCGGATATGAGCCGGTGCCCGGGACCGCCCGGATCGCCGCGATGCTCCTCGATGAACCCGAGGACGGCTCCACCGTAACCCTGTCATGCGAGGAGCCGGGTATGCGTGAACTCGCGTTTCGCTATGAGACGTCGCGAGTCGCGATGAAGGATGAACTCGTCGGTCAGTTCCTCCTTTCGGTCCAAGAGACGGGCTGGAACTGCACCGCGTCGGCGCGGCGGCCGTCGTCGAAGATCGGGCCTTGGTCGCCGGTCACCGTCACCGCGTCGACGTACACGCCGCGGCCGTGCGCCTCCGAGCCGGTGGTGTAAGTCCACCGGAGGTGAGTCGTCGATGGGGGGAGTTGCGCCGTCGCCTGCAACCACTGTCTGCCTTCGAATCCGGTGAACGTGCCGTCGGTCTGCCAGCGATCGCCGCGCGCCCGCAGCGACAGCGGAAGCAGCTGCCAGGTCGCACCTCCGTCGGTGGACGCGTGGACGGCTCCGTCGTCGGTGTCGGACGTGTCGTACCAGAGGTCGAATGACAGGTCCGCGCCGCCTTCGCGCGGCGGATTGTCGGCGCCCCAGCTGCGGCTCGGGTGCACGCAGTTCGTGAGCAGGATCATGAACGAGTGTGCGATCGGGTCGATGACGATCGAGGTTCTCGCGAACCCCGTGTGCCCCGCCGTCACCGGAGAGCCGAGCGCGCCCATGTACCGACGCTGATCGAGCTCGAAGCCCAGCCCGTGCGCGTGGGTCGGAAAGGCTTCGTTGTAGTCGGTGAACAGCGTGCGCACCGACTGCTCCTCGAGGATCCGGGTTCCCTTGTACTGCCCGCCGTTCAGCAGGGTCTGTGCCAGCACGGCGATATCGCTCGCGGTGGAGAAGATCCCTCGGCGGCCGCCGGCGGCGGCCCGGCGTGGGCGCTGGCCGTCAGGCCGACGGCGGCAACAGTGCTCGTGACGACGCCGAGCACACGCACGAAACCGAAGCCCACACGCGGATCAACCATCCCAACCCCCAGAGCCCCCCGACCCCTGGACGAAATGTATCGGTTGCCGAATGCGGCCGATAGCCCCACCGTCGCACGACCTCGCAGTGCGGGTCATGACGAACTCGTCGTCTTGCCGGCGCCCGCCTCAGTCGGGAAACGGCACGGGGAACTCTGCGCCGTAGTCGGCCGAGCGGCTCACCGCGCGCCACGCGGTATCGCTCTCGAGCTGGCGCTTGCCGTAGGCGATCGCGAGGTCGGCGGCGTTCGCGCCGAGAGGGAGGTTATGGGGGAGCGTTGGACGAGATGCGAGCCGGACGAGGATCTCAGCCGCCCTCTCGGGGTCGCCGGCGGCGAGCGGGGACGAGGGATCCGACGCGTTGGCATAGCGTTCGGCGAGTGAGGCGTACTCGTCCGGCATCGGCGCGATGCTCATCGAGCTGCCCGCCCAGTCCGTGCGGAAGCCGCTCGGCTCGACCACGAGGATGCGCAGCCCGAACTGTTCCGTCTCGGCGCGAAGGACTCGGCTGAACCCGTCGATGGCGAACTTCGCCGCCTGATACGAAGCGATTCCTGCCGAACCTCCGACGCGACCGCCAATAGAGGAGAACTGGATGATCAGTCCGCCACCCTGCTCGCGCATGATCGGCACGGCAGCGCGCGAGACGTTGTAGACGCCCCAGAAGTTCGTCTCGAACTGGTGACGAAAGTCCGCTTCGTCTCCGGTCTCGACGGGTGCGACGTTTGCGAAACCGGCGTTGTTGACGACGACGTCCAGGCGCCCGAACGTCTCGCGCGCACGACTCAGCGCCTCCTTCACCGAGACCGGGTCGGTGACGTCGAGGCGGAGGGGGAGCACGCGTTCGCCGAATTCGTCGACGAGCGCGGTGAGGTCGTCGGTGCGGCGGGCGGTCGCGGCCACGCGGTGGCCGGCGCGCAGTGCTGCGACGGCGAGGGCGCGGCCGAAGCCGCGGGAGGAGCCGGTGATGAACCAGGTTGATGTCATGGAGGTTAGTACAACATCGTTTCGTTAATAACGCAACTGCGTTGCTTTACGATGGGGGGATGCCGCAGCCGCGCCCCACTGAACCTCACTTCCAGCGCGCGCGAAGCCGGGAGGCGAAGGACCTCCGCGAAGCAGCCATCCTCGATGCCGCCCGACGCCTCGCGCGCGAAACCCGCGTGCGTGACGTCAGCCTCACCGAGATCGCATCGGCCGTCGGCATGCACAAATCGGCGATGCTCAGGTACTTCGAGACGCGCGAGGAGATCTTCCTGCGACTCACCGCGGACGAGTGGATCTCGTGGACAGACGAGCTGCTGCCACTGCTCACGGAAGCACCCGAGTCACCGGACGGCATGGCGCGCGAGCTCGCGGCGACTCTGGCCCGGCGCGGGATGTTCTGCGACTTGCTGGCGCACACGCCGCTCAACCTCGAGCGGAACGTGTCGATCGAGGCTGTGCGTCGCTTCAAGCTGGTGACGCACGCGCAGCTGGATCGCATCGTGGCGGCGATGCGCGGCGCTCTTCCCGGGCTCACGCCGCAGCAGGGCGTCGATATCATCGCGGCCACCACAGCGATGGCCGGCGCATTCTGGCAGATCGCGACGCCCGGGCCGGAGGTCGCGGAGCTCTATCGCTCGGACGAGCGACTCGGTCATGCCCTGTTCGACGTCGAGCCGCGCCTCCGCCGGATGATCGCGGCCATGATCAGCGGGTTCATCGGCGAGTGACGGATGGGGTGGCGGAGACTGCTCGGAGGCTCGGGGCGTCTCGACTCGCTTCGCTCGCTCAACGACCGGGGAGTGGGCGGGCGGACTCGGGGCGCGACGGGGGAGGAGGAGCGTCGAGGGCTCGCAGCATCCGTTCGAGCGTCTCGCGCAGCTCCTCGCGGCCGGGTGATGCCAGGTCTGTGGTGTACTCGACGCCGGCCGGGATGTACGACAGGCCGTAGAAAGTCTCGCGCCAGTCCGCGCCGCCGACGGGCCAGCGCGTGTGGGTCTCGTCCTCGGCCGTCGCTCCCTGGCCCCACTGCCCGAAGAAGTCGCGCATCTCGTCGAACGGCATCTCCATGACGGCATCCGCTTCCACCGCCTGCCGCACCCACGACCGGGCGATCAGGATGAACTCCTCGATCTCTTCGGGCGTGAGCGGCTTCGGGGTGAACAGCACGCGCGTGTGCTCCACGTCGGCGAGCCGGTCGACGCGGAAGGTGCGCCAATCCTCCTTGTCGAGGTCCCAGCACAGCAGGTACCAGTGCCGGTCGGCGGGCGCGAGGGCGTGGGGCTCGACGCGGCGCTTGGTGACTTCGCCGGATGCTGCGGTGTAGGTGAACCGCACACGCTCGTGGTCGCGGCTGGCCAGGGCCAGTTCGCCGAGCACCTCGCTCGACACGGGAGCGCCGGAGTTGAGACCTGAGGGCTGTACCGCCTCGGCGAGGGCGTTGACCCGGCGCCGCAGGGGAGCGGGCAGCACCTGCTCGAGCTTCGCGAGTGCGGTGATCGTCGTCTCGGGCCCCGAGACGAGGCGCTGGGAAGCCGCGACCCGCAGCCCGATCGCCATGGCCACGGCCTCTTCGTCGGTGAGCAGCAGGGGCGGCACGGCGCTGCCCGCCTCGAGCCGGTAGCCGCCGGCGGAACCGGGCGAGGACTCGATGCGGTAACCGAGATCGCGCAGCCGCTCCACATCGCGGCGCACCGTGCGCTCGGTCACGCCGAGCCGGCCGGCCAGTTCGGATCCGGGCCAATGCCGATGGGTCTGCAGCAGGTTGAGCAGCGAGAGTGCTCGGGTCGTCGTGTCGGACATGGCTAAAGATTGCCTCATGATGAGGACCGGATCTGTCCGCATTGGTTTCTAGCTTGGATTCATGGCGAACGAACCGATCATCGAAGCGCAGGGTCTGACCAAGCGCTTCTCCGTCAAGAAGAAGACCGTCGAGGCGGTCACCGACCTCACGTTCCAGGTCACGCGCGGCGAACTCGTCGCGTTCCTGGGACCCAACGGCGCAGGCAAGTCGACGAGCCTGCGCATGCTCACCACCCTCATCCCGCCGACCTCGGGCAGTGCCCGCGTCGTCGGCTTCGACATCCTGAAGCGCCCGGCCGACGTGCGCGCACGCATCGGATACGTCGGGCAGCTCACCAGCGGCAGCTTCTCGCAGCGGGCTCGCGACGAGCTGCTCAGCCAGGGCGCGTTCTACGGCATGAGCAAGGCAGCCTCACGGGCGCGGGCCGACGAGCTCATCCAGTCGCTCGACCTCGCGGGCTTCGCGAACCGCTCGGTGCAGCAGCTGTCGGGCGGGCAGAAGCGTCGGCTCGATGTGGCACTCGGCCTGATGCACGCGCCGCCGCTCATCTTCCTCGATGAGCCGTCGACGGGGCTCGACCCGCAGAGCCGGGCGAACCTGTGGCAGCACATCCTCGAGCTGCGCGCCAAGTACGGCACGACCGTCTTCCTCACCACCCACTACCTCGAGGAGGCCGACCGCTACGCCGAGCGCGTCATGGTCATGGACAAGGGCCGTGTGATCGCCGACGACACGGCAGCACGGCTGAAGGCGAACCTCGCCGGTGACCTGCTCACCTTCGGGTTCGCGACGGATGCGGATGCCGAGCGAGCGGTCGCCGTGATCCAGCAGCTGACTGACCGTGAGGTGCGGCGAGAAGCCGATGCCACCGTGGTGCTCACCGCCCCCGAGGGCGATGCGCTCCTGCCGGCGGCGGTGCGCGCGTTGGACGCCGCGGGTCTGCAGGTGCAGCGAGCGACGGGCGTGCCGCCCACGCTCGACGACGTGTTCCTGGCGCTGACCGGGCGCACGCTCCGCGAGGCGGGCGAGGGCGAGGGCGTCGACGAAGAGAGCGAAGAGACTCCGGATGCCTCGGCCGAGGCTGGGCCCACGCGCCCGGAGGCTCCGGGCGACGCGCCAGCGTCGTCTGGAGGGGGCGTGGGGACCGCCACCTCACAGGTGGCAGAGAAGACGGGAGCGAACCGATGACCACGACCACCGCAACCCAGCGCCCCGACACCGCGGTGCGGGCCAATCCCGCGCGAGACACCTGGAACGTGCTCACGCGCGAGCTCAAGCCGGTCGTGCGCGACCCGTTCACGCTCATCTTCAGCCTGGTGCAGCCGCTGGTCTTCCTGGGGCTGTTCGCTCCGCTGCTGATCGGCTCGTCGGGCGCCCCGGTCGGCGAGACTTTGCAATGGTTCGTGCCGGGCGTGCTGGTGATGATCGTGCTGTTCGGCACCGGGGCGACCGGATCCAACCTGCAGTACGAGATGATGACGGGCTCGCACGAGCGCACGCTGGTCGCGCCACTGGCGCGGTCGTCGCTGCTGGTGGGCCGCGCGCTCAAAGAGATCGTGCCGATCATCGTCCAGGCGCTCATCATCGTGCTGATCGCGTGGCCGTTCGGGTTCTCGATCGACGTGGCCGGGCTCGTCATCGGCCTCGCGCTTCTCGCTGTCTTCGGCGTCGGGCTCGGCTCGCTGTCGTACACGCTCGCGCTGAAGACGAAGGACCGCGAGTGGCTGTTCTGGGGAGTGCAGCAGACGCTGATCTTCCCGCTGCTGATCCTCTCGGGAATGCTGCTGCCACTGGATGACGCGCCCGGCTGGATGCAGGCCGTCTCGACGGTGAACCCCATCAACTGGGTGGTGCAGGCCGAGCGCGCGCTGTTCGCGGGCGACCTCGGCAACATCGCGGTGCTGTGGGGATGGGTGGCCGCGGTCATCCTCGCCCTGCTCGGTCTGTGGGCCGGAATCCGGGCGATGCGCAAGAGCAGCTGAGCAAGACGACGAGCGGCGTCCGTCCTGGAAACAGGGCGGACGCCGCCGTGATCACCGCGGGCTTGTTCGTGGACCCTTGTTCCACTGTGACGCGTGTGACTAGAGTGACCAGCGAGCCTGTCGGGGGGTTTCGCGTGACTGTCACGGAAACGAACGGTCCTGTGACCGAATCGGAGCGCCTGCGCGCACACGAGTTGCTCAAGCGAGACGCGGACGCCGCTCCACCTAAGGACAGGCGTCGTCGCGGCGGCGGCCTCAGCATTCAGTCCAAGCTGCTCATCATGCTGCTCGCCGTGAGCCTCGTCTCATCGGTCATCGTCGGGATCATCGGCTTCATCAGTGGGCGCGAGTCGCTTCGGACAGCCGCGGTCGACCAGCTCACGACGATCCGCGAGCTGCGGGCGCATGAGGTCGAACACGTCATGGAGAACGTACAGCGTGGCGTGACGCTGGACTCGAGGAACCTGAGCGCCCAGAACGCCTCGCTCGCGCTCAACGATGCGTTTGCGAAGCTCGAGACCACTCCGCTCACCCCCGAGCAGGACGCGGAACTCGAGGCGTTCTACGCCGAGAGCTTCATTCCCGCTCTCGAAGATCGGTCCGGCAAGGAGTACGGAGACACCGCGTTCATACCCGAATCCAGTGCGGGCAGATACGTGCAGTACTGGTACTCGCGCGGCAACACCACGTTCGACGACGAAGGCTTCGACCAGGCCCTCACGATCTCGGATGCGGGCGACGGCAGCGCGTACTCTGCAGCACACGAGCAGTACCACGACTACTTCCAGCGCCTGATCGACACCATCGGCTACGAAGACCTGCTGGTTCTGAACACGGAGGGCGACGTCGTCTACACCGCGTACAAGGGTGTGGACCTCGGCACCAACCTCAGCACGGGCCCCTACCGCGACACCGTGCTCGCCGAGGCCTATCACGAGACGATGGCCACCAACTCGGTCAGCACGGTCGCGACGACGGATTTCGAGCGCTACATTCCGTCGCTCGACGTTCCCACGCTGTGGGTCGTCTCGCCGATCGGCAACTCGACCCGGGTGACCGGGGCGCTGGCCGCGCAAATCCCCATCGAAACGATCAACGAGGCGATGACCGGCGACTATGCGTGGGAGCAGCAGGGGCTGGGGCAGACGGGCGAGGTGTACCTCGCGGGGCGGGACGACTTCATGCGCAGCGTCTCGCGCGAATTGGTCGAATCGCCCGAGACCTACGCCGAAGACGTCATCCGCAACGGTACCCCGCCCGATGTGGCCGAGCGGATCGTCGACGTCAAGGGCACCATCCAGCTGCAGCCTGTCGACACGTTCTCAGTGAACGAAGCGCAGCAGGGCCGTACCGGAACGGCCATCACGAACGACTACATCGGCGGTGAGAGCATCACCGCCTACACGCCCGTCGACATCGAAGGGCTCGACTGGGTGGCGGTCGCGCGCATCGATTCCGGCGAGGCATTCGCACCTGTGACGGCGTTCACCCGGGACCTCGTGCTGTCCACCTTGGCGATTCTCCTCGCTGTGAGCGTCGCGTCGCTTCTGCTCGCACAAGTCTTCACCAGGCCCATCAAGCGCCTGGTCGATGCCGTGAGGCGCGTTGCAGGTGGAGATCTCGCCGTGCAGGTGCCCGAGGGGTCGCGCGATGAGTTCGGCGATCTGGGGAATGCGTTCAACGACATGGCGTCGAGCCTGCGCATCAAGCAGGACCTCATCGACGCGCAGCGCGAAGAGAATCAGCGGCTGCTGCTGACCCTCATGCCCGAGACCGTCGCGGAGCGGTACAAGAAGGGCGAAGAGTCCATCGCCGAAGAGCACGACAACGTCTCGGTCGTCTTCGCCGAACTCGTCGGGTTCGACGAGCATGCCGAGGCGCTCTCGAGCGGCGACGAGATCGCGCAGCTCAACGCTCTGATGCGCGGGTTCGACGAGGCGGCACAGAAGGCCGGTGTCGAGAAGGTGCGAACCCTGCGTGGCGGATACCTCGCGTCGTCGGGTCTCATCGTCCCCCGCGTCGACAACGTGCGACGGGCCGTGGACTTCGCCCGCGAGATGCGCGCCGTCGTCCAGCGGTTCAACTCGCAGAACGGCACGAACATCGACGTGCGCGCCGGGGTCGACACCGGAACGGTCACCAGCGGACTCGTGGCCCGCACCAGCCTCGCGTACGACCTGTGGGGCGATGCCGTGAGCCTGGCGTACCGCGTTCGCAGCGTCACCGGAGAGCCGGGCATCTTCGTGAGCCAGGGTGTGCGGGACCGGCTGCAGGACTCGGTGACGTTCTCGCAGGCTGGCACGGTCGAGCTTCAAGGCCGCTCGCAGCCGGTGTGGCGGGTGGAGTAGCCGTGCTCGCGCTCGACAACTGGGTCTGGTGGGCGGTCGGCATCGCCGTCGGTGTGCCGCTCCTGCTCGTCGTGCTGACCGAGCTGGTCAACAGCCTGAGCCGCAAGGGAAACCCCGCCGCGGGGCCGCTCCGGCTGCTGCGCAACTGGATCGTTCCGGTCGGCGCCCTCCTGGCGCTGCTGATCTTCGCCTTCCAGACCGACATCGACAACCCGTGGCCTCGCGTGGTGGCGACGATCTTCGGGTTCCTGTTGATCCTGCTCGTCCTCTCGGCGTTCAACGTCGCGCTCTTCGCGAATGCTCAGAGCGGGTCGTGGCGGGAACGGATCCCGACGATCTTCGTCGAGATCGTGCGCCTGCTCCTGGTGGTCGTGGGCCTTGCCTTCCTGTTTCAGTGGGTGTGGGGTGCGGATGTCGGAGGCCTGATCGCCACGCTCGGAGTCACATCGATCGTGATCGGCCTCGCGCTGCAGAACGCGGTCGGCGGTGTCATCTCAGGCTTGCTCCTGCTGTTCGAACAGCCGTTCAAGATCGGCGACTGGCTCGAGGTGGGGAACGTGCGCGGGCGGGTCATCGAGGTGAACTGGCGCGCGGTGCACATCGACACCGGCGCCGGCATCCAGATCATCCCCAACTCGTCGTTGTCCGGTGCCTCGTTCACCAACCTCAGCCAGCCCGCGGGTCCTAAGCACGTCACGACCGACGTGAAGTTCACCACCGACGATCCGCCGCACGAGGTGATCGCGCTGCTGATCGAGGTGGCCGACTCTCTGCCGATGCGCGTGCCGGAAGAGCGCGCGACCGTCGACTACGCCGGATCGGCCTCGTACAGCGTGACGCTGCCGATCGCGAGCCCGGCGCTCGAGCAGCAGGCGCTGAGCCTCTACTTGGCGTGGCTCTGGTACGCGTCCCGCCGCCGCGGGCTCGCGCTCGACGGAGACTCGACCGATCCGATCGCCGAGCCGGATCAGCTCGAGCGGGCGCTCGAGGTGGTCGGATCGACCCTTCACCTCGGCGAAGCCGAGCGTGAGCTCGTGCTCTCGACCGCCCACCTCGAACGGTACGGGACCGGCGAGATCGTGATTCCCGCAGGCGTCGTCCCCGACGAGATCCGTTTCGTGGTTCACGGCGTCGCGCGGCTGGCAGCCGAAGCCGCGGGCGGACGCATCGAGTTCGCGACCGTCGAGCCCGGGGACTACATCGGACAGACGGCGCTCACGCGGGAGAAGACGCTGGCGACCGCTGTGGCCGCCGACGTTCTGACGCTGCTCGTCGTTCCGTTGGCGACGGTCGATGAGCTCGTACGCAAGCGTCCCCGGCTCGCCGCCGAGATCGGTGCCTCCATCGAGCTCAAGCGGAAGATGGCCTCGGAAGCGCTCGCCGAAGACGGCATCGTTCGCGGGACGCTCGACAGCCTGTGAGATCTCCCGGCCGAGGTTTCCCCGGTCGTTGAGCGAGGGAGGGCCGGCGACCGGGACGAAGCGTCCTGGGACGGCATGGGTCGCCCGTTCCTCGCGCGCTCAACGAACGAGGCGTGTGAGCACGCGCGTTCCGCGCCCCCGGCAACAGGTCTGCAACGGCTGCGGCGTACGGTAAAGGCGGCTTTGCGCGCGGTCCTAGGATCAGAGAATGACACAGGCGACACGGCGGGCCATCCTCGCCGTCGTCACCGGTATCGTCTTGCTCGCCCTCGGCCTCGGGGCTGCGGTCGTCGTGGGCGATGCGCTCGGCATCCGCACCGAGCCCGCCGCGCAGATGCAGCCCGCTGCACCGGCGGTTGCGGAGGTAGCGGATGCCGCGGCCCCGCCGTCGATCTCATCCTTAGACGTTCCGACGACGGAGCGTGTCGGAGTGGCCGTCGACGAGCTGCTCGACGCCGTCGCCGATGCGCCGGAGCGTGTGGGCGAGGCATCCGTCAACGTCGTCCAGGCTTCCGGCGAGGACGACCCCGCCGCCGACGGGTACACGCTCGAGGGGGATGGTTCGGCGCTTCGGATCGTCGCCGGCTCCGAGACCGCGACCGTCCGCGCGATCTACGACCTCGCCGCGCACGTGCGGGCGGCGCGGCCGCTGCCGGACCTGCTCGGTGAGCACGAGCCCTCGCGTCTGCCGCTGCGGATGACCGATCTCGGCGCGGTCGGCGTGACCCCGGACCCGGCCGAGTGGGAGTCGGGCGACGACTACTCGCACGCGTCGAAGGCGTTCGCCGACGTGCTCCGGCCCGAGGCTCCCTACATCGACGACGCTGCGCTCGCGGAGGCGTACGAGGACTTCGACGGATTCCTCCGCCACTCACTCGCGAACGGGTTCAACGCCGTCGCCTTCCCGGGGTTCGTCGAGTTCGTCACCTTCGACGATGCGCCCGGCGGACCCGTCTACGCCGACGGCGACGACCACCGAGACAAGGCGCTCGCGCTGCGCGAGGCGTTCGCGCCGTTCTGGGAGCGCGCCGACGAGCTCGGCATGAAGGTGTTCCTGCGCACCGACATGCTCGCGCTCACGGGGCCGCTCGAGCAGTACCTCACCGACCGCTTCGGTTCGCTCGACACCGAGAACCCCGAGTTCTGGGACGCCTACACCGCCGGCCTCAAGGAGCTCTACGACGCGGTGCCGGCGCTCGACGGCGTCCTCATCCGCATCGGTGAAGCAGGTCCCGTCTACGACGTGGGCGGCTGGGACTCCTACTCCGCGCTCGAGGTGACCACCGTCGACGCCGTGCGCGCGATGCTCGAGGCTTTCACGGGGCAGGCTGAGGCATCCGATCGCGAAGTCATCTTCCGCACGTGGTCGGTCGGCGTCGGCGCCGTGGGCGACATGCACACCAACGCCGAGTCGTACGAGGCGGTGCTGGGCGGCATCGACTCGCCGGCGCTCATCGTGTCGACCAAGTACACGCTCGGCGACTTCTACACGTGGCTGCCGCTGAACGACACGCTCGAGCAGGGCGAGCAGCGGCGCATCGTCGAGCTGCAGAGCCGGCGTGAGTTCGAGAACTACGGCGCCTTCCCGAACGACCTCGGACCCGAGTACCAGTGGGCGCTGCAGCAGCTGCTCGCCGCGAACGACCGCCTCGAGGGCGTGTGGGTGTGGACGCAGGACGGCGGGCCCTGGCGCGCCGGACCGATGTCCCTGTACCTCAAGGCCGGGTTCTGGCAGCTGTACGAACTGAACACGCAGGTGGCGGCATCCCTCGCCCGTGATCCTTCGGTCGATGTCGCTCAGGTGACGGCCGACTGGGCGCGGGAGTGGTTCTCGGACGACCCGGCGACCGTCGAGGCCATCGTGGCGGCCATGGGTGCGTCACGCGACGCGATCGCGCAGGGCATGTACATCGAGCCGTTCGCCGAGCAGCGGGTGTTCGCGATCGGCCTCGAGCCGCCGCCCATGATGTGGATCTTCGAGTGGGACATCCTCACCGGCGACTCGGCCGTGCTCGACGTGATGTACGCGATCGCCCGCGATGCGGACGGCGGCGTCGAAGCCGCGATCTCGGGCGGTGCCGAGGCCGTCGAGGCAGTCGAGCGCATGCGCGAACTGGTGACGGCTCCGGATGCCTCGGCCTGGCGCTCCGCCGAAATGCGCGAGGCGTTCGTCTCGACCCTGGACTACGAGCTCGACACGCTGCGGCTGCTCGCCGCGTACCGCGCGATGATCCTGCACCAGGGGGAGTGGCACGACACCCTCGCGCCCGAGGCGCACGCCGCGTGGGACGCCGACCGCGCCGAGTTCGAGGCGCTCGCCGCGGAGCACCTCGACCGGTACGAGGGCGACATCGACCACCCGGCGTTCAACCTCGCCGCCGCGCAGCTGGGAGTCGAGCGGGCCGAGCGCGACCTCACGATGGCATGGCTGGCGCGCGTGCTGCTCGTGTTCGCCGGCGCGTGGCTGCTGATCGGCATGATCGCGGCACGCACGCGGCTGGTGCGCCGCCCCGGCGCAGCGGCGGCTCGCGCGTCGTGGATCGCCTCGACCCGGCCCTGGCGCGCCCGCGAGTCCACGCTCGGCATGCTCGAACTCGACCGCTGGCTGCTCCTCGCCGTGCCCGCGGCGCTGCTCGTCGCCACGCGCGCCGTGCAGACGTCGTTCCTGTCGTGGACGCACCTGGCCGTCGTGTTCGGCGCCTGGGCGATGTTCGCGCTCGTGGTGCGGGCGTGCGTGGGCCGGCGCTCGCCGTGGCCCGTGCTCGCCGCGGTCGGCGGGGTCGTGGTGCTGCGGTGCCTTCTCACGCTCTTCGCCGTCGCCTTCACCGGGCCCGGCGGATACTGGTTCGGCTTCTGGACCGACCCGGTGCTGCGCACCGCTTACATCACCCTCGCGTTCGCGCTGTTCGTGTGGGTCTTCGTCGCCGCCGGCTGGGCGCTGTCGGCCCAGGTCGGCGCGCGCCGCGCAACCGGGTACGTGCTCGCAGGCGTCGGCGCCGGATTCGCCGTGCCGGCGGCCGTCGTCGGGGTGATCGGCCTCGAGACCGCCCTCACCCTCTGGAACGATGAGATGGGCCTGCTGCCGTGGGGCCTCGCCCGCATCCTGGGCATCACGACGTACCTCGAGATCCCGGCCTCGACGCCGTGGGTGGCTGCCGGCGCCGGGGCGGTGCTGCTCGTGCTCGGCGTGCTGCTCGCGCTGCCGTGGCAGCGGCGCGGGGCTGCGGCATCCTGAGCCGCCCTGCTCGTTGGTTGAGGGATCAGGTGATGTGGCGAGGGTAGGAGTTCTCGCGGGTTTTCGGCCTACCTCGGTGAAATCACCTGATCTGGTGGTGGGCCGGGTGTGAGTGGCGCGGGATGGTGCTGTGGCGGCGGCGCGGGGTGGCGGCATCCTGAACCGCCCTGCTCGTTGGTTGAGGGATCAGGTGATGTGGCGAGGGTAGGAGTTCTCGCGGGTTTTCGGCCTACCTCGGTGAAATCACCTGATCTCGTGGCGGGCGCACACCGACGAGCGGGGGACGGATGCCGCGGCATCCGTCCCCCTTCGTACAGGCCTCGGCTGGGCCCGGGTCAGGCCTCCGCGTCGACCGACCCGGACCGGCGGCGGGCCAGAGCGCGCTGCGCGCGGCGCGCGACGCCCACCACACCCGCCACCAGCGCGACCGCGCCGATGACCAGCACGAGGTATGCGACCGCGGTCGTCGGAGAGAGGCTCACGGTCCAGTCGGCCACCGCCGCGCGGCGGTCGGGGCTGGTCGTGACCCACAGCGCGAGGGCGGCGGTCGCGGCGAACACGAGGCCCCAGATGATGGCCGCCCAGCGGGTGCGCGGGGCTTCGGTCGTGCCGGCCGGAGCTGCGGCGTCGGGGAGCACGGGCGCCTCGTATGCCGGCGGAAAGATCGCGGTCGATGCGGGGGTCGGGGTGTCGCTCATCGGTTCTCCTCCGGCTCGTGGATGGTGACGAAAACGGATCCGGCGGCCTGGTCGAGCTCGATGCGCTGGCGCGTCTCGGGTTCGGACGGCGGGCCGGCGTTGCGCACGAACCACGTCCACTCGGCGCGTCCGTCGGGGCCGTCATGCGGAGATACGACGCCCTCCTCGGACCGTCCCGTCTCGGCATCGATGCGGCTGAAATTCACCCCGCCGCGGTCGAGGGTCGCCTTCAGGTCGAGCACGGTGCCCGGGTGCACGGAGATGTACGTGTCGCCGCTCGCCTTGCGCACCGTGATCAGCCCCGCCTCGACGTCCTCCTCGTCCGAGAGCGGCAGGGTCGCGATGTCGGTGTTCCCGAACGTCTGGGTGATCGACACCGGCTCGGTGCTCGTACCCAGTGAGACGTTGCCCAGCACGAAGCTGCGGGGGCCGGATGCCACGGCCGTCGCCGATCCCGCGACCAGCAGCGCGATCGTCACGGCCGCGAGAAACCCGCTGCGCCGCCGGAATGCGCCCGCCGCCACCATCGCCAGAGCGGACACGAGGGCTGCCGCGAGCAGACCGATGGCCGCTGCGAACGGCGTGGTCGCGGCATCCGTCATCGCCGCCAGCACGCAGATCGCACCGGTCACGATCGCCGCGCCCAGTGCCGTCAGCACGTACACGAAGCTCGTCCGGGGGCGTGTGGCGCGGCGGATGCGGCGACGCTCTTCGGCCTCGGCGGCGAACGCCGCGCCCGCGGCCTCGCGCTCGCGGCGTGCCTGCTCGCGCGCCGCGCGCTCGGCGTCCTGCTCGCTGCGACGCCATGCGTCGTTCTGCGCGCGCCAGGCCTCGTGCGTGGTACGCCACTGCGCGACCTCGGCGTCATCCGCGAGCGGGCCGGGCGGCGGGGGAGCCAGCGGCGCCCCCGACGAGGACTCGGCCGGCGCCCGACCGGCCGAGTCCCCGTGCCCCGCGAGGGGAGCGGCGCTCGCGTCGTCACCCGAAGACGATGCGGGCGCCGGCGTCGGGTCGGACTCCGCGGAAGCCGTTCGCGAAGTCTCCGCCGAGGCGCGCCGGTCGGCACGCGCCGACCGGACGATGAGGAACGTGGCGCCACCGATGAGCGCCAGCGTGAGGATCACACCGAACCCGCCGAACGGGGAGGAGAGATCCCAGATCGGGAGGGGATAGCCGCCGAAGCCGCCCCACAGCGGCCAGAACGCGGCATTCCACAGCCACGGCATGACCGGCACGAAGCTCACGAGCAGCAGGATCAGGATGCCGATCATGGCGGGGTCGAACCGGGCCTGGAACAGCTCGCGCAGGTGGATCCGGCCGTTCGCGTCGGGCAGCAGCGCCCAGGCGATCGCATAGATGAGAAGCGCCGGGAACCCTGTCAGCGCGACGACCACGAAGATGCCGCGCACGATGATCGGATCGATGCGCAGCCGAGCTGCGAGCCCGCCGCACACGCCGCCGAGCCACCCGTCGGCGCGGACGATGCCGAAGCCGCGGACCCAGGCGAAGAAGCGGTCCGATCCGGTCGGAAGGCCGGGGGGAGCGGGCGGGGGCGGGCCGGGATCGGCGGGGGGACCCGCCGGAGCGGACGTCGTGTCGGTCATGAGTCCAGCCTGGCGGTGCGCCCGCCGCGCCCGCCATGGGGTGATCCCCTGACCCGACCCTGATCCTCGCGCCCTCGATGCGCTCGGGGAGCCGGCGGGTGATTGGATGAGCGCATGGCTGCGAAGAGGACGACGGTCCCCACGACCCCTCCACCCGCCGCCGACGCGGCGGGCGGAGCCTCTGGTCGCGTGGGCACTGGCGGAGTGGCGCGCGAGCCAGGCGGAGCTTTCGGTCGCGTGGGCCCCCGCGGGGTGGCGCCTGTCGAAGCCGCCGCCAGCGTGCCCGCGGCGGGAAGGCCCGCCGAGGTCTCCTCGGGCGGGCTTGCGCCGGTGGAGGCGACCGGTCGCCGGGGCCGGGCGGCGGCGAAGCGCCCGGCGCACGACCGCGCTGTCCGTGGTCAGCCAGCGGGGCTGCGTCCCACACTGGAGCGTCCGCGCGCGTGCGCGGTCTCGGGAGTCTCGGCCGGCCTCGCGCACCATCTCGGCTGGCCGCTGTGGGTCGTGCGCGCGGCATTCGTCCTGCTGTCCCTCACGTGGGGCATGGGAGCGCTGCTGTACGCGTGGCTCTGGGTGTTCGTGCCGTGGGCGCTGGCCCAACGCGACGACGACATGCCCACCAGGCGCGTGCCGGTCGCGTGGATTCTCACGGCCCTGTCGATCGCGGGCGTCCTGGCCACCCTCGTCGCGCTCGGCACATGGCGAGCCGGCGACGTTGCCTTCGGCACGGTTCCCTCGTGGGTCGCCGCGGTGATCAGCACGACTGCGCTCGCCGCCGCCGCGGGGGTGTGGACGACCCTGGTCGACCGGCGTGACCCCGCCCGCGGGCCTCGGCACGAGACGATCGTCCGCATCACTGTGACGGTCGTGCTGGCGTTGGTCCTCTTCGCCCAGCTCACGACGCTGGCAGGGGCCGGCATCGCCGGCTTCGTGATCGCCCTGGTGCCGCTGATCGGCATCGCGCTCGTGTATTCGTCCGTGCTGATCGGCAAGTGGCGAGAACTGTCGGGCGAGCGCGTGCGCCGCATCCGCGAGGAGCAGCGCGCCGAGATGGCGGCGCACCTGCACGACTCGGTGCTGCAGACGCTGGCGCTCATCCAGAACCGCTCCGAGGCGTCGAGCGACGTGGCGAGACTGGCCCGAGCGCAGGAGCGCGAACTGCGCGCGTGGCTGTACGACGGCGACGCGCCGGCCGACAGCGACCTGCCCACCGACCTGCGGGACTACGGTGCGGCGCTCGAACTGGACTATCCGGTGCGGATCGACGTCGTCTCGGCCGGGCTTCCCGCCGAGCGCGCCAGCGGCGAAGTCGCCGCCGCCTCCCGCGAGGCGATGCTCAACGCGGCACGGCACGCGGGCGGTGACGTCTCGGTGTATATCGAGGGCAATTCCCACGCGGTCGACGTGTTCGTGCGCGATCGAGGGCCGGGATTCGACCTCGAGTCGGTGCCGGCCGACCGGCTCGGCATCCGCGAGTCGATCATCGGACGGATGCGGCGAGCCGAAGGCTCCGCGACCATCCGGCGTGGCTCCGGCGGAGGCACCGAGGTGCATCTCCACTTCGTGAACGACACCTCCGCCGCCAAGGATCCGATGCCGTCGGAGGAGGTGCGTCGTGGCTGACTCAGCGGTGCGGGTGCTGATCGTCGACGACCACTCGATCTTCCGGTCCGGTCTGCGGGCCGACCTCGACCCCTCGATCGAGGTGGCCGGCGAAGCGGCCGACGTCGCCGCCGCGGTCGAAGCGATCGCACGGACGCAGCCCGACGTCGTGCTGCTGGACGTGCACCTGCCGTCGGGCGAGGCCGGAGCGGCAGCTGGGCCCACGCGGCCGGAGGCTCCGCGCGACGCGCCAGCGGCGCGTGGAGGGGCCGTGGGGACCGGAGCCGACGCCGCGGGCGGCGAAGCAGTGATCCTGCGCGCGGGACCCTCGGCGCCGTCGACGCGCTTCCTCGCGCTGAGCGTGTCGGATGCCGCGGAAGACGTCGTGCGCGTGATCCGGGCCGGTGCGCGGGGGTACATCACGAAGGGCTCGTCGGGCGCCGAGGTCAGCCGTGCCGTCCACGCCGTCGCGGGTGGCGACGCAGTGTTCTCGCCCAGGCTCGCCGGATTCGTGCTCGACGCCTTCGGCGCTGCGGTGGGCGAGACCGCGACGACCCACGACGAGCTCGACCGGCTGTCGGCCCGCGAGCAGGAGGTCATGCGGCTGATCGCCCGCGGCTACGCCTACAAAGAGGTCGCCGCCGAGCTGTTCATCTCGATGAAGACCGTGGAATCGCACGTGTCGGCCGTGCTGCGCAAGCTGCAGCTGTCGTCCCGCTACGAGCTGACCGCGTGGGCGTCGGCCCGGCGCCTGCTCTGACGCCCCGTTCGGGTGTCGGTCGCGCGACCTAGACTTGGTGGGACATGACCGACGCCACTCCGACCGCGCCGGGCGCGGCATCCCGTCCCATCGTTCTGGACGGCAGCGCCGGCCCGCGCGCTCACGAGTCCCCTGACGCGCGCGCCGACGAGGACCTGCTCGCGGGACTCAACCCGCAGCAGCGCGAGGCTGTGACCTACCGCGGACAGGCGCTTCTCATCGTGGCCGGCGCCGGATCGGGCAAGACGAGCGTGCTCACGCGGCGCATCGCGTCGTTGCTGCGCAACCGCGAGGCGTGGCCGAGCCAGATTCTCGCGATCACGTTCACCAACAAGGCGGCGGGCGAGATGCGCGAGCGCGTCGAGCAGCTCGTGGGCGACACCGCTCGTGGCATGTGGATCTCGACGTTCCACTCGGCGTGCGTGCGCATCCTGCGGCGCGAGGCCGAGCAGTTCGGCTTCACGAAGGCCTTCACGATCTACGACTCCGGCGACTCCCGCGCGCTCATCAAACGCCTCGTCAAAGAGCACGAGGCCGACGCTTACGGGCTCACGCCGGCGGCCACGCAGGGCAAGATCTCCAAGCTCAAGAACGAGCTGGCGGATGCCGAGTCCTACGCCCGCTCGGCGAACATGAGCGATCCCGCCGAACGCGTCTTCGTCGAGTTGTTCGCCGCGTACCAGCGCGAGCTGCAGCGGGCCAACGCCTTCGACTTCGACGACCTCATCGCCCAGACGGTCTTCCTGTTCCGCGCGTTCCCGCACGTGGCCGACGTGTACCGCCGCCGGTTCCGCCACGTGCTCGTGGACGAGTATCAGGACACCAACCACGCGCAGTACTCGCTGATCCACGAGCTCACCAGGCCAATCGGGTCGGATGCCGCGCCCCTGGCGGGCGCCGGCGGCATGATGATCTTCGAGCCCGATCCGGCCGACGACCCCGACAAGGCCGGCGCGTCGCTCACGGTCGTGGGTGACTCGGACCAGTCGATCTACGCGTTCCGCGGCGCCGACATCCGCAACATCAGCGAGTTCGAGCGCGACTTCCCGGGTGCCAAGGTCGTGCTGCTCGAACAGAACTACCGTTCGACGCAGAACATCCTCTCGGCCGCGAACGCGGTCATCAGCCACAACTTCGACCGCAAAGACAAGCGCCTGTGGACCGACGTCGGCGAGGGCGAGAAGATCATCGGCTTCACCGGCTACTCGCAGCACGACGAGGCGCAGTTCGTCGCCGACGAGATCGAGGTGCTGCGCAAGGCGGGCGTCGACTACTCGCAGATGGCCGTGTTCTACCGCACGAACTCGCAATCGCGTGCGCTGGAAGAGATCTTCATCCGCTCGGCGCTGCCCTACAAGATCATGGGCGGCACCAAGTTCTACGAGCGTGCCGAGATCAGGGACGCCCTGGCCTACCTCGTCGCGGTCGCCAACCCGGCCGACGAGATGGCGATGCGCCGGATCATCAACCGGCCCCGGCGGGGCATCGGTGACGTAACGATCGAGACGATCGCCCGATACGCGGTCGACCAGCAGATCACGTTCCGCGACGCCCTCGCGAACTCGTCGGCGTTGAGCGTCGGCCCCAAGATCCAGGCGGCGATCGCGCATCTGGACGCAGTACTGGCCGAAGCATCCGCTCTCATGCTGCCGCCGTCGGGTGAGCTCGCGCCGCCCACCGCGGTGGCCGACGGACTGCAGCTGCTGCTGAGCAAGAGCGGGTACTACGACGCGCTGCGGGCGAGCAAGGACGCGCAGGACGAGGCGCGCATCGAGAACCTCGACGAGCTCGTCGCGGTCGCGCGGGAGTTCGCGCGCAACAACCCCGAGGGCACGATCCTGGACTTCCTGACCGAGGTCGCGCTGGTGTCGGATGCCGACGACCTCGAGGACGCGTCGGGCTCGGTGTCGCTCATGACCATGCACACCGCGAAGGGTCTCGAGTACGACGCCGTGTTCGTCACCGGCGTCGAGGAAGACCTGATCCCGCACCGCATCTCGGCCAACGAGCCGGGTGGACCGCAGGAGGAGCGACGACTCTTCTACGTCGGCATCACTCGCGCACGCAAGCGCCTCTATCTGTCGCTCGCCATGACGCGCGCGCAGTTCGGCGAGGTCACCGTGGCGATGCCGAGCCGGTTCCTGCAAGAGATCCCCAACGAGCTGCTGCACTGGCGCCAATCGCCCGGAGACGTCAACTCGCGCGGCGGCACCCAGTCGCGCGCGCTCAACGCGCGGCGGCAGCCCGGGTCGGGCTTCGGCGGGTCCGGGTCGGGCTCGCGGTACGGGGACGACCTCGTGCCGCTGCCTCGCCGCACGGCGGGCGGGTCGATCGACCGGTTCGCGAACAAGATCCCGGCGAAGGTCCGCGACAACGGCGACCTCGAACTGGCGCCGGGCGACCGCATCCGTCACGACGATTTCGGTGAGGGAAAGGTGGATGCCGTCACCGGCGAGGGCGCGAAGCGTGTCGCGCACGTCCGCTTCGACACCGCCGGCCCGAAGAAGCTGCTGATCAAGATCGCCCCGATCGAGAAGCTCTGACCTCGACTCCGGGCCTTGCGCGGCATCCGATCCGACGCGGATTCGACTCCGAGGTGAGTTCGACTCTGAGGAGAGTTCGACTCTGACGCGGCTTCCGGTCTGACGCGACTCCGGGTCACGGGTTGTCGCTCGACCGGCTGGTCCCTCGGCAGCTGCCGGATGCGGTCCAGGTTCAGCAGGATCGCTGCTTCGGAAACCTGCGAACTCGGACGGGACCCGGCCGGGACGCGGGTCGGAGCCGGGCTCTCAGGCAGGTGGATGGGAGAGGTCACCGGTGTGCTCGACCGGCTGGTGGTGGTCCTCGGCAGCTGCCGGATGCGGTCCAGGTTCAGCAGGATCGCGGCGTCGGAAACCTGCGAAACCCGGACCGGACCCGGGTCGGAGCCGGGCTCTCAGGCAGGTGGATGGGAGAGGTCGCCGGTGCGCTCGACCGGCCGGTGGTGGTCCTCGGCAGCTGCCGGATGCGGTCCAGGTTCAGCAGGATCGCGGCGTCAGGAACCTGCGAAACTCGGACTGGACCCGTCAGGGACGGGGGTCGGAGCCGGGCTCTCAGGCAGGTGGATGGGAGAGATCACCGGCGCGCTCGACCAGCAGATGGTGGTGGGCCAGGCGGCGGAGCGCGAGCATGACCGGCTCGTAGAGTGCCGTGCCGAGCACGGCGTACGGCACGGCGTCCTCGAGGTCCATGCGCGCGACGGGTGCGATCTCTTCCGCAGCGACCCTGCGCATCGCGTCGCCGTAGCGCCGGAGGACCGCCGGTGAGGCATCCAGTCCCGCTCCATCCAGTGCCCGCAGCGCCTCGTCGAGCTGCGGGACGGCGGTGAAGCCGGGATCGTAGGTCAGTCCCAGCGCGGCGATGGCGGCGCGGGCGCGCGGATAGTCGTCGCGATCGCCGTCGACATATGGCGGCAGCGCGCCCACGGCGCGACCCAGGATGTCGATCGGGTCGCCGGTGGGGGCGTCGATGAGGGCGAGGATGTCGCGCACCCGCGATAGCGGCAGCCCGCGCACATCCGCCAGGGCGGCGATGAGGCGCAATCGCGCGAGGTGCTCGTCGCCGTACTCAGAGCTCGTCGCCGACACCGCTTCGCCGCGGGGGAGCATGCCCTCGCGGATGTAGAACTTCACGGTAGCGACGGGGACTCCGCTGCGCTCGGCGAGCTGCGAGATCTTCATGGACCCTCCTCGGGCTTGCATTAGATACTATAACTATCCAATACTGGAGAGTGACACTATCCAATGGAGGTCACGATGGACCCGATCCCCACGATCGTCGCGGGTGCGACGATCCTCACCGTCATCGGCATCATGTCGGGCGGAACTTTCCTGCTGCGCATCGCGACGGGCGGGCTGCCGTTCAACGGGCTGCAGAAGACGTTCTTCCGCGCGGGCCATGCCCACGCCGGCGTCCTCGTGATCCTGGGGCTCGTCAGCCTGCTGCTCCTCGCTGCTGCCGGCGCTTCGCCCGCGTGGCAGTGGACCGCCGTCGGCGTGCTCGCGAGCGCGATCCTGATCCCGGCAGGCTTCTTCCTGTCGGTGCTCGGTCGCGATCCTGAGCGGCCGGGCCGGGCGATCGCCCTGCTCTGGGCCGGGGTCGTGGTGCTCGCGGCATCCCTTCTCTCCGTCGGCATCGGCGTGATCGCGGCCGGGGTCTCGGCGCTGGCGTGACAGGCGGGCGTGCCGAACTCCGGACGGATGCGGGTCGTCGGTGTGGTCGGTCGCGGGATTCCGCGGGTCGGGGCGCACAGGCGGCGCGGTGATCCGGAGAACGGTACAGGGGGCGGCGGGAAGGGGCCGGCTCCGAGCCTGAGCCGCGAGCATCGTGAGTGCAGGGAAGCGCGGGTTAGGCTCGCACAATGGCCTTGTTCTCGCGCCGCCCGAAGAAGCCCGTCGAGTCCCGTTCCAGCGAGGACGCGGCCGCACCGGTGACGCCGTCGAGCGAGCAGGACCCGGCGCTCGCCGGTGAGGCGGCCGCGTCGGGTCCGCAGGAGTCGCGCGACGCGAGCGATCTGACCGACACCGAGGCCCAGACTGCAGCGACCTCCGGCACCGAGGCGACGGATGCCGCAGGCCGGACGACCGCGGATGCCGAGGCGACGGATGTCGCGGCGCGAACCACGTCGGGCGACGAGGCGACGGATGCTGCTGCCTCCGTTTCCATCTCCCTCTCGGCGTTCGGTGGGCTCGGCGCGGCAACGCCGACGACGCCGGTCACGCCGAAGGAGGCACCGCGGGCGCGTGGCAACGCCCGTGCCGAGACCCGCGTCGCGCCGCCGTCGAGCCAGACCATCCCCGGCCTGCGCGACAACGTGCTGTTGCGCGATGCCCTCGCTCGCGTGCCGGATGGCGCTCCGGCGCAGACGGTGCTGGATGTCGCCCGGCAACTGCTGCAGGGGCACGTGTTCCTGCGGGTGAAGGGCGACGCGCGTGCCTTGCTGGCCGAGGGGAAGAATCTGCCGCTCGCCGTCGTCAACGCGGGGGAGCGCACTTTCGCCCTCGGATACTCGAGCGGCACCGCGTTGCAGGCCAGTCTGCGCGCCGACGGCGACGCCGACACCTCGGCGATGGGGCAGCCGGTGCTCTCGGTGCTGCGGCACGTGCTCAACGGATCGTACGACGGCCTCATCCTCGATCACGCGTCGGCTCCGGCTCGGGCCGTGCTGCCCAGGGAATTGCTCCAGAAGATCGTCG
The DNA here is from genome assembly GCF_051364985.1 of Microbacterium sp. I2. NCBI lineage: Bacteria > Bacillati > Actinomycetota > Actinomycetes > Micrococcales > Microbacteriaceae > Microbacterium > Microbacterium sp. I2. The sequence continues at coordinate 175,595 of NZ_JBLWIH010000025.1, forward strand.
AGCAGGCGGACCCGCAGCTGACGGTCAAGACGCTGCTCGCCGGCGACCGCACGCCTGCGACGTCGGCCGAGATCGCCCAGGCTCTCACCCGTGTGCCGCTGTGGGTTGCCGTCGGCACGGCGGCAGGGGGCAAGCCAGGCCTCGCCGAGGGGCGGCAGAACGACGGCAGCCGGTATCTCGAGCTGTACTCGCACCCGCTCGAAGTCGCGGTCGTCGGGCGAGGCGACAACGCCGCACCGATCACGGCGGCGCAGCTCGCCAAGGCGCTGGCCGCGGATACCGGCTTGACCGGTGTCGTCGTGGACCCGGCCGGTCCGTGGATCCGGCTGACGCGCGACGAGCTCGCGCCCGTGCTCGCGCTCGCCGACTGACCCGATCCCGCTTCTTCGACCCGAAGGGGTTGACTCGCGTCATCCGGTCGGTATTCTATTCAACATGTACGTTGATAAAGGAATCAGTTGAACATGAATGAGGACCTGCTCGATCGCGCGTTCGTCGCGCTGGGCGACCCGGTGCGCCGCGGGATCATCGCGCGGCTGAGCCGCGGCCCGGCGACGGTGGGCGAGCTGGCCGAGCCGTTCCCCATCACGATGCAGGCCGTGTCGCGGCACATCCGGGTGCTCGAAGACGCCGGGCTCGTCACGCGATCGCGTGACGCGCAGCGGCGTCCGGTCCACCTCGAGGCCGCCGCGCTCGAGCAGCTCACGGCGTGGATCGACCGCTACCGACTGGATGCCGAGCGCGCGTACCGGCGGTTGGATGCCGTGCTCGCGAAGACCTTGTCAACACCCACCGAGAACCCCGACAAGAAGGAGAAGGAATCATGAGCAACCCCGTCGTCATCGACGCCGTCCCCGGCACCTCGTACGCCGACATCACGCGCGAGTTCGAGGCGCCCGTCGAGGCGGTGTTCGGCGCCCACGCCGACCCGGAGCTGTTCGCGCAGTGGATCGGCCCCGGCGACGAGCGGACCACGATCACCCACTGGGACTTCCGCAGCGGCGGAGGCTACCGCTTCGAGCAGACTGATCCGGATGGCAACGTGTACGGGTTCCGCGGCACGTTCCACACCGTCCGCGAGAACGAGCTCATCATCCAGACGTTCGAGTTCGAGGGCTGGCCCGATGAGGTCAGCATGGACTGCATCCGCTTCGAGTCGCTCGACGGCGGTCGCTCGCGACTCGTCGATCATAGCGTGTTCCCGAGCGTCGAGGTGCTCGAGAACATGGTGGCCGAGGGCATGGAGCGCGGAATGCGCGAGGGCTACGAGAAACTGGACTCCCTCCTCGCGGGGCAGGGCTGAGCCATGGGCAAGGTCATCTGCAACGCGTCGGTGTCGCTCGACGGTTTCGTCGCCCACCCCGACAACAACCCCGGACGCCTCTTCGACTGGTACGAGGCCGGCGAGGTCGAGGTCCACACTGCAAGCGAGCCGGCGACGTTCCATCTCACGCCGACCAGCGCGGAGTACTGGCGGGACTGGGTGGGACAGATCGGATGCCTCGTCGTCGGCCGGCTGCTCTTCGACATCACCGACGGCTGGAAGGGTCAGCATCCGCTCGGAGTGCCCTTCGTCGTGCTGACGCACGAGCCTCCCCACGACTGGACCCACGCACACACCGGCAACGCCCACTTCGTCACCGACGGCATCGAGGCCGCGGTCGCGCAGGCGCAGCAGATCGCCGGCGACCGCACCGTCGCCCTCGCAGCCGGAACCATCGCCGGCCAGGCGCTGGCCGCGGGCCTCGTCGACGAGGTCGCCATCGACCTCGTGCCGGTCGTGCTCGGAGAGGGACACCCCTACTTCGCCGACGTCGATCCCGCGCTCGTGAGACTCGGCGATCCGACGGTCGTGATCCCCAGCACGCGCGTCACGCACATGGTGTTTCCCGTTCAGCGGTGACGCCTCCGGCCGTGGCGGCGCCTGCTTCCTGCCGAGGCGCACCGGATCGGATGCGCCTCAGCAGGAAGCCGCAGCCACCCACCCGGCGGTCGGGCATACCCACATAGGACCGGGGGGATGCCGCCCACGCCCCCTTCACTCGCCGCTGGCGCGTCGAGCGGAGTCTCCGGTCGTGTGGCCCCGGTCGCGGCATCCCGCTACCGTCGAAGCATGGCGTCGCCGCGCATCACTCTCACCGTCCCAGGCCCCGACGGAGATCGCGAGGTCGGGATATCGAATCCCGACCGCGCGATCTGGCCTGAGGTCGGGATCACCAAGCGGGAACTCGCCGAGTACATGATCGCCGTGCGTGAGCCGTTCCTGGCCGCGAACGGCGATCGGCCGGTGTCGCTCGAGCGGTTCCCCGACGGCGTCGAGGGCGAGAAGTTCTACTCCAAGAATCCGCCCAAGGGCGCCCCTTCGTTCGTCGAGGCGCAGACCGTCACGTACAACAGCGGGCGACGGCATCCGCAGATCATCCTCACCGAGATCGCGACCGCGGTGTGGGCGGTGCAGATGAACACGATCGTCTTCCACCCGTGGGCGTCGCTCACGGCCGACACCGACAACCCCGTCGAACTGCGCATCGACCTCGACCCGCAGCCGGGAACGGATTTCGCGGATGCCGCAGCCGTCGCCCCTGCGCTGCGCGAGGTGCTCGCCGAGGCGGGGCTGACGGCGTTCCTCAAGACCAGCGGCAACCGCGGCATCCATGTCTTCTGCCCGATCGAGCCCACGCACGAGTTCCTCGACGTGCGGCATGCGGTGATCGCCGCGGGCCGCGAACTGGAGCGGCGACTGCCCGACAAGGTCACGATGAACTGGTGGAAAGAGGAGCGCGGTGAGCGCATCTTCATCGACTTCAACCAGGCCAACCGCGACCGCACGATGGCAGGCGCGTACAGCCCGCGCGCGCTGCCCCGCGCGACGGTCTCGACGCCGCTCACCTGGGACGAGCTCGCGGCCGGGGTCGACCCGGCCTCGTTCACCGTGCGTTCGGTGCCGCAGCGTCTTGCCGAGGTCGGTGATCCGTGGGCCGATCTGCTGGCGAAGCCGGGGCGCATCGACACGCTCCTCGAATGGTGGCAGCGCGACCTGGATCAGGGGCTCGGCGAGCTGCCGTTCCCGCCCGACTTCCCCAAGATGCCCGGCGAGCCGCCGCGCGTGCAGCCCAGCCGCATCAACCCCGAGAACTGGCCCAAAGAAGAGCAATGACCGAGGCGCTCACGGATCCGACGCAGGCCACGCGCGGCCCCGGCTTCCTCGACCGGCTCGCGGCCCGCGCGCTCAAGGTGCGGCGGCTCATGCGGACGCCGATCCCGCTGTACCGTGCCGGGCTCGGCTGGATGCTCGGACCGCGCCTCGTCATGATCGAGCACTTCGGGCGCGTCTCGCACGAGCGGCGTTTCGTGGTGGTCGAGGTGGTGGAGCGAGAGCGCAACGTCGTGCGCGTGGCATCCGGATTCGGCGAGAAGGCGCAGTGGTACCGCAACCTGCGTGCGAACGGTGTCGCATACCTCAGCACCGGCGGGGCCCGGCGCGTGCGCGCCGCGGTGCGGCTGCTCGGCCGGGAGGAGTCCGCGGCGGTGCTGCGCCGCTATGCGGTGGCGCACCCGGAGGCGTGGCATCACCTGAGCAGCGCGATGGAGATCGCCGCCGACGGTGACGCGCACATTCCGGTCGTCGAGTTCACGCCGCCGAAAGACTGAAGAGACCGGATGCCGTGGGCCGCGGCATCCGTCAGCCTCAGACGAGCACTTCGGCGAGGTCGTACGCGGTGACCACCTCGAGCTGCTCGTAGGTGCACGAGCGCGGGTCGCGGTCGGGGCGCCACCGCTCGAACTGCACGGTGTGGCGGAAGCGCCACCCCTCGAGCTGGTCGTAGCGCACCTCGAGCACCCGCTCGGGGCGCAGCCGCACGAACGACGAGTCGGCGCGGCCGGCCTGGAACCGGGACTTCTCGCCCTCACCGCGGACGGCCTCGCCCTCGGCGTCGCGCTCGACGAGCGGCGCGAGCTCGTCGATCAGCTCCAGCCTGCGGGCGTTGCTCCATGCGGCGACGCCGCCGACCGGATAGAGCGTGCCGTCTTCGCCGTACAGCCCGACCAGCAGCGACCCGACGCCCTCACCCGACTTGTGGATGCGATAGCCCAGCGCCACGACATCCGCCGTCCGCGCGTGCTTGATCTTGAACATCGTGCGCTTGCCGGGTGCGTACGGCTGCTCGAGCGGCTTCGCCACGACGCCGTCGAGACCGGCACCCTCGAACTCGGCGAGCCAGCGCCGCGCGAGATCGGCGTCGTCGGTGGTGCGGGTGACGTGGATGGGATCCGGCACACCGCGCAACAGGTCGACGAGCGCGGCCCGCCGGGTGGCGAAGGGCTCGGACTGCAGGTCGCGGTCGCCGACGGCCAGCAGGTCGAACGCGATGAACATCGCCGGCGTCTGCTCGGCGAGCATGTTGACGCGGGATGCTGCGGGGTGGATGCGCTGCGAGAGCGACTCCCAGTCCAGCCGGCGTCGCCCGTCGCGCTGGATCGGCACGACGATCTCGCCGTCGAGGAGGCACGGCTCGGGCAGAAGCCGCGCGAACGCCTCGACGAGCTCGGGGAAGTAGCGGGTGAGCGGCTTCGCGCCGCGCGAGCCGATCTCGACGTTCTCGCCGTCCCACGAGATCAGGGCGCGGAACCCGTCCCACTTCGGCTCGTAGCTGAGGCCTCCGGTCACCTTCGCCGGGTCGGGCACGTCGGGCACGGACTTCGCGAGCATCGGCGCGGGGATCTCGTACGGCATGGGTCCATCCTGCCGTGGCGCCCCGACACCCGCGAGGCCTCGCTCACGCCTGCGAGATTCGGCGGATGCTGTGCTGGGCCCCGTTCGGGTGGCACAACACGCGGGAACTCTCGCGGGGTTGCGGCGTGTCGTGCCACCTGAACGACCGGTGGATCGCGGAGCGCGTGTTCGGGTGGCACAGCACGCGGCTTCGGGGTCGGGGATGCCGCGTGTTGTGACACTCGAACCACGGACGGTCGGATGCCGGGAGGCGCAGGGGCATGTGGGCCTGAGCTCAAAAGCGTTCCCGCGGCGCACGCACACGCACGCGCACGCGCGGCGTACGGACGGGTGTCAGGACGAAAGGGACGTGGTGTACAGCGCAGCGGCCTCGGCCCGGTTGGAGGCGCCGATCTTCGCGAGGATCGCCGACACGTGCACCGACGCTGTCTTCGGGCTGATGAACAGCCGCCTTCCGATCTGCGGGTTGGTCAGGCCCTCGGCGATCAGCTCGAGCACCTGCCGTTCGCGCGGCGTGAGCGTCGCAGCCAGGTCGGATCCGCCGGGGATCTCCGCATCGGGCCCGAGCCCCGCGTGGGCCGCGAGCTCGGTGGCCCACCTCCCGACGCGGGCCACGCCGTGCCCGGGCGCCTCGGCCGCGACCCGCCCGAGCAGCCTCGCAGCCTCGTCGCGATCGCCGTGCTCGAGCAGCGCGGCGGCGAGCCGGCAGCGCGCGACGTGGCGGTGCCACACCAGCGTCGTGCCCTCCTCGAGCTGCGACACCGCTCCGCGCCACCGCTCGATGCGATCCGCCGGCGAGTCCGAGCCCGCGTCGGCGAGGAGCGCCCGCACGAATCCCGCCACGACCGGCGCGACGCCCCGGTCAGGCCACGCGTCGACCACGGCCACCAGCCGCTCGCGCCGGTCATCACCGGGATCACCGACCGCGAGGAGCAGCGCGGCGGCGACAGCCGCGTGACGTCGGAGCGTGGGCGGGGCCCCGCCGTCCACGCCGCCGTCCACGCCCTCGAGCACGCCCGCGAGTGCGGCCTCGCGCTCGGCGGCCGGCACCGGCGTCACCCCGCGGATCGTGGCGCACGCCTCGGCGCGCTCGATCATCCACGACGATCGCTTCTTGGAGTGAGTGCGCAGCGACTCGTCGATCATGGCCGCGTCGGCGGTGAGGAGCTCGTCGCGGACGGCGGACTGGTCGTTCCAGCTGAGGTGGTTCGCGATGAGTCGCACGACGGATCCGCGGCTGGTCGTGCTGGTCAGGCGGCGGGCGCGGCGGGCGTAGCGAAGGGCGTCGTCGGCGCGGCCCATGCTGAACAGCGCCCGAGCGAGGGAGTAGGCGACGGATGCCCCGGACCCGCGTTCGATCCCGGCCCTGACCGCGTCGGCGTAACGCTGTTCACCGACGATGACGGCTTCGTCGAAGCGGCCGAGCTGCACGAGAAGATCGATCAGCGCAGTGCCGGCGTACGACCGCAAGGCGGGGTCGAGAGGCAGCGAAGCAGCTCGCTGGATCGGCGCGAGCGCGCGGGGTTCGTCGTTCTCGTCGTCCGAGATCCGCCACGACTCCACGGTGAGCGCGACGCCGAGCGCGGCGTCATCACCCGCCTCTTCGGCCAGGGCGATCGCCCGCTGCGCATACTGCTGCGCCGAGGCACCGTGGTCGCCGATCGCGAGGTTCGTGTAGACGCGGGACAGGAGCGCGAGCGCCCGCTCGTCGTCCAGACCGTCGAGCAGCTCGATGGCCGCATGGAGGTCGTCGCTCTGATTGCGGTGCTCGAAGTTGAAGATCTCGACGAACCGCTGCCGCAGCAGCGCCGCGCGCGTGAAGGCGTCGTCGAGGCACACCGCGAGCCCCTCGTTCGCCGACCGCAGCGCGCGCTCGGAGTCACCGAGGTCGTGCCACCCCTCGGCGGCGCCGAGATGCAGCTCGGGGAGCGTGGTGCCGGCGCGGGCGGCGGCATCCGGAACTTGATCCCACAGCTCGGTGAGGCGCTCGGCGAGCTTCACGGACGTGACCGGCGAGTAGCGGGCGCGCGACTGCCGCAGCGCGGCGACGGTGGCGTCGAAAGCGGCCGGCAGGTCGCGTGCCGCGAGCCAGTGCTCGGCGATGGCGGATGCCTCATCAGGCGAGTCGGCGCGGCCGTCGCGGAGGACCTCGGCGTAGCGCCGGTGCGTGCGCACGCGTTCGCTCGGAAGCATGTCGGTCTCGACGGCCTCGCGCGTCAGCGCGTGTCGGAAGGAGTACCCGGCGCCGTCGGCGAGGATCACGCGCGCGTCGATCGCCTCGCGGACGGCCAGGTCGAGGGCGCGGTCGTCGAGCGGCGACACCGCCGCCAGCACCTCGTGATCCACGTGCATGCCGCCTGCTGCCATCGTGCGGACCGTCTGCTGCGCCTCGTCGCCGAGGCGGGCATAGCGGGCGAGGACCAGCTCGCGCAGGGTGTCGGGCAGTCCGCGATCGCCCAGGTCGACAAGCTCCTCGACGAGGAACGGGATGCCGCCGCTGCGCTCCGCGACATCCTCGATGAGGCGGGGGTCCAGGTCGGGCGCCAGCTGTGCGACCTGCTCGGCGACCTCTTCGGGACTCAGACGCTCGACGTCGACCCGGACGACGGAGCGCGTGCGATCGAGCTCGGCGAGCACCGGACGAAGCGGATGGAAGCGGTCGATGTCGTCGGAGCGATAGGTGGCCACGATCGTGAGGTGACGGCCCCGGAGCGTGCTGGCGAGGGTCTTGAGCAGAGCCATGGTGGAGGCATCCGCCCACTGCAGGTCTTCGATCACCACGATGATGTGGCGCTCCTGCGACAGCTGCTCGAGGAGGACTTCGATCGCCTCGGCGAACTCGCCCGCAGGATCGTCGGTGTCGGGGTGCTCGGCGGCGATGCCCGGCACGAGTGCGGCCAGGCTCGCGATGACCGCGACCGAACCGGCCGCGGTGCGCAGCTCCTCGGTGCCGACCGCGGCGTGCAGATCGCGCAGCACCCGGCGGATCGGGCCGAACGGGGCGCCGATCGGGCCCAGATCGACGCATTGCCCGATGGCGACCGCGACGGGCAGCCCGCCGGTGCGCTCGGTCGCCGCCGCGAGGAACTCCTGCACCAGCCGCGTCTTGCCGATGCCCGCCTCACCCCGAACGACCACCGTGCCCGGGCGGCCGGACGCGCCGTCGTCGAGCGCCGCCAGCAGGGTGTCGAGCTGCGCCCGGCGCCCCACCATGCGAGGCGTCGACGCGAGGGCGGGCATGTTCATATGCTCGCACCTCGGTGCGACATGCGGGAGGTGGCGGGTTCGGGATGCCGGGCCCGGCCGCCGGGCGAGGGCTCGCGGGTCACGACGAGGGGCCCGCGAGCGCGAGGTCGGTCGCAGAGTTGCGCGTCGTTGCTCGGCGCTCAAGCTCGACGACGGCCGCACGACGCTCGGCGTGTGCGACGCGACGGCGGTTCTCGCGCTCGAGGTCGGCGAAGCGGTGCTCGGCCAGTCGCATGGCCGCGGAGGTGGTGGCATCCATGATCGAGATCTCCTGCCTCGGAACCCGGTGATTCCGTGCAGTTCGACTCTCGTCGCTGAGGCCCCGTCCCCTCATCGGACGAATGCCCTATCTCCGGCGCGCGACCTCCCTATTCCTGGCCGTCGCCGGACGGATGCCGCGGGTCAGGCCTCGATCGGATGCTTAGGCCGCGCCCACCGAGCCGGCAGATCGGGGCCGTCCCACACCTGGATCGCGCCCCACGCCGCCGCGGCGATCGGCACCGCGAGCACGGCGCCCACGATGCCGCCCAGCACCGTGCCGATGGTCAGGGCGACCAGGATCACGAACGCGTGCAGCTTCATCGAGCGGCCCATGAGCACCGGCTGCAGGAAGTTGCCCTCGAGCTGGTTCACCAGCACGACCACGCCGACGACGAAGAGGGCGTTGACCCAGTCGTTGGCGACGAGTGCCACCAGCGCCGCGACGATGCCGGCGACGGTCGCCCCGACGATCGGGATGAAGGCGAGCAGGAACACCAGCACCGCGAGCGGGAACGCCAGCGGCACCTGCAGGATGAGCAGACCGATCAGGATGCCGATCGCATCGACGGCGGCCACGGTCGCGGTGCCGCGTACATACGAGCCGAGCACGCCGACCGTTTTGTCGCCGATGCGCCGGGCGCGCACGTAGTGCTGCCCGCGGAACGGGCGCAGCAGGAACTCCCACATCTGCGGGCCGTCCTTGAGGAAGAAGAACAGGATCGTCACCATCAGCACGAAGCCCGTCACGAAGTTCGCGACGGCTCCGACGCCGGCCAGCGCGCCCGACCCGAACTGTGCGCTCGTGACGAAGTCCGTCAGCGAGGCGACCCACTCGTCGAGCTGATCCGGCTGGAGGAAGTCGAACGGCAGCGTCTGCACCCAGGCGAGCAACTGCTGGAAGCCGTCTTCGGCCTGCCTATACAGCTCCTCCCACTGGTCGCGCACGGCGGCCACGATGAGCCAGCCGATCCCGGTCAGCAGCAGCACGATCGCCAGCAGGGAGAGCACGGTGGCCAGCAGCGGCGGAACCCCGCGCCGCCGCATCCATCCCATCACCGGCGCGAACGCGCACGCGAGGATCAGCGCGATCACGAGCGGGATGGTCACGAGAGTCAGCTGCTGGATCGCGACGATGATCGCCGCGACCACCGTCACGATGACGATGATCTGGATCGCACGGATGCCGAGCCTGCCGAAGCCGTCGGCCCACAGGCTCCACGGCGCCCGGGTCGCCTTCAGGTCGGCGTCCTGCGACTCCAGGCGCACCGTCTTCGGCTCGTTGCTGAACAGTCCCATGAGGCGAGGCTAACCGGCGGCTCGGGCGATGCCGGACGGCTTGCCGCGCCCGCGCCGACCCGCTATGCGAACGCGCTCATCCCGGTGATGTCGCGGCCGATGAGCAGGGCCTGCACGCTCTCGGTGCCCTCGTACGTGTGGATCGCCTCGATGTCGGCCATGTGCTGCATGACGCCGTTCTCGAGCAGGATGCCGTTGCCCCCGAGCAGATCACGGGCCGTCGAGGCGATCCGGCGCGCGGCGCGGGTGTTGTGGTACTTCGCCAGGGACGCCTGCGTCGGACGCAGCTCGCCGCGCGTCTCGAGGTCGGCCATCCAGCGGCAGTACAGCTGCATCGCGGTCAGCTCGTCGAGCATCTGCGTGAGCCGCTCCTGCACCATCTGGAACTTCGCCAGCGGCTTGCCGAACTGCACGCGCTGCTGCGCGTACGCCAGCGACGCCTCGTAGCAGGCGGTGGCGTGACCCAGAGCCGACCACGCGACACCCGAGCGCGTCGAGTACAGCACGGTCGAGGCATCCTTGAAGGTCTTCGTGCCCGGCAGCACGGCATCGAGCGGCACGCGCACGCCGTCGAGGACGATATGGGCCTGATGGATGCCGCGCAGCGACGCCTTGCCGGTGATCACGGTGCCGACGTACCCGGGTGTGTCCTGCTCGACGAGGAAGCACCGCACCGCGCCGTGGTGCTCGCTCTCGGGGTCGTCGATGCGCGCCCACACGAAGGTGATGCCGCCGGACGCGCCGTTGCCGATCCACTTCTTCGCGCCGTCGAGCACCCACTCCTGGCCGTCGCGGCGCGCGATCGTCTCGAGCGAGACCGAGTCGGATCCGTGGTCGGGTTCGGTGAGCGCGAAGGATGCCGCGACCTCGCCGCGCGCGACCGGCGAGAGCCAGTGCTCCTGCTGCTCGGGGCTGCCGAAGAGGGCGAGCGTGCGCAGCGCGAGCCCGCCCTGCACCGCGATCACGGTGCCCAGCGACCCGTCGCCGCGAGAGACCTCCATGTTGACCAGCCCCGCGGCCAAAGGTGAGAAGCGCGTGAGCGCGGGGTGGTCGATGCCATCGTTGAAGAGCTCCCGCTCGCCCATGCGCATCGCGAGCTCGAGCGGATACTCCGCCCGGTCCCAGGCATCCTGCATCCGGGTGCCGACCTCGTCGACGTAGGCCTGCGCGCGTTCCCACACCTCACGGTCGGCGGCCGGGATGTCGGCGAAGACCGCGTAGTAGTCGGTGCCGAGTCGGGCGGTGACGTCGTAGCCCTCGACGCTCTGACCGGGGCGGGGCTGGAATGCGGTCATGTTCGGACTCCTGACGGCGGTGCGGATGCGGCATCCCGAGTCTACTGAAACTCAATGCCGCGATCCATAGGACTCAGTGTCACGAATGGCTGGGGCCGTGCCCACTATGCGGCCCCGACCGGCGGCATCATCGCGGGCTCTCCATCGCCCGGCTAGGTATCGCGAGCGCCGGGCGCCGATCGATGGGCGCGGGCGAGGTGCCCGAGCCATCGGGCACTCGGCTTGGGGGTGCGGGCGAAGGTGCTGCGGTCGATCGATACGAGGCCGAACGAGACGTCGTAGCCCGAAGCCCACTCGTAGTTGTCGATGAAGGTCCAGTGGACGTAGCCACGGACGTCGAGGCCGTCGGCGATCGCGTCGGCCATAGCGGCGGTCGCTCCGTCGAGGTACTCGACGCGCTCCGTATCGGCGGCGGTCGCCACGCCGTTCTCCGTGACGAGGAGGGGGACCCCTCCGGTCGCGGACCACGCGTGGCGGAGAGCAACACCGACCGACTCGGGCCGGAACGCCCAGTCGAGCTGCGTCCTGCGCGTGCCGGGGGCCTCGACCCCGCGCGGGCCGACCGTCCAGCTCGTGTACGACTGCACGCCGACCCAGTCGTCGTCGCGGGATACCGCGAGGAAGGGATCCTCCCAGACGCGGGTCAGCTCGGCGGCCTCAGCTTCGAATCCGGGCTGGGGCTCGAATGGCTGGATCGACACCGTCCACCCGACCAGGGCATCGGTCCCGCCGCGCAGCACGTGACGGGCCTCCGTGTGCGCCCGCGACAGGCCGTCCACGATGCGCCCCTCGGGCACCGGGGATGTTGCGACGCCGAGCAGACCGCGCTGTTCCGGCTGCCGCGCCGCGATCGCCGCATACGCGCCCGCCGGATCGGCGGACCGAAGCAGATCTCCCACCCTGCCGAGGGTCGCCAGGATGTTCGGCTCGTTGATCGTCGCCACGTAACCGACATCCTCGAGGATCGGCGTGAGAAAACGTACGTACTCCGTGAACCATGTACTCGACTCCGGCGCCGTCCATCCACCGCCGCGCGTGAACCAGGCCGGGTGGGTGATGTGCTGCAGGATGACGAGCGGCTCGAGCCCGTGGTCGCGGCAGAGGCGCAGCATGTCGCGGTACCGTTCGCGCTCCGCGAGCGAATACTGACCGCGCACAGGCTCGATCCGCGCCCACTCGATGTTGAGCCGGTAGGACGTCAGGCCCAGCGACGCGGCGAGCCTGATGTCCTCCGGCCACCGACGGTAGCTGTCGAGAGCGTCACCGCTGCGCTCGGCGAAGAGCGGGATCCCGGCGTTCTCGAGCTCCCAGTAGTCGCTCGCCGCGTTGTTCCCGTCGTACTGGTGCGCCGAGGTGCCGACGCCCCACAGGAAGCCGGCGGGAAAACCTGCCGCGCGCGCGAGCTGCTCGTCTGACATCAGATCGCCCGGCGACTCGGATTCGGACCCGGAGCTGCGCGGCGCCGGTCGTCGCCGTGCGAGATCGCGCGCGGTCTGGTCCACGCGGTAGCCCAAGTCGTCGGCCGCGCGCCAGACAGCGACGCGTGCCGAATCACTCACCGCCGATGACCCGTTCAGGACCCGTGACGCGGTCGACCGCGACACCCCGGCGCGCGCAGCGACGTCGGTCAGACGGGGGATGGTCATGATTCGACTTTAGGGCCGTGTGGGAGACCGCGATGCGCGGAAGCCGAGCGCCCGACACCACGGCGGTACGGCCCTGTGCTCGCCGCAGTCGGAAGTCATCGACCGGCGGTGCCTGTCAACCCCCTCCGGCACCCGAACCCGTGCTCCTAGCGTGGAGTCATGACTGATCTGACGGGAAAGCGGGTCGCGTTCGTGGCGACCGACGGATTCGAAGACAGCGAGCTGACGTCCCCGTGGCAGGCGGTGACGGATGCCGGAGCCACCGCGGTTCTGATCGCGCCGAAGTCCGGCGAGATCGAAGGCAAGAAGGGCCACACGCAGTCGGTGGACGAGGTCACGGCCGACGTCGATGCGAACGACTTCGATGCTCTGGTCCTGCCGGGCGGGGTCGTCAACGCCGACCACCTGCGCATGGACGAGGCTGCGGTCGCTTTCACGCGGGCATTCTTCGAGCAGCAGAAGCCGGTCGCGGCGATCTGCCACGCCGCGTGGACGCTCATCGAAGCGGAGGTCGTCGATGGCCGCACTCTAACGAGCTATCCGAGCCTGCAGACCGACCTGCGCAATGCCGGCGCGACCTGGGTGGACGAAGAGGTCGTCGTCGAGGACGGCCTCGTCACCAGCCGTACCCCCGAAGACCTCCCCGCATTCAACGCCATGGTGGTCGAGGAGATCGCCGAAGGTCGACACACGGCGCAGTCCGCGTAGGGGCGCGCATGCCCGCCCGCGAGGAGCTCCCGGCGACGATCAAGCGTTCGCCGCAGCATGCTCAAGACATCTGGTCGGAGACGCACGACTCTGCCGTCGAGACCTACGGTGAGGGCGAGCGTGCCCATCGGACCGCGTTCTCGGCGCTGAAGCACCAGTACGAGAAGGTCGGAGACCACTGGGAGAAGAAGGAGGAGCGCGGCCCGTCGGATGAAGGGGCTCTGAGCCGCGAGGGTGACACGGCGGGCGGCGTCAACGCGAATGCGACGAAGAAGCATCTGCTCGAGGTGGCCAAGCGACTCGACGTGCGCGGGCGAACCCGGATGACGAAGAACGAACTGGTCGAGGCGATCCAGAAGGCGAACGCCCGAGAAAGCCGCAAGAGCCTCGACGCCGAGCGCTGATCGGCGGCAGGATCACGCCTCGGGGACGAACAGCCCGATCGTCTCGGCGACGAGCGCCGGCTTGGGCGCGCCCTCGATCTCGACCGTCGTGCGCAGGCCGACGCGGTAGCCCTGCGCCGAGGGCTGCGCTGAGACCACCTCGGTCACCGCGCGCACGCGGGAGCCGACGATGACGGGTTGCAGGAACCGCACCTTGTCGAGCCCGTAGTTCACGACCATGGCGGTGCCCGCGACTGACAGCAGACCGCGCGTCAGCCGCGGGAGCAGCGACAGGGTGAGGTAGCCGTGCGCGATCGTCGCGCCGAACGGACCGGATGCTGCACGATCGGCGTCGAGGTGGATCCACTGCCAGTCCTCGGTCGCATCGGCGAAGGCCTGGACGCGGGCCTGGTCGATCCGGAACCAGTCTCCCGTCGCGGCGCGGCCCACGGCATCCGTCAGCGCCGCCGGCGAATCGAGCGCGATGCTCACGCGCGCGGACCGCCTGCCACGTACAGCACCTGCCCAGAGACGAAGCCGGCCTCGTCGGAGCAGAAGAAGGATGCCGCCGCCGCGATGTCGTCGGGATAACCCGCGCGCTGCACCGGGATCTCGGCCGCCCGCGCGGCGATGAAGTCCTCGAACGAGACACCGAGCCGGTCGGCGGTCGCCCGGGTCATGTCGGTGACGATGAACCCCGGGGCGATCGCGTTCGCGGTGACGCCGTACCGCCCGAGCTCGAGGGCGAGGGTCTTGGTGAATCCCTGCATGCCGGCCTTCGCGGCGGCGTAGTTCGCCTGCCCGCGATTGCCGAGTGCCGAGGTGGACGAGAGGTTGACGATGCGGCCCCAGCCCTGTTTCACCTGGTGCTCCTGCACGGCCCGGGACATCAGGAAGGCGCCGCGCAGGTGCACCGACATCACGGCGTCCCAGTCCTCCTCGGTCATCTTGAACAGCAGATTGTCGCGGACGATCCCGGCATTGTTGACCAGGATCGTCGGCGCCCCGAACTCTTCGGACACACGCGCGACGGCCCGCTCGACCGACGCCGCGTCCGACACGTCGGCGCCGACGGCGAGCGCCCGGCCCCCGGCATCCGTGATCGTCGTCACCGTGTCGGCGCACGCCGACTCTTCGAGATCGAGCACTGCGACGGCGTTGCCGTCGGCCGCCAGGCGCTGGGCCGTCGCCGCGCCGATGCCGCGCGCGGCTCCGGTCACGATGGCGATTCTGGTCATGCGTCGTTCCTTTCGAAGGTGATGACGCCGAATGTGCGCGATCCGACGTCGTCCGTCACCGATCAGCGGGGGGCCGGGTCAGGTGTCGAGGTGCTCACGCAGGCGGCGCGCGACCTCGGCAGTGGGCATCGCACGCGGGAACACCGCGACGACGACTTCGTCCTCGCCGGTCTCCGTGCCCTCGGGCAGGACGCCGAAGCGGCGGCGGGCGTCGTCGAGTGCTGTGCGCAGCACCGACACCGGCACCTTCTTCGTCCCCCGCAGGAGCTTGCGCAGCACGTGGTTGTGGATCGCGGTCACAAGGGCTGCGAAGCCGACGGCATCCAGCGGGTCCAGCCCCGGCAGCGATGCGCGGAGGTACTCGTCGAACAGGCGCTCGTAGCGGAAGACCGTAACGATCTCGCGGTCCCGCAGCGCCGGGACGCCCCGAACGACGGCGTAGCGTCGCCGCGCGAGCTCCGGGTCGGCGACGAAGTGCGTGTAGACGAGGACGGATGCCTCGCACACGGCCGCCCACGGATCGTCATGCGGCTTGGCCAGGAACTCCCGCAGGCGGTCGAGCTGCACCTCGTGATCGGCGAACACGACATCGTCCTTGCCGCCGAACTGGCGGAAGAAGGTCGAGCGCGAGACACCGGCGGCCTGGGCGATCTGCTCTACCGAGGTCTGGTCGAACCCCTGCTCGGCGAACAGCTCGAGCGCGGCGGCCACGACGGCCGCGCGAGGCGCGGCCTGGGAAGGGACGGCAACGGTGTCGGACATCTCGGGGAGAGCCTATCTGTCATCGTCAGGGCCGTTGCTTCGTGCATCGGGGGTTCTGGTGGCGGGATGACGGAACCCGCTCGCCGCCGCCTGGCGCCTCGGAACCGATGTTTCGCCAGGCACGTCCGTGAGGACACCATCGCGTCGCCACGTTCTGGCTCGCGGAGGGCGGGACCGCTCCGCGGCTCCGGGATCCCACTCCGTGACACGGGTCCTCAGTGCGGACGCGGGAGGCTGAGAGCGTCGGGGTGATCCACGAGTTCGGAGTGTTCACGCGCGATCCGCTCGATCCCCCACAGGCCGAGGGGTTGCAGCGCCTGGTTCAAGGAGCGGCCGTGCTCGGTGAGGCGGTACTCGACGCGCGGCGGCACTTCCGCGAAAACGGTGCGAAGGAGCAGACCGTCGCGCTCCATCTCCCGAAGGTGCTGGGTCAGCATCTTCTCGCTGACCCCCGGCAGACCGCGCCGCAATGCCGCGAAGCGTCGAATGCCGTGGGCGTCCAGTTCCCACAGGATCAGCGCCTTCCACTTGCCGCCGATCACATCCATCGCGGCGTCGATGCCGCAGATGTATGGTCCGCTGCGCTTGGAGTCGTTCATCATCCACCTCACTTACTCAAAGGGAAGTATCGCAGTAAATAGTGGGTACTTCCCATTTTCGACGAAGGTCCACAGCATGGAGGTACCACTGAAACGAACTCGAGGACTACTGACATGACATCCAAACCACACAGCGGCAGCATGCTCGGCCTAGGCGCGATGGGCGGCGCGCTCGCTCAGGCCGTGCTCGACGCGGGCAGGACGGTGACGGTGTGGAACCGGACGCCCGGGCGTGCGGCAGAGCTCGTCTCACAAGGGGCATCGGAGGCCGCGACAGCAGGCGAGGCCCTGCTCGCCGGCGGGCCGGTCTTCGTGTGCCTCTTCGACCACGCGTCGGTGCATCAGACACTCGACCCGTTGGCCGAGAGCCTGCGCGGGAGGGCCGTCGTCAATCTCACGACGACGACCCCCGCTGAGGCACGGGAGTTGGCCGGGTGGGCCCAACGGCATGGGATCGCGTACCTCGACGGGGCGATCATGGCGACGCCTCCGATGATCGGGGGACCCGGCAGCCACATCCTCTACAGCGGATCGCGATCGGTGTTCGACGAGCATCGCCAGATCCTGGACCTTTGGGCAACGAGCACTCACGAAGGGGACGATGCCGGACTCGCGTCGCTGTTCGATCTCGCCATCCTCGCCGGCATGTACCCCCTGTTCGCCGGATTCCTCCACGGGGCGGCGATGGTCCAGTCCGCCGGTATCGAGGCCGCCGAGTTCGCCGAACGCGCTGCTCCGTTCCTCTCCGCCATGACCGCATCCTTCCCCGGTACTGCAGCCACGGTTGACGGCGCGACCTATGAAACGCCACTGCAGAGCCTCGACTGGACCCGCACCGCACTCGAGACCATCGCTCGCGCCAGTCGCGAGCTCGACGTCGACCCGGTTCCGATCGACATGGTGACCGCCCTTGTGCGCGGCGAGATCGACGCAGGTCACGGCGCCGAAGACTTCAACCGGATCATCGAGCAACTGCGCCCGCGGGCCTGACGCACCCCCATCGGCGCGCCGCACTCATGGCGCGTCGCTGCGGTCGGAGGCGCCCAGCTGGCGGTAGTAGGCTGGGGGACTGGTCGATATCTCGACGTCGAGACGCTTTTCGCGTCATCCCACCCCATTCGCCACCTGCGAAGGAATGCACTGTGGATCTGTACGAGTACCAGGCACGTGACCTTTTCGAGAAGTACGAGGTGCCGGTTCTCGCCGGCATCGTCGCGGACACGCCGGAGGAGGTGCGGGCCGCGGCCGAGAAGATCGGCGGAGTCGTCGTCGTCAAGGCGCAGGTGAAGACCGGCGGACGTGGCAAGGCCGGCGGCGTGAAGGTCGCGAAGACCCCCGACGAGGCCTACGAGGCTGCGAAGGCGATCCTCGGCCTCGACATCAAGGGCCACGTCGTCAAGCGCGTCATGGTCGCGCAGGGCGCGCGCATCGACAAGGAGTATTACTTCTCGGTGCTGCTGGACCGCGCCAACCGCTCCTACCTGTCGCTGTGCAGCGTCGAGGGCGGCATGGAGATCGAAGAGCTCGCCGTCGAGCGACCGGAGGCGCTGGCGCGCGTCGACGTGAACCCGGGAACCGGGATCGACAAGGCCAAGGCCGTCGAGATCGCCGAGGCCGCCGGCTTCGATGCCGACCTCGTCGACAAGGTGAGCGACGTCTTCGTCAAGCTCTACAACGTCTACAAGAGCGAGGACGCGACCCTGGTCGAGGTCAACCCGCTCGTCCTGACCGAGGAGGGCGACATCATCGCCCTCGACGGCAAGGTCACGCTCGACGAGAACGCCGAGTTCCGCCACGCAGGTCACGCGCTCCTCGAAGACAAGGACGCCGCCGACCCGCTCGAGGCGAAGGCCAAGGAGAACGACCTCAACTACGTCAAGCTCGACGGACAGGTCGGCATCATCGGCAACGGCGCAGGCCTGGTCATGTCGACCCTCGACGTCGTCGCGTACGCCGGTGAGAACCACGGCGGCGTGAAGCCCGCCAACTTCCTCGACATCGGCGGCGGCGCCTCGGCCGAGGTCATGGCCGCGGGGCTGGACGTCATCCTCGGCGACCCGCAGGTCAAGAGCGTGTTCGTCAACGTCTTCGGCGGCATCACCGCATGCGACGCCGTCGCCAAGGGCATCGTCGGCGCACTCGCAGAGCTGGGCTCGACCGCGTCGAAGCCGCTCGTCGTGCGCCTGGACGGCAACCGCGTGGAAGAGGGCCGCAAGATCCTCCAGGACGCGAACCACCCGCTCGTCACCCTGGCCGCCACGATGGACGAGGGCGCCGACAAGGCCGCCGAGCTCGCGAACGCCTGATCCCGGCATCCGGACTTCAAAAGGACTGTAGAGAAATGTCGATCTTCCTCAACAAGGACTCCAAGGTCATCGTCCAGGGCATCACCGGCGGCGAAGGCACCAAGCACACCGCGCTCATGCTCAAGGCCGGCACCAACGTCGTCGGCGGCGTGAACGCCCGCAAGGCCGGCACCACCGTGCTGCACACCGACAAGGACGGAAACAGCGTCGAGCTGCCCGTCTTCGGCACGGTCGAAGAGGCCATCGCGGCGACCGGCGCGGACGTCTCGATCGCGTTCGTGCCCGCCGCGTTCACGAAGGCCGCGATGGTCGAGGCCATCGACGCCGAGATCCCGCTGCTCGTCGTCATCACCGAGGGCGTGCCCGTCGGCGACTCGGCCGAAGCCTGGGCCTACGCCACGGCGAAGGGCAACAAGACCCGCATCATCGGGCCGAACTGCCCCGGCATCATCACGCCCGACGAGTCGCTCGTGGGTATCACGCCCGCCAACATCACCGGCAAGGGCCCGATCGGCCTGGTGTCGAAGTCGGGCACCCTGACCTACCAGATGATGTTCGAGCTGCGCGACATCGGCTTCTCGACCGCCATCGGCATCGGCGGCGACCCGATCATCGGCACGACCCACATCGACGCGCTCGCCGCGTTCGAGGCCGACCCCGAGACCAAGGCGATCGTGATGATCGGCGAGATCGGCGGCGACGCCGAAGAGCGTGCGGCCGACTTCATCAAGGCGAACGTGACCAAGCCGGTCGTCGGCTACGTCGCGGGGTTCACGGCTCCCGAGGGCAAGACGATGGGCCATGCCGGCGCGATCGTGTCGGGTTCGGCCGGCACGGCGCAGGCGAAGAAGGAGGCCCTCGAGGCCGCCGGCGTCAAGGTCGGCAAGACGCCGTCCGAGACCGCCGCCCTGATGCGCGAGATCATCGAAGCGCTCTGAGCAGCAGCACGAGGGGCGGATGCCGCGACCACGGGTCGCGTCATCCGCCCCTTCTCATGCACGCCGGACGTGCCGTCAGCCGGCGTCTCGGGCCAGCTTCGACAGCACTCCGGCCCGGCTCGCATCCTCGCTGGCCAGTACTCCTCCGTTGGCGACGAAATCCGCGGCGACCTCCTCGAACATGATGCGCACATCCTGCCGGCGTGCGCCGAGTGCTTCGACCGCGGCGCGCGTCACCTCCTCCGCGAAGCGGCGACGCTGGTCCACCGTGCGACCGGGCAGGAGTTCGACTCTGATGTTCGGCATGCTCCGACCCTAGAGGGCTCGCCGAGCTCGCCCGCTCTGGGCGTCGTATCGTGGACGCATGCCGCTGACCGGAGAGTACAAGCCGTCCACGTCCGAGTGGGCCCGCACACAGGCCGAGAAGTACGAGGCCTCGAACGGGCAGAAGTCCAACACGCTGCGCGGAGTGCCGATCATCGTGCTCACGACCGTCGGCGCCAAGTCAGGCGCCCTGCGCAAGACGGCGCTCATGCGCGTCGAGCACGACGGCCGCTATGTCGTCGTGGCATCGCACGGCGGTGCGCCGGCAGAGCCGAAGTGGGCCGAGAACATGCGCCGTCAGCCGCATGTCGAACTGCAGGACGGCGCCGACAAACGCGACTACACGGCGCGCGAGCTGTCGGGCGACGAGCGCGCCGAGTGGTGGACGCGCGCGGCGGCGGTGTGGCCCGACTACGACAATTATCAGAAGCGCACCGACCGGCTGATCGCGCTGTTCCTGCTCGAGCCCCTGGAGACCTGAGTCGCCAAATCGCGGGCGGGGTCGCCTGAAACGCGCTCCGTGCCCGGTGAATCGAAGCCCCGGTCCTAGAATCGCCCCGAGGGGGGCAATGTGGCCGGGGGCTCTGCCAGATCCGTCGCGCGTCGCTGGGACGTCGGGGCAGCGTGGCTGGGCGCCGCCCTGGCAGCGGCAGGAATCGGCGCGGCCGTCATGACGGCTCTTCCGCCCGTTCTCGAGAACCTCGCGAGCGAAGTGGCCGACGGAGTCACTGCGGTTCCGATCGGCGACGATGCAGAGGTCGTCGTTCCGGCGGACTGGATCGTCACGACTCACGCCGGCGACCGTGTCTCCGTACGCACTCCGGACGGCGTGCTGCGGGCACAGCTCGAGGCGGCGGACGAAGATGCCACCGCCATCTTCTCCGCGACGCCCGGTGCGCAAGGCGAGGCCCGTTCGGAGCAGCTCGCGTCGGGGATGAACACGGTGCATGCCGACCTCGCGGACGGCGGATACGTCGCCGTCGTGGCAGGCCCGGACGGGGCGAACGTCCGCGTCGTGATCGAGGTGCGCGGCGGCGACATCGCGGCCTACCGGCCCGCCATCGCCCACCTCCTGGAAGGCATCCGGACGTGACCTCGCGGCGCCCGGCCGTGCTCCTGCTCGCCGCGGTGGCGGCTGTGCTGACGGCGTGCGCCCCGGCGGCGCGCGCGGACTGGGAGCCGCCCTCTTGGGAGGCGGCCGTCGTGCACACGACGACGGCTCCGGCCCTCGTCGATGCCGGCGCCGCCGGACCGTTGGCGACGGCGCTGACCGGTGTGCGGGTGCGCAATGATGCGGTCGGCGTGCAGGCTCGAGTCTCGGTGCTCCCCGACACGCCGCAGACGGCGGCGTTCAACGCAGCGATGCTGCAGCATGTTCGAACCGCGATCGACGCACGCGTCGCGGCATCCGGTGTCGCGTATTCGCCGGTGGCGGCAGCCGGCGACGCGGGGATGGCCTCACGCAGATGTGAGCCTGGGAGCACGACACGCGCCGCCGCCGAGGTGCTCGCCGATCCGGCGTTCGGGCCTTCCGGCGGCACCGGTTCGGCCGTGGTGTGCGACATCGTCGCGGTGAGGGGCCCATTCTTGGGTGAGAGCGTGCGGGTCGTCTCGGGAACGCCCGAGGCGATCGCCGCAGATTCGACCGTGATCCTGTACGTCGACACGGCCACCGGCGAGATCGCGACCGCCGACGCGCTCTGGACGGACGGCGCGGCCGCCACGCTCGGCTCGCACATCGTCGAAGCGCTCCGGCGTGACGCCGGAGCGCTCAGCCGTCTTCCGGCGTCGCCCGGCGACGAGGCGCAGCTGGCCGCTGTACGCGCGGCGCTCGCGGCGACGGTTCCGGATGCCCGCGGCTTCGTCGTGACCATTCCGCCGGGGTTCAGCTCTCCCGAGCTCTCGGGTCTGGGCGTGCCCGCCACCACCGAGGCCATGGTGCTCGCGGTGCCGGCTGACGTCGCCGCGCCGCTCGTGTCACCGTTCGGCGCGCGCATGCTCGCAGCGGCGGGTCAGCCGTACACGGGTCCCGCGCTCGTGCCGGCGGGGACGCGCGCCGTCGACTGCGCGCTCGTCCCCTGCGTGGCGGTGACCTACGACGACGGGCCGTCGCGGCTGACGTCGGCGATCCTCGACGAGCTGGCCGTGCGAGACTCGGCGGCGACGTTCTTCGCGATGGGTGCGAACGCGCACGGGTTCCGTGAGGTGCTGGCGCGCATGACGCGGGAAGGCCACCAGGTCGCGAACCACACCTGGAGCCATCCGCAGCTGCCGAAGCTGACACCGGCTCAGGTTTCGGCTCAGATCGACGACACGTCGCGGGCCCTCGAGGCGGCATCCGGCCAGCGGATCGACAGCTTCCGCCCACCGTACGGCGAGTTCAACGGCGAGGTTCTCGCAGCGGCGGGCCTGCCGGCGATCCTGTGGGACGTCGACACGCTGGACTGGCAGGGGCCATCCGACGAGACCCTCATCTCGCGTGCCGTCGAGCAGCCGCGTGCCGGATCGATCGTGCTCATGCACGACGTCCACGCCGGCACGCAGCGCACGGCCGCCACGATCTTCGACGGACTGCTCGATCGAGGGTTCACGCTCGTCACGGTGCGCCAGCTGTTCGGCGGCCACCTTCCCGCATCCGGCGCCTGGCGTCGCGGCCCCTGAGCCCGGCGGGCACGTCCGCCTGGCATACTTCCCCGGATGACCGATATCGAACTCGCCCGGATCCCCGCGGGCACCGTCGCGCTGCACGATGCGCGACGCGACCGTCGCTGGAGCGTCGAGCTCGAGCCGTTCGAGATCGG
This sequence comes from Microbacterium sp. I2, assembly GCF_051364985.1. NCBI lineage: Bacteria > Bacillati > Actinomycetota > Actinomycetes > Micrococcales > Microbacteriaceae > Microbacterium > Microbacterium sp. I2. The sequence goes on from NZ_JBLWIH010000025.1 coordinate 198,133, forward strand.
GGTGTACCCGGTCACCCAGGGCCAGTTGGGTGAACTGCTCGGCGAAACCGCGAGCCACCCGCGCCGCCCGGCGAGCGACCTGAGCTGGCTGCGGGCGATCCGATTCTGCAACGCCGCCTCGGAGTGGGAGGGGCTGGATTCCGCCTACACGTTCGACGGCGATCAGGTCACATGGCACGTCGACGCCGACGGATACCGGCTGCCGACCGAGGCGGAGTGGGAGGTCGCGTGCCGCGCGGGATCGACCGGCCCGCACTACGGTCCGCTCGCGGAGGTCGCGTGGACGAGCGCGGACGGCGTCACGTCACCCCAGGACGTCGGAGCCAAGCTGCCCAATCTGAACGGGCTGTTCGACACGCTCGGCAACGTGTGGGAATGGTGCTGGGACCTGCTCGACCCGGCGCGTTACGGCGATTATCGCGTCTTCCGGGGCGGCGGGTTCGCCGACGACGCGTGGAGCGTGCGGGCGTCCACTCGCCGCGGTGGCGCGCCTCGCATGCACCACGACGACGTCGGCTTCCGCGTCGCCCGCGGCGGATTCGACGCGGTCGACGCGGCGCAGGGCTGGTCGGCGCACGCCGACACCGAGCGCGCGGCGTACGAGGGCCCGACACCGCCGGGGTGGACGCCGCGCCGCTGATCCGCCCGGGTTCGGGTGTCACGACACGCCGCATGCCGCGCTCGACCCCGCGTGTTGCGCCACCCGAATCGAGGGAGGACGGATGCCGCGTGTCGGAGTAGCGCTCGACCTTCGGGTGTCACGACACGCCGCGTGCCGCGCGCGGTCCCGCGTGTTGCGTCACCCGAATCGAGGGAGGACGGATGCCGCGTGCCGGAGTAGCGCTCGACCTTCGGGTGGCACGACACGCCGCGTGCCGCGCGCGGTCCCGCGGGTTGCGTCACCCGAATCGAGGGAGGACGGATGCCGCGTGCCGGAGCAGCGCTCGACCTTCGGGTGTCACGACACGCCGCGTGCCGCGCGCGGTCCCGCGTGTTGCGTCACCCGAATCGAGGGAGGACGGATGCCGCGTGCCGGAGCAGCCGTCGACCTTCGGGTGTCACGACACGCCGCGTGCCGCGCGCGGTCCCGCGTGTTGCGTCACCCGAACCGAGGGGCGGACCGTGAGGGGAACGGATGCCGCGAGCCGCGGCATCCGTCCCGTCCGGGCTCAGCCGAGCAGCGCCTCGATCGGTCCGCGCGCGAAGTACAGGACGAATCCGGCGGCGACGATCCACAGCAGCGGGCTGATCTCGCGGGCCTTGCCCGACAGCGACCGCACCACGACCCACGCGATGAATCCTGCGCCGATGCCGTTCGCGATCGAGTAGGTGAGGGGCATCACGGTCACCGCGAGGAAGACCGGCAGCAGGATCGAGAAGTCCGAGAAGTCGATGTAGCGGATCTGCGACATCATCAGCGCGCCGACGATGACCAGGGCCGAGGCGGCCACCTCGGACGGCACGATCGAGACGAGCGGCGAGAAGAACATCGCCACGAGGAACAGCGCGCCGGTGACGACGTTCGCGAAACCGGTGCGTGCGCCCTCGCCGATGCCGGAGCCGGATTCGATGAAGACCGTGTTGGACGAGCTCGAGGTGAGGCCACCGGCCACCGCGCCGACGCCCTCGACGATCAGCGCCGACTTGATGCGGGGGAAGTCGCCCTTGGCGTCGGCCAGGCCCGCCTCCTTCGACAGCCCCGTCATGGTGCCCATCGCGTCGAAGAAGTTCGTGAAGACGAGGGTGAACACGAGCATCAGCGCGGCGAGCACGCCGATGCGCTCGAATGAGCCGAACGAGATCTGGCCGACGAGCGAGAGGTCGGGCACGCTCACGAGGGATGCGGGCAGCTCGGGCACCGACAGACCCCAGCCGCCGGGGTTCACCTCGTCGCCGTCGAACTTCGGGCCGATGTTCCAGATCGCCTCGACGACGACGGCCACCACGGTGCCCGAGACGAGGCCGATCAGGATGCCGCCCTTGACCTTGCGCGCGACCAGGATGCCGGTGAGCAGCAGCGTGAAGACGAAGATGAGCGTCGGGACCGTGCCGACCGATCCGTTCACGCCGAGGCCGACCGGGGGAGAGGACGCCCCCGTTGCGGTGACGAAGCCGGCGTCGACGAAGCCGATGAAGGCGATGAACAGGCCGATGCCGACCGTGATCGCGAGCTTGAGCTGGATCGGCACCGCGTCGAAGATCATGCGCCGCAGCCCCGTCGCCGCCAGCAGCACGATGATGAGGCCGTTGATCACCACGAGGCCCATCGCCTCGGGCCACGTCACCTGACCGACGACCGAGACCGCGAGGAACGAGTTGATGCCCAGGCCGGCCGCGAATGCGAACGGCAGGCGCGTCACGAGTCCGAAGAGCACCGTCATCACACCCGCGGTCAGCGCCGTCGTGGCTGCCACCTGGCCGAAGCCGAGACTGTTGCCGTCGACGTCTGCCGCGCCCGAGAGGATGATCGGGTTGAGGATGACGATGTACGCCATCGTCACGAAGGTCACGACGCCGCCGCGCACCTCGGTGCCGACCGTCGACCCGCGCCGGGTGATCTCGAAGAACCGATCGAGGCCGTTCTTGGGTTCCCGCGTCTCGCCAGGGTCGGCGGTCTCGGGGGAATCGGGCGCGGTGGACGGGGCTGTGCTCATGAATGACCTCCGACGACGACGTTAGCGCCTCGCGCGCGAACCTGGGGATCAGCTGAACGGATGCCGCCGCCACCCGCGCGGTCAGCCGGAAGGCCGCCGCGGGTCGAAGTAGGGTCGATGGCGCATGAATCGCCTCATCGTTGCCCTCCTCGCCACCGTCGACGCCGCCCTCGCGGTGGCCGTCGGCCTCGCGGCGACCCTCGCTCCGCTGACGCTTCTGTGGGTCTTCGGTTTCGGCGGTGCCGCCGATTGGGGTGCCATCTGGCCCGCCGGCGTCTCGGTGTGGCAGCTCGGCAACCTCGTGCCGCTCGCCGTCGAGCTGCCCCCGGAATACCTTGCCGCGACGGGGATCGACGGGCAGGCGGCATCCTTCGTCCTGTCGCTCTCGCCCCTCGCGTTCGCCGGGTTCACCGTCATCTTCGCGGCGCGTTCGGGCGTGCGCGCGTCGCGGGCGGAGGCATGGCTCACCGGCGTCGTCACCGCGACCGTGGTCTTCGCTGCGCTCGCCACCGGTGCCGCGCTGACGGCGCAGAACGCCATCGCGACCGCTCCGACGTGGCAGGCCGTGCTCGTGCCGACGCTGCTGTTCGCCGTTCCCGCCGTCGTGGCAGCGCTGATCACCGAATGGCGCGAGGCCGGCGGCGGCGGTGTGGCGAGACTTCGCGACCGCGTCGAGGGGGCGCCGGACGGGTGGGGCGACGTTCCGGGTGTCGTCGTTCGCGGATCGGCCGTCGTCGTGACCGGGCTGATCGGGCTCGGCGCGGCGGTGACAGCGGTCGCCCTCTTCACGCGAGCCGGGCACGTGGTCGCGCTGTTCCAGGCCGGCAACGTCGACGCCGCCGGTGCGACGGTGCTCACGCTCGTGCAGCTGGCCTACCTCCCGACGCTCGCCGTATGGGGGTTCGCGTTCGTCGCGGGACCGGGCTTCGCCGTGGGTGAGGGCACGGCGGTCTCGCCCGCGGCGACGCAGGTGGGCGTCGTGCCTGGCATCCCGCTGCTCGGCGCGGTGCCCGACTCCACCACGTCCTGGCTGCTCCTGCTCGCGCTCGCCCCCGTCGCGCTCGGCGCACTGGCGGGCTGGATCGCCCGCTCCCGCCTCGTCCATGCGGGCGACAGCGGCGCGCCGGCCGCCGACGACCCGATCGGTGCGCGGCTGGTGACCGCGGCCGCCATCGCCGTCCTGTCGGCATCCGCGGCGGCACTCCTCGCGTTCGCCGCGTCCGGTTCGCTCGGGCCTGGCAGGCTCTCGACGTTCGGCCCCGAGCCGGGTCCTGTCGCGCTCGCGGTGGCCTTCGAGGTGTTCGTCGGTGCCGCGATCCTGCTGCTCTCGCCGCGCGGCCGGCGGTCGGGCATCGGCACGTCACGAACGGCCACCGCCGCGACCGGCGGCGAGCCTGCGAGCGTCGACGCGCGCCTCAGCGGACTGATCCGCGGTGCCGCTCGCCCGGACGCCGAGGAGCGGCATCCGTCCCCGTTCGAGGCGACGGACGAGCCCGCCCCAGCGGCCGACGAGGCGCGCACCGAGCCGATCGAGCTGCCGCAGCGCGACTGAGGGGCGGTTACCACCTCTGTCCCATCGAGACAAGGGTGTTGCGCGCGAGGCCTAAACCGCTTTAGAGTCTGAACCGGTTTAGTTCGAGGAGACCCATGGCACAGCAGCCGCCGACGATCACCGACGTCGCCCGTGAAGCGGGCGTCAGCAAGGGGCTCGTCTCGTTCGCGCTCAACGACCGCCCGGGCGTCTCGGCCGAGACGCGTGCGCGCATCCTCGAGGTCGCGCGCGAGCTCGGCTGGACCCCGAGCCTGCGTGCGCGCTCGCTCAGCACGGGTCGCTCCTTCGCGTGCGGCCTGGTGCTCGGACGCAGTCCCGACGTCATCGCGGCGGACCCGTTCTTCCACTCGTTCATCGCCGGCCTGGAGGACGAGTTCTCGATGTCGGGCCAGGTGCTCGTGCTCGCCGTCGCGACACCCGGGCGGCAGGAGTCCGAGACCTACCGCGGCCTGTCGGTCGACAAGCGCGTCGACGGCGTGATCCTCACCGACCTGCGCGTCCACGACCCGCGGCTCGAATTGGTCGAGCGCCTCGGGCTCGCCGCGGTCACGCTGGGCATGCCCGACGCCGAGACGCCGTTCTCGTCGGTATCGGTCGACGACGGCGCAGGCATCCACGCCGCCGTCCGCCATCTGGCCGGCCTCGGTCACCGTCGCATCGCCCACATCGCCGGACCCGACGGGATGCTGCATGCCCGCACCCGCCGGCAGGCGTTCGAGACGGCTGCCGCCGAGTTCGGCCTCGTCGCAGCCTCAGTCGAGACGGACTTCAGCGCCGCCGAAGGAGCGGCCGCGACCGGCGCGCTGCTGGACGGCGACGCGCCGCCGACCGCGATCGTGTACTCCAACGACCACATGGCGATCGCGGGCCTGGGCGTGGCGCGCCGGCGCGGACTCTCGGTCCCCGGTGACCTCTCGATCACCGGCTACGACGACACCGAGATCGGGCGCTACGTGAATCCAGCTCTCACCAGCGTCGCCACCGACGCCCGGGAGTGGGGCCGCGTCGCGGCCCGGACGCTCCTCGGAGCGGTCGAGGGCCACGACGCGGTGAACGTGCGCCTGAATGAACCGACCCTCACCGTGCGCGAGTCCACCGGACCTGCGCCGACCGACACTCGCGGCGACCGCCGCGACCGATGAAGGAGCACGAGATGCAACGACGCACGATCCTGGCGGCGGGAGCCGTGGCAGGTGTCCTCGCCCTGACCGGCTGCGGCGGCGGCGGTGGCGGCGGTGGCGACGCCGGCATGGACAGTCGCGGCGAGATCACCATCTGGTATTCGAACAACGCGGCCGAGATCGCGTGGGGCGAGCAGATGGTCGAGGCATGGAACGCCGATAACCCCGACGAGCAGATCAAGGCGCAGGAGATCCCCGCGGGCGCATCCAGCGAAGAGGTGATCGGTGCCGCGATCACCGCGGGGAACGCCCCGTGCCTCATCTTCAACACCTCGCCCGCAGCGGTGCCCGGGTTCCAGAAGCAGGGCGGGCTGGTCAACCTGTCGGAGTTCGAAGACGGCGACGACTACATCACCGGGCGCTCTGGAGAAGTCGCCGAGCAGTACCGGTCGGAAGACGGCGGCTTCTACCAGCTGCCGTGGAAGTCCAACCCGGTCATGATCTTCTACAACAAGGACATGTTCACCCAGGCGGGGCTGGATGCCGAGAACCCGCCGCTGTCGACCTACGACGAGTTCCTCGAGACCGCGCGGGCGCTCAAGACCGCCGGCGTCGCCCCGTACGCGATCAACCCGGCGCCGACGAGCGAGTTCTTCCAGTCATGGTTCGACTTCTACCCGCTGTACGCCGCACAGACCGGTGGCACGCTGCTCGTCGAAGACGGCGCGGCCACGTTCGACTCCGAGGACGGGCAGGCGGTCGCGGAGTTCTGGCGCACGCTCTATGAGGAGCAGCTCGCCGGGCAGGAGCAGTACCAGGGCGACGCGTTCGCCGACGGCTACGCCGCGATGTCGATCGTCGGGCCCTGGGCGATCGACGTCTACGGCGAGGACGTGAACTGGGGCGCGGTCCCGGTACCGACGCAGCAGGGCACCGCCCCGGAAGAGACGTGGACGTTCAGCGACGCCAAGAACGTCGGCCTGTTCACGGCGTGCGACAACAAGGCGACTGCGTGGGATGTGCTCAAGTTCGCCACCAGCGAGGAGCAGGACGGGATCTGGCTCGAAGAGACCGGGCAGATGCCGATGCGCGAGAACCTCACCGAGACGTATGCGGACTACTTCGAGGCGAACCCCGCGTACGAGCAGTTCGGAGACCAGACCTCGCGCACCGTCGAGGTGCCCAACGTGCCGAACTCGGTCGAGATCTGGCAGGTGTTCCGCGACGGCTACTCCGAGTCGGTGATCTTCGGCGAGGAGGAGATCGACGCGTTCCTCTCCGACACCGCGGCCGAGGTCGACGAACTGGCGGCGGGCTGACATGAGCGCGACGGTGGCGGGGCCGCCCGGACGGACCGGGGACGACCCGGACCGCGCCGGGTCGGCCGCGCCCGCCGCGGCCCCGACGCAGCCGGAGCGGCGCACACGCCGGCGGATCCTCGGCGCTCAGCCGCTCGGCATCCTGTTCTCGGCGCCGTATCTGGTCTTCGTGATCCTCGTCTTCGCGTGGCCGATCGTCTTCGCGGTGTGGATGTCGTTCCAGGACTACTTCTTCGCCGCGCCGGGAGCCGACGTCGAACGGCCGTTCGTCGGGTTCGAGAACTACGTCGCGGTGCTCACCGACCCCGACGTGTGGCAGTCGTTCCGCAACGTCGGAATCTTCCTGCTCATCAATGTGCCCTTGACGGTGGCACTGTCGATCGTCCTGGCGACCGCGCTCAACAACGTCGTCCACGCGCGGACCTTCTTCCGCGTCAGTTACTACGTGCCGTACGTGACGGCCTCGGTGGCCGTCGTCGCGGTCTGGCTCTTCCTGTTCTCGAGCAACGGTCTGGTCAACAACGTCCTGGGGCCGCTTGCGCCCGACCCGTCGTGGCTCATCAACTCGGCTCTCGCCATGCCGACGATCGCGCTCTTCGTCACGTGGAAGGGGCTCGGGTTCTACATCCTGCTGTACCTGGCGGCGCTTCAGAACGTGCCCAAAGAGCAGTACGAATCGGTGTCGATGGACGGCGGCGGCCGCATCCGCCAGTTCTTCTCGGTCACCGTGCCGGGCGTGCGCCCGGCCACGTTCCTGGTGGTGCTCCTGTCGACGATCACCGGAGCCAATCTCTTCACCGAGCCGTATCTGCTCACCGGCGGCGGCGGGCCGAATGGAGCCTCCACCTCTCCGGTGCTGCTGATCTATCAGCGCGGAATCGAGCAGGGCAATCCGGACGTCGCGGCCGCGATCGGAGTGATCCTGATCATCTTCGTGCTGATTCTGGCCGCCGCGCAGCGCAAGTTCGTCGGCGGAGGGGACGAGTCATGAGGCGAGCACTCGGCAGCAAGATCGCGCTCTACGTGGTGCTGAGCCTCGGCGCGCTGGCCTTCCTCTTCCCGTTCTGGTACATGATCGTCGGGTCGCTGCAGACGGATGTCGACGCGACCGTGGCGGGCGCTTTCCCGGACCCGGCGAACCTGACGGTGGACAACTACGTCGCCATCAACGAGCGGATCAACCTCTTCCAGGGGCTGCTCAACTCGGGGATCTTCACGGGCGGCGTGATCCTCGGCACCGTGGTCTTCGGGGTTCTCGCCGGGTATGCGCTCGCGGTCCTCCAGTGGCGCGGTCGCAGTGCGACCTTCGCCCTGGTCCTGCTGGTGCAGGTTGTGCCGTTCCAGCTGCTGATGATTCCGCTCTACGTCATGATCGCGCGGGACTTCGGACTGTCCGACAGCTATCTCGGCATGATCCTGCCGTTCTTCATCAACTCCACCGCAGTGCTCATCTTCCGGCAGTACTTCCTGCAGCTTCCGCAGGATCTCTTCTCGGCGGCGCGAATCGACGGTGCCGGGGAGTTCCGCCTGCTGTGGAGCGTCGCCCTGCCCCTCGTCCGTCCGGCGCTGCTGACGGCCGTGCTGCTGACGTTCATCGGGCCCTGGAACGAGTTCTTGTGGCCCTTCCTCATCACCAAGGAGGCGTCGATGCAGCCGCTCGCTGTGTCGCTCGCGAACTTCATCTCGAACATCGCCGCCTCCACCGCCAACCCGTTCGGCGCCATGATGGCCGGCGCCGTCGTGCTCGCTGTTCCAGCGGTGACCCTGTTCATCGTCTTCCAGCGGTACTTCACCAGCAATGACCTCGGATCCGGAGTGAAAGGATGACCATGCCCGGAACAACCCCCTCGATCCCGTACCGGCTGACCCGGATGGGCGTCGTGATGACGCCGCAGCCCGGAGATCCGAACGAAGCCGAGGGCGTGCTCAATCCCGCCTCCGGGCGCGGGCCGGATGGAGAGCTGTACCTGCTGCCGCGCCTCGTCGCCGAGGGAAACGTCTCGCGCGTGGGGCTCGCACGCGTCGTCGTCGAAGACGGCGTCCCGGTGGCCGTCGAGCGCGAGGGTGTCGTACTCGAGCCTGACCGGGGCTGGGAGCGCGGCGTCGGCAACGCCGGTGTCGAGGACCCGCGCACGACGTGGATCGACGCCCTCGGCCTGCACGTCATGACGTATGTCGCGTACGGGCCGCTCGGCCCTCGCACGGCGATCGCGGTGTCGGAGGACCTGCGGGAGTGGCGACGTCTCGGGCCGGTGCTGTTCCGGTACCAGGACGAACTCGACATGGACCTGAACCTCTTCCACAACAAGGACACGGTCTTCTTCCCGGAGCCGGTGACGGCGCCCGATGGCACCGAGGCCCTGGCGGTGCTGCACCGCCCGATGTGGGATCTCAGCGAGACCAAGCCCGGACAGGGGGTGCGTCTGCCCGCCGGGATCGACGACCCGCGCCAGTCCATCTGGATCAGCTATGTGCCGCTCGCGGCCGTGCGCGACGATCTGGCGAACCTCGTGCTGTGGGAGCAGCACCGGTTCGTCGCCGGTCCCGAGTACGCGTTCGAGGAGGTCAAGATCGGCGGCGGCCCGCCGCCGCTCCGGGTGCCGGAGGGGTGGCTCGTTCTGCACCACGGCGTCACCGGCGTCCTCGACAGCGCGTTCGCGCAGCAGCAGCGCGTGAATTACGCCGCAGGCGCCCTCCTGCTGGATGCCGCAGACCCGTCGCGCGTGATCGCCCGCACTCCCGAGCCTCTGCTCGCGCCCGAGACCGAGGACGAGCGCAGCGGCATCGTCCCCAACGTCGTCTTCCCGACGGCGATCGAAGAGATCGACGGCCGCCTGTTCGTCTTCTACGGCATGGCCGATTCCAAGATCGGCGTCGCGCTCCTGGAGCGCACCGACGCCGGCTGAGAAAGGATCGAGGATCCCATGAACACGCACGCACGATGGGGTGCACGCGTCGCGGCAGTGTCCGCCGCCGTCGCACTGGTGTCGGCCACCGCGGTGGCCGTACCCGCTGCCGCGACGCCTGACCACCGGCAGTCGCCGGCCGCGGCATCCGCCCCCCTCACGAATCTCGCGCACCTCGACTTCCTGCTCGACGAAGCGACGCCGCCGGCGGAGGTGCCGGGGCACACGACGTACCGCCTCGACGCCGAGCCATCGCTCGTGATGCCCTGGACGTACGCCGACGCGAGACCGGGCGGCGCGTTCGAGCGGGTCGGCGGCGGCCCGCTCGACCCGGCGACCGGTCACTGGGGCCAGGGCGCCTACAACGCCGACGACATCGCGCGCGCCGCGGTCGTGTACCTGCGGCACTGGGAGCAGACGGATGCCGAGACCAGTCGTGACACCGCGTACGAGCTGCTGCGCAGCCTCGCTTACCTGCAGACGGCCGAGGGACCGAACGCCGGGAACGTCGTGCTGTGGATGCAGCCCGACGGCACCCTGAACCCGTCGGCCGAGCCGGTCGACCTGCCCGATCCCTCGGATTCGGGCCCGAGCTACTGGCTCGCACGGACCGTGTGGGCCTTCGGCGAGGGTTATGCGGCCTTCCAGGACGCCGATCCCGAGTTCGCCGCCTTCCTCGAAGACCGCTTGGGGCTCGCCATCGCGGCGATCGACCGGCAGGTGCTTTCTCGGTACGGGCAATGGGCGGAAACCGACGGCATGCGCGTGCCGGCGTGGCTGATCGTGGACGGGGCGGATGCCTCGGCCGAGGCAGTGCTCGGACTCGCGGCGCGTGTGCGGGCAGTGCCCGATGACGCGGTCGCGGCGGACGCCTTGCGCAAGCTCGCCGAGGGGATCGCCGCCATGTCAGCCGGCGACGGGGGCTCGTGGCCGTACGGCGCGGTGCTGCCCTGGGCGCAGTCGCGCAGCATGTGGCACGGATGGGGCTCGCAGATGCCGGCGGCGCTGGCCGCGGCATCCGTCGTCCTCGATGACCCGGCGCTCGCCGAACCCGCAGCGCGCGACGCGGCTCTGTTCACGACGACCCTGCTGACGGCGGGAGGGCCCGACAACGGATGGTTCCCGACGCCCGCCGATCGCGTGCAGATCGCCTACGGTGCGGACTCGCGCGTGCAGTCGCTGGTCGCGGTGGCCGACGCGACGGGCTCGACAGGTTTCGCCGACCTCGCTGCCATGCAGGCGGCCTGGTTCTTCGGCGCCAATCCGGCGGGCTCGCCGATGTACGACCCTGCCACCGGCGTGACCTTCGACGGGATCCAGCCGGACGGCACCCATTCCAACGGCGTCATCAACCGCAACAGCGGCGCCGAGAGCACGATCCACGGACTGCTGACGATGCTGACTCTGGACGCGCGTCCCGATCTCGCCACCCGCGCCACGACGATCGCCACGGTGTCGGCCCGCGACGGGCTGACCGTGATCGAGGCGGAATCGTCGGGCGACACCACGGGCGTCGTGTCGGCGCCGACGCCGTGGACCGGTGAGTCGCTGTGGTCGGGTGACGCGCTGACCCTGACCGCGGGCGAGCACGCAGTGTTCGACCTGGGCGAGGCGGCCGGTGGTCGCTCGATCGAGCCGGTGGTGTGGTCCGAGCCCGGCGCCGAGAGTTCATCGCAGTGGCGCACCGGGCACCGCCCGCTCGGGACCCTCGACATCACCGGCCCGGAGCAGGGGATCTCGCCGACCCCGGGCGTGCTGCTGCCGCATTCCCTCAAGCGAGACGTGCCCGCCGGCACCGCGTCCGTGCGGGTCGAGGTGGAGGGCGGCACCCTCATGCTCGACGCGCTGATCGTCAGGCCCGCGGTGTCGCGACTCGTGCTGAGCGGCGAGGGCAGCACCGAACTGGTGCACTCGACGATCGACCGGCCTCAGCCGGTGCGCATCGGGGAACCGGGAACGCCGCTGTCCGTGCGCGTCTTCGATGCGTCCGGTGCGCTGGTCCGCGAGCGTGGCATGCAAGGCGGTGGCACGATCGTGCTCCCGGCCGGAGGGTTCGCGATCGCGCAGTCCTGAAGGCGCCGCACCCGGCTGCCGGGGGACCTGGCCGGGTGCGGTCGGGAGGACGGATGCCTCGAACCGAGGCATCCGTCCTCCCACGCGCGGGGCGGCCCGCCGGCCCCGGCTAGACTGACCGGGTGCTCTCGGTCGCCGTTCTCATCTCGGGCACAGGGTCGAATCTGCGAGCCCTGCTCGACGCGGCCGCCGACCCCGATTACCCCGCTCGCGTCGTCGTCGTCGGCGCGGATCGTGAGGCAGAGGGCTTCGCGCATGCCGAGGAGTACGGCATCCCGACGTTCATGGTCCCGTACGCGCAGTTCGACAGCCGCGAGGACTGGGGCGCCGAACTCGGAGCCCAGCTCGCCGTGTGGCAGCCCGACCTGGTCGTGCTGAGCGGACTCATGAGGCTCCTGCCCGCCGCGCTCGTGGACGAGTGGTCGCCGCGGATCATCAACACCCACCCGGCCTACCTGCCCGAGTTCCCCGGCGCGCACGGCGTCCGCGATGCGCTCGCCACCGGCGTGGACCAGACCGGAGCGAGCGTCATCCTGGTCGACACCGGGGTCGACAGCGGCCCGATCCTCGCCCAGGAGCGCGTGCCCGTGCTCGCCGGCGACGACGAGCACACCCTGCACGAACGCATCAAGCCCGTGGAGCGGCGCCTTCTGATCGACGTCGTGCGCCGCATCGCGACCGGCGACCTCGACCTCGCCGCGCAGGCCGCCACCCGCGCCCCCGCACCCTGACTTCGTCCCCAGCACCGAGGAGATCCGCCATGGCCGGACCGAGCCACGACCCCGCCCTGTACCGCACCCGCGACGTCGTGCCCGTCCGCCGTGCGCTCGTCTCGGTCAGCGACAAGACCGACCTGCTGAAGCTCGCGGAGGCGCTGGCGGGCGCGGGCGTCGAGATCGTCTCGACCGGGTCGACGGCAGCGACCATCCGCGACGCCGGTTTCGCCGTCACCGACGTCGCGAGCGTCACCGGGTTCCCCGAGTCGCTCGATGGTCGCGTCAAGACGCTGCACCCGAGCGTCCACGCCGGGCTGCTGGCTGACCTGCGCCTGGAGGACCACGAGCGCCAGCTCGCGGACCTCGACATCGAGCCGTTCGAACTGGTCGTGGTCAACCTCTACCCGTTCGTCGAGACGGTGCGCTCCGGCGCCCAGGGCGACAACGTCGTCGAGCAGATCGACATCGGCGGCCCCGCCATGGTGCGTGCCTCGGCGAAGAACTACGCCAACGTCGCCATCGTCGTCTCGCCGTCGTCGTACCCGGCGGTCATCGAGTCGCTCGGCGCCGGCGGCACGAGCCTCGTGCAGCGCCGCGAACTCGCCGCGCGCGCCTTCGCGCACACCGCCGAGTACGACCGCGCCGTGGCGACCTGGTTCTCGGAGGGCACCCTGACCGAGGCGGACCTGCCGGCCCACCTCACGATCAAGGCCGAGCGGCTCGCGACGCTGCGCTACGGCGAGAACTCGCACCAGCGCGCCGCGATCTACACGCGCAACGGCGGGCACGGCATCGCCCAGGCCACGCAGCTGCAGGGCAAGGAGATGTCGTACAACAACTACGTCGACGCCGACGCCGCCCTGCGCGCCGCGTTCGACATGGTCAAGCCCGCCGTGGCCATCATCAAGCACGCGAACCCGTGCGGCATCGCAGTGACGGCGCCCAACGCGCTCGACCCGATCGCCAGCGCCCACCTGCGCGCCCACGAGTGCGATCCCGTCTCGGCATACGGCGGCGTGATCGCCGCGAACGGCACCGTCACCCTCAAGATGGCGGAGAATCTCAAGGACATCTTCACCGAGGTGATCGTCGCCCCCGACTTCGAACCGGCCGCGCTCGAGGTCTTCCGGACGAAGAAGAACCTGCGACTGCTTCAACTCCCCGCCGATTGGCAGCAGGAGCGCATGGACGTGCGGCTGGTGTCGGGCGGACTCCTCCTCCAGGACGCCGACCGGTTCCCCGACGACATCGAATCCGTCGCGAAGGACTGGCAGCTGGTGTCTGGTGAGCGCCCCGCCGACGCGGAGATGACGAACCTCATCTTCGCGTGGAAGTCCTGCCGCGCCGTCAAGTCCAACGCGATCGTCCTCGCCAAGAACTCCGCAACGGTGGGCATCGGCATGGGCCAGGTCAATCGTGTGGACTCGTGCCGGCTCGCGGTCGAACGCGCCGGCGACCGCGCCGCCGGCTCGGTGGCGGCATCCGATGCCTTCTTCCCGTTCGCGGACGGTCCGCAGATCCTGCTCGACGCCGGCATCACGGCGATCGTGCAGCCCGGCGGTTCGGTACGAGACGACGAGGTGATCGCGGCCGCGCAGGCGGCGGGCGTCACGATGTTCTTCACCGGCGAGCGCCACTTCTTCCACTGAGACCCGCGCATTCGGGTGCGACGGGCGGCCGGGCATGGGGAATGCTCCCCATCGTGGTCGTTCGCATCGCGTGGATAGCATGAGGCGACTGGTCGTGGACGCGGGGGACGGGGCGCTGCAGTGGGTGACGTCGAAATCGACCGCTACGCGCTCGAGAGCGCGAAGATGACGCTCGATCAGGCGCTCCTGAACTACCGCGCGAAAGCCGAGGACGCCTGGCGTCGCGACACGGGGATCGGTGATCCGTGCGGGCGCACCCTGTTACGCGTGATGGTCGAGAACGCGGTCGGCGCCGCCCTCATGCGTGTGACCGCCGAGGACGAGGACGCGATCGTGGTGAGCGCCCAGCTGCTCGACATCCTCGACTCGTTCACGGAGCTGGACGTCTCATTGAGCGCCCATTGGGATCGGGACTATGTCGCTGACCTCGCCTGAGCTGGGGGTGCCGCTCGAGCGCATCGACTACGACGAGGGCGGAATCGAGGCTCTCTCCGATGCCCTCCGCGACCTCGCCGAGGATGGTCGAGACGCGGGTGTCGTGCTGCGCAACATCGACGGCGGACTGGAAGGCCGTGGTGAGGCGATCAGGTCCGTCCAGTCGGATGCCGGCGACCTCGCCGGTCGCATCACTCCGACGACGCAGATGGTCGACCGCATCGCCGCGGTGCTGAGATCGTACGGCGAAGCGGTCGCTCAGCACGGGCGCGCCGCGAACGATCTGATCGACGACATCGAGGCCGCCCACGCGGCGGTGGAGTCCGCAGCGGCGTCGGTCGCCACGGCCGACCGGGAGATGGGCGGGCTGAGCGACGACGCGACGTCGCGCGAGGTCGCTCTCGCCGAGGAGGCCGTCGCGGATGCCGAGGACGCTCTCGCCCGGCGGCGCACCGCGCTGTCCGACCTGTGGGAGCAGTGGGAGGCCGCCTACCGCGGCTGGGACGCCGCGTACGACGCCGCCCTGGCGGCCGTGGCGAACATCGATCACGCCTACGTGCCGGCGAGCCTCCAGGCATCCGTCGCGGGGGGGGGGGGGGGCGACTCCCCCCCCACCCCCGAA
>NZ_JBLWIH010000026.1:0-8043 GCF_051364985.1 Microbacterium sp. I2
GGCGCTCGCGAGCGCCGACTCACCCGCCGACGTGGCGGCGGTCTGGGCCGGTCTGACCGATGACGAGCGCGCTGATCTGTTGCGCACACGCCCAGAGTTCATCGGCAACCTCGAAGGCGTGCCGTACGCGGTGCGGTTCGAGGCGAACCGCACCGCGTACGACCAGACGATCGCGGCCGGACCGTACGGGGAACCGCTCGACGGGCAATTGCGGCAGCTCGGCGTCGAGATGAACCGATGGAGCGGTGAGCTGCTGATGTTCCACCCGTTCGAGCAGCCTCAGGCCACCGGAGCCGTGGTCTACGGTGTGCGCCGGGACGACGCGGGGAAGATCATCGATCCATTCGCCGACGTGACCAACGTCAACGTGCTCGTCGGCGGGATGTTCTCCGGGCTCGGCGACCTCGAGGCGTGGGGCGACAGCGCCCGGAATCTGAACACGTACGCCGAGGCGTACGGCGGCGCGGGCACGGGCTCGATCACGATCGCGTGGTACGGCTACGACTCGCCCAACCTGCTCACCGAGCACACCATGGGAAGCGCCACCGAAGGTGCGGCGCGCCTCAGCGAGACGCTGCGGGGGCTCGACCAGGGGGTGTCGTCGTCGGTCACGACCTCGGTGATCGGGCACTCCTACGGCAGTACGACGGCGTTCCTCGCGGTCGGCGGCGCCTCGACCGATCTCGGAGTCGATCGTCTCGTCGCGGTGGGCTCGGCGGGCGTCCCCGACGGTTATCACGCCTCGTGGACCGGGGACGCGCCGATGGACTACTCCGGCGTGGAGGTCTTCGCCTCCCGCGCCCCGGGGGACGGCGTCGCGCGCTACGGGGAATGGAGCTCCTTCGGGCACGGCACCGACCCCGAGTCGATCGACGGGGCAACGAGCTTCGAGAGCGACGGTGGGACGGCGCCCTCCCTGGAGGGCACGCCGGAGCCCGTCGCCGGAACGCCGGGCCACGCCAGTCACGACGGCGGCAACACACTGTGGGGCTGGTGGGAGCAGGACAACGGCTACCTTTCGCCGGACTCGGAGTCGTTCCGTAACATTGCCAACATCGTCGCCAACGGAGAGGTGCTGCCGTGAGCAGTGGAGTGGCGCGGGCCCGGCGCGGCGCGAAGGCTGTACTCGCGGCGACCGTGCTGCTCGCAGTATCGATCCTGACAGGATGCGGAGGTGGCCCCGTGGCCCAACCGACCAGTGACGAGCTGTACGCACAGGCGGAGGAGGTGTACTTCGAGTACCGCGAGTTCGTCAACGGCCTGCTCGCGGTGATCCACGACGGGCCGTGGGAGGTGGGCGAGAGCGGAGCGTACGGGATGGTGCCGTCGAGCACCGGGTGCGGCGACGGGTGGAACTTCGGCCTCACGCGCAGCACGACGGTCGACCCGGCCGAGCAGGACCGGCTGCGCCAGGAGGTCGCCGACTACCTCACCGATGCCGGGTACGAGGTGGAGGGGATGGACCTCGGGTCGGGCGAGGTCACCTCGAGCGACGTGATCGTCCGGGAGCAGGGGCTCTTCTCGCTCCTCACCGTGACGTTCGTGAACAACGGCAACATACTCGTGCTCGCCGATACCGCATGTCACCCCGGCGACCATCTCGAGCTCGGAGACATGCTGTTCGGAGACGCCCGTCTGGCCGAGGGCTATCTTCCGCAGCGGGAGTCTCCGTCCGATCCGCTGTTCTTCGGCATCACGCCGGGCGATCCGCAGTTCCTGCCGTCGCCCTCGCCGACGCCTTGACGCGCCGCGATCCGCGGTTCCCACCCCCGCCCTCACCGGTAGCTTCGCCGTGACGTCGCCGCAACAGGCCCATGCCGCGGGTCAGGTTAGGGTCGATGCGGAGTTTGCATCAGGAGGATCGGTGATCTGGGAGATTGACGAGGCGTCTCATCGCATCGAGGGCCTCGACGAGAACGGCCGTGCCCGGCCGGAGTACGCCGCGTCGCTCGGGCTCGTACCGGCGCCGTTCGGCCGCCGCGCGCTCGCTGCGACCATCGAGGCCGCGGTGTACGTCATGCTGCAGCTGCCGATGCTCATCGGAGTCCTGCCCGGGCTGATCGCCCTCGCGGCGGCGCCCAGCGGGACGGTTCTGGGCGGCGGTGATCTCGTGCTGATCGTCGTGCTCGCTGCCGTCTCCACTGTGCTGAGCACAGCCTTCGTCATCACCCAGCTCGCGCTGCACGGACGCCGGGGGGTCACCCTCGGCAAGGCGATCACCGGGATCCGCTCCGTCAACGTCCGCACGCTCGAGCGACCCGGATTCTGGCGCGGCGCCGTCGTTCGTGCCCTGGTGCTGTGGGCGAGCTTCGCGGTCCCGCTGATCGGGCCGCTCCTGGTGATCGCGCTGTCCCCTTTCTTCGACGGTGAGAATCGAGGACGCGGGTGGCCCGACCTCACCGGCGCCACATGGTTCGTCGACGTCCGCGAGGGCCTCAACCCGTACGACGCCAAGCGCATGCGCATCGCCCGCAAGACCGTCGCCACCGATCTCGCGGATGTCCGCAGCGAGCTGCCGTCGCTCGCGACGCCCGCCGACGAGCGCGGTGCGATGGCCTACATCCCGACCTCGCGTAGCAGCGGGGGAGTCCTGGGCGCCGCCCGCGGTGAAGGTGCGTCGGCCGACGAGAGCGCCGCCTACGCCCCCGCCGCGGTCGGTCCCACCTCCGCTCCCGCGACGCCCCAGGGGCCCGTGGCATCCGCTCCTCTCGCGTCGCCCGCGTCGCAGAACCCCACCGCCGCTCCTGTGGCACCCGTCAGCGGTGGCTCGGCGTGGGTTCCACCGCGGCTGCTCCCGGATGAGGAGGCGGATGCCGCAGCGCCGGCGGCTTCAGCCGCCCAGGCTGCCGCTCCTGCGCCTGCTCCCGCGCGGCGCATTCCGGCTCCCGCATCCGCTCCCGCCCCCGCGACCCCGCAGGCCTCGACACCGCAAGCGGCTTCACGGCCCTCGACACCGGGCGTCGTCCTGACCCTCGACAACGGCGAGGAGGTCCGCGTCGAAGGTCCCGGCGTCCTGATCGGTCGCGATCCGGCGCTGATCCCGGGCGGTCCGGCACTCGCACTCGCCGCGATCACCGACCCGACGAAGTCGGTGTCGAAGACGCATCTGGCGATCATGCGGTCGGGCACCGCGGTCGTCGCCATCGACCTCGGGTCGACCAACGGCAGCTCCCTGCTGCGCGACGGTTCCGAGCGGACGCTCGGACCCCACGAACAGGTGGCACTGCGCACCGGCGATACGATTCGCCTCGGTGACCGCCACGCACGCATCCGCATCGGCTGACGCCGGGATCGGTACGAGGACACGTAGATGAGACTCAAACTGACGCTCCAGCGTCGCGACGAGAAGCACACCGACATCGTCGTCACCTCCGACACCACGGCGACGGTGCAGGACGTCGCTCGTCGCATCGTCGAGGCGGACCCTGCCCGCGAGGTCGCCGCCTCCGCGCAGGATGTGCTCACTCTCCGTGTGGCGCCTCCGACCTCGTCGGCGTTCCAGCTGCTCGAGCCCGACATGCTCATCAGCGACGCCCCGGTCGGCTCGGGCTTCGTCGCCTCGGTGGTCAACCTCGGTGCCGACTACGTCTCGTCCCGGCGTGCCGGCGCGCCCGCCGCGGCGATCCTCTACGCGGTCGCGGGGCCCTTCGCAGGCCGCGAGTTCCAGCTGCCGCGCGGCCACTTCACGATCGGCCGGGCCGCGGGCAACGACATCGTCCTGGACGACCCCCTCATCTCGAAGCGTCACGCCCGCATCGAGGTGGGCGCCACCGTCGAGCTCGTCGACCTCAACTCCGCCAACGGCATCGTCGTCGACGGCGGCCTCGTGCAGCGCCTGCGGGTGATCCCGGGCCAGCGATTCGCCCTCGGCGACACCGAGCTCGTCGTCCACATGGTGCAGGACTACGCACCCGCCGATCCGGACCCGGTGCTCGAGCGCGGCGGCACGCTGCTGTTCAACCGCAGCCCGCGCGTCGAGTCGCGTTACGTCGGCGACGAGCTCGCTGAGCCGCGGATGCCGAAGGAGCCGGTCAGCCGCCTGTTCCCGTGGCCGATGCTGGTCGCACCGATCATCCTCGGCGTCTCGATCTTCGCGATGACCAACAACCCGCGCTCGCTGCTGGTGGTGCTGCTGTCGCCGCTCATGCTCCTGGGCAACTTCATCTCGCAGCGCACGCAGGTGGGGCAGCGGGCCAAGCAGGAGGCGGAGGTCTTCGAGCGCACGTTCGAGGAGCTCGAAGAGACCCTGTACCGCGAGCGGCCCCGCGAACGCGAGGTGCGCAACGCCGAGGTGCCGCCGGTCGCGGTCGTCTTCGAGCAGGCCATGCGCTTGGGGCCGATGCTGTGGACCCGTCGTCCCGAGCACTGGAACTTCCTGTCGGTGCGCCTGGGCACGTCCGAGGCGCCGTCGCGCACGACGGTGAAGCAGTCCGACAACCCTGACGCCCTGCAGGAGTATGTGGATCGCGTCGAACGACTGCGCGAGCGATACCGCATGATCGACGGCGTCCCGGTGCTCGAATCGCTGCAGAGCGTGGGTGTCATCGGCGTGGCCGGTCCGCCGCGCGAGGCGGCCGATGCCCTGCGCGGGCTCAGCGTGCAGCTGTTCGGCCTGCACTCGCCCAACGAGCTCGTCGCCGTGGCGCTCACCGAGCCGCAGTGGGCACGACAGCTCGAATGGCTCAAGTGGCTGCCCCACACCACGAGCGAGCGCAGCCCGTTCCGCGACATGCCGCTGTCGGACTCCGCCTCCACGGGGGCCGCACTGCTGTCGGGGCTCGAAGAGCTCGTGATGCGGCGGTCCAAGGCAGCGTCATCGCCGCGCCTGCCACTCGACGACGACTGGGACCCGATGCGCTACGGCACCGACGTGCGCCGAGCCGCCGAGGATGCCAGCTTCCCCGGCCAGACCGCCGTGCTGGTGATCGTGACCTCTGACGCGCCGGTGGATCGCGCGCGGCTGACTCAGGTGCTCGAGCGCGGTGCCGATGTCGGTGTCTACGGGATCTTCGTGGCTCCGGTCGTCGAGGCACTCCCGGCCGTCTGCCGCAGCTTCGTCGATGTCTCAGGCGGGCTCGAATCCGCCCGTGCGGGCACCGTCCGCAGCGGCGTCGACTACCCGGTGACGGTCGTGGAGGGCGTCTCGAACGAGCTCATGTCGGTGCTGTGCAAGCGCCTCGCGCCCGTCGCCGACTCGAGCACCGTGATCGAGGACTCGTCCGACATCCCCAATTCGGTGATGTTCCTCTCGCTGGTGGGCACCGAGATGGCTGCCGACCCGTCGTTCGCGGTCGAGCGCTGGCGCGAGAACAACACGATCCTCGACCGCTCCGGCGCCGCCCTGCCGCGGCTCAAGAAGGCCGGAACGCTGCGCGCGATCGTCGGGCAGGGCGCGACGGACGCCATGGCGCTCGACCTGCGGACCCAGGGCCCTCACGCCCTCGTGGGCGGCACGACGGGCGCCGGCAAGTCCGAGTTCCTGCAGGCGTGGGTGCTCGGCATGGCGGCGGCGCATAGCCCCGACCGCGTGACGTTCCTGTTCGTCGACTACAAGGGCGGCTCCGCGTTCGCCGACTGCGTCGGACTGCCGCACACCGTCGGCCTCGTGACCGACCTCAGTCCGCACCTCGTCCGTCGAGCGCTCACAAGCCTGCGTGCCGAGCTGCACTACCGCGAGCACCTGTTCAACCGCAAGAAGGCCAAGGACCTGCTCGAGCTCGAGAAGCGGCGCGACCCCGACACTCCTCCGGCTCTCGTGCTGGTCATCGACGAGTTCGCCGCCTTGGCGGGCGAGGTGCCCGAGTTCGTGGACGGCGTCGTCGACATCGCACAGCGAGGCCGGTCCCTCGGCATCCACCTCATCATGGCGACGCAGCGCCCCGCGGGAGTCATCAAAGACAACCTGCGCGCCAATACGAACCTGCGCGTCGCGCTGCGCATGGCCGACGAGTCCGACTCGAAGGACGTGGTCGACGACCCGGTCGCCGCGAGCTTCGATCCCAGCATCCCCGGCCGCGGCATCGCCAAGACCGGCCCGGGCCGCCTGGTGCCGTTCCAGTCCGCCTACGCGGGCGGCTGGAGCAGCGACGAGCCGGTCGCGGCCGATGTGAGCGTCGCCGAGCTGCGGTTCGGCTCGGTGCAGCGGTGGGAGCTGGAAGACAAGGGGGAGGATGCCGCGCACGACGTCGATCCTGGCCCCAACGACCAGAAGCGGATCGTGGCGACCCTGATCGCTGCGGCGCAGCAGGCCCGGATCCCGGCACCCCGCCGTCCGTGGCTGGACGACCTCGAGACGACGGTCGACGTCCGCGCGCTCTCGGCTGGCCGCTCCGGGTCGATCCTGCTCGGCAAGAGCGACATTCCCGAACGGCAGCTCCAGGAGGCGGTGTACTTCGAGCCCGACCGCGACGGGTCGCTGCTGGTCTACGGCACGAGCGGCTCGGGCAAGTCGACGGTGCTGCGCACCGTCGCGATCTCGGCGGCGATGGGTCGCCGTGCCGAGAACGTCGCCGTGTACGGCCTCGACTTCGGCTCGGGATCGCTCAAGAGCCTCGAAGTGCTCCCGCACGTCGGATCGATCATCCCCGGCGACGACGCCGAACGCGTGCAGCGCATCATGCGCTCGCTCGCGCGGGTGCTGGACGACCGCGGCAAGCGGTTCAGCGCCGCCAACGCGTCGAGCGTCGCGGAGTACCGCGAGCTGACCGGCCGTGACGAGGCTCGCATCATCCTGCTCCTGGACGGACTGCCGCAGTTCCGCGCCGAGTGGGAGTCCACCACCGCCCGGATGCCGTTCTATCAGGCGTTCATGCGGATCCTCGGCGAGGGGCGTCCCCTGGGTGTGCACGTCGTCGCGACGGCCGACCGCTCAGGCTCAGTGCCGACGGCGGTCAGCTCCAACGTGTCGCGCCGCGTCATCCTGCGCCTCTCCGACGAGAATGCGTACTCCCTGCTGAACGCGCCGAAGGACGTCCTCGACGAGCGGTCGGCGCCCGGCCGCGCCATCGTCGACGGATTCGAGACCCAGATCGCCGTGCTCGGCGGCACACCGAACGTGGCCGAGCAGACGAAGCTGCTCGCGCAATGGGCGGAGGAGCTCCGGTCCCTCGGCGCACGCGAGGTCGACGAGATCGGCTCGCTGCCCACTCGCCTGGCGTGGGGCACGCTCCCCGACCGCATCGGAGAGTTCCCGGTGCTCGGCGTCGCCGAAGACACGCTGGCTCCGCGCGATTTCGACCCGGTCGGCACGTTCGTCGTGGCGGGTCCGCCGCAGTCGGGCAAGACCACCGCGATGAAGGCGCTGATCACCTCGATGGTGCGCTTCGACCCGACGGTGCGGCTCTTCCACCTGGGCGGACGCCGCTCGCAGTTGAAGGAGTTCGCGCCGTGGATGCGCAGCGCCACGACAGTGGACGACGCGAAGGAGCTTGCCACCGAGCTCGCCGAGCTCGTCACCGACGAGACGATCGGCGCTCGCCTGCTGATCGTCATCGAGGACGTGCCGCAGTTCGCGGACTCGCCGGCCGAGCGCCCGCTCAAGGCGCTGCTCCAGGCGGTGAACCGCAGCGACCATCTGCTGATCGGTGACGCCGATGTGACGCAGGTCACCAGCGGGTTCGGTCTCATCGGCGACTTCAAGGGCGGCCGGAAGGGCATCATCCTCAAGCCGGACGCCTTCGACGGCGACGCGGTCTTCAAGGTGCCGTTCCCCAAGGTCAAGCGCGCCGACTTCCCGGAGGGCCGCGGGATCTTCGTGCAGGCGGGCCGGCAGGTCACGGTGCAGATGCCGCTCGTCGAGGCGGGCACGCTGCCCGTCGCGCCGGCGGTGACGGCGGCTGCGGCATCCGGCCTGGCTCCGAACGCCGACGCCGCAACCGTCGACGTTCCCAGCGCATGAGGCGCGAACCCCGTGCACCCGGCCATGGGGAATGGTCCCCATCGCCGGGCGGTAGGGCGTCGCGTTAGGTTTCTGGTGTCGGCCCGGGGTGGGTCGTGTTTCTGAGTGAGGGAGTTGACGATGGCCGATTTCGGTGCTTCGTATGG
>NZ_JBLWIH010000027.1:0-89372 GCF_051364985.1 Microbacterium sp. I2
ACTGCCCCGCCTGAAAGCACTCCCACGCCTGCTGGACCACATCCAGCCGGAACCTCAGCGCCAACTCCGCCACAACACTCTCCATTCAGCAAGTGTTGCGACCACCGCAAGAACCCAAGGATCGCCTACCGTGCGCTACCGGAGCCGTGCGGTATTGCGAGCTTCTCGATCTCGTCGGCGAGTTCGCCGATGGGCCGGCACGCATCGAGTTCCAGGGTCGCGCCGCGACGTAGCAGGGGCTCAATGTCCCGCGCGTATCGGCGTACATCGGCCTGGTCGCGTTCTGATTTTCCGTAGGGATTGTTCGTACGCGTCGAGAGGCGGTGTAGCAGGACGTCGACCGGTGCGCTGAGAAGAATGACGGCCGCGAAGCGGTCGTAGAAGCGCCCCTGATTCTCTACCGTGCCGGCTACGACCACGGGCGAGGCGGCTGAGAGTAGAGAAGCCATTCGCGGTTCGTCCCACGCGCCGTCTGCGCGCACCCATGGGCCGTAGTCCGTGTCGATCGTTCGATGGCCTCGACGAGAGAGTTCGCTCAGCACCGATGACTTTCCGACGCCGGACATTCCCGTGACCAGGATTTGATCCACAACTCGGGAGCATAGTTCTCAGCCGTGCGGTAGCCGGTCACGCAGCGCGCAGACAACCTTCTGTTCAAGACCGAGAGTCGAGGAGTCGTAGCGGATGCCGTCGCGGGTGGTCCAGACCTTCCGCCCTAGGAGCTGTGTGAGCACCTGCTCCGAGTCGCGCAGGCCGCTTCCCACCGGGAGTCCGGCAGGACGAACCAAACTGGCTCTTCGCAATCGAGGGTGTAGCCGCGCGCACCCCCTCAGTCGGAAGACCCGCCAGGGAAGAACGGATTCTCCGGACCGTGTAGACGGCCGGTCGCGGGGTCGACCCAGTTGCCGGATCCGTTGGCACGGTGCCAGCGCTTGTGGAACGCGAGGTCGGTACCGTCGGCTTCGACGACGGCGGCACCGCAAAGATCGCAGATGCGCAGGATGACTGTGTCGCCACTTGCGGTTGTGACCGAGACCGCCCCCGCCGGAAAAGCGATGCCCACCAACCGCCTCCTCTCGCGTGTCCGGCCGTCGCACTTTGACGCCGAGACTGCACTCAAACTACGCCATGTAGCGCCGGCGTGCCCCGGCGAGCCGCGACGAGACGAGGCATGTCGTCGGAAGGTCAGCGTAAAAACGTCCATCCTCGTAGGGCCTCGCCTCACCACGCGAAAGTCCGCTGGATCCGCCTGCCCCGCGTCACAGCGGTTCGTACGAGGGTCGGTCAGCGGGCATTTCGGCGGCTGTCGGCACGCCGGAGAATACGTGCTGGCTAGAGTCGCCCCATGAGCGTGCCGTGTGTGTTCTGCGATCTCATTCGAGACGACTCCGCGACGTGGGTGGCAGTCGAGGAGCACGCGGTCGCGTTCAAACCTCTCGCGGAGGACGCTCTCGCCCCTGGGCACACTCTCGTCATACCCCGCATTCACCGTGAAGGACTGTTCGGACCGACCGAGGTCGAACTAGCTGCTGTCATGGATTTGGTCCGGCTCGTGGCGAGGGCGATGCGAACCGAGCTCGGCAGCACCGGGACCTTTCTCCTTCAAGCGAGCGGCCCCGACTCTGGTAGCACAGTTGCGCACCTTCACTTCCACGTCGTGCCGTGCTGGGCCGATGACGAGGCAGACTACTGGCCGGTAGCACGCTCCGCCCATATCGGCCACCCTGACCCATACGTTGCGATCCGCTCTGCTCTCACATGACGCTCGGCTAGCGCGCCGGCATCGAGCGAGTAACGGGACTTGATCCCGTGACCCGGGCGACTAGATGGGTCGGCTACCGAGCGGATGCCGGTCCCGTCACCGCACTATGGCGTGATGTCGTCGCTCGAGTCTCGCCGGTAAACCAGCCGTAGCTCGACACCGTCCTGCGTAGGTCTGTTGTATATCCACAACGCGCGCCAGTCCAGCGGTGTCGGACCGAGCTGAGTGGGCTGTTCGGACAGCCCCATCTCCTCAAGGAGCTCATCAGCTGTGCGACCGGCCGCTGGCCGAACCGTCACGTACGTGGTGACTCTGTAGTTCGAGGCCTCGATCCGCGGTTCTCCCACGATCGTTGCGCCTTCCGGCGCCGTGATCACCCACGACGGCGGAACCGCGTCCTTCGTGCTCGCGAGACCGATGACCTGCAAGAGGAGGTAGCCACTGACGAGGATCAGGGTGATGGTCAACGCGATGACGCAACGGTCTCTAGCCGACAGGGGCCGCGGCGCGTCGTCGCCGGCGGGGTCCGCCTCCGACCGTGTCGTCAACACGCTCGTCCTAGCGATCGCGCGCGCCGGACGTTTCATGTCCTCACCGTACCGGCCCGAGGCCCGGCCACCCGGGGTCCTCAAGCGAACTGTTCGACGCGTGATCACGGAGGTCGCGCGCCGGTGCGTTGTCCCTCGCTCCGGTCGCACACCGTCCGAGTGCGCGATGTCCATGACCGGTTGTTCAGGCTGCGGTGAGGATCGCCTCGCGCCGCTCCAGCAGCGTACTGATCCGCATTGACGTCTCAACGGCGCTGGTGGCCAGCTGCTCTGCGAGCTGAGCGAGGCGGTGGTCAAGCTTCTCGGCGCTCGCGCGTGCTTCGGAGATGCGGTCCATCACCATCCAGTCGCTGAGGACGTTATCGAACAGCACGTCAAAGACCGCCAGAGTGTCGGAGATCTCGACGCCATCGACGGTCGATGCCCCGAGGTCGGCGAGCTCGGTCGAAAGCCGCTCGAGCGCCCGGTTGACCGCGGTGAAGGCGTCGGTGGCTTCGCTGATGTTCGAATGCTTGACCATGTCGGCGACCAAGCCGCCCCCGAAAAAGGTGTCGTACGTCGACCAGCCGCCCGCGCTGTCCAATTTCACGAGTGCTTCGTCAAGTGCTGCTTTCGTGGCGCGCAGCGCTTCGACAGCCTCCGTGATCTCGCGTTGACGCGCCGCGGCCACGCCCAACTGGTCGGCGATGGCAGTCAGTTCCGCCGCTTCGCGGCCGCCGGCTGCACGCAGGGCGACCTCGTAGGCGGCCAGCGCTTCACCGTACGCGTAATCCGCGCCGCGCAGGTCATCGCGTTCGCTGCGGACTCGGGCGGCGTCGGCGATGGCGCTGTCGAGTCGCGCCTGCGCGCCGGCCACGGCGAGCGCGGCGGCGTCGGCTTCGGCGCGCTCGATGGCAAGGCGATCGGCCGTGTCTCCGCGCAGCGTCGCCCAGATCTTCGTCGGGGAGAAGGTCTCGAGCCGGCGGACGTCGGTCTGCTCCACGTGCAGCCCCCGCTGCAGCTCGGCCAGCTCGCTGCGCCGCGTGTCCACGAGCGCCCCAGTGGCATCCAGTTGGGCGCTGAGTCGTCTGTGACGCGCACGGGCCTCTGCGGCGGAACGGACGGCCTCGGACAGGGCAGCCAGGTCGGGTTGGGTCACCCAGTCACTGTGCCACACGACTCGCGCCGGTAACCGAGATCTCGCATGGGAGCGCAGGGCCAAGGAAGGAGCGGGTGAGGGCGAACCCGCGCCAGACGAGCCGCACGTTCGCCGGTCCGTCTGCGTGAGCCAATTGCTGCCGCCCTATCGTGGTGGGATGCGCGGGATCGAGGTCGACGAACGAGACTCATCGTGGGAATCGAACGACCCGCGCTACCGGATTTACGTCTTTACGGGCGCTGCTTCGGCGGTGACCACGGTCGATCTAGAGGATGCGACGTTCAAGGACGCGGAATGGTCTGCGACCACCCTCGCGGGCGAGGACGGGGTGTGGTCGATCGCGCTCGTCGTCGATGATTCCACCCGCGGCCGTGGCCTGATCTGGCTGGTGGGAGGCGACTACAACTCGCCGCCGAAGTCGCCTCGTGAGTGGCGGATGCGTGCGGAGATGCAAGACCGCCTGCTCGCACTGCGAAGCCGTAAGAGACTTCCGCTCACTCTCCCGGACGGACGGCGGGTCATCCGCCTCTTTCCGGATTGGGGGCGGGAGTGGCCGATCTGGGAATCCTTCAGCGACGAGTACACGCTCGACGCTGAGGACCTGCCGCTGAGCAGTGAGCTGTCCGCCGACATCTATGCCTGGAACGCCGCTTGGCAGGCGAGGGCAGAAACCGATCCTGTGCCGGATGGGTGGGCCGAACACGGACGATACCTCCATGCGCGGATGCAGGCAGAGCTCCACGCAGTCGCCGAAGTGCGACCGGACTTCGAATCACCCTGAGCCCATCGCACCATTGGAGCGGACGCCGGTCGTCAAGCGCGCGAGCGGCTGACCTCGCCGGGGTTAGGGCCGGTATTCGTCCCTGGGTGTGGGAGAGGGCTTTGGCGGAAGCATCGTCTGTGCATTCATCTGCTCGGGCGGTTTGAGGACCGCGAGGAAGAAGGCAAGCGCCTTCGCGAGCGTGCTGCCGATCACCACGGCTGCGGCCCAGGCGAGGGAACGATCGCGATCGGTCATCTTGCAAGCATTCATCATCGGAGTGTCGAGCGTCTAGCGGTCGGCGACGTGGAACAAGCGATTGGCGGTACTCGAGCGCGCCGAAAATGGAGGGGCAACGGGACATGAACCCGCTACTCACTCAACCCCATGCCGGTCGGTTACGGCGTCCTTGGAGTCGGGCGGCTCGATCAGCTTCTCGACTTCATCCGCGAGTTCACTGACAGGTCGGCGCGCATCAAGCTCCAAGGTCGCGCCGCGACGTAGCAGGGGCTCGATGTCCCGCGCGTATCGGCGTACCTCGGCCTGGTCGCGTTCTGATTTTCCGTAGGGATTGTTCGTACGCGTCGAGAGGCGGCGCAGTAGAACGTCGAGCGGTGCGCTGAGGAGAACGACGGCCGCGAAGCGGTTGTAGAAGCGCCCCTGATTCTCTACCGCGCCCGAGACGACCACGGGCGAGGCGGCTGAGAGTAGAGCAGCCATTCGCGGTTCGTCCCACGCGCCGTCTGCGCCAACCCATGGGCCGTAGTCCGTGTCGATGGTTCGATGGCCGCGACGAGAGAGTTCGCTCAGCACCGATGACTTTCCGACGCCGGACATGCCCGTGATCAGGATGTGACCCACAACTCGGGAGCCTAGTTCTTGCCCGTGCGGATGCCGGTTGGACGCAGGCGCGTTCCAGATGTGGTCGCGGCCCCGCGTCGCTCGTGGCGCGTTTACCCCGCCCGATGAACAAGTTGTTCAGGGTGCCCTTTGCGCGCCCAGGGCGGGACTCTGGGGTCTCACTCGCGAAGCGCGACAGTGCGTGAATAGGTGCCACTGCCCAGCGTCTCCTCGTCGGCTCCGACGAGATCCAGCACCGCCTCGGCACCCACCGGCACAGTCACCTCGACGTGCAACTCCCCGTCCCCGATCCGCCACGCGATCGCGGCCTCACCGTACGGCGTGAGTTGCCGCGCCGACGCCGACGTCAGCCCGCCGCCGGGACGAGGCGCGAACCGAATCCGCCGATACCCGGGCGCTGCCGGAGCCAGCCCCGCGATCACCCGGTGCATCCAGTCCGCCACCGCACCCAAGGCGTAGTGGTTGAACGAGGTCATCTGGCCCGGGTTCACGGTGCCGTCGGGCAGCAGAGAGTCCCAGCGTTCCCACACCGTGGTCGCACCCTGCTCCACCTGGTACAGCCACGACGGGCACTCGCGCTCCAGCAGCAGGTCGTACGCCGTGTCGATGTGCCCAGCCCCGCTGAGCGCGTCCGAGACGAGCGGCGTGCCGACGAACCCGGTCGCGATGCGGTTGCCGGCGTCGCGCACGAGCTGCGCGAGACGGGATGCCGCAGCATCCCGCATCTTCGGATCGGTGAGGAGGTCGAACTGGAGGGCGAGGGCGTACGCCGTCTGCGCGTCGCTGGTCATCGTGCCGTCGTCGTTCACGTATTCGGCGGTGAACGCGGCGGCCACCTCGTCAGCCAGCCCGTCGTACCGCCCGGCCTCGGACGACAGTCCCAGCACTTCCGCCATGCGCGCGACCGTACGCGCGGACTTGGCGAAGTACGCGGTCGCGACGAGGTAGCGGTCGGTGCGGACGTCGGCGGGGTCGTTCGGCGGTGCCGCGGGGTCGAGCCAGTCGCCGAGCTGGAAGCCGGTGTTCCACAGTCGCGACGGCCCTGAGATGCGCTCGATCAAGTCGACCCAGCGCCGCGCGCTGTCGAACTGCGCGCGCAGCACGCCGGTGTCGCCGAAGCGCTCGTACAGCGTCCAGGGCAACAGGGTCGCGACGTCGCCCCACACGGCGCCCGGCCGCAGCGGCGTCCACATCTTGTCGGCCGGGATCACGGGTACGTACCAGGGCACCGTGCCGTCGGGCAGCTGCTCGATCTCGAGGTCGCGCAACCACCCCGCGAGCATGCCCGAGACATCGAACAGCGTCGAAGCCGTCGGGCCGAACACCTGGATGTCACCGGTCCACCCGATGCGCTCGTCGCGCTGCGGGCAGTCGGTGGGGATGTCGACGAAGTTGCCCCGCATGCCCCACAGCACGTTCTGGTGCAGACGGTTCAGCGCGGGATCGGACGACTCGAACCATCCGGTGCGCTCGAGGTCGGTGTGATAGACCCGCGCGACGAGCGCCCCTGCGGCAACATCGGCGTCGAGGTCGCCGGGCCAGCCCGACACCGCGACGTAGCGGAAGCCGTGGAACGTGAAGCGCGGCTCCCACTCCTCGAGCTCGCGTCCCGCGAGCGTGTAGTTGTCGGTCGATCGCGCGTCGCGCAGAGGACGCGTGTAGATCTCGCCGTCTTGCATCACCTCGGCCGTGCGGAGCGTCACCGTCGTACCCGCCTCGCCCGAGACGCGGATGCGCACACGCCCGACGAGGTTCTGGCCGAAGTCGAGGATGCGTGAGCCGCTCGGGCCCGTGAGCACCTCCACGGGTCGCAGCTCCTCGGTGCAGCGCACCGGGGGAGCGGTCGGCGCGACGAGCGTGGCGGGGTCGCGGTGACGTTCCTGCGCCATCTCCCACCCGGCGTCGTCGAAGCCGGGACTCGACCAGCCGGCGTGCTCCTCGCGTGCGTCGTAGTCCTCGCCGTCATAGATGCCGCTGTGCAGGATGGGGCTCGCCGCGGCGCGCCACGTGTGATCCGTGGCAACGACCTCGCGCGTGCCGTCGGCGTAGGTCAGCTCGAGCTGGCCGAGGAACGACTGATCGGTGCCGTAGACGTTGCGGAACCCGCCACGCCAGCCGAGGCGACCGCGGTACCAGCCGTCGCCGAGCCACGCGCCGAGGGCGTTGGCGCCGGGCCGCACCTGCTCGGTGACGTCGTACGTGTAGTAGCGCAGCCGCGCGCCGTACACGGTCCAGCCGGGCGAGAGCGTGTCGTCGCCGACGCGCTCGCCGTTGAGCTCGGCCTCGTACAGCCCGTGCGCGGTCGCGTACAGCCGGGCACGCACGAGGCCGTCGCGCACCTCGAAATCGCGACGCACGAGTGACGGACGGCGGCCGTCGGACTGGGGGTCTTCGTTGCGGGTGGCGCCGACGGGCCGTGCCACCCAGTCCGACGGTTCGAACAGTCCCGTCTCGAGCGTCGTGGGAGCGGATGCCTCCGACCACGCACCGTCGACACCGCGCACCGCGATGCGCACCGTCACGATGTCGCGCGAGCCGAGCGGCTCGGCGGGCCACTCGACCAGCACCTGCTCGCCGCTGTCGACCTCATACGAGGCCGCGCCGCCGTCTCGCTCGATGTCGACGCGGTAGGCGGCCTGACGCCAGCCCGATGGCGCGGAGCTGACGACCCACGACAGCCGCGGCATCCGCTCGCCGATCCCGAGGGGTTCGCGGTGGTGCTCGATGCGGGGTGCGTCGACGATGACGGTCATGGTGGGCCTTCCGTTAGCCGCGAACACCTCTGAAACGTTTCGGTTTCGCGTGTACAGTGAGTGTGCCAGGGAGTTCGAATCGTTTCAAGTCGCTCGTGCGAGGAGGCACTCAATGAGGATCGGCGTGACAGGCAGCGGCGGCAAGCTCGGCCGTGCAACCGTCGAGTGGCTTCGTGCCGACGGCCACGAGGTGACGGGATTCGACCTCGCCGGAGTCCCAGGACCGGGCTTCACGCGGGTCGATCTCGCCGACTTCGGCCAGACCCTCGACGCGTTCCTCTCGGTGACCGCCCGCCACGACGGACTCGACGCCCTCGTCCACCTCGCGGCGATCCCCGTGAACGGATTGATTCCGGATGCCGCCACCTTCCACAACAACATGACCGTGTCGTTCAACGCACTGTTCGCGGCGCACCGCGCCGGCATCCGGACGATCGTGCTCGCGTCGAGCATCACGGCGATGGGCTTCCCGTTCGACGAGGCGCCGCCCGCGCTTCCCGTCGACGAGAGCTACACGAGCGCCAACAACACGTACGGACTCGGCAAGGTCGCCGAGGAGGCGATCGCCGCGCAGCTCGTGCGCTGGGGCGACGGCACCTCGATCACGGCGCTGCGCTTCACGAACGTCGTCGCGGCCGACGAATACGCGACGTTCGAGCGCGCGGGCGAACCGGACTACCGACGCGACCTCATCGGGTCGTGGATCGACGCGCGTGACGGGGCCGAGGCGGTCGCGCTGGCGCTCGCCGCCGCCGAACCCGGGTTCGAGGTGTACAACGTCGCGGCGCCCGAATCGGGCGTGGCGGCGCCGTCGCGCGAGGTGGCGGCCCGGTGGTTCCCGGGCACGCCGGTCGCCGACGATCTCGGCGAGTTCGAGTCGCTGATGTCGACGCGCAAGATCCGCGCTCGGCTCGGCTTCGTCGCCCGGCACGACTGGCGCTGACGATGTCGAGGCCGGGGATCCGTCAGGTTGCAGCCCGCGCGGGAGTCGCGGTCGGCACCGTGTCGGCGTACCTCAATCATCCCGACCGCGTGTCGGCCGAGCGGGCGGAGCGCATCGCCGAGGCGATCGCCGAGCTCGGGTTCGTGCCCAGCAGCGCGGGCCGGCAGCTGCGACTCGGTGTCAGCAGTCTCATCGGCTACCTGTCGCCCGACGTCAGCAACCCGCACTTCAGCGAGATCGCGCAGGACGTGGAGTACCGCGCCGAGCGCCTCGGCATGACGGTGTTCTTCGCCCACTCCCACGGCGATCGCAACCGCGAGGACGCCTACCTCGAGGCCTTCGAGCAGCGCCAGGTGCGGGGTCTGCTGGTGTCGTCGTTCGAGCCGGTCGAGGAGCGACTCGCGGTGATGCGCGATCGAGGCACGCCCTCGGTGCTGGTGGGGCGCCGCGCATGCCGGCCCGAGCAGCCATCGGTGTCGATCGACGACGTCTCGGGCGGCCACCAGGCCGCCGAGCACCTGCGGGCGAACGGATGCCGCCGCCTCGCCTTCGTCGGCGGTCCGCTGCCGGTGCAGCAGGTCGCCGACCGGCTCGCCGGGGCTCGACAGGTCGCCCGCGACCTCGAGGTGATCGAGGTCGCGGAACGGTCGATCGCGGTCGGGCGATCGGTCGGCGACGCCCTCGCGGCGCGTCCTCCGGCGGAGCGACCCGACGGGGTCTTCGCCGCGAACGACGTCCTGGCGCTCGGCATCCTGCAAGCGCTCGTCGCCGGCGGAGTCTCGGTGCCCGCCGAGGTCGCGCTCGTCGGATACGACGACAACGAATTCGCCGAGGCATCCCTCATCCCGCTCACGAGCGTGCGTGCGAGGCACGAGGACTTCGGCGCCACAGCGGTCGACCTGCTCTTCGAGGCGATCGAGCAGGCGTCGCTGCCCGACCCGCAGCGCGTGTACGCACCGGAGCTGATCGTGCGAGAGAGCTCGCGCCGCACCACTTCTTGACTCTTACGGACCACATCGAAGGAGAACATCCGTGTCATCCCCTCAGCCCAGTGAGCTGTACCGTCCCATCGAGCTGACGTTCGAGGGATCGGCGCTCATTCCCGCCGATCGCACGCCGCTGACCGTGCGACTGCGGCACGCGGCATCCGGAGCCGAACGGGCCGTGCCGGGATTCTGGGACGGCGGCACCACGTACCGCGCGAGGTTCGCCCCCGATGTCGAGGGGGAGTGGACCTGGCAGAGCGAGAGCGAGGATGCCGCGCTGTCGGGCACGACCGGCACGTTCGAGGTCGTCCGCGGCAAGGACCACGGCCCGGTGCGGGTGGCGCACCGGTTCCACTTCGCCCACGCCGACGGCGCGCCCTTCCGCCCGGTGGGTGCGACCGCCTACAACTGGCTGCACCAGGACGAGCCCCTCTTCTCGTCGACGGTCGACGCGATCGCCGAGGCGGGATTCAACAAGTTCCGGTTCATGGTCTTCCCGCAGGGCGGCGGGTACATCGAGCACGTGCCGGAGCTGATGCCGTTCGAGAAGACGGACGGGCGCTGGGATGTCACGAAGCCCGTGCCGGAGTTCTTCCAGCGCCTCGACCGGGCCGTCGACGTGCTCGGGGATCGCGGCATCCAAGCGGACGTGCTCATCTACAACGCCTATGACCGTGGTCAGTTCGGTCTCAACGAGCTGACCGAGGAAGAGGACGCGATCTACCTGCGCTACCTCGTCGCGCGCCTGACCGCCTACCCCCACGTGTGGTGGTCGCTGTGCAACGAGTTCGATCAGCTCGAGCGACCCGCCGAGCGGTGGGACCGCACCGGCGCGCTGCTGGCCGAGATCGATCCGTACGATCACCTGCGCTCGATCCACAACTGGATCGAGCTGTACGACAACAACCAGCCGTGGGTGACGCATGCGTCGATCCAGAACGGTTCGGCGACGACCGACTTCGGCCGCGCGAACCTCTACCGCGACGTCTACGGCAAGCCGGTCGTGCTGGATGAGATCAAGTACGAGGGCGACATCGACGACCGCTGGGGTCATCTCGATGCCCACGAGCTGGTGCACCAGTTCTGGATCACGACGGTGGCCGGCTGCTACGCGTCGCATGGCGAGAGCTTCGTCACCGAGAGTGGCAGCCTGCACATGGTCGAGGGGGGACCGTTGCGCGGCGAATCGCCGGCACGGCTGGGGTTCCTGCGCGGCATCCTCGACGACCTCGTCGTGCCCGGCCTCGACCCCATCGACAAGTGGGACGATCCGGCATACGTCGCGGGCGCGCCGCGCCGGCAGTACGTCCAGTACCTCGGGCGTTCGGCGCCGGAGTCATGGGAGTTCCGCCTGCCGATCGGCGTTCCGGGGGAGCGACTCGAGGAAGGCGACCTGTTCGAGGTCGACGTCATCGACACCTGGAACATGACGATCACGCCCGTCGGCCGCCGATTCACGCTGACCGACGTGCAGCGCAACGACGCGTACGACCGCGAGTCCGCTCCCGTGGCGCTGCCGGCAGGTGAGGCGCTCGCGCTGCGCATCACCCGCATCGAGGCGTGAGCGTGGCCGAGCCGGCGGCACCTTCTCCCTCCGACGCGGGCGGGGCCGCGGCATCCGTCGACCGCCTGCGCGCGTGGCGCGGCGGCCCCCGCCTCGGAACGGCGTACTACAACGAGTACCTGCCCGGCGATGCCCATTCCAGACGTGCGCGGCTCGAGACCGACCTGCGATTGATGACGGATGCCGGGATCACGTGCATCCGCGTCGGTGAATCCGTCTGGTCGACCTGGGAGCCGCGCGACGGCGAGTTCGATCTCGACTGGCTCACGCCGGTGCTCGACGGCGCGCACGCGCACGGCATTGACGTGATCCTCGGCACGCCGACGTACGCGGTGCCGCCGTGGCTGGCCCGCAAGCACCCAGAGCTCGCCGTCGTGCGCCGCGATGGATCCCGCGTGCCCTGGGGCGGGCGGCAAGAGGCCGACTACACGTCAGAGGTGTTCCGTGGCTACGCCGAACGGGTCATCCGAGCCGTGCTCGGGCGGCACGGGCGTCATCCGGCAGTCGTCGGCGTGCAGCTCGACAATGAGGCGGGCCTGCACCTGATCCACAACGACCACGTCGTGGCGCGCTTCCGGCGGTGGGTCGCAGCGCGCTACGGCGACGTCGACACGCTCAACCGCGAGTGGGGGCTGACGTACTGGTCTCACCGCATCTCCGAGTGGGACGAGCTGTGGCATCCGGCCGGAAACACGACGCCCGCGTACGACCTCGCGTGGCGCCGGTTCCAGGCCGAGCTGACAGCGGAGTTCATCGAGTGGCAGGCCGGGATCGCGCGCGAGCTCGTGGCCGACGACACGTTCCTGACGACGTGCATCGCCTACCAGCGCCCCGCGATGGACGATGTCGCGGTCGCCGCGCACCTGGATGTCGCCTGCGGCAACGCCTACTACCTCGCTCAAGACTCGCTCGACCTTGCTCGTGAGGGTGCGGGCGGGCAGTGGTACGCCGACGACGTGCCGCAGCTGATCCTCATGGCCGACCGCATGCGCGGCTCGCGGGAAGCGCCGTTCCTGGTGACCGAGACGGGTGCCGCGTCGATCGGGCCGGCGTGGCTCACCCGACCTCCGTACGACGGCCAGCTCGCCCAGGCGGCGTGGCTGCTGGTGGCACGGGGCGCCCGCCTCGTGTCGTACTGGCACTGGCACACTCTGCACTCCGGCGCCGAGGTGCACTGGGGCGGCATCCTCGGGCACGACCTCGAGCCCGGCCGGATCCATCGCGAGGTCGCGAGGATCGGCCGAGAGTTCGCGGGCGCGGCGTCGTGGCTGGCGGATGCCGAGCCCGACGCCGACGTGGGAATCGTGTACGCGCACGACAGCGAATGGATGATGGCGTTCGAACCGCCTCTCGCTGTTGGGGGCGGCACTCCCGATCGCGCCGCCTACGGTCGCATCGTGGGTGCGTTCGGCCGGGCCGCCGTCGACGCCGGACTGCAGGTCGGCTACGTCAACGAGCGCCGGCTGCCCGAACCAGGGGAGCTGCTCGCGCGGTTCCCTGCCCTGATCGTCGCCGGCCTCATCGTGGCGTCGGACCGGACGCTGACCGTACTCGAGGAGTACGCGCGGCTCGGCGGACGACTCATCGTGGGACCGCGCACCGGATACGGCGACGACGAAGGACGCATGCGTGCCGCGGTTGCGCCGGCGGTGCTCGGCCCGGCCGCGGGAGTGGCGTACCGCGAATTCGCGGCCCTCGCCGACCCCGTGGCGGTGGTCGCTCCCGACGGACCCCTGGCAGGGGCATCCGGTCAGGCGCACGGCTGGGTCGACGCCCTCGAAGCCGGTGATGCCGACGTGGTGCTGCGCTACGACCACCCGCACTTCGGCCGGTGGGCCGCCGCGACGCGGAGCGTGGTGGGTGACGGAACGGTCACGATCGTCGGGACGCTTCCGGACCGCTCGCTCCTGAGAGCAGTGGTGACGGATGCCGCGGGCCCGGCGCGCGTCGCCGGCCCACTCGCGGAGCGGCCGCTGCAGGTGACGACGCACTCGTTGGCGGGTGCCCGCGGCCGCGTGTGGGTCGTGCACAACTGGGCGCCGGAGTCCCGGACCGTGGCGGTGACGCGGGACGTGGCATCCGTCGTCGATGACGCCACCCACGACGCCGGCACCGTCGTGGAACTCGGGCCCTGGGACGTGAGGATCTGGCGCGAGGCCTGATCGATCTCGCGAGGTGCTGGCGGGCCGTCGGCACCGCGCCGTAGCATCCGGTGAGTCTGTTCGCGATACAGGAGGCCCGCAATGGCGCAACACACCCTGGAGCTGCCGGATGTCGACCTGGTCTACGACGTCCACGGTCCTCTTCCGACCGCGGATGGCCGGCCGCCGCTCGTCATGATCGGCCAGCCGATGGACGCGAGCGGGTTTCAGGCGCAGGTGAAGCTGTTCGAGGACCGGACGGTCGTGACCTACGACCCGCGCGGCCTGGGCCGGAGCAAGCGCAAGGATGGCAGGGTCACGAACGATCCGGAGACTCAGGCGGAGGACGTGCACGCGATCATCGAGGCGCTCGGCGCCGGCCCGGTGGACATGCTCGCCAGCAGCGGCGGCGCGGTGACGGCGCTCGCGTTGGTCACGGCGCACCCGGATGACGTGTCGACCCTCGTCGCCCACGAGCCGCCGATCGACAGTGTGCTGTGTCGCTTCCCGGCACGGCTTACGGCGTGTCGTGACACCTCAGCGGGCATGGCGCCGCCCGGCTCGGTGTTCGGGTGTCAGGACACGCGGCATCCCCGCGCGGGATACGGCGTGTCGTGACACTTGAAGCCCGCGCCCACTCGGGAGGAGCCCAGGGGACCGGGCCGATCCTGCGGCTAGAACTCCGCGACGACCGGACGGCCCTCGAGCCACGCGATCATGTTGAGCACGAGGAAGTTCCAGTTCTGGAAGTTCCGCGTCATGATCGGCTCGCCGTTGTCGGGGTTGTAGAACTCGTGAAGCGACCCGGTGGTCTCGAGGTCGCGGCCGAACAGGCGCACGGTGTCTTGGGCCAGCTCGCGCGCGTCATCCGCGAAGCCGTACTTCAGCAGGCCGCGGAACACCAGGTAGTTGCTGACGCCCCAGATCGGGCCGAGCCAGTTCGACGGGTTGTTCGACGCCCGCAGGTTGTACTGCTTCTCGAGGCGCGACAGCGTGCGCACACCATAGTTCGCGCGGAACGTGCGGCGGTCGATCACGCGCTCACGCATGCGATCCGCCTGCTCCTGCGACGCGAAGCCGGCCCACAGCGGCAGGAAGCTCGACCAGTTGTCGACCCGCAGGAGAACCGACGACCACGAGCGGGGCGCGCCGCGGTGCAGCCAGTCCTCGGGGTCGATCGGGCGCAGGGCGAGGTCGGCGCTGTAGAACGTGCCGTCGCGCTCATCCCACAGGTGCTCGTTGACGGAGTCGGCGAGATCCTGCGCCCGGCCACGCCAGCGGTTCGCCTCACGCACCTCGTCGAGGTCCTCCAGCAGCGAGCCGAACGCGAGCAGTTCGCGGTAGAGCAGCGAGTTCAGGTAGATGGAGGCGGTGCTGCGTGCCGGCCGGTAGTACACCGACGGGTCGTTGTCGACGCCGATCGCGAAGTCGGTCTGCCAGTAGGCGAGTCCCGTCTCGGCGTGGATGTGGCTCTCGAGATAGCGCTCGAGAAAGCGCTGGAGTGCCGGGATGTCGCCGCGAAGCCACTCGGCGCTGCCCCGGCGGCGCGCTAATAGCGCCGCCTGCTGCGCGAGCACCGGCTTGTGCATGTTCTCGGAGAAGCCCGCCGCGCGGCTCGGGTCCGCATGCAGGAACGGTCCGTCCGGCTTGAGCAGCACCGGCATGACGCCGTCCTCGTCGGTGTGATCGAGGAAGTTGCGGATGGTGCCCTCCTCGTACTCGCCGAAGCGACCGCGCTGGTCGGTCTCGAGCTCGACCTGGCCGAGCACGACGCTGATGAACCATGAGTCCCAGTCCCACAGCGCGTCCGAGTAATACGGCGAGTCGGGCGAGCTCGGCACCGTGTACGGGTGCGACAGGATGCCGGAGGGCTCGCGTGTCATCTGCACGGCATGCTCGCGGATGTGGTCCTGCAGCAGGCGCATCCAGTGCTCGGTCATGATCCTCCATGATTCAGAGCGGTCGCGGCGACCGCGAGGCGGACGAAACTGCCGCCGTCGATGTGTGTGGTGAGAGAGCCGGTGGGGGTGTCGACGGTCACAGTGCGGCGCTGTCGATCGAGGTTCGCGACGAGCACGGTGTCGCCGGCTTCGCCTCGAGCGCCGATCGCCCACACCAGGCCGTCGGGGGAGTCGCCGCGCAGGCCGGGCAGACCCGCGAGCGAGGCGAGCGCGGTCGCGGCAGCATGCACGGGCCGTGGGGTCCCGGTGTCGTCCGCCAGCCCGCGCGTACCCCACTCCTCGAAATACGCGATCGTCGCGACGCCGGGGACGGCCAGGGCCGCGGCACTCGCCACTGTCCACGTCGCGAGCTCGGGCGCGCTGATGCGGGCATCGGCGGAGTCGATGAGCGCGGAGCCATAGCCATCCCGCAGGTCGTCGTGTTCAGGCCTCGGCGGCGGCGTGGTGGCGACGTCGTTGAAGTGCGGGCGCAGCGACACCGGGCCGACGTGCACCGGCACACCGCCGGCGATGTCGGCCGCCTGGGTCGCGATGAGCCGCTGCATCGGCAGCGACTCGATGAGCTGGTGCGTACCCAGGCTGTGGAAGAGCGGCGTCACGCTGAAGACGACGCCGTCGAGGTCCGCCGGAAGCCGGTGGTTCTCCCGGTTGAGCTCGGTGAAATGGGAGCGGGCGCCGCCGACGACGGGGGCCTGGATTCCGGCATCCGTCATCGCATCGCGCAGCAGCGCGATCGCCCGGGCATCCGAGACGTGCCGGGCGGGTCCGGTCGGCCAGAACGCGGTCACGCGGGCGAGGTCGTGGCCGCGCAGCGCACGCACACCTTCGCCGAGAGCCGACGGGTCAGCGTCGGCGAGCACGAAGCGAACGTCGAGAGGACGG
This sequence comes from Microbacterium sp. I2, assembly GCF_051364985.1. Taxonomy (NCBI): domain Bacteria; kingdom Bacillati; phylum Actinomycetota; class Actinomycetes; order Micrococcales; family Microbacteriaceae; genus Microbacterium; species Microbacterium sp. I2. The sequence goes on from NZ_JBLWIH010000027.1 coordinate 16,300, forward strand.
GCGGTCCGCACGCCCCCTCCGGACGCCGTCCCCACGGCCCCTCCACTCGCCGCTGGCGCGTCGAGTGGAGCCTCCGGCCGCGTGGGCCCAGGCGCGTCGCCCGGAGCCTCCGGGCGCGTGGGCCCAGCCGCAGCCCGCTCCAGCGCCGCGCGCCAGTTGCGCGTCGCGAGGTCGAGCTCGACCAGAGTCACCGCGCCGACCGGCTCAACGGCGGGGGCCGGGTCGGGCGCGGTCGATGCGCTCACGGCGATGTGGGGCAGCGGTACTCCCGGCTCGAGCCGGATCCGCGCCGGCGCGTTGTCGTCTTCCGCGGCGACGGCACCGCTCACGCGCACCTCGACCGACTGCACGACGCGCTCGCCCGCCGCCAGGCGATACGGGAAGGGGAGCCCGAGGGGTCTGCTGTACGTCTTGTACGAGGCATCCGTCCAGTTGCGCTGGTCCTCCATCTCGAACACGTCGCCCGCGAAGCGCACGTCCACGTCAAGGCCGGCCGGATCGGTCCATGACAGCGCCGTGATGTCGAACGCCGGCTGATGGGGGCTGATGCGGTTGGGGAACGCGGTCTGCTCCACCGCGCCGGCAGCGTGCGTGATGCGCAGCGCGCTCCCCGCGAGCGCCGGGGGGTGCAGCACGACCAGGCCGGTGCGGTTGGTGTCGAAGTCGGTCTGCGACTCGAGGTCGGTGAGCACGACGAGCCGGTCAGCCCGAACCTCGGCGCGCACGATGCCACGCAAGTCTGCGCCGAACGCCTCGCAGCGCACATGCAGCGTCACGGCGAGATCGCTCGCATCGACGCGATCCACGATCAGCGGCGGGGTGTCCCAGTTGCGATCGCGCACGACCGAGCGCACCGAGCGCAGCACGACGCGCCCGTCGAACGCGATGTCGGCGAACTCGTCGTCGCGCACCTCGACCGACCACGGGCCGCTGCGCCACTCCACGGCACCCTCGCCCCACCACTCGCTCACGCCTTCATCCTCCTTTATCGCCTACCTCTGGTCGCCCCTCGCCCGTGCGGTGAGAACCACGTGGAGGTTGAGAAACCACGCAGAGGTTGAGAAACCACATGAGGCGTGATGTTTCAACCTCGGCATGGTTTCTCGACCTCAACCCCTACCCCGACCCCGACCTCGACCCCGACCCCGAACCCGACCTCAGCCTCGGCCGCGACGACGGTCGGGCAGCACGCGCCGTCGAGATCAGAGCGACGTCATGCCGCCGTCGACCTGGAACAGGGCTCCCGTCGCGAACGCCCCGTCGTCACTGGCGAGGTACACCATGATGCCCGCGACGTCGTCCGGCGTGCCGGCGCGGCCGAGCGGGATGCGGCCGATGATCGCGGCGCGCGACTCGGGGTCCTCGCTGATGGCCGACACCAGCGGCGTCTCGGTGTACGCCGGCTGCACGGTGTTCACCCGGATGCCCTGCGGCGCGTACGCCGCGGCCACTGTCCGGGCAAGTCCGTGGATGCCGGCCTTGGACACGCTGTAGGCGGTGAAGTCCTTGCCCTCGCCGTTGACGCCGGTCGGGCTGCCGGTCAGGATGATCGACCCGCCACCCCGCGCAAGCATCGAGCGCACCGCGTGCTTGACCGTCAGGAACGTCCCCGTCAGGTTGATGTCGATCGTCCGCCGCCAGACGTCGAGGTCCAGGTCCGCGGCAGGCGCGTCCTGCCCGAACAGCTGGACTCCCGCGTTGGCGATCACCACGTCCGGCGCCCAGCCCGCCGCCTCGATCTCGGCGAAGCCGGCGGCGACCGCACCCTCGTCCGAGATGTCCATCGTGACCGCACGCGCGTTCTCGCCCAGCTCGGCGGCGGCACGCGCTGCGCCGTCGCCGTTGCGGTCGGCGAGCACGACACGGGCGCCCTCACGGGCGAATCGGGTGGCCACGGCCAGCCCGATGCCCAGCGCGGCTCCCGTGATGAGCGCGGTCTTGCCCTCGAGCTGACCCATATCCGTTCCCTTCCGACCGCGGGCGCTGTCAGCGCTCGATCTTGTCGAGGTGGAGCATGCGCGCGAGGTTCTTGTCGAGCTCGTCGTCGCGGAAGATCTTCTTCCAGTCCTCCTTGATGATGCTCTCGCGGCCGTAGTCCATCGCGATGAGACAGGCGTCCGAGAACGGGTTGTCGCCGCGCAGGCCGTTGGCCAGCGCCACCTGGGTGTGGCCGTACAAGATGCTGCGCGCCGCCGCCTCGGGAACGCCCATGGTGTTCACCGTCTCTTGCAGCGCCTCGTTGAGCAGCGCGCCGATCATGCACGCGACGGTCTCGACGAGGGTCGGCTCGAGCTGCGCGAGCTGCTTGATCGTGACCCAGTGCACGTCGATCACCGGCGCGTAGATCGCGCGCACGGTCGCCTCGACGATCGCCTTCTTCGCGGGGTCGTCCGACTCGATCGCGGCGATCGCGTCCTGCGGGGCGGCGATGCCGCCGAACGTGTCCGCCCACTCCTCGGGCGTCTGCCGCTGCAGGAAGATCGACGGGTGGCACGGGTGCGCGACGGACTGGATGACGTCCTCGCGCGTCGTCAGCAGACCGGCGTACGCGGCGGCGGGATCGAGCGTCAGCACGATCGCGCCGGCCTTCAGCTGGGGCACCAGTTCGGCGGTCACGGACTGGAGGGCGAGGTCGGGTACGGCGAGCACGACGATCTCGGCGTCGGCGACGGCGGTCGCGGCATCCGTCAGCTCACGGCCGGCATCGATCGTGCGCTGTTTTCCGGCCGGCGAGTTCTCGACGTACGCGACCTCGTGTGCCGTCTTGACGAGATTGTTCGAGACGCGCATGCCCATCTTGCCGCCCGCTCCGATGACGGCGATCTTGTAGGACTGGGTGCTGGTCTCGGTGGCGGTGGTGCTCATGCGATGCTCCTCAGGTATTCGACGGTGATGCGGGTCCATTCCCGCTCGGTTCGGATGGTGGTCTCGGCGTCTCCCTGCCAGGACAGCCAGTGCTCGACGATTTCGTTGACCTCTGGCTCGTCGACGCCGCGTTCGCGCGGGCGGACGGTGTCGAGCAGGTGCGCGTAGTCGTGCAGGCCTTCGCCCATCGGCGCGCCGCCGTAGGTGAAGCCGACCCAGCCGGCCTGGCGCGCGAACGCGAAGTCCTTGACGTGGATGTTCTTCACATGCGGCGCGGTCGTCTCGACGCAGTCGCGCGGGCGCTCGAGCCGAGCGACGACGTTCGCCGGGTCGAGGCACACGCCGAGCCGCTCGCTGCCGATGCGCTCGATCAGGGCGACCAGCTCGTCGGTCGCGACCTGCTCGTAGGTCTCGAGCGCAAGATCGACTCCGGATGCCTCGAACCTCGGCAGCGCGACGCGCAGCCACTCTTCGGCCTGGGCCAGGGTGGGCCGGGTGTCGGGGGAGTACAGCATGCTCCGCACGAGCTTCGCGTCGAAGAGCTCGGCGAGTGCGAGGAACCGTTCCAGCCGCTCGGGCTCGATGCCCTTGGTGCCCAGCTCGATCCTGAGGCCGAGATCGCGCGCGGCTGTCGCGGCGTCGACGAGCTCGCCGTCGGTCATCGTCTCGAGCGGGGCGTAATCGCAGATCTGGAACAGATCGACGCCGAGCTCTTTCGTCGCCTCGAACGCGCCGACGAGTGACAGGGGCTGCGGCACCTGATCGGAGTGCTGCCAGAAGAATGCGTAGGTTCCGAGTCCGATCATGCGCCGGCCTCCGTGCCGTCGTCGGTCTCGTCGCTGAGCTCCTCGCTCCACGATCGATCTGCGACGGCGGATGCTTCGTCGAGCACGGCGATGAGGGCGTCGGGGTCATGGGCGAAGCGGCCGAGGAAGAGGCCGTCGACGTCGTCGCCGAGTCGGGTCAGCAGGCCGGGTCCGGCGGAGCCGCCGTAGATGACGCTGCTGCCGGCGCGAGCGGGGTCCGCGTCGAGCGCGCTGCGCAGGGCGCGGGTGACGGTGGTGATGTGTGTCGCCGGTGCGGGCTGGGGGGCGCCGATGGCCCAGACGGGCTCGTACGCGACGACGACGGGGCCGGCGGGGGAGTCCTCGAGGTCGGTGTGCAGCTGAGCGACGGTGGCCGCGGCCGCGTCGTCGGCCGAGAGACGGTCGGCTTCGCCCACGCACAGCACGGGCACGATGCCGGCGTCCAGCGCCGCGGCGACCTTCGCGGCGACGACCTCGTCGGTCTCTCCGAACAGGCGCCGGCGTTCGGCGTGGCCGACCTCGGCATAGGTCACGCCGATCTCGGCGAGCTCGGCCGCGGTGACCTCGCCGGTGAACGCACCGGCCGGGAACGCCGAGACGTCCTGTGCGCCGACCCGCACCGGCGTACCGGCGAACGCGTCGAGGGCCGCGGGGATCTGCAGGTACGTCGGGATCACGAACAGCCGCACGTCACCGGCGGTCACCGGGAGGTGCTCGCCGACACGTCGCGCGACGTCGGCGAACCAGGCCGCAGCCTGGTCGTGCCCGAAGTACGTCTTCAGGCTCACTCCCACGATGACCGGGCCGGACATCAGCAGCTGCCGGTGGTCTCGTACTCGTCGATGACGGCGACCTTCTCCGCCGAGGCGGAGGAGGTGTCGAACCGGTAGGTGAGCCACTCCCGCACCAGGCGGCGGGCGAGTTCGATGCCGACGACCCGCTGTCCCATGGTGAGGACCTGGGCGTTGTTGGACAGTACGCCGCGTTCGACGGAGTAGGAGTCGTGTGCGGTGACGGCGCGGATGCCGGGCACCTTGTTCGCGGCGATCGCGACGCCCAATCCGGTGCCGCAGATCAGCAGCGCCCGGTCGGCGTCACCGTCGGCGACCTGCTGCGCCGCCTCGATCGCGACACGCGGGTACGGGGTGTGACCGTCGGCGTCCACGCCGACATCGATCACTTCGACCACGCCGGGGTTGTTCTGCAGGTCCCTCTTCAGGATCTCTTTGTAGTCGAAGCCGGCGTCGTCGCAGCCGATCACGATACGCAGCGGCGCGGGGGTCGGCTGAGGTGTGGCGGTGTCAGGCATCGGCGTTCTCCTTCTGAGTCGCGAGCAGGTCGCCCACGGCGGTCACGATGAGCGCGAGCGAGTGCGCGCCGGGGTCGGGGGTGCCCACGCTGTTCTGCCCGTGGGTGCGGGCGCGGCCCATTCGGGGGAGCAGATCCGCGGTGGCCGCGGCGGCGCGGGTCGCGGCATCCGCTGCGCTCCGCCACGCCGAGGCGAGACCGGCGCCCGCGTCGACAGCGTGGGTCAGGGTGGTGCTGAACGGCACGAGCGCGTCGACGAGGGTCTTGTCGCCGACCTCCGCCTTGCCGTAGTCGGTGACGCCCCGCGACGCCGCAGCGACGCCGGCGGCCACCGCGCGCGACTCCGGACGCCCCTCGTCGCCGAGCTTGGCGGCGAGTGCGTTCAGGATGACGCCCCACAGGGCGCCCGAGGTGCCACCGGCCCTGTCGGACCATGCGTGGGCGGCGCGAGCCAGAGTGGTGCCGGCGCCGGCACCGGCATCCACCGCGGACGTCGCCGCCGCCAGCGCGGCGTGGGAACCGCGCTGCATCCCGATGCCGTGGTCGCCGTCTCCGGCGATCGCGTCGATGCGGCCCAGCTCCTCGACGTGAGTGTCGACGGTCTCGACGATCGTGCGGACCGCGGCGAGCACGGTCTGCGCCGCATCACGGGATGCCTCGTCCCCCGGCTCGATGGCGGCGAGGGCGTCGTCGGCGCCGGCCGAGGCATCCGTCTGCTCCCGCGGGGCGACGGAGCCGCGCCGATATGCGGGCGTGTCGACCGGTGTTCCCCACAGCTCTTCGAGTTCGCTGTGCTGTTCCGCACCGTCCAGCCAGAACAGGGTGAGCGAGGTGCCGGCCATGTCGAAGCTCGTGCAGTACTCGCCGACGTGCGGGTCGACGATCTCGACACCGGCGCCGGTCAAGAGCTGCGCGATGCGCCGGTAGACGACGAACATCTCCTCGTACTTGAGCGACCCGAGCCCGTTGAGGATCGGAACGACGCGGGCCCCCCTGGCCGCGTCGACACCGTCGGGAAGCTCGCCCAGCAGCCGCTCGACGAGCAGTTCGGCGAGCTCGTCGGCGGTGGGGATCGCCGTCTCGTGGATCCCGGGCTCGCCGTGGATGCCCAGCCCGACAGCCATCCGGCCCTCAGGCACCGTGAACAGCGGCGCCTCGGCGCCAGGCAGCGTGCAACCGGTGAACGCCACACCGAACGAACGGGTCCGCTCGTTCGCCAGCCGCGCCACCCGCGTCACCTCGGCCAGGTCGTACCCCGCCTCGGCCGCGGCGGCCGCGACGCGGAACACCGTGAGGTCGCCCGCGATCCCGCGGCGTCTGTGCTTCTCGTCGACGGTCGCCGACATCACGTCGTCGGTCACGGTGACCGTCTCGCACGCGACGCCCTCGGCCCGCAGGCGCTCCTGCGCCGCGTCGAAGTTGAGCACGTCGCCGGCGTAGTTGCCGTAGGTGAGGAACACGCCGCCGCCGTTGTCGGCAGCCTTCGCGACGGCGTAGACCTGCTGCGCCGAGGGCGACGCGAAGAGGTTGCCCATCGCCGCGCCGTGCGCGAGGCCCGGCCCGACCAGTCCTGCGAACGCAGGGTAGTGGCCCGAACCACCACCGACGACGACCGCGACCTGACCGGTGGGGGACGTCGTGCTGCGCACGACCCCGCCGGTCACGCGCCTGACGTAGCGCTCGTTCGCCGCGACGAACCCCGCGATCATCTCGTCGGCGAAGTCGGCCGGGTCGTTCCACAGTCGTGTCATCGCACGTCGCCCTTCACACCGGCGGACTCTGCATCCCCGGCCGACAGGGGCGTCGGGGTGACCTGCTCGACCTCGGCGGGGGCGATGCGGTTGCTGCGGGCGAGCAGCACCATCAGCACCGCCGACACGAGCATGAAGAAGCCGACGATGAACATCGGGATCTCGTACCCGCCGGTCCAGTCGTGCACGGCTCCCGTCACGTACGGGGCGGAGAACCCGGCGAGGTTGCCGATCGTGTTGATGAGCGCGACGCCTGCCGCGGCCGCGGCTCCCGTGAGGAAGCGCGTCGGCAGCGTCCAGAAGTTCGGCAGCGCCGCGAAGATCGCGCATGCCGTCACGGTGATGAATGCGATCGTGGCCGCGGGGGAACCCGCGAAGAGTGCCAGCGGGATGCTGACGGCACCGGCGATGGCGGGAACGGCGATGTGCCACGTCTTCAGGCCCCGCTTGGAGGCATCCCGCGACCAGAAGTACATGACGATCGCAGCGGGCAGGTACGGGATCGCGGTGATGAGGCCCTTCTGCAGGACGTCGAAGGTCTGCCCGGTCTGCTCCTGGAAGCCGTCGATGATCGTCGGCAGGAAGAACGCCAGCGCGTACAGGCCGTAGATGAAACCGAAGTAGATGAACGACAGCACCCACACGCGGCCGCTCTTGAAGGCGTACTTCGCCGAGACGTGGCCGTGCTCCTTCTGCTGGGTGGCGGCCTTCTCGCGATCGAGGGCGTCGGTGAGCCACACCTGCTCCTCGCGGGTGAGCCACTTCGCGTCGGACGGCTTGTCCTTGAGGTAGAACCACGCGATGACGCCGACGATGATCGCCGGGATGGCCACGCCGAAGAACATGAAGCGCCAGCCCTCGAGGCCGAAGAAGACCTCATCCTGCTGGATGAGCCAGCCGGCGAGGGGGGCGCCGATCACGGTGGTCAGTGGCTGGGCCAGGTAGAAGAGCATGAGGACGCGGCCGCGGTACTGTGCGGGCACCCACAGGCTGAGGAACAGGATCGCGCCGGGGAAGAAGCCGGCCTCGGCCACGCCGAGGAGGAAGCGCAGGACGACGAGCTGCTCGAAGTTCTGCACCCACGTGAACAGCAGCGCGACGATGCCCCAGCTGACCATGATGCGGGCGAGCCAGCGCCGGGCGCCGAACTTGTGCAGCGCCAGGTTCGAGGGCACCTCGAGCAGGATGTAGCCGATGAAGAAGACGCCCGACGCGAAGCCGAACTGAGCCGCGCTGAGCGCGAGATCCTCGTTCATGCCGTTGGGGGCGGCGAAACCGATCGCGGTGCGGTCGAGGTAGTTGATGAAGAACATCAGCGCCACGAACGGCACGAGGCGGGTCGACACCTTGCGGATGGTTGATCGCGCGACCCGCGCGTCGGGGGTGGTCTGCGTGCTGTCCACGGTGACTCCTGCTCATCGACAGTGATTCGAGCGACCATTCGGCCGGCTCCAGTGTGACAAACCGGTTGACCAATTGCAAGTCCCCGGCGCTGCGAGGGTCAACCGGCCGGGTCCGCGCGTATAGGTTGTTCGCATGCCCGCCTATCCCGACGACCAGTCTGCCGAGATCGCCGCGGCCCTGGGTGCTCTGCCGGCAGGGACGCCGGTGTCCGAGGTCGCGCGACGTCTCATGGACCTCTTCACGGGCGGCTCCCTTGCGCCAGGCACGCGCCTTCCCCCGGAACGACAGCTGGCCGCAACGCTGGGCGTCGGCAGGTCGGCCGTGAGAGAGGCGCTGGCCGCGCTCGAGATCCTCGGCATCGTCGATGTGCGTCCGGGTTCGGGGACGTACCTGCGCGGCACCGCCAGCGAGCTGCTGCCGCAGACCCTGCGCTGGGGGCTGCTGATCGGCGAGCGCAACACCGCGGAGCTGCTCGAACTCCGGTCGGGCCTGGAGATCTACGTCGCCCGGCTGGCAGCCGCACGCGGCAACGCGCGAGAGCTCAAGGCGGTCGAGACCAACCTCGAGCGCATGCGGTCCTCCATCGAGGATCTGCGGGCGTTCGCGAAAGCCGACCTGGAGTTCCACCACGCGCTCGGGCGCGCCGCCGAGAACAGCATGCTCGTCGACCTGCTGCATGTCGTGCGTTCGCTGCTGCAGGTGTACGCCGATCGTGCCGTGCACAGCACAGCCGCCGCGCTCCTCGCGGTCGAGGAGCACGACGCCGTCCTGCGCGCCGTCCAGGCGGGGGATCAGGATGCCGCGGCCTCGGCCATGGCGATCCACATGGCGACGGCATCCGCTCGCCTCGCCGCCGATGCGGCTGCCCGCACCCCCGCCGACGTCGGCTGAACCGATCGGGGCCGGTTCACGCATCGACCTCGAACAGGGCGCCGTCGGGCGAGTGCGCGCCGAGTGCGCACTCGAGGCCCGTCCACTGCGTGGGCACGGGTGTGAACCACCCTCCGGCCGGTTCGCCGTCGACACGGAAGCGTGCCTCGGGGCCGTCGAACTCGACTGCCAGTCGGATGGGTGCGCTCGCACGGACGAGGATCTCGTGGTCGACGGCATCCGTGAGGGGTTCGACCTCGGGCGGGGCGACGCGCAGCCGGTGATGACTCTCGCCGATCAGTGACAACGCGCCGACCCCCTCGAGCAGCGTGAACTCGACCCGGGCCGCCCGTTCGAGGGGCCGTGCGAGGAGGCCGCCGGTGCGCAGACCGATTCGCCGTTCGTCGGCATGCGTCACGAGATCGTGCGGCGAGGCGCCGCGCCCGTGCCACCCCGCATCGGCCGTTGCGGTGGGTGGGCTCCCGCCGAACGGCCGAGGAGTCGGCATCCGCCATTCGGTCACCGGCTCGGCGGCATCGCCGGCGACCGCCGCGCCGATGCGGGGCCAGCCGTCCTCTCCCCACGCCAGTGGCTGCAGATGGAGTATCCGGCCGTGCTGCGGCGTGTGCTGGAAGTGCAGGAACCACTCCTCGCCCCGAGCTCCCACCACCCACGCGCCCTGGTGCGGGCCGTTGATGTCGGTCGCGCCCTGCTCGAGCACGACCCGGGCCTGCCAGGGTCCAGCGAGATCGCGGGAGCGGAAGACGTACTGCCACCCCGTCTCGACGCCGCCCGCGGGGGCGAAGACGAAGTACTCGTCGCCGCGACGATACAGCTTCGGTCCCTCCAGGACGGTGCACCCCTCGACCGCATCTCCGTCGATCAGCACGCGTGCGGGGGCGAACGTCCGGGTCAATGACGGGTCGACCTCGACGATGTCGAGGCGATTGGCGAAGCCGGCGCGGGATCGCGCCCAGCCGTGCACCAGCCAGGCGCGCCCGTCCTCATCCCAGAAGGGGCAGGGATCGATCGGTCCCGGCCCCGGGATCAGCAGTCTCGGCTCTGACCACGGGCCCTCGAGCCGCGGTGCATCGACGACGTAGACGCCGCGGTCGGGGTCCGCCCACGTGATGAAGAGCCGGTCGCCATGTTCGCGGATCGCCGGCGCCCACGCGCCCCCGCTCGGCTGCACGAGTGGCTGATGTCCGCCCGCGAATCCGGCCGGGTGCCACGTGACGAGATCGTCGGACCGCCACAGCGGCAGGCCAGGGCGACGGTCGAAGCTCGACGCGACCATCGCATATCCGCCGCCGGTGAGCGCGATGACGTCCGGGTCCGGCACATCGAATGCCAGGACGGGGTTGGTGTAGCTCGGGTTCTGACTCACATTCGCTCCGTACTGACAGACCCACTTGGGTAACCGGTTGACCTCTGATACTGTACCGGGAACCGGTTTCTGAGCGAGTCTCGAACTCACGCGGAACGGCTGCACCGAGGGAATCCACCCCACTCAAAGAGGAGCTCAACATGGCACAGGCACCAAGGCGACCCGGACGCCGGGCGCTCGGCGCAGGTCTGATCGCCGCTGGACTCGTGGTCTCGGCCACGGCGTGCGCGGCAAGCGAGGACGCGGGCGGAGGTGAAGCAGAGGACGGTCCGGTGACGATCTCCTTCCAGTGGTGGGGCAACGACGAGCGCGCGGTCCTGACAGAGGAGGCGCTCGACCTCTTCGAGGAGCAGAACCCCGGCGTCACCGTCGAGACGTCGTTCTCGGCCATCGACGCCTACATCCCCAAGCTCGCCACCCAGATCGCCAGCGGCTCCCAGCCGGATCTCTTCCTCATCCCGATGGAGTCGGTCAAGGAGTACACCGAGAAGGGAGCCACCTCCGACCTCAGCGAGTACATCGGAGACGTGATCTCGGTCGACGACATCCCCGAGGCGACGCAGAAGATCGGCCAGATCGACGGCACGTTCTACGGGTTCACGCTCGGTACGGCGACGTACGCATGGGCCTACGACCCGATCGCGTTCGAAGAGGCCGGCGTCGAGGCGCCCGCCGCCGGGTTCACATGGGACGACCTGATCGACGCAGGTGAGAAGATCCGCGCCGCGAGCGGCGGGACGAAGGCCGCGATCAGCGACCCGGGTGGCTACATCGCGCACTACGCGACCTGGCTCGAGCAGAACGACAAGCAGCTCTTCACCGAGGAGGGCGAACTCGGCTTCGATGAGGACGACCTCGAAGGCTGGTTCGACCTGATGCAGGAGCTGCGCGACTCGGGCGCCTCCACCGATCCGCAGACGACCTCTACGCTCGACCAGAGCATGCAGAACTCGGGCTTCGCTCTGGGCAAGTCCGCGGGTGAGTTCATCGCCGCCTCGATCACCGGGGCGTTCGTCGACACCATCGGCGAGGAGCACGTCGCCCTTGCTCCGTACCCGTCCGACACCGATCGCCTCGGTCTGAGCATGGCGGGCACCAATGTCGCCGCGGTCTCGCCCGAGTCCGACCACCCCGAGGTCGCCGCCAAGCTGCTCGACTTCCTGATCAACGACCCGGAAGCCGCCGAGATCCTGGGTCTCACCCGCGGAATCCCGCTGAACACCACCAACTACGAGGCGCTCGCGCCCACGCTGACGGGCGGCGACAAGATCGTCAACGATTTCGTGCTCGAGTACCAGCCCGAGTTCAGCGACCCGTCGCCGCTGGCGCCCCCGGGCGTGAGCACCCTTCCGGCGGACTTCACGCTGGCCTACGAGAACATCATCTTCGGTCAGCAGTCCAACGAGGAGGCCGCGAAGGCGCTGTACGCGACCTTCGAGTCCGCGATCTCGTGATCCGGGTCCGGCTGGGTCGTCGCCGACGACCCGGCCGGACACCCTTCCCTGCGTCCACCACCGACATCACCCAGGAGTGCCGATGACGGCGACCCTTCCCGACGCGGCGGCTGCGGCATCCCCGCGGTCCGCCCCCGCCCCATCCGCGAGGCGCCGCCGGCAGCCCCGAGACGGCGCTGCGTGGGTCTTCCTCTCGCCGTGGCTCATCGGCGCGGCCCTGCTCACCATCGGCCCGATGGTGGCCTCGCTCGTGCTGTCGTTCACCGACTACGACCTGTTCACCGCGCCGGAGTTCGTCGGCACCGCGAACTACGAGCGGATGTTCTTCGACGACCCGCGGTTCTGGAAGGCCGTCGGCGTCACCCTCAACTACGTGCTCGTCGCGGTGCCGCTCAAGCTGGCTGCGGCGCTCGGCATCGCCCTGCTGCTGAACCGCCCTCGCAAGGGACAGGGGTTCTACCGGTCCGCGTTCTACGCCCCGTCGCTTCTCGGTGCGAGCGTCGCCGTCGCAATCGTCTGGCGGACGCTGTTCTCAGACGACGGCGTCGTGGACGAGACGCTCAGCGCCGTCGGGCTCGACCTCGGGGGGTGGATCTCGAACCCGTCCATGGCGCTGTACGTCCTCGTGACCCTCGCTGTCTGGCAGTTCGGTGCGCCGATGGTGATCTTCCTAGCGGGGCTCAAGCAGGTGCCCGCCGAGCTCTACGACGCCGCCGCGGTCGACGGCGCGGGGCGCTGGCGCACGTTCTGGTCCGTCACGTGGCCGCTGCTGTCGCCGGTGCTCTTCTTCAACCTCGTGCTCGAGATGATCGGCGCGTTCCAGTCCTTCACGTCGGCCTACGTCGTGAGCGGCGGTCGCGGCGGTCCGATCGACTCGACGCTCTTCTACACGCTCTACCTCTATGACCGCGCCTTCACCGCGTTCGACATGGGATACGCCTCGGCGATGGCGTGGTTCCTGCTGGTCGTGATCGCGATCGTGACAGCCCTCATCTTCCGCAGCTCGCGCAGCTGGGTCCACTACGCCGGAGACGACCGATGACCGCCACTCACGCCGACGCGACCGCGACGCTCGTCACCGGTCGCCCCGCCGAGCACCGACGTCGCCCCCGCCGCTCACTCGTCGGGTCGATCGTGTGGCACGTCTTCTGTCTGGCGCTGCTGCTGCTCCTGCTCTACCCCGTGGCCTGGCTCGTCGGCTCGTCCTTCAAGCCCGGCACCGAGATCCTGACGAACGCCACGCCGTTCCCGCACGAGTTCACGATCGAGAACTACCAGATCGCGGTGCAGGGGGTTGCGGGCCTCAGCCTCTGGCAGCTGCTCGGCAACTCGCTGACGATCTCGGTGCTGACCGTCGTGGGCAACGTCCTCAGCTGCGCGCTCGCCGCCTACGCGTTCGCCCGGCTGAGATTCCGCTTCCGGTCGGTGCTGTTCGCGTTCATGATCTCGACGATCATGCTGCCGATGCACGTGGTGCTGATCCCGCAGTTCATCATCTTCAACGAGATGGGCCTGGTCGGCACGTTCCTGCCGCTGGTCCTGCCGAAGTTCCTTGCCACCGAGGCGTTCTTCGTGTTCCTGATGGTGCAGTTCATCCGCGGCATCCCTCGCGACCTCGACGAAGCGGCGCTCATCGACGGCGCGGGTCCCTACCGCACGTTCTGGTCGATCATCCTTCCGCTCATGCGCCCCGCACTTATCACGACCACGATCTTCTCGTTCATCTGGAGCTGGGATGACTTCTTCCCGCAGCTGATCTACCTGAACGACCCCAAGAACTTCACGCTGCAGCTCGGGCTCCGCCTCTTCGTCGACCAGACCAGCGCGTCTGCGTTCGGGCCGATGTTCGCGATGAGCGTGCTGGCGATCCTCCCGGTGGTGATCTTCTTCGCGGTGTTCCAGCGCTACCTGGTGGACGGCGTGGCGACGTCGGGACTGAAGGGATGACGACGGTTCCGCAGCGGCGCGTGGCACGACGTCGCGCGCCCAGCGGCCTCGACCCGCACTCGCCCACGTTCGCCGCCTTCGCCGACATGCTCTACGCAGGCGTGCTGATCTTCGGTCTGTCGGTGCTGCTGGTCACGTGGTTCGCGGCCCTCAGCGCGGGGGTGGAAGAACTGCGCGCGGCGAGAGCCGAGGACCGGCACGTGCGAGCGCGCGCTGTGTGGTCTGCTTTCGCTAACCGAGTGGTGCGGCATCCGCTCTCCCACGTGGTGGCGCCGACGGCGGTCACCGCGCTGCTCGTCGTCGACGTCGTCGTGATGCCGTACGTCGCCTCGGGCGAGCTGTGGGCGACGGTGCTGCCGATCGTGCTGGCGGCCGGACTCGGCGCGATCGCGCTGCGGATCGCTGGGGCGTGGCGGCGGGACGTCGCGCCGCGGCGCACGTTCGCCGTGGCCTGGCGACGGATGTCGCAGGATGCGTCGGGCTCGGCACTGCTCGCGCTCGCGGTCGCCGCGGCCGGCGCGGTGGTCGCCATCGCCCCGATGCTCGCCGTCGTGATGCCCGGACCGCTCGCCCTCGCGGCGGTCGCCATGGACCGTGAACCAGTGGAGCCCGCATGAGAATCGACGACACCCGCACGCGCCGCGTCATCATCGACTCCGACGTCAAGAACGAGGCAGACGACCAGTTCGCCGTCGTGCACGCGCTGCTCTCGCCGTCGCTCGACATCCGCGGCATCATTCCCGCTCATTTCGGCGCCGAGCGGTCGGATCGGTCGATGCTCGACTCTCGCGACGAGCTCGACCGACTTCTCGGACTGCTCGGCGCGCCGGATGGGGTGCCCATCGCCAACGGCGCGCCCCACCGACTACCCGACGCGCAGACGCCGGTCGACAGTCCCGGAGCGCGTCTCATCGTCGAGGAGGCGCGGCGCGCAGACGCCGGTCCGCTCTTCATCGGGTTCCTCGGGCCTCTCACCGACATGGCCAGCGCGCTGCTGGCCGCGCCCGACATCGCCAAGACCGACACGACGGTCATCTGGATCGGCGGGCCGCCCTACGGCGACCGCGAATGGCGGGGCACCTGGCCGGAGTTCAACCTGCGCAACGACATCCACGCGGCCAACGTCGTGTTCGAGTCGGGGATTCAGATCTGGCAGGTGCCGTCGAACGTGTACCGCCTGGCCGGCGTCGGGTACGCGGAACTGCGTCGACGCGTCGAGCCCTGCGGCGAGCTGGGGCGCTATCTCGCGCAGATGGTCGTCGACTTCAACATGGCGCATCACCGCGTCCCGGTCGAGTCGCGCTCGCTGGGGGACTCTCCGGCGATCGCGCTCATGCTCGATCCGTGGTGCGCGTCCTTCCGCCGCCAGTCGCCGGTGCGGTTCACCGCGGACGGCCATTGCGTGCCGTCCGAGCGCGGCGGCGACGTGCTCGTCGTCGAGCAGATCGACGTGCGCTTCTTCCTCGAGGACATGTTCGCCAAGCTCGCCGAGTTCGGCGAGTCCGGAGCGGTGCCTCGGCGTCAGGCGGGTGCCTGGCCGGTGCTGTGACGCTCGACCAGCGTGCCCTCGACCCACACCGGCTCCGCCGCCGGCCGACCCGCCATGGCGTCCTTGAGCTGCGCCCACGCCTGCGTTCCGAGTGCGTCTTTCGGCAGCGAGACCGTCGTCAGGTGGGGCCGGCTGTAGCGGGCGAAGGGGATGTCGTCGACACCGACGACAGAGAGCCGGCCGGGCACCGAGACGCCTAGATCGTCCAAGCGGGAGAGCAGCCCGATCGCCACGAGGTCGTTGAAGGCGATGACGGCGGTCGCGTCGCTGCGCAGCACCGCGTCGGCGATGTCGGATCCCGCGTCCAGCGACGCACCGACCTCCTGACGCTGTACGACGAGGCCGGGGTGGCGCTTCTCGGCGTCTGCGACGCCCTCCAGGCGGAGGCGGTTCGACGCGCTCGAGAGCGGACCTCCGAGGTAGAGCAGACGGCGGTGACCGAGGGCGGCCAAGTGGTCGGCGACGAGCCCGATCGCGTGCCGGTAGTCCATCGCGAGCTGCGCGACGGGTGCCGGCGTGGGCCGGTTGATCAGCACCATCGGTGCGGCCTGTGCGAGCACGACCGCGAGGTCTTCGTCCGGCATGCGCGGCGCGCACAGCAGCAGCGCATCACAGCGTCGACGCGCATCGAGGGCCGCGCGACGCTCGAGCTCGGGTCTCTCCCGGGTGTCGCCGACGAGCACCTGGTAACCGTCCTCGGCGGCGCCGAGTGTCACACCATGCAGGATCGCCTGGAACATGGGGTTGCCCAGATCCGGCACCACCACGGCGATCGTGTTCGTACGCCCCAGTGAGAGATTGCGCGCCGTCTCGCTCGGACGGTAGTCGAGCTGCGCGATCGCCGTCTCGACGCGTTCGGCCAGCGCGCGGTCCACCGTCGCGCGGCCGTTGAGCACGCGCGAGACCGTCGCACGAGAGACGCCGGCGGTTCGGGCGACATCGCCGATCGTCGCGGCACGCGTACCCCCCGTATCGGTCATCCGTCGTCTCCTCTCGCGGGAGCGGCGTCAGCAGGCTGCGACCTTCCCGCCACCGATCATACGGGGAACCGGTTTCTGTCCGGCAGTCGGGCGGGGGTGATGGAGCGGGTCGGGCGCCGCGTCAGCTCGCGCGCCGGTCGGTGTCCCGGCCTTCCGACGGTACCCGGATCGGCGTGGTCTGCGCGATCTGATCGCTGAACTCCTCGGGCGGAACGATCGTGAGGGGTCGCGTCTCGTCGATGGTCAGGCGGAACCGTCGCTGCTCGTGACGGTGCAGGCGGCCGGAGACGATCAGCCACGTCGCGCCGATCGCGAACGCCACGACGGCCGCGATCGCGCCGAGAAGGATCGCCGCGCGCGGCCCCCATTCGTCGGCGACCCAGCCCACGATCGGGGCGCCGACCGGCGTGCCGCCCATGAGGATCGCCATGTATAGAGCGAGCACCCGCCCGCGCAGGGCAGGATCCGTCGTGGTCTGCACGTACCCGTTGGCGGTGGTGAGCATCGTGACGACGGCGAAACCCGTGAACATGAGCGTCACGGCATATGCCCAGTAGGTGGGCATGAACGCCGAGACGGCCGCTGCGGCAGCGAAGAGCAGTGTGCCGCCGATCACCACGCGGATGCGCGCGCGGTCGCGCCGGGCAGCCAGCAGCGCGCCCGCCAGCGAACCGACAGCGAGGATCGAGCTGAGCAGGCCGTAACCGTCAGCCTCCTGGCCGAACTCGATCGCCATGGTGGAGGCGAAGATCGGGAAGTTCATGCCGAACGCGCCGACGAGGAAGACCATCGCGAAAGTCACGATGAGGTCGGGTCGCCTCGCGACGTAGCGGAAGCCGTCCGCGAGGCGCGAGGCTCCGGGGGCATGGACGCGGGGGACGAGCTCGTCCGTGCGGATGAGCCACAGCGCGATGATCATCGCGAAGAAGGTGACTCCGTTGACGAGGAACACCCAGCCCGTCCCGACGGCCACGATGACGACTCCGGCGAGCGCCGGCCCGATCATGCGCGCGCCGTTGAACGACGCCGCGTTGAGGGCGACGGCGTTCGAGGCCGCTTCCCGCGCGACCAGGTCGGATACGAACGCCTGGCGTGCCGGATTGTCGAACGCGGCGACCACGCCGAGCACCAGGGCGAACGTGTACATCAGCGGCAGCGTCATCACGCCGACGAGGAGCAGGATGCCGATCGCGACGCCGATCAGCAGCAGCAGCCCCTGCGTCACGACGAGCAGCCGTCGCCGTTCGAAGCGGTCGGCCACCCAGCCGGTGACGCCGACGAGCAGCAGCGGCGGGGCGAACTGCAGCGCCATCGTGATGCCCATCGCTGCCGCGTCGTTGTCGGTCAGCTCGGTGAGGACGACCCAGCTGAGCGCCGTCGCCTGCATCCAGGCGCCGATGTTCGACACGAGCGCGCCGATGAACCAGACACGGTAGTTGAAGACGGAGAACGACCGGAACATGGCGCTCATCGGGCGGCCATCCGCTCCATGATCTCGGCGGCGCGAGCAATGGCCTCGCGCTCCTCGGCCGAGAGTTCGGCCAGTGCCGCCTCCACCCAGGCATCGCGACGACGTGCGGTCTCGTCGACCACGCCGCGTCCCGAATCGGTCAGCGAGATCACGACCTTCCGCCCGTCGGTCTCGTCCGCGCTGCGGGTGATGTAGCCGGATTCCTGCAGGCAGTTCACGGTGCGGTTCATGGACGGGGCCGACACGCGCTCACGGTCGGCGAGCTCGCCGAGCGTGTGGGGACCATGCACCCGCAGTGCGGCGAGCACGGCGAACTGGCCGTCGCTCATCGAGTCCACGGCACGCTGCGTGCGCAGACGTCGCGCGAGCCGGAACGTCGCGATGCGCAACTGCGCGGCGGCAGGACTCAGCTCGGCGTGGTCGCCGGAATCGGCGGTGGCGGTCTCGTGGCTGGTCATACGATTGCTTAGCCTAGCTCATTAGTCTTGCTAAAGAAAGTTCCGGATGCTGCGTCCGCAGGTGCTGGCTGCCGTCATAGCCATGCCGCCTAGACTGCTCGGCATGCCCGAGTTCATCGACGCGCACGGCGTCACGATCTTCTTCGACGTGCACCTGGCGAAGACCGCCCCGCGGGCAGTGGTGCAGTTGTTGCACGGTGTCGGAGAGCACGTGGGCCGGTACGGACTGCTGATCGAGTCGCTCACGGCGGACGGGTTCATCGTCTACGCGGCGGATCACCGTGGTCATGGCCGCACCGGCATGAAGCAGCACGGCGGCGACGCTTCGCGTCTGGGCCACCTCGGACCCGGTGGCCTCAGGGCGGCGCTGGCGGCGATGTGGCAGCTCACCCGGCAGATCCGTGAGGAGCAGCCCGACCTCCCTCTCGTCGTGCTGGGTCACTCCGGCGGATCCGTGCTGGCGCAGATGCTCATCAACCAGCACCCCGACGGGTACGACGGCATGGTGCTGACCGGCTCCGCGCTGCGTCGACCGGGCGCCATCCGTGCGAGCAAGCTCAACGCGCCGTGGGACGGACCGGGGGCGATGGGGACCGAGTGGCTCTCGAGCGATCTGTCGGTGGGCCGCGCCTTCCTCGACGATCCCCTGACCACCACCGAGGAGCCGCGCAAACTCCTGGGCATCGTCGACTCGTTGCGCATGTATGGGCTTCCCGGCACGGACCTCGGTCGCGACATCCCGACTCTTCTCATGGTCGGACGCGACGACACCGTGGGCGGGCCGCGCAGCGTGCACAAGCTCGCGGCCGCGTATCGCACGCGCTCGGGCTTCACCGACGTGACGACCCTCGTCTACCCGGGCGCGCGGCATGAGATCTTCAACGAGGTCACGCAGCAGGACGTGCGCGATGATCTGCTCGCGTGGCTGGATCGCCACTTCCCGGCCCGCGACTGATCCTCTCCGAGAGCTGCCGGCGTTGACGTCTTCGGCCGGCATAGGCCATGCTGGCCCCAGCGTGCAGCGTGGGAGCGCTCCCATACCTTGCGAGAGCCCGCGTGACCGCTCCCCGGGCGACGGCGCCCGGAGGTCGACGATGACCAGGAGATACGCATGATTCACAAGCCACCCCGCCGCGCGACCGCCCTCGCGTTCGGCACCGCGGCGCTGCTCGCACTCGGCCTGGCACTGCCGCTGAGTGCGGCGGCCGCAGACGATGCCGACCCCGCCGTCGGGCTCGCCGGAGCGGACCTCTACCTCAACCCGTGGAGTACGACTCTCGAAGCCGCGCAGTCGCTCGCCGGTCAGGCCCGCGCCGACGCCCAGCTGCTCGGGTCCATCCCCTCGGCGGACTGGTTCACCACCGGCACTCCCGCCGAGGTCCAGGAAGCCGTCGACAACGTCGTCAGCGCCGCCGCCGTCCAGGGCCGGATGCCCGTGCTCGTCGCGTACAACCTGCCGTTCCGCGACTGCGCCCAGTACTCCGCCGGCGGCGCGCTCGACACCGCGGCCTACCAGGCGTGGATCGACGGCTTCGTCGCCGGCATCGGCGACCGGCCGGCCACCGTGATCCTCGAGCCCGACGGGCTCGGCATCATCCCCCACTACGTCACCCTCGACGGCGTCGCCGAATGGTGTCAGCCGGCGGAGGTCCCCGCCGAGACCGCGGCTGCCGACCGCTACACCCAGCTGAACTACGCGGTCGATGCGCTGGGCGCATTGCCCGCGGCATCCGTTTATCTCGACGGCACCGGCGCGAGCTGGCTGAACGTCGGCGAGATCTCGGACCGGCTGATCAAGGGCGGCGTGCAGCGCGCGGACGGGTTCTTCCTCAACGCCTCGAACTACCAGTTCACCGCCAACTCGACGGCCTTCGGCACGTGGATCTCGCAGTGCATCGCCTACGTCACCGAGGTCAGCGCCGGCGACTTCGGCTCGTGCGGGAACCAGTACTGGAACGGCGGGCCGGCCAACAACTGGACCGGCGTGGCGATGTCGCAGTACGGCGAATGGAGCGCGGATGCCGCGGACCCGGCGCTGAACACGGCGGGTGTGGACTCCCGATATGAGTCCATCCTCGGCGGCGTCGAGCCGACGACGCGCTTCGTCATCGACACGAGCCGCAACGGACTCGGCCCGTGGCAGTACCCGGCCGATACGTATCCGGTGCACGAGGACTGGTGCAACCCGCCCGATCGCGGACTCGGCGTGCGCCCCGACACGACGACCGACGTGCCGCTGGTGGACGCGTACCTGTGGATCAAGGTGCCCGGCGAGTCGGACGGCAAGTGCTACCGCGGCACCGGCGGACCGTACGACCCGGCGCGCGGCATCGAGGATCCGGCTGCCGGGCAGTGGTTCGTCGAGCAGGCGCGTGAGCTCGTCGCGCTCGCCGACCCGGCCATCGCGCCGCTGGACTGCCACGTCGCGTGGGACGTCGAGGCCGACGCCGCCGGCTTCGCCGCGAAGATCCGCACATCGGCCGCCGGAAGCCTGGCGTTCTTCTTCGCCGGCGACCAGGCCGTGCGCAAGGCGACGCGCGGCGGGTTCACGCAGGACGGCGCGGCGGTGACGACCACGGTGGCCGACCGTCCCGGCAACGCGCCGGACGCGCTGCTGCACGTCGGCGGCGAGTCCGACCGGCCGTGGATCTTCTGGCTCGACGGACGCGCCTGCACGTCCGACTGATCGAGCAGGGACCGGGGAGGATGCCGCGCCCGCGGCATCCTCCCCTTGCTCCGTGCCGCCTCCCATCCGGCTCGTCCGCCACGGAGGTGCGCAGAACAGCAAGTTCGGCGTACGTAGGTGGCGAGCGAACGCCGTGGGAGGGGCGAGCGGCGGAGGGGCCGAGGGACGGAGGGGCCGCGGACGGAGGGGCCGGAGGGGAGCGAGCGCGGCAATAGGCTGAACGCATGCACGGCGAATACAAGGTTCCGGGCGGCAAGCTCGTGGTGGTCGACCTCGAAGAGCGCGACGGCCGCATCGCCGACTTCCGCCTCGCGGGCGACTTCTTCCTCGAGCCCGACGACGCCCTGGCCGACATCGACGCCGCCGTCAACGGGCTGCCCGTCGAGTCGGACGTCGCCTCGATCGCCGCCGCCGTGCGCGGAGCGCTGCCCGAGGGGGCGCAGTTGTTGGGCTTCACGCCGGAAGCTGTGGGCACGGCCGTGCGCCGCGCACTCGTGACCGCTCCCGGCTGGCGTGATTTCGACTGGGAGATCGTGCACGAGCGCCCCGTCTCGCCCCGCATGAACCTGGCGCTCGACGAGGTGCTCACCGGACGCGTCGGCGACGGACGCCGCCGCCCGACGCTGCGAATGTGGGAGTGGGACGAGAACGCGGTCGTGATCGGGTCGTTCCAGTCGTTGCGCAACGAGGTCGACCCTGAAGGCGCCGCCAAGCACGGCTTCGACGTCGTCCGCCGCATCTCGGGTGGTGGAGCCATGCTCATGGGCGCGAACTCGATCGTGACGTACTCGCTGTACGTTCCGGCATCCCTCGTCCAGGGCCTGACGTTCGCCGACTCGTATGCGTTCCTCGACGACTGGGTGCTGCAGGCGCTGCGCGCGCTGGGCATCGAGGCGACCTACCAGCCGCTCAACGACATCGCGTCGCCGCAGGGCAAGATCGGCGGTGCCGCGCAGAAGCGCCTGGCCAACGGAGGTGTGCTGCACCACGCGACCCTCAGCTACGACATGGACGGCCAGATGATGACCGAGGTGCTGCGCATCGGCCGCGAGAAGCTCAGCGACAAGGGCACCACGTCGGCGGCCAAGCGCGTCGACCCGCTGCGCCGCCAGACCGGCCTGCCCCGCGAGGCGATCATCGAGAAGCTCAAAGAGACGTTCGCGAAGCTCTACGGCGCGGTCCCCGGGCACATCACCGACGACGAGTACGCCGAGGCCGAGGCCCTCGTCGAGTCGAAATTCGCCACCGACGCGTGGCTGCGACGGGTGCCGTGACGGATCCCTCGGACCCGGCCTTCGAGCCGGGTGCCGGGCCGGTCGAGGTCTACGAGGGTGACAACCTCGAGGTGCTCCGTGCCTTCCCCGACGCGTCGTTCACGCTGATCTACCTCGACCCGCCGTTCAACACGGGCCGTACGCAGTCGAAATCGGTGGAAACGGCGTCGTCGGGATTCACAACTCAGTCTGCGCGCGAGCCGGATGCGACGGCACCCGCGGAATACCGCGGCTCTGTTGCGGCGGCGGACGCGGCGGGACTGAATAGCGAACAGGCGGCGGTCGAGCCCCGGCAGGGCGCGATTGTGCGACGGGGGTTCCACGGGCGCGAATACGAGCGCATCCGCGGCGACCTGCGTGCCTACGACGACCGGTTCGACGACTACTGGGGCTTCCTCGAGCCGCGCCTGCTCGAGGCCTGGCGGCTGCTGACCGACGACGGCACGCTCTATGTGCACCTCGACTACCGCGAGGCGCACTACGCCAAAGTGCTGCTCGATGCCCTCGTCGGGCGCGAGCGGTTCCTGAACGAGCTGATCTGGGCCTACGACTACGGTGCGAAGACCCGCAAGCGCTGGCCGACCAAGCACGACACGATCCTCGTGTACGTCAAGAACCCCAAGGCGTACTGGTTCGATTCGGATGCCGTCGACCGCGAGCCCTACATGGCACCGGGCCTGGTCACGCCAGAGAAGGCCGAGCGCGGCAAGCTGCCCACCGACGTGTGGTGGCACACGATCGTGCCGACGACGGGCCGCGAGAAGACCGGGTATCCGACGCAGAAGCCCGAAGGCATCCTCCGGCGCATCGTCCAGGCCTCGAGCCGCCCCGGCGATCGCGTGCTCGACGCGTTCGCGGGCAGCGGCACGACCGGCGCCGTCGCCTCGGCGCTCGGCCGCCATGCCGTGCTGGTGGACCACAACCCCGAGGCGATCGCCGTGATGCGGGAACGGATGCCGCACGCCCGCGTGGTGGCGGATCCTGGCCGGGTATCTCGCCCATAGGCTGAGGATCATGCGTTTCGGAACCTTCATCCCCCAAGGCTGGCGATTCGATCTCGTGGGCATCGAGCCCGCCGAGCACTGGGCGGTGATGAACGGCCTCGCGCAGCGGGCCGACGCCGGACCCTGGGAGTCGCTCTGGGTCTACGACCACTTCCACACGACGCCGGTGCACAGCGACGAGGCGACTCACGAGGCGTGGACGCTGATGGCCGCCTTCGCGGCCTCGACGAGCCGCATCCGCCTCGGCCAGATGTGCACGTGCATGGGCTACCGCAACCCCGCCTACCTCGCGAAGGTCGCCGCGACCGTCGATACGGTGTCGGGCGGCCGCACCGAGATGGGCATCGGCGGCGGCTGGTACGAGCACGAGTGGGAGGCGTACGGCTACGGGTTCCCGCCGGTGCGCGATCGACTCCGGATGCTGCGCGAAGGCGTCGACATCATGAACCAGGCGTGGACCACCGGACGCGCCACCCTGGACGGCGAGTACTACCAGGTCGACGGCGCGATCGTGCGTCCGCTGCCCCTCCAGGACGGCGGCATCCCGATGTGGATCGCCGGCGGCGGCGAGAAGGTCACGCTCAAGATCGCGGCGCAGTACGCCGCGTACACGAACTTCGCGGGTTCGCTCGAGCAGGTGGATCACAAGAGCGAGGTGCTGCGCGGGCACTGCGATGCGATCGGGCGGGACTTCGCCTCGATCACCCGCTCGTCGAACGTCAACACGATCGTGGGCGAGACCGACGCCGAGGCACATGACCGCCTGGCCGCGGTCAAGGCCCGGCTTCTCCCGCATGTGGGGCAGGAGCGGGCCGACGTGATCGAGAAGGAGTTCCTCGCCTCGCCGGGGTTCGGCGCCGTCGACCGGGTCGCCGAGAACCTCGCCGAGCGCGAGCGGCACGGCATCACGTACGCGATCCACTACTTCCCCGAGGCCGCGTACGACCTGTCGGGCATCGAGCTGTTCGAGCGGAACGTCATCGCCGCGCTGTCGTGACCGCGGCGGGCCGCGCCGGTCGCGTTCCGCGCTCGCGCTGCTGAAACCGGCGGACGCTGCTGGTGCGCCGCTCGCGCTGCCGAAACCGGCGGACGCTGCTGG
Organism: Microbacterium sp. I2; assembly: GCF_051364985.1. Lineage (NCBI taxonomy): Bacteria > Bacillati > Actinomycetota > Actinomycetes > Micrococcales > Microbacteriaceae > Microbacterium > Microbacterium sp. I2. The sequence goes on from NZ_JBLWIH010000027.1 coordinate 40,613, forward strand.
TGTGGCAGGCTGCGCGCCGCTCGCGCTGCCGAAACCGGCGGACGCTGCTGCTCTCTTCGGGAGCGATTGACGGAAGCCGCAGCGCGAGCGGATGACGACCCGGGCGCAGCGGGTCAGGCGCGCAGGAACGCCAGCAGGGCCTCGTTCACTTCGGCGCCGTGGGTCCACAGGAGTCCGTGCGGGGCGCCTTCGAGCTCGACGTACGTCGCCTCGGGGAGCAGATCCTTGAAGCGGCGGCCGGTGGCGTCGATCGGCAGGATGTTGTCGGCCGTGCCGTGGAGGATGAGCGCGGGCACGTCGATCGACGAGATGTCGCCGCGGAAGTCGGTGGGCCACGTCAGGGGCGCGGCCGCGATCGCGGCGTTGCCCATGAGGTTCGCCACCTGGACGCTGGCATCGACCGCCTCCTGCGAGATGCGCGAGCCGAGGTTGTCGTCGAGGTTGTAGAAGTCCCGGTAGAACCCGGCGATGAACGCGTAGCGGTCGTCGCGCACCGTCTGGGCGATGCCGTCGAAGAACTCCTGCGGACCCGCACCCTCGGGGTTGTCGTCGGTCTTCAGCAGGAACGGCTCGAGCGAGCCGAGGAAGGCCGCCTTCGCGACGCGCCCGCTGCCGTAGCGCGAGAGATACCGCGCGATCTCGCCGGTGCCCATCGAGAAGCCGACCAGCACGACCTCGCGCAGGTCGAGGTCTTCGATGAGGGCGTGCAGGTCGGCGGCGAACGTGTCGTAGTCGTAGCCCGAGCCGGCCTTCGTCGACGCGCCGAACCCGCGGCGGTCATAGGCGATCACACGGTAGCCCTCGTCCAGCAGCGCCGCCTGCTGCTTGCCCCACGACTCGCCGTTCAGCGGGAACCCGTGGATCAGCACCACGGGCTGCGCGTCAGCCGGGCCCTGGTCGGTGTAGTAGAGGTCGACGTCTACCGAGTTCTCGGTTCCGACGGTGATGTAAGCCACGATCGCTCCTTCCGGCACCGGAAGACGGATGCCCCGGCCCTGTGTATGACGCTAGGGCGCGGCATCCGTCAACGCCAGTTCTTGCGCACCGGCGCGTCGAGCGTTCAAGCCGCGTTCACCTGCCCCGGCATGCCCGCCGCGGAAGTCGACTGAGCGCGGTTCGCCGTCAGGCGTCGCGGGAGGCGCCGTCGGAGGGCGTGACGGTGAAGATCGTCGGCGCGGTGAAACCGGATGCTGCGAACGCGGCGGTCGCGGCATCCGTCACGTGCTGCAGCCGGTCGCGGGCGACCAGGGCGATCGCCGCGCCGCCGAAGCCGCCGCCCGTCATGCGTGCGCCCAGAGCGCCGGCCGCCAGCGCCGCGTCGACGGCGGTGTCGAGCTCGGGGACCGAGATCTCGAAGTCGTCGCGCATCGACACGTGCGAGGCGACCAGGAGGTCGCCGATCGCGGTGGGGCCCTGCTCGCGCAGCGCGCGGACGGTGTCGAGCACGCGCTGGTTCTCGGTGACGACGTGCCGCACACGGCGGAAGGTGACATCGTCGACGAGGCCGGCGAGCCGGTCGAGGTCGGCGACCGTGACGTCGCGCAGAGCCGGCACGCCGAGGGCTGCGGCACCGCGTTCGCACGCCCCGCGGCGCTCGCCGTAGCCGCCGGTCGCATGCGAGTGCTTGACGCCGGTGTCGATGACAAGCAGCTCGAGTCCCGCCGCGTCGAATCCGAGGTCGACGATCTCGGTCTCGAGCGAGCGGCAGTCGAGGAAGATCGCTGCGTCGGCGCGGCCGAGGAGGGCCGCCATCTGGTCCATGATGCCCGTGGGGGCGCCGACGGCCTCATTCTCGGCGACGCGGCCGGCCTTGGCGAGCGACACCCGGTCGAGCGAGACACCCCAGGTCTCGGCGAGTGCGACGGCGGTGGCGCCCTCGATCGCGGCCGAGGACGACAGCCCCGCACCGACAGGGACGTTGGACGCGAAGGCGAGGTCGGCGCCGGTGACCTCGGACGGGGACTTTCCGGATGCCGCCAGCACCGCCCACGCGACGCCGAGCGGGTAGCGGGCCCACTCGGTGACCTCGTCGCGACGCGTCGGGAAGAGCGAGTCGAGCTCGTCGAGGGCGACCTCGACCGTGGCGTCGTCGAACGTCGAGGCCACGCGCACGCGGAACACCCCGTCCGTCCGCGGCGCGAGCGCGACGTGCGTGCGGTGCTGGATCGCGAACGGCAGCACGAAGCCGTCGTTGTAGTCGGTGTGCTCGCCGATGAGGTTCACCCGGCCGGGGGCCGACCACGTGCCCACGGGCTCGGCGCCGAACCGCTCGCGGAACAGGGCGCGCGCCGCAGCGGCGGTCTCGATGGTGCGGACGGTGTCGGTCACAGGGTCTCCTCGGGAACGGATGCCACGGCATCGCGCAGGCGTGCGGCCGAGGTCTCAGGGGGGATGTCGCCGATCCAGGCGCCCATGGCGGCCTCGGATCCCGCGAGGAACTTGAGCTTGTCGGCGGCGCGGCGTGGGCTCGTCAGCTGGAGGTGCAGCCGGACGGTGTCGCGCCCACGGTGCACGGGAGCCTGATGCCACGCCGCGATGTAGGGGGTGGGGCTGTCGTAGAGTGCGTCGATGCCGCGCAGCAGCCGCAGGTAGAGCGGGGCGAGCTCGTCGCGTTCTGCCGCCGTGGTCTCGGCGAGGTCGGCGACGTGGCGGTGCGGCATCAGGTGCACCTCGATCGGCCAGCGCGCGGCGAAGGGCACGAAGGCCGTCCAGTGCTCGCCAGACAGGATGACCCGGTCGTCAGCGAGCTCGAAGTCGAGGATGCGCGCGAACAGATCCGGGCCCTCGCGCTCGATCGAGCCGAGCAGGGTCGCCGTGCGGGGGGTGATGTAGGGGTAGGCGTAGATCTGGCCGTGCGGGTGGGGGAGTGTGACCCCGATTGCCTCGCCTCGATTCTCGAACGGGAAGACCTGCTCGACGCCCGGCAGTGCCGACAGGGCCGCGGTGCGGTCTGCCCATGCCTCGATCACGGTGCGCGCCCGCGTCGGGGTGAGCGAGCCGAAGGATCCCGAGTGCGCGGGGCTGAAGCACACCACCTCGCAGCGGCCCACGCTCGTGCGCGTGCGACCGAGGCCGGGTGCGTCCAGGTCGTCGAGACCGCGCGGCGGGTCGGTGCCGACGAGGGCTTCGCCGGGGACGCTGGTGGGGGCTTCGCCGGAGGTGCTGGCGGGGGCTTTACCGAGGGTGCCGACGAGGGCTTCGCCGGGGGTGCCGTCGAGGGCTTCGCCGGAGGTGCTGACGAGTGCGTCGATGCCCGCGACGGCGAGGGCTGGGCCGAAGGACGGCGACTTGTTCTCGAACACCGCGACGTCGTACATCGACGGGATCTCGGACGGGTTCGTCGGCGTCTGCGGGGCGAGCGGGTCGAGCTCTGCGGGAGGCAGGAACGCACGGTTCTGCCGCGCCGCGGCGATCGAAACCCAGTCGCCGGTGAGAACGTCGCGGCGCATCGTGGCGGTCGCCGGCCGTGGTGCGAGCTCCCGCGCGTCCACCGCCCGCTCGGGCCCGAGCGTCGTCCCGGGATCGTCGTAGTAGAACAGCTCCCGCCCGTCGGCCAGTCGTGCGGTGCGCTTGACGACGCCGGCGCCGAGCGTCTGGGCCGCGGGTGGCGCGGCATCCGATCCGGACTCAGGTGTGTTCACGTCAACACGGTAGCAAGAGCGCTATGTTAGCGTCAACACATGGGCCGAGACGGCGGGCCGGCGAGGGAGGTGGCGGCGGGATGGATGCAGCGGCGCAGCGCCGGATCTCGATGGCGGACGTCGCTGCCCGCGCAGGGGTCTCGGGTCAGACGGTGTCGCGCGTGGTGAACGCGAGCCCTCGCGTCGACCCCGAGACGCGCGCCCGCGTCGAGGCGGCGATGGTCGAACTCGGCTACCGTCCGCACCGTGCCGCCCGGGCGCTGCGCACCGGCCGTACCCAGACCATCGGGCTCGTGGTGTCGACCCTGGCGACGGTGGGCAACTCGCTCATGCTGCAGACGGTGGCGGATGCTGCGGCCACCCGCGGCTACGCCCTCACGGTCGTGACGCTCGGCGTGGACGGCGCCGCAGCCGCGTTCGAACGGCTCGCCGAGCAGGGGGTCGACGGCGTCATCGTGCTCAATGAGGCTACGGCGCTCGCACTCGACGCGCCCGCGCCCCGAGGCCTGTCGGTGGTCGTGGTCGACGCACCGCCCGAGGTCGCCGTCGCCGCAGGCCCCGCACCGGCGGGGCGGCGGGGGATCGTGCAGTCCGATCACGCCGGGGGCGCGCGCGCCGCCGTTCAGCACCTGCTCGGGCTCGGTCACGACACCGTCCACCACCTCGCGGGTCCGGCGTCGTCGTTCGCCGCTTCGGAGCGGGAGCGCGGCTGGCGAGCTGCGCTGGCCGAGGCCGGGCGCGAAGCGCTGGAGCCGGAACGCGGCGACTGGACCGCGGCATCCGGTCATCGTCTGGGGGAGCTGCTGGCGGCCGACCCCGCGGTCACCGCCGTCTTCGCGGCCAACGACCAGATGGCGCTCGGCGCGATGCGCGCCTTGGCCGACACGGGCCGTGACGTGCCACGCGGGGTCAGCGTCGTCGGCTTCGACGACGTCGCGGACGCCGCCGAGTACCGGCCGCCGCTCACGACGGTGCGGCAGGAGTTCGGTCGCCTCGGCGAGCTCGCGGTGCAGACGCTCGTGACCGGGATCGAAGACGGCGCCGACGCGTTCGAGCTGGTGCCGACCACGCTCGTCGTCCGCGCGAGCACCGCCGCGCCCCCGCGCTGATCCGACTGCCCGGCTTGTGCCCCGCGGGCTCTCGTCGCTCCGCTGGGTGCAAGGGTGCGGCGGCTCAGAAACCCGTGTTGAGGTTGAGAAACCGCGTGGAGGTTGAGAAACCACACCTAGGAGGGAGTTTCAACCTACGTGTGGTTTCTCAACTTCAAGTGGGGGCGGGGCGGGGCGGGGCGCTCACGCTGGCGCGACGGCGGGCGTCGACGGTGGCGCGACGGTGGGCGGGGGCGAGGCCAGGCTGAGGTTGAGAAACCGCGTGGAGGTTGAGAAACCACGTCTGGGAGGGAGTTTCAACCTACGTGTGGTTTCTCAACTTCAAGTGGGGTGCGGGCTGGGCGCGGCGGGCTGGCTGGGGGCGGCAGCAGGGGCCGAGAAGGGCAGCGCCGGCGGGAGGTCAGGGCGCGAGGTGGGCGGCCCAGCGGGCGGCGCGCGCGAGAACGGCGCGCAGCTCGGGGGATTCGTACGCCCGGGTGTCGTGGCCGAGCGCGCTGACGACCGCGCGCACCGGCATCCGTCCCCGGCTCGTCTCGTTCGTCCACACCAGCGGGTGCGCGATGCCGTCGAGATCGTGCACGGCCAGTACGCGGACGGCGGGGTCGACGGCGAGGTCGGTGTAGCACTCGTCGAACGCGGTGAAGTCGGCCGGCACGATCACATTCCCGGGTGCGACGGCACGCACGGTGGCGTCGCCGATTTCGGGATGCCACGACAGGCCGCTGCGCCATTCGCCGCCGATCGTGCTGATCCAGTCGGGGTAGTCGCGCAGACTCGAGACGGCGCTGTGCGTCGCGACCACGCCGATCCCGCGGCCGAGCGCGGCGGCAAGGCCCGCTGCGGCGGCCGGCGCCGCCGCGGGCGCGGCGTCCGGGTTGCGCCACGGGTCGCCGGCATTCACGACGAGCAGGTCAGCATCGACGAGCTGCGTGAGCGCGATGTCGGCGTCGTCGATGACGTCGGCGTCCCAGCCGTCGGCACGCAGCAGGTCGGCGATCGCCGCTGAAGTCTGGGGATACGGATGCCACGGGTCGGCGTAGCGCCCCGCGCCGCTGGCGATCACGGCCCGGTGCGTCCGTCCGAGGGGTGCGTTGTCGGGAGGGGCGGTCTCAGAGGCTGCCATGATGGGAGGATAGCGCTTTCCCTCGCACTCGTCGCGTTCTCCGGGAGAATGGTCCCATGCTGCACACCGTCGTGATCGCCCCGGACTCCTTCAAGGGGACCATCGCCGCCGCGTCCGCCGCGGATGCGATCGGACGGGGCTGGCAGCGGGTCCGTCCGCACGATCTCGTGCGCCTGCTCCCGATGGCGGACGGTGGCGAAGGCACGGTCGACGCCTTCGCGACGGCGGTGCCGGGGGCCGAGCGCGTGCCGGTGACGGTCACCGGTCCTGAGGGGACGCCGGTCGAGGCATCCTGGGTCCTGCTGCCCCCGACCGACGAAGCACCCGGTGGCACCGGAGTCGTCGAGCTCGCGAACACGAGCGGCATCGAGCTGCTCGGAGCGCCGGCACGCTTGCGGCCTCTCGATGCGCACACGAAAGGCTTCGGTGAGGCGATCGCCGCTGCACTCGCGCGGGGCGTCTCGCGGCTGGTGCTCGGCATCGGATCGAGCTCGTCGACCGACGGCGGCACCGGCATGCTCGCGGCGCTCGGCGCGCGATTCACGGATGCCGCAGGCCGACCCGTCGCCGACGGCGGCCGTGGGCTCGCCGCCCTGGCGGCGGCCGATCTGTCGGCGCTGCCGGCTCTCCCGCCCGGAGGCGTGACGGTGCTGTCGGATGTGACGAACCCGCTCCTGGGCCGGCGGGGCGCGGCGGCGGTGTTCGGTGCGCAGAAGGGCGCGACGCCCGACGACATCGCGGCCCTGGACGCCGGTCTCGCGCGGCTCGCAGCGCTGACTGCGGCGGAACCGGATGCTGCCGGCGCCGGTGCCGCGGGGGGCACGGGTTTCGGCCTGCTGGCGTGGGGTGCTGAGCTCGTGCCCGGGTCGGCCGCGGTCGCGGACCTCGTGGGGCTGCGCGAAGCAGTGGCCGAGGCATCCGTCGTCGTCACGGGCGAAGGGTCGTACGACGGGCAGTCCGCCGCCGGCAAGGTGCCGGCGCACGTGGGCGCCGTCGCGGCGGCGAGCGGTGTGCCGGTCGCGCTGGTCGCGGGCCGGATCACGCCCGACGCCGACGTGTCGGGCTTCGCCGGGACCGCGTCGCTGACCGACCTCGCCGGCTCGGGCGAGGCGGCCATGGCAGACCCCGAGCGATGGCTCGTCGAGGCCGGCGCGGCCCTCGCCGCCTCGCTGCTCTGAGAAACCACACGGAGGTTGAGAAACCACGCGAGGTGTGGTTTCTCAACCTAGATGTGGTTTCCCAACGTGAGGGTGGAATGTCCGGCACCGGGACCGCGCGTGTGTACGGCCCCGGCGAACGTCTGTCCGACCGCTCCCGCGCGGTCCGCGGCCGGCTTGCCGGCTCGCTGCGTTGAGAAACCGCGCGGAGGTTGAGAAACCACACGGAGGTTGAGAAACCGCGCAAGGCGTGGTGTCTCAACCTAGATGTGGTTTCTCAACCTCACGTGTGCGAGAACCAGCCGGTGTTACGGGACCTGGAGCACGCCGTTGCGGCGGTGCGGCAGCGCCGCGAGCGACGCGTCGCGCAGCACGTCGGGCAGCAGCGACTCGGGGGCGTCCTGGAACGTCACGGGGCGCAGGAACCGGCGGATCGCCGTCGCGCCGACGGACGTGTGGAGCGAGGTCGTCGCCGGCCACGGGCCGCCGTGGTGCTGCGACCACGTCACGGCCACGCCCGTGGGCCAGCCGGCGAAGAGCACGCGCCCCACCTTGCGCTCGAGCACCGCGAGCACGGCCGCGACGTCGTCGCCCGGCTCGGAGTGCAGCGTGCCGGTGAGCGATCCGGGCACGGCCCGCAGCGCCGTGAGCAGCTCCTCGTCCGACGAGTACCGCACGAGAAGGGTGACCGGTCCGAAGCACTCCTCGAGGAGCGTTCCGGGGCGTGCGGCGACGGCCGCGGCATCCGTCGACAGCACCACCGGCCGTGCGGTGCCGGCCTCGGCCGGAAGCCCGTGAGCCACGACACTCACCGACGGGTCGGCCTCGAGGTGCTCGATGCCCTCCGGGAACGCCGCCGTGATGCGGTCGGTCAGCAGCGGGCCTCCGGTCGCGCCGGTCGCGAAGCCCGCGACGAGTTCTTCGAATCCGGCGCCCGCGGGGACGAAGACGACCCCGGGCTTGGTGCAGAACTGCCCGACGCCCAGGGTGAACGACCCGACAAGACCTTGCGCGAGCGCCTCTCCTCGCGCGGCGACCGCGGCCGGCGTGATCACGACAGGGTTGACCGACCCGAGCTCGCCGTAGAACGGGATCGGGTCGGGGCGGCCCGACGCGAGGTCGAACAGGGCCCGGCCGCCGCCGAGCGATCCGGTGAACCCGGCGGCCTGGATGACGGGATGCTGCACCAGGGCGTTGCCCGCCTCGCGGCCTTCGACGAGGGCGAGCGAGCCCTCGGGGGCACCGGCGGCGACGAGGGCCTCCGCGACGATCGTGGCCGTGCGCTCCGACAGACGCGGGTGGCCCGAGTGCGCCTTCACGATCACGGGGTTGCCCGCGGCCAGCGCCGAGGCGGTGTCGCCGCCGGCCACCGAGAACGCGAACGGGAAGTTCGAGGCCGAGAACACCGCGACCGCCCCGACGCCGGTCAGCATGCGCCGCAGCTCGGGGCGCGGGGGCGTGGCCGCCGGGTCGGCGTCGTCGACGGTCAGTTCGAGGTACGAGCCCTCTTCGACGACCGTCGCGAACAGTCGCAGCTGGCCCGTCGTCCTTCCGACCTCGCCCCGCAGCCGCGTCTCGCCGAGGCGCGTCTCTTCGTCGGCGATCACGACGAGCTCGTCGATGTGGGCATCGAGTGCGTCGGCGGCCGCGCGCAGCCACGAGGCCCGGGTGGCGGCATCCGATCCTCGCCAGATCGGCGCTGCAGCGGCCGCGGCGGCCGCGAGGGTCTCGAGTTCAGCGGTGGTGGTGGTCATGAAGAGATCCTTTCGTATCGGCAGGCCCCCTCGGGCCGGCCGCACCTCGCTTGCCCACAGAGGGCGCGAGGGGGAGTCATGAGAAACGGATGCCGAGACCTGCGTGCGGCACTTCGGTCAGGGTGCCGTCGGCGATGCGCACGGGCGAGGGGCCGTCCAGCACGCCGAGCGCGCCGAAGCCGGCGTCTTCGACGTCTTCGGCCATCGGCTCGGGCACGCCCGGGACGGCAGGGAGCGTGAGCGCGAGCTGGCCCGAGAGCTCGGGCAGCAGATGCGGGTGGACGGCGGCGCCGTACTCGGCCGCGATCGCCGTGATGCCGAGGAACGGGGTGATGCCACCCACTCGCACGACGTTGGGCTGCACGATCTGGGCGGCTCCGGTGCGCAGGAAGTCGTCGAAGCGGAACACGTTGTGCAGGTTCTCGCCGACGGCGATGGGGATGCCGCTGGAGGCCTTCAATCGCCCCGCGAGCTCGATGTGCCCGTGAAGGTCGTCGGCGCGCAGCGGCTCTTCGATCCACGCCGGCGCCACGGCTGCGAGCGCCTCGAGCGACCGCGTCGCGCGGTCGAGCTCCCACCGCTGATTCGCGTCGATCATCAGCGAGCGATCGGGGCCGAGCACCTCGCGCACGGCCTGCAGGCGCTCCAGGTCCTCGGCGACGTCGGGCTTGCCGACCTTGACCTTGACGGCGTCGAACCCGGCGTCGACCCAGCGCCGCACCTGTGCCACGAGCTCCTCGAGGCTGTAGTGCAGATTCACGCCGGACCCGTATGCCCGCACACTGTGGCGTCGCGGCCCGAGGAAGCCTGCCAGCGACGTTCCTGCAGCGCGGGTCGCAGCATCCCACAGCGCAAGGTCCAGCCCCGCGAGCGCGATCGTCGTGATACCGCCGCCGCCTGCCTCGTGCAGGTGCTGCCAGACGGCGCGCCACTGCGCGCCCGGCTCGGCCTCACGACCTACAGCGGCCGCGGCGATGTCGTTCGTCAGCAGCGCATGCACGGCCTCCGCGCCGATCTGCGGGGTCCACGAGAACCCCCAGCCCTCGCCGCCGTCCGAGCGAACGACGTGCGTCGCGATCACGCCGACCGCGGTCACGTCCGCGCCCCATGGGCGGGTCAGCGGCACACGGATGAGTCGCGCGTCGAGCGACGCGATCGTCGCCCCGTCGCCGGTCATCGGTGCGGCGATCGTCACAGCAGCGCCCGCCCCGCCTCGAGGATGCCGGCGAGCCGCGCCTCCTGCTCGGGAGTCGGGTCGACCAGCGGCGCCCGCACCGAACCGACGGGCAGTCCACCGAGCCGCAGGCCGGTCTTGATGAGCGAGACGCCGAAGCCCGGGGTCTCGTCGCGCAGCCGCACGAGCGGTGAGTAGAAGCCGTCGAGCAGCGCGTTGCGACGCTCGTCGTCGCCGTCGACGTACGCCCGGTAGTAGGCGTTCGCCACCTCGGGGATCATCGCGAACGCGGCCGACGAGTACAGCGGGATGCCGATGCCGCGGTACGCGCCCTGCGTCAGCTCCGCCGTGAGCAGCCCGTTGAAGAACGCGAAGTCCTCGCGGCCCTCCTCCGCTACGGCGCGCACGATCTGCTGGGCGAGGCCGACATCTCCCACGCCGTCCTTGAAGCCGACGACCTTGGGGTTGCCGGCGAGCCGGCGCACCGAGTCGACGGTGTACTGCGCGTTGCCGCGGTGGTAGATCACGACGGGCAGATCGGATGCCGCGGCCACAGCCTCGACGTAGGCCACGAGTCCCGCCTGCGGGCCGCCGACGAGGTAGGGCGGCAGCACCAGCAGCGCGTCGGCCCCGGCATCGGCCGCCGTCTTGGCCACCGCCGTCGCGTGGCCGAGCGGGCCACCCGATCCGGCGACGACCGGAACGCGGCCCGCGACCGTCTCGGTCGCGATCCGCACGACCCGGGCGACCTCGCCGGTCGACAGGGCGTGGAACTCGCCGGTCCCGCACGCCGGGAACACGCCACCGGGGGAGTGCTCGAGCGTCGTCGCGATGTGCGCGCGCAGCAGGTCCTCCTCGACGCGGTCGTCGGCGTCGAAGGGAGTGACGGGGAAGAAGAGGATGCCGTCGAAGTTCACGCCAGCACGTCCTTTCGGGGGGTCGGGAGTTCGGTGTCGAGCGCGGAAGCGGCGGCGGCTTCGCCGAGTTCGCTTCGCCAGGTGTGCGCCGGCTGCCAGCCGAGCAGGCGTCGTGCCTTGGCGTTCGAGAACGCGGGCGAGGTGCCGGTCAGGTCGGCCGCGAGCTGCTCGGTGCCGGGCACGAACTGCGGCAGCAGCTCGGCCAGTGGCCGGCGTGCGAGCGCGTCGTCGGCGCCCACGAAGAACACCTCGGCGTTCGGGATGCCGGGAAGCGCGTCGAGCAGCACGTCGACGAAGGTCGCCACATCGCGCGCGTCGACGTAGTTGAACAGTGCGGGCGCCGACAGCGCCGGGTCGTCGAGTCGCTCGCGGACCGTATGACCCTGCTGCGTCGGTGCCCCGTCCCACTCCTCGGGGGCGATGACGTAGCACGGGCGGAAGGCGGCGAACCGGGTGGCGTCGCCGGTCTGGCGCGCGAGCATCGTGATCGTCTGCTCGGCAAGAAGCTTCGACAGGCCGTACGCGTTCCACGGCTTCGGCGTCGTGCGCTCGTCGAGCGGGAACCGGTCGGGCAGCCACCCCGCCGGCGCGCCGTAGCCGAGCACAGTCGGGCTCGACGCCGTGACGATCCGGTCGATCCCTGCCGCGACGCCGGCCGAGAGCACGTTCAGCGCGAGCGTCGCGTTCGTGCGGAGGATGACGTCCTCGGGGGCGCTGAACGGCACCGCGATCGCCGCCAGGTGCACGAGCGCATCGGCACGGGACTCGGCGATCGCGCGGGCCGCGGCATCCGGATCCGTCAGATCGACCGCGATCTGGTCGATGCCCGACAGCTCCGCAGCGCCGGACGCGGCACGGTCGAGCGAGACGAGCTCGTGGCCGGCCGCGGCGAGGCCCGCGACGAGACTGCGGCCGAGGCGCCCGGCTCCTCCGGTGACGGCGATGCGGGTCATGCGCGGACCGATCCGGCCGGGGCGGTGCGGATGTCGTTCTCGAGCAGGCGGATGCCCAGCTCGTCGACCCGAACGGGCAGCCCGGTCTCGAGAGACCTGTTGCCGGCGATGCCGACGCAGATCGAACGGACCCCGTCGCGCCAGTCGGCGGGACGCGCGAGCGGATCATCGCCGGGGCCCTCGAAGACGTCGGCGAGCAGCAGGGCATCGCCGCCGCCGTGCCCGCCCTCGCCCGCAGCGACGATCGGCACTTCGTACGGGGCCTCCCAGTGCCGCTGCACGAGCAGGCGCTCACCCTCGGGACGCAACGAGCCGGAACGGCCGGCGTCGGCCGCGGACGGGTCGAGCACGGGGTGCAGGCCCTCGTCGGCGAGCACGGCGCCGCGTTCGACGACCTCGAGCTCTGCGCGTCCGAGGGTGCCGTTCACGGCGACCCGATACCCCTCCCACGGCGCGTGCGCGTTGAGGGAGTAGCTGAGAGTCGCGCCGGAGGCGTAATCGACGATGAGCGCGAGGTTGTCTTCGATCGTGATGCCCTCGCCGAACACATCGCGGTCGCGCAGGTACCCGTCGTGCTGCTCCGCGTCGAGGTAGAGCGACTTCAGTCGCTCGTCGTCGCGCAGGTCGAGCTCGAACGGGTCTCGCGCGCCGGGAGCGCCGGCGTCGTGTGTGCCGCGTTCGGCACGATTCCGGATGCCCCGTGCCGCCGCGTTCTCGGAACCGTAGAAGCGCAGCCCGCCCGACGCGAAAACGCGGCGCGGCTCCGATCGGAGCCACCAGTTCACCAGGTCGAAGTGATGGCTCGACTTGTGCACCAGCAGCCCGCCCGAGTGGACCTTCTCGCGATGCCAGCGCCGGAAGTAGTCCGCGCCGTGCTTGGTGTCGAGCATCCACGAGAAGTCGACGCTGGTGACCTGCCCGATCGTGCCGTCCTGGATGACCTGACGCAACGCGCTGTTGCGCGGCGAGTAGCGGTAGTTGAAGGTGATGACGACCTCGCGCCCGGTCCGGTCGATCGCGTCCTCGATCTCGGCCGCGCTCGCGGCATCGATGGTCAGCGGCTTCTCGACGACGACTTCGGCTCCCGCATCCAGCGATCGCACGATCAGCTCGGCGTGCAGGTCGTCGCGCGCACACACGATGGTGCGGTCGACGCGCTCGCTGCGGATCATGCGCTCGAGGTCGGCGGGTGCGTACACGGCCGGGGCCGCGTGCCCTGTCGCGACGACCCGGTCGACGTAGTACTGCGCGCGCACCGGGTTCGGCTCGCAGATCGCGACGAGCTCGGCCTCGTCGGAGTACCGGCCGATGAGGGCGTCGACGTACATCTGGGCCCGATGACCGGCTCCGATCAGGGCGTACCGGCGGTGGCTCATGGCGACTGTCCTTCGCTCAGGAAACGTTTTCTCAGCTTATCATGCGGTGCCCACTGCCGGGCTGCCGCGGGACGCCTTGTCGTTCTCCCGTCGACCTTGTTGTTTTCGCGGTGACCACGCCGACATGCTCGGCGTGAGAACGACATGGCGGGTGTGGGTGGCGCGTGGGCTCGGCGGGCAGCGAGGCCGGAGGGTCAGGCGGACGCGGGGCCGGTCGAGCCGCGGACGGTGAGCTGGGGGAGGAGCGAGAGCGGATGCTCCGGCTCGGCACCGTCGAGCAGCCCTCGCATGCGCGCCCAGGCCTCGGAGCCGAGCTCGCTCGCCGGGACGGCCGAGGTGGTGAGGGGTGGGCTGGTGTAGCGCGCGAACGGGATGTCGTCGAAGCCGACGATCGAGAGGTCGGCCGGCACGCGGCATCCGTCCGCCTGCACGGAACTGAGGAGCCCCATCGCGACGAGGTCGTTGAAGGCGAGTGCCGCCGTCGCACCCGATGCCCGCACCGCAGACCCCGCCGCGGCACCGGCCTCGAAGTCGACGCCGCACGGGATCTCGGTCACCTCGGCGTCGGCGTGGCCGGCGGCGAACTCGGCGATGGCCTCCAGGCGTGCTGCGTTGGCGACACTGCGCGCGACGCCGGCCAGATAGACGATGCGGCGGTGACCCTGTGCGTACAAGTGCTCGAGCTCGGCCGTCAGAGCGCTGCGGTAGTCCGCGCGCACGGAGGGCACGTCGCCCGACGAGCGGTTGATCAGGACGACCGGCTTCAGCCCGCCGACGAGCCGGTCGAGCTCGTCCTGGGGGAGGCGCGGCGAGCACAGGATGACGCCGTCGGTGCGGCGCCGCGTGGCGGTGGCCAGCACCCGTTCCTCATCCACGGACTCGGCGGAGTCCGCGACGAGCACGTGGTATTCGTCGGCGGCCGCGGCGCGGCTGAGACCGCGCAGGATGGCCTGGAACGTCGGGTTGCCGAGGTCGGGCACGACGACGGCGACGGTCTGCGTACGGCCGAGCACCAGGCTGCGTGCGACGGGGCTCGCGGTGTAGTCGAGGGCGGCCGCGGCATCCCGCACCTTCTCGGCCAGCGCCGGGTCGACGGTGGGGTTGCCGTTCAGCGCGCGCGAGACGGTCGACAGCGACACGCCGGCGCGCGCCGCGACATCGGCGATCGTCACCCGGGCGCCGTCGGCACGAGGTGGTCGAGGCATCCGCTGCTCCCTCCGTCGGCTCAGCCTACTCGGACAGGAAACGCTTCCTGGATCCGGGCGCGTGTGCTGCGCGGCGGCGTGCGTTAACCGGAGATAGCGCGTGTTTCCGGATGCTGTGGCCCGCGGCGGTCCGGAAAGCTGCGCGAAGTCCGGTTCCCGGATCCGAGATTCAGGTCCGGCACGCCGATCGGCGCAGTGTCAGTCGCGGGCGGGCTCGGTCGCGGGGATCGGTCGCGCTCAGTCGCGGGGCGGCGTGGAGCCGCGGACGACGACCTCGAGGTGCAGCGGCGGCTCGGACGCATCCCACTCCGGCTCGAGCGCCGCGTTCAGCGCGCGGTAGCCGAGATCCTCGAGCGGCACTCGAACGGTCGTGAGGCCGGGACGGATGTCGCGTCCCGTGGCGATGTCGTCGAATCCGGCGACCGCGATGTCGGCGCCGACCTGGCGCCCGGCATCCCGGACGGCAGACATCACGCCGATCGCCACGACGTCGCTGATGCCGAAGATGAGCGTGCCGGCTGGGACGTCGCCCCGCAGCAGATCCTCCGTGGCGGTGTAACCGGCGTCGCGCGTGAAGCCGGCGCGGCGCACGTCGCGCACCGTGCCGCCCGCAGCGCCGAATCCTTCGGTGAAGCCCGCGACGCGGTCGTCGGACGTCCGGATCCCTTCGGATGCCGCCACCACGATCGCATCGCGATACCCGAGGCGTGCCAGCTCGGTGCCGAGCGCGGCGGCCCCGCCGTGGTTGTCGACGGCGACCGACCGGGTGCTTCCGGTTCCGGGGCCGAGCATGACCACGCGGCCGCCCATGCCCGAGAAGGCGTCGAGCTCGGACTGCAGGCCGACCGCATCGGGTCCCTCGGTGCGCGATGCAGCCAGGATGAGGCCGCGCGGGCGCTGGCCGCGGAGCGCGCGCACGAGCTTGACCTCGCGCTGCGGGTCGCGCTCGGTGATGGCGATGGTCACGACCAGTCCCGCCTCGTCGGCGCCACGCGCGACGCCGGATGCCAGCTGGCTGAAGTACGGGTCGGCGATGTCGGCCACCAGCAGTGCGACGATCGCGGAGGTGCCGCGGGCCGTCGCCTGCGCCGAGAGGTTCGCGGTGTAGCCGAGCTTCTCGGCTGCCGCCTCGACGCGCTCGCGATAGCTCTCCGCGACTTTGCGGGTCGAGCCGTTCAGCACGCGCGACGCGGTGGCGAGCGAGACGCCCGCCTCGCGGGCGACGTCGTGCAGGGTTGCTGCGCCTCGGGCCGGCGCGGAGGGGTTGCTCACAGGCGAGAGTCTAAGCCCTGTGTCCGGTTTCGGCCGGGCATTGGGAGAACGCTTACCGTCCGGAGTCAGCCCGCGACGCGCGCGCGCAGATGCGGAGAGACGGATGCCGCGAACCCGGCCGCCGTCCGCTGCACCGCTTCGAGCGGGTCAGCGGCCCAGATCTGCTCGTTGAAGATCTCGACCTCGATGTCGCGGTCGTACCCGGTGGCCTCGACGGCTCGGGTCAGCGATGCGAAGTCGATGACGCCGTCACCGGGATAGTGGCGCGACAGCAGCACGTCGGCGGCGAGCGGCGTCTTCCAATCGCACACCTGGTACGTCGCGATGCGGCCTTCGCGACCCGCGCGGGCGATCGAGGCGAGCACGTCCGGGTCCCACCAGATGTGGAACGTGTCGACGGTCGCGCCCACAACGGCGGGGTCGAAGTCCGCGGCGATGTCGAGCGCCTGGCCGAGCGTCGAGACGACACAGCGGTCGGAGGCGTACATCGGGTGCAGAGGCTCGATCGCGAGGGTGACACCGGCGGCCGCGGCATCCGGAACCAGCTCGCCGATCGCGTCTCGCACGCGCTCGCGCGCGCCGGCCAGGTCGCGCGAGCCCTCGGGCAGGCCGCCCGCGACGAGCACGAGGATGGCGGTCGATCCCTCGGCGCCGGCGGCTGCCAGTGTCGCGGCCTCTTCGATCGCGACGCGGTTGTCGTCGATCGACGCGCGCCGCGCGGGACCTTCGGGCATCGTGAAGAACCCGGACCGGCAGTGCGTGGTGAAGCGCAGGCCCGAGTCGGTCAGCATCGAGGCGGCCGTGGCGAGGCCGACCTCCTGCACGGGCTCGCGCCACAGGCCGATCGCCTGGACGCCGGCTTCGGCCGTCACGCGCAGCGCGGTCGCGAGGTCGGCGTGCTTGATGGTCGCCTGGTTGATCGACAGCCGCGGATCCACGGTGCCGTCGAATGAGAAGGTCATGCGATCACTCCTGGAACGTCGATACCGTTGTGGCGGAGCATGCCGTGCCAGCGGATCATCGCCAGCTCCGGCTTCTCCAGAGCAAGTGAGGCGTTGGCGAGCTCGACGATGCGCGACAGGTGCGGGAGGCTGCGCGCCGAGTGCAGCCCGCCCACCATCTGGAACGCGGGCTGGTGGCCGTTCAGCCACGACAGGAAGGCGACGCCGGTCTTGTAGTAGAAGGTCGGCGCGGCGAAGACCTGGCGACTGAGCTGCTCCGTGGGGCCGAGGATCTCGAGGTAGCGCGCCGGGTCGCCGGCATCGAGGGCCTGGATCGCGGCCGAAGCCACCGGCGTGATCGCCGCGAACGCGCCGAGCAGGGCATCGGAGTGCTGGCGGCTGCTGGCCGGGTTGCGGTCGGGCTGCTGCGCCTCGGGCACGTCGGCACCGCCGATGAGCCCGACGTAGTTGAAGTCGTCACCGGTGAACATGCGCACCGACTCCGGCAGCCGTTCACGTACCGACACCTCGGATGCGGCATCCAGCAGGCTCATCTTGACGCCGGCGATCTTGTCGGTGTTCTCGCCGATGATCTCGAGGAGCACGTCGGCGGCCTCGCGCCAGTCGGGTGAGCCGAAGTAGCCCTCGAGCACCGGATCGAACGCCGTGCCCAGCCAGTGCAGCACCACCGGCGTGGTGGCGGCCGACAGCACCTCGCGGTACACGCGGCGATAGTCGTCAGCGGATGCCGCGGCCCGAGCGAGGTGACGCGAGGCCATGAGCACGGGGCCGGCGCCCTGCTCCTCGGTGAAGTGCAGCTGCTCCTTGTAAGCGTCGATGACCTGGTCGACGGAGATGTGCTCATCGTCGACGTGGTCGGTGTTGACGCCGACGACGACCGAACCGCCCTCCTCACGCGCGACCTGTGCCGACCGGGCGATGAGCTCGCGGGTCGCGTCGGCGTCGAGGCCCATGTTGCGCTGCGCGGTGTCCATCGCATCGGCGACGCCCAGACCCCACGAGTACACCGAGCGGCGGAAGTCGAGCGTCGCATCCCAGTCGACCTCTGCCGGCCGGCCCGGAGTGTTGTCGGCCCAGGTCTGCGGCACGACGTGCGCGGCGGCGTACGCGACGCGGCTGCGCAGTGCGGCCTCGGGCTTGGCGTAGCCCGGGGAGGCGTTCAACGCGGCGGCAGAGAGAGCCCCGGCGTCGGAGAGAAGGGTGAGCTGCGGCATCCGGAATTCCCCGCTCAGTCCAGCGACAGCGTCGGCAGCTCGACCTTGCGGCCTTCGCGGCTGGACTGCAGGCCCGCCTCGGCGAGGAGCACACCGCGCGCGCCGGAGAGCAGATCGAACTCGTACGGGGTGTCGAGCACGTACGAGGCGAGGAACTCCTCCCACTGCTGGCGGAAGCCGTTCTGGAACACGTCGTTCGTGGGCACCTCGGCCCAGTCTGCGTCGTAGTCGTGATCGTCGGCGAGATCGGGGTTCCACACCGGCTTCGGGGTGGCGTTGCGGTGCTGGATCTTCGCGCCGAACAGGCCGACGACGGCCGAGCCATGCGTGCCGTCGACGTGGAACTCGACGAGCTCGTCGCGGTTCACCCGTACGGTCCACGAGGAGTTGATCTGAGCGACGATGTCACCCTCGAGCTCGAAGATGCCGTAGGCGGCGTCCTCGGCGGTCGCGGTGTAGTGCTCGCCCTTCTCGTCCCAGCGGTCGGAGATGTGCACGGCCGCCTGCGCGTAGACCGTCTTGACATCGCCGAACAGGTTCTCGAGCACGTAGTTCCAGTGCGGGAACATGTCGACGATGATGCCGCCGCCGTCCTCGGCGCGATAGTTCCAGCTGGGACGCTGCGCGGGCTGCCAGTCGCCCTCGAAGACCCAGTAGCCGAACTCGCCGCGCACCGAGAGGATGCGGCCGAAGAAGCCGGAGTCGATGAGGCGCTTGAGCTTCTGAAGGCCCGGCAGGTAGAGCTTGTCGTGCACGACGCCGGTCTTGACGCCGGCCTCCTTCGCGAGCCGCGCGAGCTCGAGCGCCTCGTCGACCGTCTCAGCCGTGGGCTTCTCGGTGTAGATCGTCTTGCCGGCGGCGATCGCCTTGCGCAGCGCAGACGCGCGGGCCTTGGTGACGAGGAAGTCGGCGTAGATCTCCCAGCGCGGGTCGGCGAGGGCCGCGTCGAGGTCGGTCGTGTAGTCCTCGATGCCGTGCTTGGCGGCGAGGTCGGCGAGCTTGGCCTCGCTGCGCCCGACGAGCATCGGCTTGACCGTGACCTTCGTGCCGTCAGGCAGCTCGATGCCGCCCTGCTCGCGGATCGCGAGGATCGAGCGCACGAGGTGCTGGCGGTAGCCCATGCGTCCCGAGACGCCGTTCATGATGATGCCGATCTCGCGGACTTCGGGGCGGGCGGCAGGGGCCTCGGCCGCAGCCGGGGCGAGCGTCGTGTCGGTCACGATCGTCCTTCTTTCCTTTGGTTCCGGGTGACGGCGCGGTCGCCCGGGGAGTCTGGGGTCACCCACGGCGGACGGGGTGGGTAAACGCTTTCCAGTAGTGTGCCACGAGCATGGATGCCACGCAAGCGCTTTCCCGCTGTCCTCTCTGCGACCGGGCGCCGACGTCTCACTTCGCCGCCCCCTCGCGCCAGAGCGAGCGCTGATCGATGCTGACGCCGTCGAGTTCGCAGAGCGCCGCCGGTGACGCGGCGAGACGTGCCGCAGCATCCGCCGGGAGGTGCACGCCGCTGTCGCTTCGCAGGGGCAGGATGCGGAGTTCGACGCACGCCCCCGCGACGGCGCCGATGTCGCTCGCGCGCGCGACGAGATCCGAGCCGTCCCAGAACCGATCCGTTGCCGTCGCCCCGTCCACGCGCAGTTGCGCGACGTCGCCGGCCCACCTCACGCGCAGTACGGCGTCGTCGTCCGCCCACTCGGGCAGCGTCAGCCGGTAGACCGCCGCGTGCGCGTCGAGCACTGTGTCATTGGGCGCGGAGTGACGGCCTGCGCGCGAGCCGTAGTCCCCCGCGGGGATCGACGCATCCCGAATCCGCTCCACGGGGACGGATGCCACGGCCGCCGTTCCGGCCGTGTGCAGCCACGCCGGGACGCGCCATCGCCCGCCGGCGAACTCCCGCACGTCGGGCCGCTCGAAGCTCGTGCGCACCGACACGCGCCCCTCGGCATCCCACGTCACCTCCTCGTCGGTGAGGAACAGTCGGCGCGCGCCGGCCGCACCGACGACCCACACCCGGCCCGCGTCCTCGGCCGCGAGGACGAGCACGTCGACACGCGAGCCGTCGGCTTCGAGCTGCCGCGCCTCACCGCCAGGGACGAGCCGATGCACGCGCCCGCGGCTCGCGAGGTCGACGGGCACGCCGGCGGTCTCGATCAGCACGAGGGTTGGTGCGGCGCCGTCCGCGGTGCCGGGCAGAACGGTCAGCACGGATGCCGTCGCCCAGTCGACCCGCACCCCCGAGACGTCGAGACCGATGGGCCAGCACGCCAGGGTGCCGGGTGCGATGTCGACCGGCCGAGGGGGGAGCCGGAGCCGGCCGCCGGGCGTCTCGAGCTCGAATTGCGCCCCGTGGTACACCGGCAGCGGCACGTGCGGCTGGTGCCACCCGATGAAGACGAAGCCGGAATCGTCCGCGCCGCGCACCGACCAGCGCAGGGTCGCGGAATCCTCGACGCCGCTCGGGCGGACATCCGGGAGGTGAGCCGGAAGGGGAGCGAGCCGATCGCCGAACGCCTCGATGACGGCGTGCTGCACACGAAGCGCGGCGTGGCTCGGACCCGTTCGGCCGCCCTCGCCGATCGGCGCGTGGAAGTCATAGCTCAGCCGAGTCATGTCGTTCGGATAGCCCGTGGCCTGGGATTCCTCGAGGTCGGGCGCGGGGTTCGTGCCGCCGGCGTACATGTAGTAGCCCTGCCAGACCGAGCCGCTGCCGAGCTTGGCATGGGCGATCGCAGCGATGTCGAGAGCGCTCGGGCGCGGCCGTCGATGGTACGCGGTCGCCATCCCGCCCGCGAGCTCACAGGTCGCCGGCGGGAACCATGGCGACAGGCCGGCCCGGCGATCCGCATCCCCGCCGCGGACGTCGGCGCCGATGCCCGGGTCGTCCCACTGGTCGGAGAAGAAGTAGTGCGCACGGAAGGTCGGATCCCACGGCGCCTGCGGGTCGACCCAGAATCCGTCGCCGTATCCGCCCCACAGCGGCAGCACTTCCGGATCGGGCAGCTCGGCGCCGCCCCACGCGGTCGCCGTCCACAGCGGTGCCGACATCCCGGCATCGCGAGCCAGCCGCTTGAGGGTCACAAGATGATCCGGCTGGTCGTACAGCTCGTTCTCGAGCTGTATCGCCAGCACAGTCTCTGGTGTGCAGCGTCCGTCGAGCGTCGAGGCGACGCGGCCGAACCACTCCCGAACCAGCTCGAGGTAGGCCGGATCATCGCTGCGATGCTGAACGGGCGCTTGTTGCACCCAGTCGGGGAGGCCGCCGTTGCGCGTCTCGCCATGGACCCACGGGCCGATACGGAGGACGAGCTCCAGACCCTCCGTTCTCACCGCATCGACGAATGCCGCCAGGTCGAGGCCGCCGTCGAATCGCGCCCGGCCGCGCACCGGCTCGTGGTGAATCCACGGCACGTATGTCGAGACGACCGAGATTCCGCCGGCCCGCATGAGTCGCAGGCGCTCCACCCATCGTCCACGCGGGACGCGGCTGTAGTGGAGCTCGCCCGACACCGGCAGCCAGGGGCGCCCGTCGCGCACCAGCGCGCGGCTCGTCACCTCGAGGCCGGGACGCCGGTCCTCCTCGTTGCCCATCCGCGGTCGCCGCGCGCTGTCGTCGCGCTCGCCGAAGCGCACGCGGAGCGGCGCGGATGAGTCGGTCATGGGGCTCCTCGACTGTGGGCGTGCAGACCGGATCAGCGGGCCGGGATGCCGGCGGTGGCGATGGATGCCTCGGACCGTTCCGCCACGAACGGTTCGGTCTTGCGTGCAGGTTCGCTTGCGGCGGCCGGGGCATGCACGAAGGCGACCCCCTGGGACTCGAGGGCCACACGCTCGACGGGGGCGCCGGTCTCGGCGTCGATCCCCTCGATCGCGATCTCGACCCGGACGTCGCCGTGGTTGATGAGCGTCACGAGGTCGCCGCGACGCGCCGCCTCGACGCCGGCGGGCAGGCCGGCGACGACGGGGCGGACGCCGGATGCCTCGATCACCGTCGCGACGACGGCGTCGAGCCCCGCGGCCACAGGCTGGGTCGCGACGTACCAGCCCTCGCCCGACCCATGCGGGTGGCGGGTGAGCGCGGGGGAGCCTGCGGTGAGCCCGGTCTCGAACGACGCGACGACGGTGGCGTCGACGGCGTGAACCCGCTCGGCGACCAGGCGCCCGCAGAGCGACGCGCCATCGAGTCCGAAGGTCACGGTCGCCGCGGCGCCGGTCGCCCGCGCGGCCTGCGCCGCGTGCGGACTCAGGGCGCCGACGCCCGCGCCGCCGGTGCTGACGCCGCCGAGAGCGCCGAAGTCTTCGAAGCGCACGCCGAGCACCGGGGCCAGCTGCGTGACGAAGCCTCCTGACCGAAACTGGTCGTGCTCGTCGACGATGTCGGTGAAGGGGCCGGCCAGCAGGATACCGCCGCCGTCGACGAACCGCGCGAGCGCAGCGGCGCCCTCATCGCGGAGGAGGTAGAGCGCCGGCGCGACCACGAGGTCGTAGCCTGCGTCGACCTCCTCGGGCCCGACGATGTCGACCTGGATGTTGCGCGCATGGAACCCGCCGTACCACTCGAGAACGAGCGCGAGGTAGTCGATCTCCGTCGGGTGGTCGCGCTCCTCGACCGCCCACCAGGCCTCCCAGTCGAAGACGAGGGCAACCCGTGCGTCGCGTCCAGGGGCGGGGAGCTCGGGCAGGGCGGCGAGGCGCGCTCCCAGTTCGGTGACGGCGTTCCACACGCGGGTCTCGGTGCCCGCGTGAGGCAGCATCGCGGAGTGGAACTTCTCGCTGCCGGCACGGGACTGACGCCACTGGAAGAACATGATGCCGTCGGCCCCGCGCGCGATGGACTGCGCGGTCTCGGCGATGAGCGCGCCGGGACGCTTGCCGGGGTTCGAGGGACGCCAGTTGACAGCATCCGTCGCCTGCTCCCACAGCAGCCACGGCACGCCGGGCTTGAGCGAGCGCACGAGGTCGCGCTGGAACGCCGCATCGCGCACCCGGTGCGGATTGGACGGGTCGGGGTAGCAGTCGTCGGCGATCACGTCCATGAACGGGGCCCACCGGCGGTAGTCCGCCGGCTTGAACGGGCCCATGAAGTTCGTCGTGATGGGCTGCGCCGCGCCCGCCTCGTGCAGGATCGCCCGCTCCATCAGGTAGCACTCGAGCAGCATGTCGGAGGTGAACCGGCGGAAGTCGAGCATCGACGACGGATTGTGGCTGTACGGCGCGAGTCGCGGCGGAAAGATCTCGTCGAACGATCCGTAGCGCTGGGACCAGAAGCTCGTGCCCCACGCACCGTTGAGGGCGTCGATCGTCGCGTACTTGTCGCGCAGCCACACCCGGTAGGCGTCGCGCGCGGCGTCGGAGAAGTCCATCGGCAGGTGGCAGCCGAACTCGTTGCCGACGTGCCACATGATGACGGCCGGGTGGTGGGCGTAGCGCTCGGCCAGCCGGCGAACGAGTTCACCCGCGAGGCGCCGGTACGTCGGCGACGACGGCGCGAAGTGCTGACGGCTGCCCGGCCAGTACGACGCGCCGGACTCGTCGGCCGGCAGGGTCTCGGGGTAGGTGGCGCTCACCCACGGCGGGGGAGACGCGGTCGCCGTCGCGAGGTTCACTCCGATGCCTCCGGCGTGCAGCTTGCCGATCACCGTGTCGAGCCAGTCGAAGTCCCACACGTCCTCGGCGGGCTGGATGCGCGACCACGCGAAGATGCCGAGGCTCACGATGTTGACGCCGGCCTCCTGCATGAGGCGGACGTCCTCGTCCCACACGTCCTCCGGCCATTGGTCGGGGTTGTAGTCGGCGCCATAGAGCACGTCGAGCAGCTCCTGTTCTGTGTGTCGAGGTGGTCGAGGGGCCGTATCAGCGCCGGCCGCGGCGCGCGGGGACGGCGACGACCGCGAAGGCGGCGCAGCCGAGCCCGGCGATGATCAAGGGCGCCAGCATCCAGGTCACGACGCCGGCCAGCACCGCGGCCGCGGCGAGGTACACCGCGCCGACGGGGTCTGCGGCAACGGACTGCGGGATGCTTCGGACCGCGGTGCGCCAGCCGTGCTCGGGCGTCCACGCGCCGGCCGCCGTGAGCAGCGCGACCGTGACGGCCGCGAGGCCCGCCCAGCTCACGACGGCGACCGCGGGGCCGCCGGGGAGCAGACCCGAGCCCGCGAGGTCGATGTCGAGGATGAGCACGAGCGCGAGGATCGCGGCGATCGCGCCGACCACGAGTCCGCCGGGGAGCGCCCGGCGCCAGTCCTGCCAGAACGTCCTCGCGTGGGACTGCTCGGCATTCACGTAACGGCGCAGATGGCGGATGCCAGCGGCCAGTGCCGCGGGCAGCGTGATGACCGCGAGGCCGGCGGCCGTGATGAGCAGGCCGGTGAGCAGCACCTCGCCGAACAGGGCGAACGCCCCCTTCGCGCCGGGGAAGCGGGACGGCTCCCGCTCGTCGAGCGTGGGCCCGCTGCCCGAGGCGTCGGCGTGGCGCGCGGCTCGCAGCTGCCGGCGGTCCATGGTCTGCGGCATCCGTCAGCCCTTCAATCCCTGGGTCGCGACACCGTCGACGAGGAAGCGCTGGAAGACGAGGAAGAACAGCAGGACGGGAACAAGGGCGATGAACGAGGCGGTCACCGTGGCGCCGTAGTCGGCGCCGCCCGACGACGCGTCGTTGTAGAGGCGGAGCGCGATCGGAAGGGGGTAGTTCTCGGGGCTGGTGAGGTACAGCAGGGGTCCGAGGAAGTCGTTCCAGGCCCAGATGAACGCGAAGATCGAGCAGGTGATCAGGGCGGGCTTGATCAGCGGCAGGATGATCGACCAGAAGATGCGGAGGTGGCCGGCGCCGTCGATGCGGGCTGCCTCGTCCATGTCGCGGGGCATCTGCCGGATGAACTGCACGAGCAGGAAGACGAAGAACGCCTCGGTGGCGAGGAACTTCGGCAGCAGCAGCGGCCAGAAGGTGTCGACCATGTCGAGGTTGTTGAAGATGATGTACTGCGGGATGATCACGACGTGGAAAGGCAGCAGCAGTGTGCCGATCATCGCGGCGAAGAAGATGCCGAGGCCTTTGAACTGGATGCGCGCGAACGCGTAGGCGGCGAGGGCCGATGAGACGACCGTGCCGATCACGGAGCCGACGGCGATGATGAGCGAGTTCAGGAAGAACTTCCACATCGGTGTGCCGGCGATACCCTCCATCACCTTGACGTAATTGTCGAACGTCGGGTTCTGGGGGA
Source organism: Microbacterium sp. I2 (assembly GCF_051364985.1). Taxonomy (NCBI): domain Bacteria; kingdom Bacillati; phylum Actinomycetota; class Actinomycetes; order Micrococcales; family Microbacteriaceae; genus Microbacterium; species Microbacterium sp. I2. The sequence goes on from NZ_JBLWIH010000027.1 coordinate 65,687, forward strand.
TCAGGCCCTGGTTCTGGCCGAACTCGGCGTTGGGCTTGAAGGTGGACAGGAACAGCCACACCAGCGGGTAGAGCACGACGGCGGCGAGGGCGAGCAGCACGATCAGCCAGATCACGGTGTGCCAGGTCTTGCGCTTGACCTTCCGGCGGCCCGCGGTGGGTGCTTTCGGGTCGGGATCGGTCTGGTTCTCGGTGATCAGGAGGGCGTTCTCGCCGAACGAGGATGTGGTGCTCATCGGTTGTCTCCGGCGTAGTGGACCCAGCTGCGCTGGGTGCGGAAGAGGATGACGGCGATGATCGCGACGACGATCAGCAGCACCCACGCGATCGCGGCGGCGTAGCCCATCTGGCCGTCCGAGAAGCCGCGCTTGTAGAGGTACAGGGTGATGAAGTTCGTCATCCCGGCGGGGCCGCCGGTGCCGTTGGAGATGATGTACGCCGACGCGAACACCTGGAACGCGCCGATCAGCCCGAGCAGCAGATTGAAGAAGATCACCGGGCTCAGCATCGGGAGGGTGACGGCACGGAACCGGTGCCAGGGTCCGGCGCCGTCCATCTCGGCCGCTTCGTACAACTCTTTCGGGATCTGCTTGAGGCCGGCGAGGAAGATGACCATGGTGGCGCCGAACTGCCAGACGGCCAGCAGGATCATCATCGGCAGCACGAGTGCCGGGTTGCCGATCCAGCCGCCCAGGTCGATTCCGAAGAAGCTCAGTGTGCTGTCGACGGGGCCGTCGCCGGAGAACATCGCCCGCCACACGATGGCGACGCTGACCGAGCCGCCGATGAGGGACGGGGCGTAGAACGCGGAGCGGAAGAAGCCTGCGCCGCGATCGCGGAAGTTCAGGAGCATCGCGACGATCAGCGCCGCGGCGAGGGTGATCGGGGTGCCGACCAGCACATAGATGAGTGTGATCTGCGCGGACTGCATGAACGCCGGGTCGGTGGTGAACATGCGGATGTAGTTGTCCAGCCCGATCCACTTGGGCGGGGAGAAGATGTTATAGCTGGTGAACGACAGGTACAGCGAGTACACCATCGGTATCAGGGTGAGCCCGAAGAACCCGATCAGCCACGGAATTAGGAAGCCGAATCCCGACAGCGTCTCGCGGCGCTGCCGCGACCGCTGGCCTGGCCGGTCCACGTGCTCCGGACGGCGCTTTCGTGACAGGGATCGCCGCGAGGACTTGTCGCCCGTCACGATGACTCTGGTCGCTGTGGTGCTCACGGTGGGATTCTCCGATGGGGTGGTTCGGGTGGTGGTCCGGGTCCGGGCGCGGCGCGCCCGGACCCGGACGGACTCACTGGTTCAGCACGACATCCATCTCGGCGAAGAACTGCGTGACCGCGTCCTCGACCGTGACAGTCCCGAAGTTGAGCTCGGTGCCGAGCTGGCGGAACTTCTCCTCGAGGGTGCCGTAACCGATGATCGGCACCGGCGGGGCATCGCCCAGGCGGTCGGCGATCGAGGCCTCGTAGTCGGCGATCTGCTGGCTCAGCGGGTCGAGCTCGGCGGCCTCGAGGGCGGTCTCCGAGGCGGGGATGCCACGGTTGGTGCCGAAGATCTCACCGGACTGGGGCGAATTGATGAGGAAGTTCACCAGCGTCGCGGCCGCCTCCGGGTGGTCGGTGTTCGCCGAGATCGCGTGGAGCATCGAGGGCTTGAGATACAGGTCCTTGGCGCCCTCCTCCGTGATCGGAGGAGCGACGAGCCCGAGCTCGGTGTAGGCCTCGCCGAGGTTGCCGAGGTAGCCCGATCCGAAGTTGTCCCACGTCAGCTCGCTCGCGGTGAGCGCCGTGTCGAAGGGGCTCAGCGGGGCGACCTCTTCCACGCGCTGCTGGGGCACGCCGATACCGTCGCGGACGTCCTGTCCGGACTCCCAGAACTCGGTCAGCCGCTCCTCGTCGAAGCCGGGCTCGCCCTCGTCGCTGAACAGGTCGGAGCCTTCGGCGCGCAGCTGCAGCTCGAAGTTCTGGATGCGCCCGGTGAAGTCGCTGCCGCCCCAGAAGGCGCCGCCGGAGGCGTCGGTGACCTCACCCATCCACTCGGTGTAGTCCTCCCAGGTTCCGCCGGCGAACTCCTCGACGCCGGCCTGCTCGAGCAGCACCGGGTTGGTGTACATGCCCCACGCGTTGGTCGAGGTCGGGATGGCGTAGGTCGTGTCGTTCACGACGCCGATGTCGAGGATGTTCTGCGGCAGCGGCTCAGTCTCGATGATGTTGCCGAGGTACGGGTCGAGGTCGAGCAGCAGCTCGTTCTGCGAGTACTGGCGCAGGTACGAGTAGTCGAACTGCATGACGTCGGGGAGGTTGCCGCCGGCAGCCTCGGTCTGGCGCTTCTCCCAGAACTCGGGGAAGGCGAGGAACGAGGAGTTCACCGTGATGTTCGGATACTCCTCGTTGAACGCGGCGATGACCTCGTTGTAGAGCTCGGCACGCACGTCGTTGCCCCAGAAGGCGAGGTCGAGCGTGACCTCCTCGTCGGGGTTGAACGTCGGCTCGCCGTCGGGGGCGTCGCCGCCTCCGCCGGCACAGCCGGCCAGCACAAGGGCGGCGCCGGCCGCGACGGCGGCGGCTCCAAGAACCCGCTTCCTGCTGAACATCGTTGTCCTCTCTGGAACGTCTGCGCTCGATGCCGCGTGACGTTCATCGTCCTCTGGTGCGGTGTGATGCGCCTTCCGGTAGATCGGGATGGAAAGCGCTTGCCCGCGAATGTACTCCAGAGAAAAACGTTTCGCAAGCGTCCGTGGCAGATTCGTTTGAACGATTCAGTAACGCCGAAGTGTGCGTTCCAGTCCTCGCGGCGGGGCGATCCCAGTCCTCGCGGCGCGGTCGACCTGCCGGCGGCATCCGATCCTGCCCTGCACGACTACCGTCCCTGCCGGCCCTCCCTGCCCTGCCCTGCCCCGCCCTGCGCTCGACAGGAGAATCGGTGGGACGGATGCCGCCGCTCGGGGCCGGGCTCAGTCGTCGGTGGAGTGCGCGCGCGGCTCAGCGGCGGTCGGTCACCGGACTGGCGAAGCCGCGACGGTGAGTGGGATGCGAGGCCAGCCGTGCGGGCGTGATCGGTGCGCCCTCCTCGGCCGCGGACGCGTAGATCGCGGCGACGAGCTCGAACGAACGGGCGGGCTCGTCGCCGACCGGAGGCAAGGGCGTGCCGGCGCGCAGCGCGTCGTACACATCACGGATCAGCTGGGCGTGGCCGCTCGGCTCCTCGACGTCGGGCAGCGCCCACTCCGCGGCGAGGTCCTCGAACCCCGGCGCCGGCGTGATGCGCCAGTTGTCGTGCCCGTGCCCGTACAGGTGATCCACGGTGATGGTCGCGCGCTGCGTGTCGATGCGGATCGAGCTCGTCTCGCGCGGCGACACCGCGCTGGTCACGACGGACGCGATGGCACCGTTGGCGAACGCGACCGTCGCGGTCGAGGCATCCTCCGTCTGCGTCTCGCGGTCGAGGCGCCACAGTCGTGCCTGCACGCTCTCCCATTCGCCGAGGAGGAACGACAGCAGGTCGATCTGGTGGATGGCGTGCCCGAGCGTCGGGCCGCCGCCCTCGGTCTCCCACTTGCCGCGCCACGGCACCTCGAAGTACGCGGCATTGCGGTACCAGAGCGTCTGGCACTGCGCGATGAGCGGGCGACCGAACGCGCCGTCGTCGAGGAGCCGCTTGACGTGAGCCGCCGCTGTGCCGGTGCGCTGCTGGAACACGACGACCAGTTCGCGCCCGGCGCGCGCGGCTGCCGCTCGCATGTCGTCGAGCTCTTCCAGGCTCGGTGCCGGCGGCTTCTCGACGATGACGTGGGCACCCGCCGCCGATGCCGCGACGGACTGGTCGCGGTGCGCGACCGGCGGCGTGCAGACGTGTACGACGTCGGGACGCTCGGTCGCCAGCAGCGCGCCGAGGTCGTCGTAGACCGCCGGACCGCCGAACTCCTCAGCGAAGGCGCGGGCCGACTCGGGCGACAGGTCGCTCACGGCCACCAGCTCGGCGTGCGGGTAAGCGGCGATCGCCTTCGCGTGCGCGTGGGCGATCGCGCCGGTGCCCACGATGGCGCAGCGCAGGGTGTCGGACACGAGGGCTCCCTAGAAGTGCGGACGAACGGATGCCCCGGCCCGAGGCATCCGTTCGTCCAGGGTATTCGGTTGCGCGGGTAAGCGCTATCCCGTCGCTCTCTCCGCGGCTTTGCCGGATCTGGAAACCGGACATTCCGCGCGTTTCCGACGGTGGAGCGGCGCGGCGCTCTGGCAACGCGCGCGAGATCCGGTTTCCGGATCCGGCAAACGGAGGGCGTCGCGATGGGGAAGGGTAGCGCGGCGGTGGGTGATGGGCGGCGGATGCTGTCAGGGCGGGCTGCCGGAACCGGACTGGGTCGCGTGGAGATGGGCGTAGCGGCCGGGGGCCGCGAGGAGCGCGTCGTGCGCGCCCGCCTCGACGATCCGGCCGTGTTCGAGCACGACGATGCGGTCGGCCTGGCGCACGGTCGAGAGCCGGTGGGCGACGACGAGGGTCGTGCGGCCGGCCATGAGCCGGTTCAGCGCCCCCTTGACGAGCTCCTCGGACTCGGGGTCCAGCGCAGAGGTCGCCTCGTCGAGGAGGAGGATGCGGGGGTCGCGCACGAGCGCTCGCGCGATCGCCAGCCGCTGGCGCTGGCCTCCTGACAGACGGGCGCCGCGCTCGCCGACCACGGTGTTCCAGCCCTCGGGCAGCGTGTCGACGAACTCGGCGGCGTTCGCGTCGCGCAGAGCCTCACGCAGACGGTCGTCGTCGGCGTCGTCGAGGCCGTACGCGATGTTCTCGCGGATGGTCCCCTCGAAGAGCACCGACTCCTGCGGCACCACCGACACGAAGCGACGCACCGTGCGCAGGTCCAGGTCCTGCATGTCGGCGCCGTCGAGGAGGATGCGGCCCGACGTCGGGCGCACGAAGCCCAGCACGAGATTGAGCATCGTGGACTTGCCCGACCCCGACGAACCCACGAACGCCACGGTCTGACCGGCCGGGATGTCGAGCGACACGTCGTGCACGGCATCCCGATCCGCTCCTTCGTAGCGGTGCGACACGTGCTCCAGTTCGACGTGTCCGGTCACCGACGAGACCGCGCGCTTGCCGGCGTTCTGCTCGAGGTCAGGCTCCTGAAGCACCTCGGCGATCGACCGCATCGACTCCAGCCCCCGCGCGCCGACAGGAATGAGCATCAGCAGCTGGGTCAGGCCCTGCGTCAGCAGTGCGAAGTAGGTCGACAGCAGCACGACCTCACCCGGAGTGATGGGAAGGATGCCGGTGAGCGCGAACACCGCCGCGAGCACGAGGCATCCGAGCCCCAGCAACTGCATCGTGACCCACGAGATCGAGGCGACGTGGCCGTTCAGCATGTCGAGGTGCAGGCCCGCACGGCGGACGCCGTCGGCGCCGGCCGACACGCGCGAGACGGCGGTCTGCTCGAGCCCGTGTGCGCGGGTGACGGGCATGAGCGAGGCCATCTCGCCGACCCGTGCGGCGAAGCCTTCGACTTCGCGGCGGAACACCTCGTTGCGCATGCGGGACCGCCGGCTGAGCGCCCACCGCAGCACGAGTGCGATCGGCACCGCGAGGGCGTATACCGGCAGGAACTCCGGAACGGCGATTGCGGTCATCGCGATGGCGCCGATGAGCACCATCGCCGACGACAGCAGCGGATGGGTGACCTGCTGCAGCATGAGCTCGATGTTCTCGACGTCGCGGACGACCTTGGTCTGCACGATCGACGCGCTGACCCGGGTGTGGTACCCGATCGAGAGGCTCTGCAGCCGCGCGGCGAGGGCGTTGCGCAGGTCCGCGCCGGTGTCGCGCACCACCGTCATGAAGTTGCGGGTGTAGACGATGTGGTTCGGGTAGTTCTGGATCAGCAGCGCCGCCGCGATCGCGAACCAGACCAGCACCGTCGAGACCTCACCGCCGGTGGCGACCAGATCGATGATCTCGGCGGTGACGACCGGCAGGAACCACAGCGGGATCTCCTTCAGGGAGAAGGCGAGAATGGCCACAGTCATACGTCCGGGGCGGCGCGCCAGCAGACGCAGCACCGAGCGGGCGGGGCGGGGCTGCTGTGCGATCCGGATCGTGCCGGTAAACGCTTTCTGCGTCATGATGACATGGTAGCGACGGATGCCGCTTCCGCCCGCCTCTGGAGGTTCTGCTCGTGACGTACCATCTCGCCGGCGACTCGACGGTCGCGCCCGCCAAGCCCGAGGAGCTGCCCATGACCGGCTGGGGTTCCTACATCGAACCCGTCGTCGGCGCGCCGGTGCGAAACCTCGCCTACGGCGGGGCGACGACCGAGTCGTTCCTTGCGGACGGTTCGTGGGATCGCTTGCTCGGTGGCGTCGAGCCCGGCGACACCGTCGTCATCCAGTTCGGCCACAACGATCAGAAGAACCCTGGGCTGCTCGCGTCGCGCGGCGGCTATCGCGACCGCCTCGAGCGAATGGTCCTGCAGGCGCGCGAGCGGGGCGCCGTCGCCGTGCTGTGCACCTCGACGGAGCGGCGCTGGTTCGACGGCGACCGGGTCACGCCGACGCACGGCGACTACCCCAATGCGGTGCGCGACCTCGCCCACGAGCTGGACGCGCCGCTCATCGACCTCACCGCATTCACCACGTGGCTCTACGAGGACCTGGGACCGGAGGCATCCCGCACCCTGCTCAGCCACTTCGCCCCCGGCCAGCACTCCGCCTGGCCCGACGGGCTCGCCGACGACACCCACTTCCACGAGCGCGGCGCGCGGCGCATCGCCTCGTTCGTCGGCTGGTCCTTGCGGGCGGCAGAGCGTCGCGACGGCGACGGCGAGGCGCTCGGGTCGCAGCTGGTCAGCTGACGGGGCACGCCGTCCGGCCACGTGAGTCGCGCGCCGTGTGCGCGATCGCCGACGCGCGGGGCAAAGTGCGCGACTCTAGAGCGAAGGGCGCGCCGTCAGCGGCCGGTGTGGCCGGTCGTCGACTCGCGCACGACGATCTCGGGCTGGTACACGATGTTGCCGAGGTCGGGCCCGGCCGTTCCGGCGATGCGAGCGAGCAGCAGCTCGGCCGCCGTGCGGCCCATCTCGCGGGCGGGCTGGCGCACCGACGTGAGCGGCACCGCGGCGAGCGCGGCGAACTCGATGTCGTCGTACCCGACGACAGCCACGTCCCGGGGCACGCGGACGCCGCCCGAGATCAGGCCGTGTACGAGACCGATGGCGAGGTGGTCGTTCGAGACGACGAGTCCGTCGGGCCGATCCGCCGGCGAGCGCGCTGCCAGCTGCTCGCCGAACGCCCGCCCCAGGTCGGACGTGGTGCGCTCGGTCCAGATCAGCTCGAGGCCGGCATCCGGGTGTCCCGCGACGGCCAGACGAGCACCGTGCAGACGCTCGCGCACTTGGCGGACTTCCTCGCGCGCGCCGACGAAGGCCAGGCGGCGCCGGCCGGCGGCAAGCAGGTGCTCGGCGGCGAGCCGCCCGCCCGCGACGTCGTCGAACGACACCGAAGGAACCTCCCCGGCGTCGTCGACCGCGTCGACGAGGACGACCGGGATGCCGCGCCCGCGTAACCGCTGCAGCCACGGCTGCAGGGGCCCGAACGGGCTCACCAGAGCGCCCTCGACCTGCACGCGCTCGAACAGCTCGAGGTGGTCGCGTTCCTTGCCGATGTCGTCGCTGGAGTTGCCGACCAGCACCCGCATTCCGGCAGCGGATGCGGCATCCTCCGCGCCGGCCACCATGTCGGCGAAGAACGGGTTGGCGATGTTGATCACCGTCATGCCGAGCAGCCCGCTTCGGCCCGCCCGCAACTGCTGAGCCGCCTGAAGCGGCACGTAGCCGAGCTGGTCGGCCGCGGACCGCACGCGCTGGACGAGCTTCTCGCTCACCATGTGGGGCCGGTTCAGCGCGTTCGAGACGGTGCTGATCGACACGCCGGCGCGCTGGGCGACGTCGCGGATCCCGGCTCGCTTCATGCTCGCCATGGTAGGCGCTTACCGGGGGAGCGGCCTCGCGGATGGGTGCCAGCCGGCCGCGTCCCCGGTGCGGACTAGCGCTTCTTGATGTTGGTGATCGCGTCGCTGTCGGCCGCGCGGCTGTTGGCCGCCTTCTTGTCGGCCTTCGCGAGGCGCTTCTCTTTCAGCGTCTTGGCGGGCGCGGTCTTGCCGCCCTCCTTGCGCGTGGATTTGTCACCCATGGGTTTCGCTCCTTTGAGAGCCGCGGTGACCCTGTGGTGCTGAGGCTACACGTACGCCCGTCCGACCAGGTCAGGGCAGAGGCGGAACGGGCCACTCCCAGGTCTGCAGGCGGCCGCACATGCCGAACCCGTGCGGGCCGTCGTCGCGGTCGCCGCGTGTGACCGCGGCGTCGGCCATGAGGCCCGGCATCCCGTCTGCCAGGCGCGTCAGCGCGTCGCGCGTGCGCGCCGTCTCGGCCTCGACCGTCGCGGCCCACAATCGCCGCCACCGCTCGACCCTCGGCTGCACCAGCCGCGCCGCGCGTTCGTGCAGCTCGGTCAGGGCGGCCGGACCTCGCTCCTCGAGCGCGGCGAGCAGCTCCCCATACCCGCGCATGGCCAGGTCGCGGCGGGCGCGCGCTGCGGCGGCCCGCTCGTCGTCGGTGCCTTCGGCGGGGAGCGTCGCGGCGGCCGCGTAGGCCTCGGGGTCGTCGAGCACGTCGGACGGGAAGGTCATGACGGCGTCGCCCGCCTCCGGCAGCCCGGCGTTCTGCATGACCACGACGAGCTCGAGCCGGCTGTGGTTCACCAGCCGGTGCACCGTGCCGGGAGAGAACCACACGACCTCGCCGGGTTCCAGACGATGGATGCCGCGCCCCGCAGTCGACACCGTGTGCACCTCGCCGGAGCCACTGGTCACGACGTAGCCCTCGCTCGAGGCGGTGTGCAGGTGCGGGGAACCGCCGCGCAGACCGTCCTGCGCCTCCCAGTCGTAGACCTGCAGCCTGCTCACGGCCACCCCGCCGGGGAAGAGCGGCGCGGTCACGGCGCCAGCTCCGCCGCGAGCGCGCGCGTCTCGTCGGGCGTCCAGATGCGGTCGCCGAACACATGACGGTGGCTCAGTGAGACGGAGTCGCCGGGTTCGAGCACGATCACCTCATCGAAAGAGGGGGAGGGCGCGAGGATGGGGAACGGCTCGCTGCGCACGAACCACCTGATCGGAGGAGCCCCGGTGGACGTGCCCGCGAAGGCGAGCACGGTGCCTCCGCCGTCGAACTCGTCGTGGTCGCCCGAGACCGCCACCCACGGAGCGCTCGAGCCCATCACGGCGTCGGCGCCGGCGTCGTCGGCGAGCCCGCCGGCGAGCACCCGGCCGCCCGTCCAGGCACGAGGCATCCGGATCACGAAACCGGTGTACCCGGCGCGAGGCCGGCCCTGCGTCGTCGGGCTGCCGAGTTCGAGCGCGCGGTCGGAGACGTTGCGCAGCGTCGTGGCGAAGTCCAGCTGCCATAGGCCGCGGTCGGTGTCGACGCCGTGGAATCGGTGGCTGCGCGTCTCGGCCAGCCATTCGTCACCGGCCCGCGTGATCCAGGTCAGCTGCTCGGCGAACGAGACCTCGGAGCCGGAGTCCCGGACAGTCGTGAAGGCGTCGTGCCGGATGCGCCCGACATTGTCGAGCAGCCTGTAGCCGGTGTCACGCTGGTAGGTCGGGCCGCCCCAGAAGTTCTCGCCCGACACGTGGGTCCACGTCATCTGCAGGCCCTTGTGCCAGCGGTGGTCCCACGGGCGGAACGCGGTGAGCGGCGCTCCGTCGAGCGCGCGCAACGGGTGAAGGACGGGCTTCGGACCTTCGGATGCCGCACCGCCCGGGTCGAACGCGTAGCGGGCGATGTCGACGCCGGCGGCCGTCACGGAGAGCTCGGTGTCATCGGCGCGCAGCGCGATATCTGCCATGCGCCTATTGTGCCCGAGCCGGACGGAAAACGCTTCCCGTCTGACTGATGCGCCGAACCGTCGCAAATGGCCGCCGACGCCGGAGTCCGAGCGGCCATTCGCGACGGCTCGCGGTCAGGCGCCGAGCGCCTCGGTCACCACGGCGCGGGCCTCCTCCTGCACCTGTGCGAGGTGCTCGGGGCCGCGCAGGGACTCGGCGTACAGCTTGTAGACGTCCTCGGTACCCGAGGGGCGTGCGGCGAACCACGCGTGCTCGGTCTGCACCTTGACCCCGCCGATCGCCGCGCCGTTGCCGGGCGCGTGCGAGAGCTTTGCGGTGATCGGCTCGCCGGCAAGCTCGGTCGCGGTGACCGCGTCGGGCGAGAGCTTGCCGAGCGCCGCCTTCTGGGCGGGTGTCGCCGGGGCGTCCACGCGCTGGTACGCCGAAGCCCCGAACTCGGACTCGAGCTCGGCGTAGCGCTGCGAAGGCGTCTTGCCGGTCACAGCCAGGATCTCGGCCGCCAGCAGGCACAGCAGGATGCCATCCTTGTCGGTCGTCCACACCGAGCCGTCGGTGCGCAGGAACGACGCACCGGCCGACTCCTCGCCGCCGAACGCCACGGTGCCGTCGAGCAGACCGGGAACGAACCACTTGAACCCGACCGGCACTTCGAGCAGCGGCCGGCCGAGCGACGACGCGACCCGGTCGATGATCATCGAGCTGACCAGCGTCTTGCCGACCGCGGCATCCGTCGGCCACCCGTCGCGGTGTGAGAACAGGTAGTCGATCGCGACCGCCAGGTAGTGGTTGGGATTCATGAGCCCGGCGTCGGGCGTGACGATGCCATGCCGATCGGCGTCGGCGTCGTTGCCGGTGAGGATGTCGTACTCGTCGCGGCGGCCGATGAGCCCCGCCATCGCCGACGGCGACGACGGGTCCATGCGGATCTTCTCGTCCCAGTCGAGCGTCATGAACTTCCACGTCGGGTCGACGTCGGGATTCACGACGGTGAGGTCGAGACCGTGCACCTCGGCGATCAGGGCCCAATAGTCGACGGATGCCCCGCCCAGCGGGTCCGCTCCGATCCGCACGCCCGAGCGGCGGATCGCCTCGACGTCGATGATGTTCGACAGGTCGCGCACGTAGGCGTCGCGGAAGTCGTACTCGCCGATCGTGTCACCGTCGAGATCCTTGAACGGCGTGCGCGCCACGCCGTCGAGCCCCGCCGCGATGAGCGCGTTGGCGCGGTCCGCGATCCAGCCGGTGGCATCGGTATCGGCGGGTCCGCCGTTCGGCGGGTTGTACTTGAACCCGCCGTCACGCGGCGGGTTGTGGCTGGGGGTCACGACGATGCCGTCCGCGCGGCCGGGGTCGCCAGCATCCCGCCCCCTGTTGTAGGTCAGGATCGCGTGACTGAGGGCGGGCGTCGGTACCCACGAGTCGCGTGCGTCGACGCGCACGTCCACGCCGTTGGCCACGAGCACCTCGACGGCGCTGCGCTCGGCCGGCAGCGACAGCGCATGAGTGTCGCGCCCGAGGAACAGCGGCCCCTCGATGCCCTGGGCGCGGCGGTAGTCGACGATCGCCTGGGTCGTGGCGAGGATGTGGGTCTCGTTGAAGCTCGCCGACAGGCTCGAGCCGCGGTGGCCGCTGGTGCCGAACGCGACGCGCTGCTCGGGCACGTCCGGATCCGGCGCGACGTCGTAGTAGGCGGCGATCACCTCGTCGACGTCGATGAGGTCGGATGCTTCGGCCGGCTGTCCTGCACGAGTCATGCCTTCCAGTCTGCCTCTCCTCGTGGCCGGGCGCATCGTCGGAGACGGGGGCTGCGTGTGGCGCCCCGACGAATCGTGCCCGGGAGCAGGTGGAAATCGTTGGACCGCTCGGCGCTGCCCGCGGGAACACGCGGATCGGTCCGGGCACTCCACCACGCAGCCTGCGCTCGGGCGCCCATCACGCTCCACCCGTCGAGCCGCGCGCCGGGGCCTCGCGCGCAGGCCGCGGCCCCGGCGGCCGGGCACGTGGCTAGGCTGGCACGCGTGACTTCCGAGGCCCCCGCCGCGCACGCCCCCGCTCCCGTCCGCCGCACCTACAGCTACCTCGGCCCCGCAGGCACGTTCACCGAGGCGGCGCTCGCGCAGGTGCCCGAAGCGCGCGGGCACGACTGGCGGCCGGTGCGCAACGTCGGCGAGGCCCTGGCCGATGTCGTCGACGGACGCTCGGATGCCGCGATGATCGCCATCGAGAACTCCGTGGACGGCGGCGTCTCGACCGCGCAGGACGCGCTGGCCACCGTGCCGGGGCTGCGGATCGTGGGCGAGTACCTCGTGCCCGTCGAGTTCGTGCTGGTCGGCCGGCCCGGTGCGCGGATCGATGACGTGTCACTCGTCGCCGCCCACCCGGTCGCTTACGCGCAGTGCCTGCAGTGGCTCACCCGCACGCTTCCGGCGCACTCGCATGTGCCTGCCGCCAGCAACGTCGCGAGCGCGATGGGCCTCATCGACGGGACCAGCGACGCGGATGCCGCGATCGCGCCTCCCGGGATCCTCGAGCATCATGAGCTCGAGCTGCTCGCCTCGAACATCGGCGACAATCCGCACGCCGTGACCCGCTTCGTGCTGGTCAGCCGCACGGTGGCGCCGCCGCCTCCTACCGGCGCCGACAAGACCTCGCTCATCGTCGAGCTGCCCGACGACCACCCCGGCGCCCTGCTCGAGATGCTCGAGCAGTTCGCGACCCGCGGCATCAACCTGTCGCTGCTGGCGTCGCGGCCCATCGGCGATGAGCTCGGCCGCTACCGCTTCGTGATCGACGCCGACGGGCACATCGAGGACGAGCGCATGGCAGACGCGTTGCTGGGGCTGCGCCGCTTCAGCCCGAAGGTGATCTTCCTCGGCTCGTACCCCCGCGCCGACCGTGCGGTGGTGCACTACCCCGAGCGGTACTCCGACGACGTCTTCGTCGAAGCGCGCGACTGGTTGCGCGGGCTCATCTCGGGCGAGCCCGAGGTGCAGGAGTAGCACGACGGGTACCGCTGCGCGGCGTCATCCTCCGGCGTGCGACCGCGGCGTCGTCGACGGCGTCCCCCAGTCCCGAGCCTGCACCTTCCGGATGATCCCGCTCCGCTGACCTATGAGGCCATGAAGGGGGCGAGCAGCTCGAGCGTCTGCAGCCGGCCGGGCGAGGAATCCATCGGCTCGGTCTCGTACGAACCCGCGATCGGCGAGATCATCACCTCGTCGACGCCGTGCTGCGCGGCGAAGTCGCGGAGATCGGATGCCACGGCCTCGGCCGTGCCGACGAACCATTTCGCACGCGCCGCGGTCATGAACGTCTCGCCGAGCCCGGCGAACTCGTCGGCGCGGGCGATCGACTCCTCTACGGTCTCGAGCGGCACGAGCGGCTTGTTGGTGCGCAGGCGCGCAGTCATCCGCAGGTTGGGCAACGCTCGCGCTTCGGCCTCGTCCTGGGTCGCGGCGACCAGGACATTCGCGGTGAGGAACGTGCGAGGCGCGGCGAGGGTCTCGCTGGGCTGGAACTGGGTGCGATACAGCTCGAGGGCCCGCTCCAGGCCCTCACCCGAGAAGTGGTTCGCGAAGACGTAGGGCAGTCCGAAGGATGCCGCGAGCTGGGCCGAGTAGTCGCTCGAGCCGAGCAGCCACACCTCGGGCGTTGTCGTGGCTGACGGCGTCGCGCGCACCTCGTAGGTGCCGCCGCTCGTGAACCGCAGCGACGCGCCTTCGGACGACACGAGCGAGGCGATGTCGCGCACGTTCTCGGGGAAGCGCTCGACGTCGCTCGTGGTGCCGCTCTGACGCAGCAGCTGCGTGATGACCGGGTCGGAGCCGGGCGCACGTCCGATTCCGAGATCGATGCGGCCCGGCGCGATGGCCTCGAGTGCCGCGAATTGCTCGGCGACCACGAGCGGCGAGTGGTTCGGCAGCATCACACCGCCGGACCCGAGCCGGATGCGGGAGGTCCGCGCGGCGGCGGCGGCCGCGAGCACCGGTGGCGTCGTCGACGCGACGGCCGGCATGTTGTGGTGCTCGGCGAACCAGAAGCGGCGGTATCCGAGCTCGTCGGCGCGGACGACGAGCTCGAGGGATGCCGCGACCGCCTGCGCGCTCGTCTGACCGGTGCGCACCGGCACGAGGTCGAGGATGGAAAGGGCCGGGGCGGAGGCTGCGGTACTCATCGTCGAATGCAACCGTGCGCCCCGGCATCCGCATTCCGGATCAGAGGACGCGGTTCGCCAGGGCGAGGTTCTCGCGTAGCTGGTCGGCGGTCTGGCCGGGGGGCATACGCGGGGCGGTCGCGCTCGATGCGCCAGGACTCGGCGAGCGGGCCAAGGTTCACAGTGTCGTAGCCGAGCGCGTCGTAGATTCCGGTGACTAGTTCGATCGCCTCGGGGAAGTCGCTCGAGGTGCCGAGCGCACGGCGCTTCGGGTCGCCGGCCGGGTGGCCGGCGGTGGTGATCTCGTATGAGTGGATGTGGTTGAACGCCTTTACGACCTTGGAGGTCGGCAGATGCTTCTGGAGAAGGCGCGAAACGGTCTCTTCGCCGCGGTCGAGCGACTCGATGTGACCGTCGCGCTCGAAGTAGTAGTTGTTGGTGTCGAGCACGATCTTTCCCGCCAGCGGTGCGACCGGCACCTCGGGGAGCGCCTTGACCGGCACCGTCACCACCGCGATGTCGGCAGCCGCTGCGGCGTCGGCTGCCGTCGCGGCTGACACTTTCGGTCCGAGGTCGGCGACGAGGTCCGCAAGCGTCTCGGGGCCTCGTGAATTCGAGATCACGACGTCGTAGCCGATTCCTGAGAATGCGCGGGCGAGCGCGCTGCCGATGTGTCCTGCACCGATGATTCCGATTGTGGTCCTGCATGCCCGCAACCGCGCTGCCGGCTGCAGAATTCCATTCGCGCGAATGCTCGTAAGCCGGTGGAATCCGTTCCTGGGCCGAACGGCGTGCCTGCGTGCCGCGCCTGCAGCCCCTTGCGGAATCCTGCAAGTTCTTGCGTAAACTGAGCCGCATGTCGAAGCGTCTTGCCGAGGTCGCGCGCAAGGTCGGTGTGAGCGAGGCGACCGTCAGTCGTGTGCTCAATGACAAGCCCGGGGTGTCGGATGCTACGCGTCAGGCCGTGCTCACGGCGCTGGACGTGCTGGGGTACGAGCGTCCGACGAAGCTGCGGGGAGAGCGTGCCCGGCTCGTCGGGCTGGTGCTGCCCGAGCTGCAGAACCCGATCTTTCCGGCGCTCGCCGAGATCATCGGCGGGGGCCTGACGCAGAACGGCTACACGCCCCTGCTGTGCACGCAGAACGCGGGCGGCATCACCGAGTCGGACTACGTCGATCTGCTGCTCGCTCAGCAGGTCTCGGGCGTCATCTTCCTCGGTGGGAATTACAGTCAGGCGGATGCCGCGCACGAGCATTATGAGCGTCTGCGGCAGGTCAACCTCCCGGCTGTCCTGGTCAACGCGCGCATCGACGCCCTCGACTTCGCCACGGTGTCGACCGATGATGCTGCGGCCGCCGAGCAGGCGATCCAGCACCTGCACCAACTCGGGCACCGCCGCATCGGCATGCTTCTCGGACCCCTCGACCACGTGCCATCGCAGCGCAAGCTCGCGGCCGCGCGCCGGCTGCTCGAACGCCTCGGCTCGCCGCTCGAGGACGACGTCGTGGTGCGCGGCCTGTATTCGCTCGAGTCCGGCCAGGCCGGGGCATCCCGTCTCTTCGCCGCCGGCGCGACCGCCATCGTGTGCGCGAGCGATCCATTGGCGCTCGGCGCCGTGCGCGCGGCGCGACGGGCGGGACTGCGCGTGCCCGCCGACGTCAGCGTCGTCGGGTACGACGACTCGTTCCTCATGAGCTGCACCGAGCCGCCCCTGACCACCGTGCGCCAGCCGATCGAGTCGATGGGCCGCACCGTGATCGACCTGCTCCTGTCGCAGATCGCCGGCACGACCGAGGCCGGCGACGAGCTGCTGTTCGAGCCCGAACTCGTGCTGCGTGCGTCGACCGGCCCCGTCGCGGCCTGATCCGTATCCAAAGCTGACGCGAAGAATCGGCCACGCCCCTTCGGAGGCGTGGCCGATTCGCGTCTCCGAGAGGCCGTGACAAGATCATAATCTTGCGTGAATCTGTCCAAGACTTGCGTGACATCGCCCGTCACAATACATTCTCCTCATCGAGTCTTGCCATCGACGATGAGGAGTTCCGTGGACACCGAGGTCCTTGCCCGCGACAGCCGCGCGGTCCCCGCGACCGACGACCCGCTGTGGTGGCGGTCCGCCGTCATCTACCAGGTGTACGTGCGCAGCTTCGCCGACGGGAGCGGCGACGGCACGGGTGATCTCGCGGGCGTCCGGCAGCGGCTGCCCTACCTCAAGGGCCTCGGCGTCGACGCGATCTGGTTCAACCCGTGGTACCCGAGCCCGATGGCCGACGGCGGCTACGACGTGCAGGACTATCGCGACATCGACCCGCGCTTCGGCACCTTGGAGGAGGCGGAGCTGCTGATCCAGGATGCTCTGGCGCTCGGCATCCGGACCATCATCGACATCGTTCCCAACCACATCTCGGATCAGCATCCCTGGTTCCAGGCCGCGCTCGCCGCAGGCCCCGGCAGTCCCGAACGGGAGCGCTTCTGGTTCCACCCGGGCAAGGGCGAGAACGGCGATGAGATGCCCACCAACTGGGTGTCGAGCTTTCAGGGCGATACGTGGACGCGCACGACGAACCCGGACGGGACTCCGGGGGAGTGGTACCTGCACCTGTTCACACCCCAGCAGCCCGACCTCAACTGGAACCACCCGGACGTCCGTCGTGAGCACGAGGACATCCTGCGGTTCTGGCTCGACCGGGGCGTCGCCGGCGTCCGCATCGACTCGGCGGCGCTGCCGGTGAAGGATCCGGCGCTGCCGCCGTTGAACGGCTCGTCCTATGCGCCCGGCACTCACCCCCACCTCGACCGTGACGAACTGCACGATATCTACCGCGATTGGCGACGCGTGCTCGACGAGTACGACGGCACGCGCGTGCTCGTCGGCGAGGTGTGGCTCGACGACGCCGAGCGATTCGCGCGGTATCTGCGGCCGGACGAGATGCACACCGCCTTCAATTTCGACTTCATGACCCAGCCGTGGAGTGCGACCGCCTTGCGCGGATCGATCCAGCGCACGCTCACCGAGCACGAGCCGATGGGCGCGCCGGCGACGTGGGTGCTGTCGAACCACGACGTCACGCGTCCGGTGACGCGCTACGGGCGATCAGATTCGGCGTTCGCGTTCGCCCGCAAGCGCTTCGGGACGCCGACCGACCTCGCGCGCGGCACAGCGCGCGCTCGTGCGGCCGCGATGCTCGCCGCGGCGCTGCCGGGGAGCATGTACATCTACCAGGGCGACGAGCTCGGTCTACCCGAGGTCGAACTCCCGCGAGACGTCATCGAGGACCCGATGCACTTCCGGTCCGGCGGGGTGGATCCGGGACGAGACGGATGCCGCGTGCCACTGCCGTGGGCAGGAACCCGGGCGCCGTACGGCTTCGGCCCCGATCCGGACGTCGCCACGTGGCTGCCCCAGCCGCCGGATTGGGCAGACCTCACGGTCGACGCGCAGGCGCGGGACGCGGCATCCATGCTGTCGCTCTACAGGGCGGCGCTGCGGATCCGGCGCGAGAACCCCGATCTGCGCGACGACCGACTGCACTGGCTCGAACTCGGTGCCGACGTGCTCGCCTTCCGCCGCGGCGAGCGGACGGTCTCGATGACGAATCTCGGTCCCGTGCCGGTGCCGCTCCCCGCCCACCGCCGCGTGCAGCTGGCGAGCACACCGATGTCGTCGCTCGCCGGCTCCGGTGCGGCGCTGCCCCCCGACTCCACCGTGTGGCTCGAAGTCTGAGTCCCACACCCCCACCACCAACAACACAGCAGAAACCGAAAGGACCAGACAATGACGTCCACGACCCGACGCGCCACCCTCGGCGCGCTCGCCTTCACCTCGGCGGCCGCGCTGCTCGCCGGCTGCGCCGCTCCCGGCGGCGAGGCCGACGGCACCGTGACCCTGACCGTCGCCATCGACGCGGGGCTCGAGAAGGAGGCCCGCGACAACTTCGACGCCCGTGTCGAGGCGTTCGAAGAGGCCAACCCCGACATCACCGTCGAGGCTCAGGAGTACACCTGGACCGCGCCCACCTTCACGACCGACCTCGCCGGGGGCACGCTGCCCGACGTTTTCCCGATCCCGTTCACCGACGGTCGCGGGCTGATCGCGAACGAGCAGATCGCCGACATCTCGGCGCTCGTCGCCGAGCTGCCGTACGCCGACCAGTTCAACCCGAACATCGCGCAGGCCGGACAATCCGACGACGGCGCGCAGTGGGCCGTGCCGATCGCCGCCTACGGCCAGGGTCTGCACTACAACCGCGCGTTGTTCGAGGAGGCCGGTCTCGACCCGGACGCCCCGCCGGCGACGTGGGAAGAAGTGCGCGAGGCCGCAAAGCAGATCGCGGATGCCACCGGGCAGGCCGGCTACGCGACGATGACGTCCGGCAACACCGGCGGCTGGATCCTCACGACGCTCGTCAACGCGTTCGGTGGGCGCACCGAGAACGGTGACGCCACTGCACCGACGATCGACTCGGATCCGGCTGTCGCCGAGGTGCTGCAGTACCTGCACGACCTGCGGTGGAGCGACAACTCGATGGGCTCCAACTTCCTCTACGACTGGGGCACGATCAACCAGGACTTCGCATCGGGGCGCATCGGCATGTACGTGTCGGGCGGAGGGAACTACGGCAACCTCCTGACGCAGAACGCCCTGAACCCGGACGACTACGGACTGACCGTGCTGCCGTTGCAGGGCGAGGACCCGGGGCTGCTCGGCGGCGGGACGCTCGCCGCGGTGAGCCCCAAGGCGAGCGAGGCCGAGCAGGCGGCGGCCGTGAAGTGGATCGACTTCTACTACCTTGCCAAGCTCGCCGATGAAGACACGGTCGTCGAGACCGCGGAGCTCGCGGCATCCCTCGACCAGCCCGTCGGCGCGCCGGAGCTGCCGATCTTCGATCAGGAGCAGTACGAGCAGTACCAGGCCTGGATCGCGCCGTTCGTGAACGTGCCCGTCGAGCAGATGGCGCCGTACACCGATGCGATCTTCGACCAGCCGCTCATCGCTGAGCCCCGCGTGGCGACGCAGGACGTGTACGCCCTGCTCGACACCGTCGTGCAGGCGGTGCTGACCGACGAGAACGCCGACATCGACGCCCTCCTGGCCGATGTCCAGGCGCAGGCAGAGGCGCTCTACGAAGCAGCCGCCGAGTAGCCCGGCGCGGTCTTCCGGGACGCGTCACCGCGCCCCGGGAGACCGCACCGCGCCATCGTCCGGAACGACACGACAGGACCCGCCATGACGCAGCTGACGCCGATGACGGCACCGCCCTCTGCCGCCGACACGTTCGAGACCATCGAGCGGGTGGCGCAAGCTCCGCGCCGGCCGCGCGGCATGTCCGGCTGGTTCCGCAGCGACGGGCCGCACACCCTCGTCTTCTTGATCCCGCTGCTGTTCAGCTTCGTGCTGTTCTCGTGGAAGCCGATCGTGGATGCGGCGGTCATGGCGTTCCAGCAGACGAACCTCATCGCGCCGGCCGAATGGGTCGGGCTCGAGAATTTCGCGACCGTGCTCAACGACCCGCTGCTCGGCACGGCCGTGATGAACACTCTGTGGTTCGCGCTGCTCGCACTCCTTCTCGGCTACCCGATCCCGCTCGTGGTCGCGGTGCTGATGAGCGAGGTCCGCCGTGGTCGCGGGCTCTACAGCGCGCTCGCCTATCTGCCGGTCATCGTGCCGCCGGTGGTCGGGGCGCTGCTGTGGAAGTTCTTCTACGACGCGTCGCCGAACGGCGTGTTCAACACGATCATCGGCTGGTTCGGCGTCGCCCCGCTGCCGTGGCTGCAGGATCCGGCCACCGCGATGCCGTCGATCGTGCTGTTCGCGACGTGGTCCGCCGCCGGCGGCACGGTCATCATCTACCTCGCCGCCCTCATCGGGGTGGCGCCGGAGCTCTACGACGCGGCCGAAGTGGACGGTGCGGGGGTGTGGCGCAAGGTGTGGCACGTGACCATCCCGCAGTTGCGAGGCGTGCTGCTGGTCACCTTCATCCTGCAGATCATCGGCACGGCGCAGGTCTTCCTCGAACCGTTCCTGCTCACGGCGGGCGGCCCCGCCAACTCGACCATGACGGTGCTCATGTTGATCTACAAGTACGCGTTCCAGAACAGCCTGGGCGGCGACTACGGCGCCGCGACCGCGCTGAGCATCATGCTCGCCGTGGTCCTGGCCATCTTCTCCGCCGTGTACTTCCGGCTCACGAAGTCCTGGAGCACCTCGTGAGCGCGGTCGAGACGCCGGCCCGCAGGCGCCGCGAGGCGGTCGCGGACGCCGATCGCGGCATCCTGTCCACCGCCGACTGGGGCCGTCGCCGTGTGCGCGCCACCACACGCGTGACCCACGCGATCCTGCTGCTGTCGCTGATCATCGTGGGCCTCGGCCCGATCCTCTGGCTCGCGAAGTCGGCCGTCACACCGACGCAGGACACGCTGCGCCAGCCACTGGCTCTGTGGCCGAACGGGATCGACTGGGCGAACCTCGGTGAGGCCTGGACGCGCGTCGAGATCGACAAGTACTTCTTCAACACCGTCGTGATCGCGCTCGGGGTGTGGCTGGTGCAGGTGCTCGTCGCCACGACGGCCGGCTACGCGCTCTCGGTGCTGCGACCGCGGTACGGCAAGCTCGTGGTCTGGCTCGTCATGGCGACGCTGTTCGTGCCGAGCATCGTGCTGCTTGTTCCCCTCTATCTGACGATCGTGCAACCGCCGCTGCTGGGTCAATCCCTCATCAACACCTTCTGGGCGGTGTGGCTGCCGGCGGGGGCGAACGCGTTCAACGTGCTGCTGGTGATGCGGTTCTTCGACTCGCTGCCGCGCGAGGTCTTCGAGGCGGCTCGCATGGACGGCGCCGGCCCGTACCGGCTGTTCTGGTCGGTGGTGCTGCCGATGTCGCGGCCGATCGTCGGAGTCGTGTCGGTGTTCGCGGTGATCGCGGCGTGGAAGGACTTCCTGTGGCCGCTGCTGGTGCTGAAGGACCCGGCGATCCAGCCGCTGTCCGTACGGCTGCCGCAGCTCCAGCAGTTCATCGAGCTGGATGTCTTCCTCGCGGCCCTGGCGATCTCGACGGTCATCCCGGTTGTGCTGTTCCTGTTGTTCCAGCGGATCTTCCTCAACAGTGCAGGCATGGGCGGAGCAGTCAAGGGCTGACGGATGCCGCGCGCCCAGGCGGGGCGTCTTCGTTGGGAACCACGCCCCGCCGGGGGTTGACCATGTCCAGGAATATCAACCAGACTGATATTCCTTCGTCCCATCCGGGTCGGAGATTCCTGACTCTCGACGGTGAGATGAGGCGGCATGATCAGGGCACGAGCACGGACCACGCGAGCACGGACGAGACGGATGTGGGCGGCGGGGGTGGCGGCCCTCGCCGTCGCCGGCGCGACGCTCGCCACGGCTCCGGCCGTCGCAGACGAGCGGGTCTCGGAACCGGGCGTGTACGAGGGGTATTCTCCCGAGATCTACGACGAATGGGTGCGCGAGTCCCAGTACGTGCCGATGCGCGACGGCACGCGCCTGGCGGTGGACGTGTACCGGCCGGCCGTGAGCGGGGTGGCGGTGCAGACGCCGCATCCGGTGGTGTGGGAGCACCAGCTCAGCCGGGCGTCGGTCAGCGCATCCGGCGCGGTGCGGCTCGCCGGCGTCGAGAGCGGGATGGCGGAGCTCACGAAGCACGGCTACGTGGTCGCCTTCGTCGACCGACGAGGCAACGGCGCGTCGTTCGGCACCATGCGGGGCTACCACCCGAGGGCCGAGGCACGCGACGCCCACGACGTCATGGAGTGGTTCGAGGATCAGTCGTGGTCGACCGACCGGATCGGGGTGTTCGGCTGCTCGAACACCGGCGAGGCGGCGATGCACGCGGCGACCGCCGGATCGCCGCACCTGAAGGCGGTCTTCGCGGGCAACTACTCGTTCCACAAGTTCGACGGCTTCAACCGTGGAGGGATCCGCGCCAACTGGGGCGTGGGGCCCAACCGCACGCTCGAGCAGGATCTGACGAACCTTCCGGTCGACGGCGACGACGATGGCGCACTGCTGCGTCAGGCCGCGCTCGAGCATCAGGCGAACACATCGCTGCGCGACATGTGGCGCGCGGCGCCGTTCCGCGACAGCTACGTGGATGCGGTCGGCACTCAGCCTTGGGAGGAGTACAGCGTCGCGACGTATCGCGACGCGATCGAGCGGTCGGGTGCCGCGCTGTACAGCTGGGACGGCTGGCAGGACGACTTCCGCAAGGAGGTGCTCGTGAGCGCCGCCTCGCTCGCCAACCCGCACAAGGTGCTGGTCGGCCCGTGGGGACACTGCGGTTCGGACGGCTTCGACATCGTGGCCGAGCGGCACCGGTTCTTCGACTACTGGCTGAAGGGCGTCGAGAACGGGATCATGGATGAGCCGGCCTACACCTGGCTCGTCGAGCACGGTGACGGTCAGAGCGAGTGGCGCCAGTCCGACGTCTGGCCGAGTCGCTCGCACGAGGCCTCGCTCTACCTGGCGGAGGGGCGCAGCGGCACGGTCGAGTCGGTCAATGACGGCACGCTCGGCCTCGATCACCCCCGGGGGCGAGGTGGCGCCGACGAGTACCAGGTCGATTACACGCTGACATGCCCCGCGCCGGTCGGACTGGGGCAGACATGTCCGCAGGACGAGCACGGCCTGACCTACACGACCGAGGTGCTGACTTCGGCCGTCGAGGTGACCGGTCATCCCGAACTCGAGCTCACGCTGTCGTCGACGGCTCCCGATCAGAACGTCTTCGTCTACCTGGAGGATGTCGCTCCCGATGGATCCGTCCGGATCGTCACGGACGGCAGAGTCAGGGCGGCGCTGAGCGCGACCGGCGATTCGCCGTGGGATGTGCTCGGCACGCCGTGGTACCGCGGCACGGAGGCCGACTACGAGGCGCTCGAGCCGGGTGAGCCGCGGACCATGCGCGTGGACCTGCTGCCGACGTCGTACGTCTTCCCCGAGGGCCACCGGCTTCGCGTGACGATCACAGGGGCGGACGTGCGCGAGAGCATGCGAACCGAGGTCGAGCCGGCACCGCACCTCACCGTGCACCGCGACGCGGTGCTCGCCTCGAAGCTGGTGCTGCCCGTCGACGGGCCCCCCGGCAACGTGGGAGGCCTGCGCTCGGGGCGCTGACGCTCAGAGGATGATGCCCGGACGGCGGTGCTCAGTCGCCGCCGTCCGGGCCTGCCGTCTCGGAGTCGTCGAAGGGCGGACGGATGCCGCGCACCCGGCGGGCTCTGCGGTCAGAGCCCGTCGGTCGAGTGGCCGTTCGGCACCACGATCGTCAGGGCGCCCGGCTCGACGCGGGTCTTGACCGACACGGCCTCGCCGAACTCGTCGCCGTCGAGCTGCACCGGCTGCGCCTCATGCGTCGCGAGCTCGATGCCCGCACCGCGGGAGTATCGCACCGCGTTGTCTTTCGTGCGCAGCGCGAGCACGCGCCGGC
Organism: Microbacterium sp. I2; assembly: GCF_051364985.1. Classification (NCBI taxonomy): domain Bacteria; kingdom Bacillati; phylum Actinomycetota; class Actinomycetes; order Micrococcales; family Microbacteriaceae; genus Microbacterium; species Microbacterium sp. I2. The sequence goes on from NZ_JBLWIH010000027.1 coordinate 89,185, forward strand.
CGGCGCGGAAGCGCCGCAGGAAGCTGTTGTCCCACGCGACGCGGCGCCACACGAAGACCCACCCCAGCGGGCCTTTGGGCTGGAAGATGACGATGTCGAGCGCGCCGTCGGTGATGGATGCCTCGGGGATGAGCTCGAGACCTGCCGGCAGTGAGCCGCAGTTGGCGAACAGCACGCTCTGCACGCGG
>NZ_JBLWIH010000028.1:0-59036 GCF_051364985.1 Microbacterium sp. I2
CCAGCGGGCCTTTGGGCTGGAAGATGACGATGTCGAGCGCGCCGTCGGTGATGGATGCCTCGGGGATGAGCTCGAGACCTGCCGGCAGTGAGCCGCAGTTGGCGAACAGCACGCTCTGCACGCGGGCCGAGTGCAGCCGGTGCCCGGGCAGCTCGTACATGACCCGGAACGGCCTCGCGCTCGCGAGCGACCGGGCGGCGCCGTCGACGTAGGCCACCCAGCCCACGGTCTTCTTCAGCTGGGGGTTGGTGTTGGCGATCATCGCGGCGTCGAGCCCGATCCCGCCCATCACCACGAAGGCGTGCTCGGCGGTCTCGCCGTCGGGGCGCCGCAGCTGGGACCAGCCGATGTCCATCGCCAGCCGATCCCCGTCGAACACCGCGCGCACCATGGCCTCGGGCTCGGTGAGCGGCAGTCTGAGGTTGCGCGCGAGGAGGTTGCCCGTACCGCTCGGCACGATCGCCAGCGGCACGCCGGAACCGGCCATCGCCTCCGACACGGCGCGCACCGTGCCATCGCCGCCGGCGACCAGCACGGCGTCCACGCTCGCTTCGAGCGCCTGACGGGTGACATCGTCGCCGAGGTCGTCGACGGTCGTCTCGTAGAACAGCGGCTCCGACCAGCCCGCGTCCGCCGACAGCCGCGAGACCGTGGCGCGCAGGGCGTCGGCATCGACCTTCGTCGGGTTGTAGACGAGCGCCGCCTTGGGGCTCGGCCGTTCGCCGCCGCCTTCCAGGGGCTCGGTCTCGCCGGCGCGCGAGACGCGCCGCGCTTCGCCGGTCTCGTCGTCGGCGGTGTCGGGCGCCACGTCCTCGGGCTCGCGGATGACATCGTCGGGCTTCGCCGCCGCGGCAGGGTCCGGTGCATCCTCGCGGTGCTCGCCGGCATCCTTCGCCACCTCTTCGGCGATCTGCGCCTCGGAGGCCTTCAGCTCCTCGGCGTCGGGACCGTCCGCGTAGATCTCGTCCGCCGGATGCGGCGCGTCGGGCTCGTCGGGAGGCGGGGACTGATCACCGGTGCCGGATGCCGCTGCCATGCGTCTTACTCTAAGTGCGAGTCTCACTTCTCCAGCGAGTGAGCGGGCGACACCACGCTCGTGAACTGCCGGAAGATCTCGGTCGCGGTCGCGACGGCGGGATCCGTGCGCTGCGAAGCGGTCGTATAGACGACCATCGTCCACCCTTCGTCGGGCAGGGTGCCCCCCGCGCCGTAGTAGCCCGGGATCCCGGGATTCATGAAGACCCAGTCGTTCACGACGAGAAAGCCCATCGCCCAGTACTGGTCGTCGGTGTTCGTCCCGATTCCGGCGGTCGTCGGGGCGAACTGCAGCTCGTGGTACTCGTCCGAGAGCAGCTCACCCGACCCGAGCGCGTCGAGGAAGACCGCGACATCGGCGGCGTTGCTGCCGGTTCCGCCGGCGAAGTGCGCCCACGAGGGGTTCCAGTAGGTGACGTCCTCCCACACTCCGCGCTCGCCGTCGTATCCATGGAGCACGGGCTGCGGCCAGTCGCCGTTGCGGGCAAGGGTGGTGTCGTCCATCTCGAGCGGGTCGAGAATGCCGGTCTGCATCAAGTCGGCGACCGGGGTGCCCGTCGCCTTCGCAAGGATGCCGACCAGGACGGCCGAGTTGGTGTCGGAGAACATCCAGTCCGTCCCCGGCTCGAAGAGCGGGCCGCCGGCGGTTCCGATGTCGATGATCTCGTCGATCTCCCACACCCGGAACGGGTCGGCGTACAGGTCGGCCAGAAAGTCGGCCTGTCCTGTGAACTGCGAGTAGCCGGCAGTGTTGTGCAGCAGCATCTCGACCGTGACCGTGTCGGCCGCGGGAACTTCGGGATACCACTTCGCGACAGTGTCATCCAGGTCGAGAACGCCGGCTTGCACCTGCTGCAGCAACGCGGTGGTGAGCATCGGCGTCGACAGATTGCCGAGCATGTGGTGCATGTCGGGCGTCGCCGCGATCCCCGGCATGGAATCGCCGAGCGCGCCGAACAGGATGGGCTCACCGTCGTGCCAGACGCCGGCGATGACGGCGGATAGGGCGTCGGCCTCGAACTCGGCGCGCAGGATGCCGGCCAGCTCTTCCGACACCTCATCGCCCGAGAGGCACAGACCGCCTTGAAGCGTGGTTCCGGACGGGCAGGCTTCGGCCGTGAGCTCGGGGCCGCGCGTGAGGGAAGGCGCCGGTTCCGACGCAGCGACGGTGCACGCGCTGAGCAGCAGAACGCACGCGAGACCGATGACCCCCGCCATCCCCCGACTGCGCATGCCTCACTGTACTGACCGGCCTGCCGGCGACGCACTGTTTCTTGAGGAAAACGGTGCGCGGGATCGTGATCTGCATCCCCGGATGCCTCTGCGGGGTGCGCGACTAAGCTTGCAGCGTGATCGATCCCGTGCTTCTTCGCGACAACCCCGAGCTGATCAAGCGCTCGCAGGAGGCGCGCGGAGAGTCGCCGGCCACCGTCGACGAGGCCGTCGAGGCCGACCGTGCACGCCGCGCCGCGATCACGGCTTTCGAAGAGCTCCGCGCCGCGCAGAACGCGCACGGCAAACGGGTCGCGCAAGCGCCCAAGGAGGAGAAGGCCGCACTCGTGGCCGAAGCCAAGGAGCTGAGCGAACGGGTCAAGCAGGCCCAGCACGCGGTCACGGCCGCGGAGGAGGCATCCGACGCCGCTCTCGCCCGGATCGAGAACATCGTCATCGACGGCGTGCCGGCCGGGGGTGAAGACGACTTCGTCACGTTGCGCACGCACGGCGAGCGCCCGGCGTTCTCGTTCGAGCCGCGCGACCACCTCGAGCTCGGCGAGCTGCTCGGCGCGATCGACATGGAGCGCGGCACGAAGGTATCGGGCAGCCGCTTCTACTTCCTCACCGGGATCGGGGCGCGCCTCGAGATCGCCCTCATGAACCTCGGACTGGATCGCGCCCTGCAGGCCGGGTTCACGCCGCTCATCCCGCCGACGCTGGTGCGCCCGGAGGTCATGCGCGGCACCGGGTTCCTCGGACAGCACGCCGCCGAGGTCTACCACCTCGAAGAGGACGACCTGTACCTGGTCGGCACGAGCGAAGTGCCCCTCGCCGGCTACCACATGGACGAGATCATCGACCTGACCAAGGGCGCCAAGCGCTACGCGGGCTGGTCGACGTGCTACCGCCGTGAGGCCGGCTCATACGGCAAAGACACGCGCGGCATCATCCGCGTGCACCAGTTCAACAAGCTCGAGATGTTCGTCTACACGACACCCGAAGACGCCGAGGCCGAGCACCTGCGCCTGGTCGCACTGCAGGAGCAGATGCTGCAGGACCTCGGCCTGTCGTACCGCGTCATCGACGTCGCGGCCGGCGACCTGGGATCCAGTGCCGCGCGCAAGTACGACGTCGAGGCGTGGGTGCCGACGCAGAACGCGTACCGCGAGCTGACCTCGACCTCGAACTGCACGACGTTCCAGGCGCGACGGCTCGACATCCGCCACCGTCTGCCGGCCGACCCCGCCAGCAAGAGCGGCGGCAAGACGCAGCACGTCGCGACCCTGAACGGGACGCTCGCGACCACGCGCTGGATCGTCGCGATGCTCGAGACGCATCAGCGCGAGGACGGGTCGGTGCTGGTTCCCGAGGTGCTGCGTCCGTTCCTCGGCGGGCTCGAGGTCCTGGAGCCGATCGCGTGACCCCTGGCGACGATCCGTCCGTCGGGGCGCGCCTTCCCGAGACCGGTGAGGTCGACCTCGTCGATCCTTCCGAAGCCGCCGAGGTCGTCGAAGAACTCGCGCGCGAGACCGAGGCGGCTCCGGCCGCCGTGGGGCGGATGCTCATCGCCCTCGACGTCGACGGCACCGTGATCCTCGAGGACGAGTCGCTCAGCCCCGGCGTCGTCGAGGCCGTCGCAGATGCGCAGAGCGCCGGTCACGAGGTGATGATCGCGACGGGCCGCAGCTGGGGCAGCACCCGTGGCATCCTGCAGCAGCTGCAGATCGCCCCCGAGTACGTCGTGTGTTCGAACGGCGCCGTGGTGCTGCGGCGCCTGGACGCCGCCGAGCTGGAGTACGAGCGCTGGCATGTCGAGACATTCGACCCGCGTGAGGTGCTGACGCTGCTGCGCGAGCACCTGCCCCAGGCTCGCTACCTCGTGGAACTGCCCGACGGCATGCGCCTGTACACCGAGTATCTCCAGGACTGGAACCTCGGCCATGCGCGACGCGTGCCCTTCGAAGAGCTCGGTGCGCAACCCGTCTGCCGCATCGTCGTGGTGTCGCCCGGTCAGGGTGAGGAGGAGTTCCTCGAGCTCGTCGAGCGCATCGGGTTGCACAAAGTGTCGTACGCCGTCGGCTGGACGGCGTGGCTCGACATCGCCCCGCAGGGCGTCGACAAGAGCACGGGCCTCGAACGCGTACGCACCGCGCTCGGCATCGACCCGGCGCACGTGCTCGTGATCGGCGACGGTCGCAACGACCTGGGCATGTTCCGCTGGGCGCTCGAGAACGGTGGACGTGCGGTCGCGATGGAGCAGGGTCCGCAGGACGTGCGGGATGCCGCGGGCGAGACCACCGTCTCGGTCCAGGCCGGCGGCGTCGCCGCCATTCTCCGCTCCCTCTGACAAGGCGCACCACGCGCAAACCCCGCGTCCCTTCAGAGGATTGCCAGCCGCTGTTGGAAGAATGGGCCAGCAGTGCTGTCGGATAGACTCGACGCCTGTTCGACAGATGCCGCGGATCCCATAAGGTGAGCGGCCGACGTCGGGAGGGTTGTCCGAGCGGCCGATGGACCTGGTCTTGAAAACCAGTGGGCAGCAATGTCCCGTGGGTTCGAATCCCACACCCTCCGCAGAGTGTGTCGGGGGCGAACGGTGAGAGCAACTTCCCCGAGAGGAACCGAGTGAGCGAGACGAGCAAGACCGCCCGGCGCGGCCGTCGCACGGTCGCACGGCACGGTGCGCTCTCTTCGCCGAATCCTCTCGCCTTCCTCCTGAAGATCCTCGGGGTGATCGTCGCCGTCGTGCTCGTCTCGGGAGCCGGCGTCGCCGCATATGCCGCATACGATCTCGCGGCCAGCTTCGGTGACGAAGCCGTCGAACTCGAGGGGCAGGGCACCGCCCCGCCCGACATCGGGGCCATCGAAGGCGGAGTCGATCTGCTGCTCGTCGGAACCGACGAGTGCGAAGAGGAATACGCGTACCTCTTCGGCGCCCGATGCACGGGAGCGGACGCGGGTGGCCAGCTCAACGACGTCAACATGCTCGTGCACATCTCGAACAACCCGCGGCGGGTGACGGTCGTGTCGTTCCCGCGCGACCTGATGATCGAGCAGCCCTCGTGCACGCGTGAGGACGGGTCGCAGTCGTCGGCCACATCGAAGACGCAGATCAACGAGGCCTGGGGGCGCGGTGGTCTGTCGTGCGTCGTCAAGACGGTGTCCGACCTCAGCGGCCAGAACATCCCGTATGCCGCGAAGGTGAGCTTCGGCAACGTCATTAACATCACCGACGCCATCGGCGGTGTGGACGTCTGCATCGGCAACGGGGGCATCCGGGACCGCAACACCGGCATCGACTGGCCCGCTGGCCCCCGAACGATCGAAGGCATCGAGGCGCTCCAGTTCCTGCGCACGCGTTACGGGCTGGAGAACGGCAGCGACCTGGCCCGCATCAGCAACCAGGGCCAGTACATGTCGAGCCTCGCCCGCAAGCTCCGCAGCGAAGAGGTGCTCTCAGACCCGGCGACGCTGTACAAGCTCGCCACCACGGCGGTCGACAACATCACGCCCAGCCAGTCGCTCACCAACCCGATGACTCTGGTTCAGATCGCGCTGGCTGTGAAGGACGTCCCCTTCGAGGAGATCAACTTCGTGCAGTACCCGGTCTTCACCGACCCCGCCGACGTGAACCGCGTGGTCCCCAACCACGAGGCTGCCGACAAGCTCTGGGCGGCACTCGAGGCCAACGAGCCGATCGAGCTGACGAGTGATCCGAACCTCACCGGCGGTGTGGTCACCGTCGACCCGCAGCCCACGGAGGAGCCCGTCGAGACGGCGCCGACGCCCGGCGTGACCGATACCCCGGCTCCCACCCAGACCGCGGTCCCGCTGGACGACATCCCCGGCCAGTCCGCCGCCGACCAGACCTGCTCGGCCGGCAACCTGAGGGCCAACGGCTGATGGCGCGATCGAAGGGCCTCTCCGGCGAGGGGCAGGCGCCGCTCGCGCGTCACGGCGTGCTGCGGACGCGGCATCCGTTCGTCACGATGCTCTCGATGTTCGCAATCGTGCTCGGCGTCGTGGGCGTGAGCGCGACGGGCGTCGCCGCCTACACCGTGTGGGATGCGGCCCAGGCGATCGGTGCGAACGCGGTCGTGCTCGACGAAGACGCGCCCCTCCCGCCTTCGCTCGGTGCGATCGAGGGTGGCGTGAACGTGCTCGTGGTCGGTTCGGACTCGTGCGAGGGCCAGGACGTCGCCCTCTTCCCACGCTGCGCGAACGACGACTCGCCGGGTGAGCGCAACGACGTGACGATGCTCGTGCACATCTCGGACGAGCCGCGTCGTGTAACGGTCGTATCGTTCCCGCGCGACATGATCGTGCCGATCCCGTCGTGCCCCAAAGAGGACGGCAGCGGCAACTACTCCGCGATGTCGGCGCAGATGATCAACGCGTCGTACATGTACGGCGGGCTCGCGTGCACGGTTCTGACGGTCGAGGCGCTTATCGAGGACGAGATCGACTTCGCCGCGTCGGTCCGCTGGACTGGCGTGATCGAGATGTCCAACGCGATCGGCGGCGTAGATGTCTGCATCGCCGGCGACATCAGCGACAAGCACACCGGGTTGAACCTCACCGCCGGCAACCACACGCTGGTCGGCGTCGAGGCACTGCAGTTCCTGCGAATCCGTCACGGAATCGGCGACGGATCCGACCTCGGCCGCATCTCGAACCAGCAGCAGTTCATGTCCTCGATGGTGCGCAAGCTGCAGTCAGATGCCGTGCTAGCCGATCCGGGCCGTCTGCTGAACCTCGCGACGACCGCGATCAGCCAGGTGCAGCAGGGGCAGCTCGTCCTGAGCTCCGGGCTCACCAACCCCACGCTCATGGTGCAGATCGCGATGGCCGTCAAGGACGTGCCCTACGAAGACATCGTGTTCGTTCAGTACCCGACGCGGTACGCCTCGGGCGACGGCGCGAGTCGCGTGATGCCGGTGAAGGATGCCGCGGACGCGCTGTTCGCCGCGCTCGCCGCCAACCAGCCGCTGACCCTCACCGGCGACGCCAGCCAGGGGTACGGCGTCGAGGTCACCGGCGAGGCCGTCCAGCCCCCGCCGGCCGCCCCTGCCGAGGGCTCGGGCGAGACGCCGGCAGCCGAGGCGCCGACGACGGGGGAGACCCCTGCGGCTCCGGTCGCGGAGGAGCGAGTCGCGCTTCCGTCCGACATCGCGGGGCAGACCGCGGCGCAGACCACCTGCACCCTTCCAGAGAACTGAGGCCGGTTCGGCGCAGGTGCGCTCAGCGGTTATGATTGCTGGGCGCAACCACACCGCCGAGGCGTGTTGTTGCCTGGAGACGTCGCATAGTCAGGCCTAGTGCACCACCCTGCTAAGGTGGAGTCCCCTTACGGGGACCGAGGGTTCAAATCCCTCCGTCTCCGCCACTGTCCCGAGTCGCGATCAAGTGTCAACGATGTCCTGCAGCCACTTTGATCGTGCCGTGGAGGTGGATCGCCGCGACCCGGATCCCGTCGACGGCGCGGCCATGCGGCGTGGGTATCTCTACGGAGTTCGGTGACGGGAGCCATGTGTTCGACATGTGCGCCGATCTCCTTCGATGTGACGCGAATTTGCGTAATAGTGGACCTCACGGATCGGCACTCATGGAAGCACTCTGCTGTGGACTTCGTCCATAGTGCCCGATTGAGCACGAGCCCGTGACTTCCCCCCAGACTAGATTGGATCGACGAGATGACACCAGCCAACACCCATGGCGGGTCGCCCGGTACAGGTGATGTTGTCATCACCGACTTGCTCTCGTACAGCCTTCATCGCGTTGCGAGCGCCTTCGAACGCGGGGCCGCACTCCTCTTCCGCCGCGAGTTCGATGTCAGCCTTGGGGAGTGGCGTGCGCTGGCGCTCGTCGCGTCCGGTCGGGCGAACACCACCAATCGTGTCGCGCGTCTCGCCGGCATCGATCCCGCCCAGATGAGCCGGGTGATCGCACGACTCGTGGATCGTGGGTACATCTCGCGCAGCGACGGACCGGGGAACACCTCAGTGCTGGCGCTCACGACGAGCGGCACGGCGACGTACGAAGGACTCATCTCCGCGGCGCGGGCACGCAACGAGGCGTTCCTCTCTGCTCTCGACCGCGATGAGGTCGCCACGCTCAATCGGGCGCTCGAGAAGCTGGCGACCATCGCCATCGCTCTGGAGAAGGTGGAGAGGAGCCGCGCCGCCGACGCGAAGAGCCTCGATTCTCGCGAAGGGGTTTAGTTCTCGCGAGCCATGAATCTCTTCAGGCAGCGGAAGATCTTGCACGTCTAGGAACCAGGCGACACACCAGAAGGACATCATGGACCTGCAACTCTCGGACCATCGCGCATTCGTGACCGCAGCGAGTCAGGGAATCGGCCTCGCTTGCGCGAAGGCGCTCGTCGACGAGGGTGCACGTGTCGTCGTCTCGTCGAGCGACGAGGCCCGCGCGCAGGCCGCCGCCGAGTCGATCGGCGCCGTCGCGGGCATCGCCTGCGATCTGACGGACGAGACGGCCATCGACGCGGCCATCGCGCGGGCGGCCGAGTTGCTCAACGGTCTTGACGGCCTCGTGGTCAACTTCGGCCCGCCACCTACGAAGAGTTTCGTCGATTCCGACGAGGGTGTCTGGGAGGCGGCGATCGACCTCGTTTTGCGCAGCGGGGTGCGCCTTATGCGCGGGGCGATACCGCACCTCGAGCGGTCCGGCAGCGGTCGGATCATCACAATCACCGGCTATGGCATCCGTGAGCCGCAGAGTCACCTCGTTGCCTCGGAGGCGACGCGCGCGGGCATCGCGATCGCCGCGAAGGCTCTCGCGACCGATCTCGGCCCCGCAGGCGTGACCGTCAACAACATAGCCCCCGGGCCGGTGCTTACCGACCGGCTCGTCGAGATTCTGCAGGGCTTCGCGGACCGTGATGGGCGCACGCTCGAGGAACAACTCGATCTGAGTGCCCAGCTGGTTCCGGTCCGCCGCAACGGTATCCCCGAGGACGTGGCGGACCTCTGCGCGTTCCTTTGCTCGCCGCGCGCGAGTTTCATCACCGGACAGACGATCGTCGTGGATGGCGGCTCCAACCGCGCGGTCTAAGTCGGACTTAACGAAGGTGGAGCATGCAGCGAGGGTCAGTTTGTCAGATCTCCGGCTTTGTGCCGGACAGATAATCGATTGTCCCGCCTGGGTAATCGGCTTCTGCATACTCTCTCGCGAGCACCTGGTAACGCGAGGCATTGCGGCGCACGCGTTCGGCCGACTCTTCACTGAGTGGGCCTCGGAGCTTCGCGGGGATGCCAGCGGCGAGGTGTCCGGGTGGCACTTCTTGACCTTCCAGGACGAGCGCCCCTGCCGCGATGAGTGCGCCGTCCCCGACGACGGAGCCGTTCAGCAATTTCGCGCCCATTCCGACGAGCGCCCCCGACCCTATGCGTGCCCCGTGGATGATCGCCTGGTGGCCGACCCCGACGTTTTCGCCGATCAGAGCAGGCATACCGGTGTGGGTGTGGACGACGACATTGTCTTGGAGATTGCTTCCGTCGCCAAGCTCGATGCGGTCCATGTCCCCGCGGAGCACTGCTCCGAACCAGATGCTGGCCCCGGCGCCAACGATGACGTTACCGATCAGAGTGGCCGATGGCGCGATCCACGCAGTCGAGTCAATGATGGGGGTGGCACCGCGGAAGGGGATGATCAAAGCCACGGGCGGTCTACTCCCTTCTCGAAGCAGTCAAGCGAGTCACGCGGGCGCGGCGGTGGGCAACAGAGCGGCCGTGGCGAAATTCAGCTACGCGGCGGGCGATTAACTGGAAGGTTGCCCGTAGCCCGGCCAACTATAGCGGCAACATCATTGCTGCGCAGAATGGCCGCGTTAGGTGGTGCCCGGCCATGAGGTTGTGTCAGTTCGGGTCTTGTGAATATATAGGCCAGTCCAATAGGACTCACTCATCGAGGGCGTTTGACCCCAGTCAAATTCGAGACCATTATGAACACTGCCGTCGCACTGGCAGTGTGATTACAAACCGTCGCCCATGCAGCAATCCGGACGGTATATGTGTGACGGTGTATATGTGTACACGGTCGCAGTACGCCACGATGCTTCGTGGGCCAAGTGAACACAATCGGGCGCGTCGAAGGGTGTGGTGTGACGGAGACAGTTTTCCTGCCTGGGCTCACGCAGGATGAGCGCGCATACGATCTCGTCGGTCTCCCCGGCCGCACAGTCGTCTATCCGGGACATGGTGATCGGCCGCCCGAGCGGATCGCCATGTCTGACATCGCCGACGAGATCGCCGCGACATTGGCCGAGCCCGTCGACATCGTCGGCGTCGCGCTCGGCGGCATCGTCGGTCAGTACCTGCTGGTCAGGCATCCGGACCTTATACGATCCGCTGTCCTCGCGAACACGCCGTCCGTTTTCAGTGATCCAGCCATGGTCGTCGCGCGGGCGGACGACGTGCTGCGAACCGGGGTCGTCACAATGAGCGACGCTCTCGTTGAACGCTGGTTCCGCCCGGAGACGATCGCGGCGGACGGGCCGGGGGTCCGCTACGTCCGCGAGACGATCGCGGCGATCTCGCCCCAGGGCTTCGCCTTCATGCAGCGGGCCATGGCGGAGACCGACACTCGTGACCAGCTGCCCGAGGTCATCGTCCCGGTCACGCTCGTGCAGGCCAAGGACGACGTCGTGGGTCCTGGGAGCATCGCTCGCATCGGCCGGCTGCTGCGGAACAGCCGGATGGTTGGGATCCCGGGGAGCCATATGGTTCATCTCGACAACCCGGACGGCTTGCGCGACGTTATCGTTGGGCATCGCAGATGGGTGGAAGGCGGCGAACAGGGATGACGGACGTGAGGGGGAACGCCGTTATTCCACAGCGTTCGCGCGTCCTCGCCCGCATCGAGAACGGTGTCGGCCGACTGACGGTGAACCGCCCGGAGGCCATCAACGCGCTCGATCTTGGCATGGTTTTCGAGATCGCGCGCGCTCTCGAAGACTGGTGCGAAGACTCGGACGTCTCCGTCGTACTCCTTGACGGCGCCGGGGAGCGCGGACTGTCTGCGGGGGCCGATGTGCGTGGACTCTACGGCAAGTTGTCGTCCGGGGACGCGGCGGAGGCGATGGTCTTCTTCCGCGCGGAATACGCTCTCGACGCATTCATCTCGGAGTACCCGAAGCCGATCGTCGCGGTAGCCGACGGTATCACCATGGGCGGGGGGATTGGACTCGCGGGTCATGCCTCAATTCGCGTCGTGACTGAGCGTTCCAAGCTGGCGATGCCGGAGACGCGGATCGGATTCACGCCCGACGCCGGCGGCTCGTGGCTGCTGGGACGATCCCCAGGACGTCTTGGGGAGTACCTTGGCATCACCGGTGCGACGATGACCGCTGCCGATGCGATCCATGCCGGTTTCGCCGACCTGTTCGTGCCATCCGACCGACTCGAGCCGCTGCGACAGACAGTGATCGCAAATGCCGGCTCGAACCCCGTCGAGACGGTGCGGTCCTTCGCGCAGGCGCCGGGTGCGTCAGTGCTCGTCGCGGAGCAGGAGTGGATCGACGACGTGTTCTCCGCCGAGGACCTCGACGAAATCTCCCAGCGCCTCGCGGCCACCGGGAGGGCGAATCTTCTCGCCGGTCTCTCGCCGATGTCGATGGCTGTCACCCTGGAAGCCGTCGGTTCGGCGCGTCGGCTTCCGGGCATCCGGGAAGCGCTCGCGCAGGAGTTTGCGCTCGTCGAATGGTTTGTCACGACCCAGCCAGATCTTCCCGAGGGTATCCGCGCGCAGCTCGTGGACAAGGATCGTGATCCACGCTGGAGCCCCCCGAGGATCGAAGATCTGCCTGCGGGATTGGCGACGCGGGCGCTCGCACATCGCCCGCGCCGACCGCTCTGGGACGAAAGGCCGTTCTCCGCGTTCAGCAACGAGTGAAGCTGAGGCCTCAGACGGTGAGCCTGTGCCGGTCGACCGCGTCGGCGAAGGCTCGTGGGCTCTCGAGGTGAAGCATATGAGCGCCGGGCAACTCCACGAAGCGTGCATGGGGGATGCCTGCGGCGAGTTCTCGTGCTGCGGCAGGCGGGACCGAGACGTCAGCCAGCCCGGCGATGACTGTCGTCGGTACCGACATTCGACGAAGTTGGGCCCGGACGTCATGGGTGGAGATGAGCCGCCAATAGTGGGCGATGACGGTGGGATCGTCCGCGAGCAGATGGCGCTCTGTGTTCGCGATGAGTTCCGAGCGCGTCTCGATCGTGTCCTGAGTGAACCAGCGGCTGATCATCGACGACGTCATTCCACGCATCCCGACGAGCTCCGTCTTCGTCGCCCGCTCGATCATCACCTCGGTCGGCGTCGCGGCCAGCGCGCATGCCACGACGATGGAGCGGACCCGGCCCGGGTGACGGAGCGCGGCATGCAAGGCAACCATGCCGCCGAGCGACAGCCCCACGAGATCGAGTGGCTCCGCCGTGGCCGGGACCATGTCGAGGACGACGTCCGCGACTTCACCTAAGCCCTGCATGCCAGCCCAGGGCGCGTTGCCATGGCCTGGAAGGTCGACGGCGAGCACATCCTCGATCGGGAGGTGGTCCCACGTGGTCCGGTCCAGCCCGATCGGGTGCAGCAGGAGGGCGGTCACCGCGCAAGCTCCCCGTGGCTGAGAAGAGTCGGGCCGACCACTACGGTGCGAAGCATGTCGTTCCTCCATCGTCGTTGTTGACGTTCTCAGTAGTCCCGACCCGATGGAGAAGCTGAACATGCCGGCGACGCCGATGCACGAACCCGTCGCTGCGGTATGACGAGAACGGTGAGGCGATGCCGCATCGTGCGGGGCTGGTGGGCCCTTCTGCCATCGAGGAATGGAGAGACTTTATCAATGAACTGGTAGGCGCCGGAGCCTGTTGACGACCGGAATAGGTCATGATAAAGTCATCGCTTACCGGTACATAGTAGTGCTTGAGGATGCCACGCCACCACACTCGGCGGGCGTCGCTCAGAAGCCGTCACCTGAACCACTACCCGAACGTGAAGTGCGCCTCGACAAAGAGGCATTGGTGGGCTGGGGGCGTTGACTGAGTCTGGGAACCAGACGATCATGACAATTTCGTTGTGAATCGACCGATGTCGATACGCGACCGATGTATGAGGCGCGATCGGGATGTGAGTTGGAGCCTCGGTCGTGTTCCGAGGAAGCGATAGGGAGCGCAATGAAGCGTAAGCATGGCAGGCTCGCCGTATTCACGGCGATTGTCGGCGCGGTGATTCTCGCGACGGGATGTACGGCGGCAGGTGGTTCCACACCGTCCGACGATCAGCCGTCGACTGATATCGATCAGATAGAAAATCCGCATATGCCACTCGGCGACCCTCTCGGCGACGGGGGGCCGCCCGTTCAGGGCGGCGAGCTGACCATCGGGATGTTCGCCGATATCAACTCGTTCGACCCGCTTCAGAAGCTGAACATGCCGGCGACGGCGATATACGACCAGTTGCTGCGGTATGACGAGAACGGTGAGGCGGTGCCGTATCTTGCGAGTTCGATGGAGACGTCGGACGGTGGCAAGACGTGGGTCATGGCGCTGCGGCCCGATGTGCGGTTCCACGACGGCACGCCTCTCGACGCAGATGCCGTGATCTACAACATCCAGCGGTATATCGATCTTCCGGAAGCGCCTGCTCATATCTACGCCTCGGACATCGAGTCGCTCACGGCCGAGGACGAGTTGACCGTTCAGTTTGTGCTAAAGGAACCGAATGGGTCGTTCGCCACCTTCTTCGCGGAGAACCCGTCGATCGCCAGTCTGGGTGTCGTGGGCTCTCCCGCGGCCATCGAGGAGTGGGGGGCCGACTATACCAATCACCCGGTGGGAGCCGGGCCCTACAAATTTGTGTCGTGGGCTCGGGGTGACAAGGCGGTGGTTGAGCGAAACGACGACTATTGGCAGGAGGGTCTACCGCATCTCGACAGGATCACCTTCGTGCCCCGGGTCGACGCGGACACTCGAGCCGTCAGTCTCGAGAACGGGGAGGTGGACCTGATCGAGTCTAACGGCGTCAACGACTTCCTGCGCCTCGTCGCGAACCCGGACCACAAGTACTATCTCGGCGGCGAAGGCGGCACGTATCTCCCGTTCAACCACAGCAAGCCACCATTCGACGACATCCGGATGCGTCGTGCCGCGGTGATGGCGATCGACTACGACCAGATGTCCGAGGTCCTCTTCGATGGGCAGATGCAACGAGCGGAGACCCCGATGGGATCGAGCTCCGCGTATTACAGCGAGAAGGCTGCGGAAGTCTTCCCGGATACCGACCAGGAGGCCGCGAAGAAACTGGTGGAGGAATACGTTGCTGACGGCGGAGACCCGTCGTTCGCGCTGGAGGGCAGCAACTCGGCGGATAGCGTCAAGACCCAGCAGTTCCTGCAGGCGCAATGGGAAGCCGTCGGCATGAACGTCGACTTGAAGCAGCACGACCTCGCCACCTGGATCGTGGAGATCCGAGAGGCTAACTTCCAGATCGGATCGAAGAGCTTTCACGGGTCGTCAAACCCCTATCCGCTCCTCGAGGAGCTTCTCGAGACGGACGCGTATTCCAACTTGGGCAAGTACTCCAACCCCGAGATGGACGAGCTCCTGCGGCAGGCGCGGGACGCCACGAGTGAGGAAGAGCGTATTCGGCTCTATGGCGAGGTCCAGGTTCTCGCGAACGAGGACGTGGTGAACCTGTGGTATGCGCCCGGGTTCCTTGGCCTGATCTCGAAGACGTATGTCCACGGTGTCGAACGAGGGGCGACTGGCCCAACCTATTTCGCCAATTTCTGGCGCGAATAGGCCTCCCGTCGCTATCCGGGAGCCAGGGCGAATAGGTCCCCCCAGGAATAGTGTCGACCATCAGAAGAGCTCGGCAGAGATATAGGTGATCGTGATGCAAGTAAATCGGAACTGCCGTGATTTCCGCATTGTCATAGCCCACAAGTGCGGGGGGGAACGGTCTTAGATGAGAGCGATTGGTCAACGGGCGATACACCTTTTCGCGGTCCTCGTCGTGGCAACGTTCGCCACTTTCTCCTTGGTTGATCTCATCCCTGGAGACGCAGCGGAGATCGTGGCGGGCGAGGGCGCGACCGAGGACCAAGTGGACGCGATCCGAGAGCGTCTCGGCTTGAACCAACCGATGTTGGTCCGCTATGGGGCTTGGATGCTCAATGTTCTTCAGGGTGATCTCGGGCGGTCTTATGTCACCAATCAGTCGGTGGCCGACACGCTGCTCGCCCGACTCCCGGTTTCGTTGGAGATCGCTTTGGTCTCACAGGTGATCGCGTTGGCGATAGCGATTCCCTGGGCGCTGTACTCCGCGTACCGCGAGAACGGGTGGTTCGACCGGATCGGCGGAGTCCTCGGATTCGGAGGCCTCGCGACTCCAAGCTTCGTTCTCGGGCTGGTACTCATCTATATCTTCGCGGGAGGGGTGCTCTCGATATTTCCGGCGACGGGTTACGTGAGCTTCGCCACGGATCCCTTGGGGAATTTGTGGAGCATCGCGCTGCCGGTGATGTGTCTTGTGCCCGCGGAAGCGGCCATCTACCGACAGGTGCTGAGATCGGACGCCATATCCACCCTCCGGGAGAACTTCGTGCTGATGGCGAAATCGAAGGGCCTCCCCCCAGGGCAAGTTCTGCGCAGGCACGTGCTGCGACCGTCATCTCTCTCGTTGATCACCATCGCGGGGGTCAGTGTCGGTGGAGTCATCGGTGGCACCGTGATCGTGGAGACGATGTTTGCGGTGCCGGGGATGGGCGCTCTTCTCGCCCAGTCCGTCAATGAACGGGATTTCATGATGCTGCAGGGCGCGCTACTCGTGATCTGCGTTGTGTACGTCGTTGTCAACCTGCTAGTCGATGTGGGATATGTCCTCCTGGACCCGAGAGCGCGGAACTAATGGCAACAACTACTCGAGCGGTGGGTCGGTCGACCATCCCCTTGGATAGACACGCGGATGTCGTTACCAAGGGGCGGCCCGGTCGGCGAGGACGGCTGTCGAAGCGGCCGGACGCGATCCTCGTCATCGCGATCGCCTGGCTGTCCCTACTGATACTCGCGAGCGTCTTCGCGGACGTGCTACCGATCGCGAACCCGACTCTTCCTGACTACGACAATCTGGGCGGATCGCCGTCGCTGGCACATCCGCTCGGCGGGGACTATCTGGGGCGTGACATCCTCTCCCGGGTGATCTACGGGGCCCGCATCGATCTGGTGCTGGGCTTCTGCGCAGTCATGATCAGTGTCCTCATAGGGAGTGCCCTCGGCGTGATTGCTGGATACCGCGGAGGGTACTTCTCGCGGGTGGTGATGGTCATAACCGACGTGATCCTGGCCTTTCCTGCGCTGGTGTTCATCATCGCGATCGTTGCCGTGTTCGGCTCCAGTCTCCTCATCCTGATTCTGGCGTTGGGCTTGCTGGGCATCCCGAGCTTCATCCGGATCGCGCGGGCCCACACTATGGTGCTGCGCAAGCGGGAGTTCGTCATGGCTGCGCGAGCATACGGCGCCAAGCCGGTACGCATCGTCCTGCGAGAAATCGTGCCTAGCCTGGTGCTGCCGATCGCGGCGTATGCGTTCGTGATCATCGGCGTATTCATCGTCGCGGCCGGTGCGCTGAGTTTTCTCGGCTTGGGCGTGCCGCCTCCGACACCGACGTGGGGCAGCATGATCGCCGAGGGAAGAGCCGACCTGATCATCCATCCCCATGCCGCACTCATCCCTGCTGCGGTGATGTTCTTGACGGTGCTATCGGCGAACATCATCGGCCAGCATCTGCAGGGCCGGGTCGATATTAGGGAGACGGTTCTGTGAGCGATGACATAAAGACCGGATCGATGTTTCTTCACGCCGATGACGTTTCGGTTCGATTCACGACGGCGAAAGGTACGATCACGGCGGTCGACGGTGCCTCTTTCTCTCTTGCGCAGGGAGAAGGTCTGGGAGTTGTCGGCGAGACGGGTTCGGGAAAGACCATTCTCACCCGAAGGGTCATGGGCCTGGTGGGGCCGGGCCGCAATACCGTGCTCTCCGGGAAAGTCACGATGGACGGCACAGAGCTGACACGATTGAGCCCGAAGCAGCTGAGGGAATACTGGGGCAAAGAGATCGCAGTGATCCTGCAGGACCCGATGACATCTCTGAATCCAGTGCGGCGTGTCGGTAGTCAGCTCATGGAGTCCGTGCGCTACGGCAACCGGTTGAGTCGGAACGAGGCGCGCAAGCGCGCGATCGAGTTGTTCCGCTCGGTCGGTCTACCCGATGCGGAGCGTCAGCTCCGCAGGTTCCCGCACGAACTGTCCGGCGGAATGAGGCAGAGGGTGGCCATCGCCATCGCTCTCGCATCGGAGCCCCGCGTCCTGCTGGCTGATGAGCCAACGACGGCGTTGGACGTCACGGTTGCCGCCAGGATCCTTGACCTGCTGAGAACAAAACAGCGTGAGGCGGGCATGACGATGATCCTGGTGAGCCATGATCTCCGGGCGGTACGCGGACGAACAGACCGGGCCATCGTCATGTATGCAGGGCAAATCGTCGAGTCCGCGGCAACCTCGGCGTTGTTCGCTGACCCGAAGGTCCCGTACAGTCGTGCGTTGCTGGACTCCGTGCCGCCTCGCTCCGGCCCGAACCATCTCCGGCTCCAGGCTGTTCCCGGAAAGCCGCCGGACCCGATCAACCCCCCTCGAGGCTGTCGGTTCAGCCCGAGATGCCCCTACGCGCAGGAGAAGTGCGTAGCCGAGGCGCCGCCATTGATGGCGACTAAGGAAGGCGACCGCCTCTATCGATGCTGGTTCCCGCTCGGGACCCCCGAGGGCGAGAAGGCGCGCAAGATCAATCTGGAACGAGGGAGGACGGCGACAGGGCTCCCGCTCGTCCCGAACGAGGGGGTGCATCACTGATGGCAGGATCAGGACACGCAAGTTTGAGAAACCCTGCGGACGAGGACATTCCGTTGCAGGTCAAGGACCTGGTGGTGGAGTTCAACGTCGGGCGAGGCCGGACGGTCCACGCAGTGTCCGGCATCAGCTTCGACATCGCTCGAGGAGAGACCCTGGGACTCGTCGGAGAGTCAGGTTGCGGCAAATCCACGACAGCGCGGGCGCTTGCCGGACTCCTCAAATCGAAGTCCGGTTCGATCACCTTCGAAGGGCAGGAGCTGACGAGTCTCGCGCCTGAGGAGCTGCGATCGATCCGGCCTCGTATGCAGGTCGTGTTCCAGGACCCGATCTCCTCGCTGAACCCGAGGAGGCGAGTGAGGGACATCGTCGGGGACCCCCTTCGGGTGTGGGGAAGAAAGGACGCGGGAGGCGAGCTGGTGTCCCGTTCCCTCGAAGCCGTCGGCCTCGATCCCGATCTCGTCGGGGATCGTCTGGCGCATCAGCTCTCGGGCGGCCAGTGCCAGAGGGTATCGATAGCGCGCGCCTTGATCCTGTCACCGGAGCTCCTGATCTGCGACGAGCCAGTCTCCGCTTTGGACGTGTCGGTGCAAGCGCAGGTGCTGAATCTGCTCGAGGACCTCAAGTCGAAGTTTCAACTCACGATGGTGTTCGTCTCACACGACCTGGCCGTGGTCAGGAATGTGACGGACCGTACGGCGGTCATGTACCTGGGCAAGCTGTGCGAGATTCTACCGTCGGTGGAGCTCTTCGAGTCCCCGATGCATCCGTACACGGTTCTGCTCGCCAATGCCTCCGACGACTCGCCGGACAGCGCGGGGATCGAGGTGAAGACGGACGAGATGCCGTCGGTGATGGCACCGCCGAGCGGATGCCGCTTTCGTACGAGATGTCCGTATGCATCGAGCATCTGCGCGGAGGAGGAGCCGATGCTCCGGGAACTGGGGCCAGGGCATTTCGTCGCGTGCCATCACCCGGTGACAATGCCCCGGACCATCCCTGTCAGAGCGGTGGAAGCCGTGGCGTCGTGATGAGAAATCCCCGCAGTCGCCACTCGATCGATTTTTCGGAGGTCGTCCCGCTTTGGTCAGCATGATGCAAGGAACTACAGAGTTCATCGCTCCCCGCGTGACGCTGTCCGGTCGCGGGGCGACGGCGAGACTCGGAGACTATCTCGTCCCACGGGGGTCCACGGCGAGACACGTCCTGGTGGTCGTCGACGACCATCTGCGCGACAACGAGGCCTATCTGCAGCTCGAGCGCAGCCTCAGGCATGCCGAGCTCAGCCCGACGGTGGTAGGGGGGCTCGGCACGGAACCTGACGATGGGCGCATCAACGAGGCAGCCGACCGTGCACGGGGCGTCGACTACGCATGTGTCATTGGTGTCGGGGGCGGGTCTGTGATGGATGCCGCCAAGATGCTCGCTGTCCTCGTGCGGAACGGCGGGGGAGCGGCCGATTGGGTAGGACCGATCGACCCGCCCGGAGGCATCGCCCCGCTGGCGTTCGTGCCCTCCACGTGCGGAACGGGAGCAGAAGTGACTCGTGCCGCGATGGTGACAGTGGGAGGCGCGAAGAGGATCTCAGTGTCGTCGCGGTATCCGGGCGAACACGTCGTCCTCGACCCGGGGATCCTCGACGGGCTCCCGGCAGAGGTGATTGCCTCAACAGCGATGGACGCGCTCGCCCATGCTGCAGAGGCGATGATGTCGAAGGATCGTTCCTGGAGCACCGTACGGAATTCGGTGAGCGCGATTGAGAGCCTGGTAGCGAATATCGAGGCGGCAGTCCGCGGGGATCGCGACGCGCTTGAGGAGTGCTTCTACGCCTCACATTCCGCGGGACTCGCTTTGAATGCCGGCGTGCAGTTGGGGCATTCGATCGCCTATTGCATCGCCAATGTTGTCCACGTGCCGCACGGGATCGCCTCCGGACTGGCGCTTCCCTACTGCATCGCTTACAACTCGCGTGCGCTGGACGGCTCGAGCACGGGGAAGGTCTTCTCCCGTGCGGTTACCGGGGGTCTCAGCGAAACTTTGTCCGACGCCAGCGCAAGCCTAGACGGCCTGCTTTCGCGCTTGTCCATGCCGAGATCGCTTTCCGACCTGGGGATATCGGCGAGTGTCGCGCAAGACATGGCCGACATCTGCATCAGGGAGTATCCGCGCCCCGCCAATCCGGCACCTCTGGTGTTGGCTTCGGTTCGAGGCCTTTTCGCCGCGATGCACGCCGGGGACCTGCAGGCGGCCTTTTCAGCGAGCCCTCGCGTGGGTGACGGAGCATGATGCGCGCCCGCCAGAACGGAGATGACTTGAGTTCGCAACGGATAAGTCATATCAAGCAGCTGCTGGATCCCTCGAGCATCGCGGTTGTAGGAGCGTCCAACGACGCAGAGAAGATCGGAGGCCGTCCCCTGCAGATCCTGTCCCAGCGCGGATACAAGGGACGGCTCTACCCCGTGAACCCCAAGTACGAGACGATCCAGGGCAGGCCTGCATACGCGGACATCTCTGACCTGCCTTCCGACGTCGAGATGTACATCTTTTGCGTGCCCGCACAGGCCACCGTCGAACTGGTGGAGAAGGCTGCTGCGCACGGAGCGAAGGCGGGCGTGATACTAAGCGGCGGGTTCGCCGAGGTAGGTCCTGAGGGAGTGCGGCTGCAGGAGAGGCTACGGCGGATCGCGAACGAGCACGATCTGGCATTGCTCGGCCCCAACAGTCTGGGTTTGGCGTCCTTCACGAACCGGGTATGCGCGACGTTCGCGACCACCCTCAGCACGATGCCGTCCATCGAGCCGGGAGATGTCGCCTTGCTGTCGCAGAGCGGCGGGACCGCCTTCAACCTCTTCACCGAATCGTATTGGGCGGGCGCGCGGTTCTCGCACGTCATCGCGTCGGGAAACGAGGCGGGACTCGCCTTCGCCGATTACCTGTCGTTCCTGGCGACCGATGACGCCACGCAGTCCGTGGTGGGCTACCTGGAGGGCGTCAGCGATGGCGGTGAACTCGCCGCCGCCCTCGAGGCGCTACGGGCAGCGGGCAAACCGGTGTACCTGTTGAAGGCTGGCGTCTCCGAGCACGGTCGCCGCTCGGTTGCCTCTCATACCGCCCAGTTTGCGGGTGACGACTCGGCCTACAGCGCGCTTTTCGACCGCACGGGTGTTGTACGGCTGGAGAGCATGGACGACCTGGTCGACGTCTCGCGTGCACTCACCGTCTATCCGCGAACGGATCGTCTCGCGGTGGGCACGAACTCAGGTGGCGCGACGGCATACATCTCAGATGCGTGCGACCGTTTCGGGGTGCGCTTGGCGGATCTCTCTTCGGAGACCGGAGCGGCATTGGGGGCGCGCCTGCCGGCATTCGCTGGATTGAGCAATCCCGTCGACTTCACCCCGCAAGTCATCACAGATCATGAGATCCTCGCCGACACGTTGCAGACGTTGGATGCCGATCCCGATGTGGATGGTCTACTCGTCTTCCTCGGCAGCATGGAGTACTTGCACGAAGGGCTGATCGACGTGCTCGTGCGCACCCGCCCGACGCTTCGCAACCCACTCTCGGTCGCCTGGCTGGGGGTCAGCGACGAGGTGAGGGCGAAGGCGGCGCGAGCCGGGCTGGCGGTCTCCGGGGATCCCATGCGAATCGTGCGCGGCATAGGTATGGTTCAGCGTGGCCGGAAACGACAGGCTGGCGGGATCGCCGTGATCGAGCCGGAAGATGCCCCGGTCGACGTGTCGGGGGTGCAGATCCCTGACACCTCCCACCTGGACGAGGCCGCCGCGACCTCGCTTCTGGCTCAGTTGGGAACCCGTGTGCCGGCGGGCATCGAGATCAGCAGCGAGCAGGATGCCGTCGCGGCGGCTGAGAGCATCGGATATCCGGTCTTCCTGAAGCTCGTCGAGCCGTTCATCGCGCACCGGGCACGGGTCGGCGCCATCGTCGGCGGCATCCAGGATTCCACTCAGCTCGCCGAGGCCCATCAGCGACTGGTCAATTCGTTCGGTATGAGCCGAGGGATCGTCGTGGAAGAGATCCCGGCCGGCCCGGACCTGATGGTCGGTGTAATGAGCGACCGCACGTTCGGGACGCGGGCCGTACTCGGTGCGGGGGGGATTTGGGCCAACGAGATCGGTGACCTTCGCACGATCATCCCTCCCTACGATGCCCCCTCTCTCCAACGCGAGCTGGTCAAGCTGAGGATCTTCCCGCAGATTAAGGCAGCGGCGGTTGATAGCGCGGCCTTGGCCCAGGACCTCTCACGCATCTTCCGTCGGCTGGATGCTCTCGTGAGATCCGGATCGCTCACCGAGTTCGAATGCAACCCGGTGCGCATCGTGGACGGGGAAGCCATCGTCCTGGACGCGCTCGCTTTCCAAGGAGGTGACTCCTCATGACCGACACTACGCGGCACGCCGAAGGGCTCGACATCGTGACCGCCGTCGGCCATGCGAATGCCGAACGCATAGAATTCCGCGGGCACGACCTCGTCGACGATCTTATGGGCGTCGTCGGCTACTCGGAGCTCCTGCTCCTCGCCGTCACGGGTCGTTCTCCGCGCCCCGAGCATGTGCGCGTCGCGGATGCCGTCCTCGTGTGTCTGGCCGACCACGGGATGCAGCCCAGCGCGCTGAGCGCCCGGCTCACGTACTTCTCCGCACCGGACGCCGTGCAGGGCGCGCTCGCGGCCGGGATTCTTGGCGCGGGTAGCTCTCTGCTCGGCTCCATGGAGCAGGCGGGCCAGCTGCTCGACAGAATCGCGGTCGTGGTAGAGGGTGGCGCACCGGAGGACGAGGCGGTCCGCGGCTGCGTGGCCTCGGTCCTGTCCGAGGGAGGGAAGATACCCGGATTCGGGCATCGCCTGCATCGCGCAGGTGATCCGCGCGCCGCCCGGCTTCTGCGCGTGGCGAGGGAGAACAACGTCGCGTCTGACCAGGCGCGGCGTCTGGAGCTGGTGGGCCAGTCCGTGGGCGACCGCACAGGCCGCACGCTGCACGTCAACGCGACGGGGGCCGCTGCGGCCTTGCTACTAGGGATTGGCGTGCCATGGCAACTGCATCGCGGATTCTCAGTCGCCAGCCGGATCGTGGGCCTCTTGGCGCATATCGGCGAGGAGATGACGAACCCAGTGACGCCCGCCGTCCGTGACGCTCTCCGGAGCGCGAGCTGGCTTGTAGAGGACGAATGATGGTGAGAGTGCTTAACCCTATGCACGATCCGACCGAGCTCATCGGACGCTCGACCTCCTGGGAGCGCTTCGACTGCGATCGATGGCGGTCGGAACGCGTCCGTATGTCATCGGGGTTGGAGGCACCGAGATATATGCCGATCGGCACCGGAGCGGAGCTCGTGCCCCCGTCGTTTCTCAGTGCCCAATATGTCGATGCATTCGCGCTCGCGATACCCGATTCTCCCGTTCGACTGAATGGCGGGAACAGCTGCCGTTGGCATGCGGATGTACGAGTCGGCGACGCCCTGGAACGGCAGTCGTCCGTCGCCGGGGCAAGGCGCAAGCAGGGACGCAGTGGGACCTTGGACATCTTCGATATCGCCACCGTGTACCGGCGGATCGAAACCGGGCAGGAGGTGGCGACGCTCGGCTACACCGCAATCAGAAGCTATCCGGCCGCCCACGACGGCGTCCGAGCGCCGAAAAGGCAGAATGCCGTTCCGGATAACGCCCCGCTCGTGCTCTCCACCACGGCGAGTCCGAGGCAGGTAGTCACTTACGCGGTCGCGACGGACGATCTCTATGAAGCGCATTACGACGCTGACTATGCGCGGGAAAGGGAATTCGACGGGCCGATCCTGCATGGACTTCTGAAAATGGCGTGGTTCGCGCGGGCTGCGCTCCAGGTGGCAGGGCCGGACTATGTCGTGCAAGAGATCACGTCCACCTATCTGGGCACCGATCTGGTGCGGGACGAGTTCTTGGTCTCCGTCCGGACGTCTGGACCCGGCGACGCGGATGCGCCCGACCGATTGTGTCTCGAGATCTTCGGTGGAGCGAGGCGAGGCCACTATTCCACAATCGGGAGCGCGGTTCTCAGAAACGACGGCTCATTCGCCGGAGGGTGAGAAAGGTGAGGCGCTACGCGTGTGGTCAGGGTCCAGGTATTTGGTAATGAAATCGAACGAGATGGAATGTATATGAGACGACGTGAAATCGATAAGGACTTGTTGCCGGCTGGCGAGGGGCAGACGCTGCTCATCGACGGCGAGTGGAGGAGGTCCCGTGAGCTTTTCGACGTCCGCGATCCAGCGACTCTGGAGGTGATCGGCTCGGCGGCCGATGGGGCGGTCGACGAAGCCCGCGCGGCGGGAGAGAGTGCCGTCGCCGCATTCGACGGATGGCGAGGGCTGGCGGCGGAGGAGCGTTCCGCTCGCCTCAGGCGCGGGTTGGACGCAATCCGCGAGCGATCGGAGTCGCTTGCGCGCCTACTCTCCCTCGAGAATGGCAAGCCGGTCCGTGAAGCCCGCGGTGAGATCCTGCGCGGCGCGGCGATGCTCGAGTGGGGCATTGAGGAGGGCCGGCGGGTGTACGGGAGAGTGACGCCGTCCTCGTCGGGTACGCGCGGCGTTGTGCTGGTGTCGCCCGTCGGCCCCGCGCTCGTGATCACGCCCTGGAACTTTCCCGCGAGCATGCTCATGCGGAAGATGGGTCTCTCGCTGTCGGCCGGCTCGCCTGTTATTGCGAAGCCGGCCGAGCAAACCCCGCTTATCGCGGTCGCGATCGCGAAGATCCTGAACGAGTTCCTGCCTGCCGGTGTGGTGAATGTCGTGACCACGTCGCGGCCGGGCGAGGTCGTTGACGAGCTGATGAAGAACCCGCGTATTCGCAAGGTGACTTTCACGGGGTCTACCGAGGTCGGACTGCGGCTGTTGCGCACGCCGACCTCGATCCTGAAGAGGGTCTCCCTGGAACTGGGCGGGCACACCCCGGCGATCGTCTTCGCAGACGCGGATGTGGAGGCGGCGATCGACAGCATCATGATGGCGAAGTTCTCAAACGCGGGACAAAGCTGCATCTCGATCAACAGGTTATTCGTGCACTCCGATGTGCGCGACGCAGTCGTCGCGGGCCTGCGCGCGCGGATTGGTCGTCTGCAGATCGGTCACGGTTTCGAGGAAGAAACGTCCATCGGTCCCCTGATCGACGCCAACGGTCTGGAAAAGGTGGAGCGTCACGTCGCCGATGCGCGGGCACGTGGCGCCGAGGTTCTCATTGGGGGTTCGCGGTGGCACCCGGACGACGACACGCTGCGCGGCGAATTCTTCGAGCCGACGCTGCTGGCCGGAGTCGACGAGAGCATGATCATCAGCAAGGAAGAGACATTCGGCCCGGTCCTTCCGGTCTTCGAGTTCACCGACGACGATGACGTCATCGCGCAGGCGAACAACACGACATACGGTCTCTCGGCCTATCTCTTCGGCACAGACTTCGATGTTCTCTGGGACGCGATGGAACGGCTCGAGTTCGGCGTCATTGGCGTCAACGAGGTCATGCCCAACCGACCGGAGTTGCCGTTCGGAGGATTCAAGAACAGTGGGCAGGGCCGTGAGGGCGGGAGCGAAGGAATCGAGGACTATGTGGAAACAAAGGCAGTCGCAATAAGGGTCGGGCGTGGACGCGTCATGTGATTCATGCCATCCATCAGAACCATTTCCAGTTGAGAAAGAATCAGGAGTTGATATGAGCACGAAGCCCCGAGCAATAATGGCCGTAACGATGGCGGTCAAGCCGGAGAACGATGAGGAGTTCAACCGCTGGTACAACGAAGAGCATGTGCCTGAGCGACTCGAATGTCCCGGTTTTGTTGTCGCGCGAAGGTTTAAGGCGGTTGAGGGTGAGTTCGAGCACCAGGAAGCACTGAACTATCTCGCTATCTATGAGCTTGAATCCCTTGACACGCTCAAGGGGGAGCTGTACATGACGCGCGCTGCAAATCACACGGAATGGACCAAGCGGATCGGCCAGTTGCGTCTGGGAGGCCAGCGCTATGTATACGAAGAGATACCCATCACGAGTTGACCTGGACGAGAGGCCGTGCCGATGACTACGGAGCTTCTGCTTCTCCCGGGAGTCACGCAGGATGCTCGTGTGTGGCAATGGATGAATTTGCCGCCCGCGCGGGCCTGGGTGTACCCGGGACACGGCGACCGGGAACGCGCCCAGGGCGGACTGACGCTGGAAGGCGTGGCCGACGAAATATGGTCCGCCGTGTCGGGACAAGTGGATGTCGTTGGCGTGGCATTCGGCGGAGTGATCGCCCAGTACCTCGCCTTGCGGCATCCCGAATCGGTCAGGTCGATGGTGCTTGCGTGCACGACCGCGGCGTCAGAGGACGGTCAGCGGATGAGATCGAACGCGGAGGAGATGCGCACACGGGGAATGGGCCCGTACATCGAACCGGCGATCGGCCGATGGTTTCGCCGGAGCGCGCGAGAACGCGTGCCCGACGCCGTCGCACACATCGAGAACACGATGCAGGAGTTCTCTGCGGATGCTTATGCGGACGTGATCGCTGCGATGTCGGAGCACGACACTCGGAGCCGATTATCACGTATCGATCGGCCGGCCACCCTCGTGAAGGGTGAGCAGGATCGAGTCGGCGAAGGAGCCATCGATGCATTGCATGCCGAACTGCCCCACAGCCGCATATTCAGTATTCCGGGAGCGCATATGGTTCACGTCGATAATCCTGGCGGTTTCTCAGCGGTGATTCGTGACCATCTTGCGTGGGTGGACAATGGTGCACCCCTGGGGAAAGAAGTTGGGATAGATGCCAGGTACTAGCTAAATCAGTTTGGGCTGGGTTTGGTCCCGACGACCAGTGGTACTTGAGATCAGTTGGACGTCACAATCGAGCAGTGCTGCGCGTTGCGAGGAAGTGTCGCGCAGTTTTGAGCGGAGGAGATAGATTTGTCACCCCTTTCTGGTATTCGGGTTGTTGATTTAACACAATATGAGGCAGGGACTTCGTGTACGCAGAGCCTGGCATGGCTCGGTGCGGAGGTCATCAAGATCGAGTCGCCTCGGTATGGAGAGCAGGGGCGCATATCCTCTCGCGACATCCCGGGCATTGATTCGCCATACTTCTTGCTGCTGAACGCGAATAAACAGAGTGTCGCCCTGGACCTGAAAAGCGAGCAGGGAAAGAAGATCATAAGGAAACTGATCGAGACTGCCGACGTCTTTGTGGAGAACTTCGGACCAGGGTCGATTGAGCGCCTGGGGCTGAGCTACGACGATGTTGCGGCCATAAACCCTCGCATCATCTACGGCACAATCAAGGGCTACGACCCGGAGGGTCCTTATGGCTCCTACCTTTCAATGGATCCGATCGGGCAGGCGATGGGCGGTTCGATCGCGATCACTGGTCTTCCGGACGGGACGCCGGTGCGTCCTGGACCGACTATGGCTGATACGGGAAGCGGCCTGCATCTCACGATCGGTATCCTCGCTGCCCTCAGGGAGCGGGATACCAGCGGGGAAGGCCAGAAAGTGTCCGTATCCATGCAGGAAGCGATGATCAACTTCTGTCGCATTTCGTATTCTCGGACGATATCGGCCGGTGATCGCCCTGTTGAA
The DNA here is from genome assembly GCF_051364985.1 of Microbacterium sp. I2. Taxonomy (NCBI): domain Bacteria; kingdom Bacillati; phylum Actinomycetota; class Actinomycetes; order Micrococcales; family Microbacteriaceae; genus Microbacterium; species Microbacterium sp. I2. The sequence goes on from NZ_JBLWIH010000028.1 coordinate 27,762, forward strand.
CGCGCCGGCAGCGGTATGGGCCTGAAGGCGGCTCCGGCGCGTCTCTACGTCTGCAAGCCAGGTGGACCGAACGACTATATATATGTGTATGCGTCGAGGACGCCCCAGAGTCGGCATTGGGACCGCATTCTGGAGACTATCGGTCGAGAGGATCTGAAGGGCGACCCACGCTTCGCGACGGCAGAGAGCCGCTGGGAACACAGGGAGATCGTCGATGGGATGATCTCGGAGTGGACTGGGCAGCGTACGAAGATCGAGGCGGTTCATGCTCTCGCGGGTGCGGGGGTTCCGGCCGGTGCTGTCATGAATCCTGCAGAACTCGCCGAAGATCCGCATTTGAACTCCAACGGCGCGTTCGTCAAGGTGTCCCGTCCGGACCGCGGCGAATACAAGATGCCCGGGTGGCCGGTGAAGATGTCTCGCTGGAAGCCCGCGATCGTAGCCGCACCCACTCTGGGGGCTAATACTCGCGAGGTCCTGTCGACCCTCGCGGATGTCACCGACGCTGAGTTGGACCAGCTCGAGTCCGACGGAGTGATCTAAGGGCGGCTTCCACGCTGCCGAATGCCGTTCGGGACGCGAGCGGTTAGCGATGCGTGCTGTGAGCGCGCGGAGACGAAGGTACTGATGAGTGGTAATGACATGGTGAGCGGATACGAGCTGGTCGCTGAGACGGTTCGTGCATACGGTATTGACGACTGCTACTTCTTGATGGGCGGCCCAACCATCGATCTCGCCAACGAGATGGAGCGTTTGGGCACACGTATGGTAGACGTCCGACACGAGCAGGCTGCGGTGATGATGGCACACTCGTCGGCGATCCTCACGCAACGGGTCGCATTGGCGATGTGTTGTTCAGGGCCCGGTTTCACGAACACGCTGACGGGCATTGCGAATGCCTATGCCGACGGCGTGCCCGTCGTCGTTCTCGGCGGATCATCGAGAATGTCGGACTACGGTCGCGGAGGCTTTCAAGAGCTGGATCAAGTGAGATTGGCCGAGCCGGTGACGACATGGTCTGTGAGGGTCCAGGAAACGCGCCGGATCCCGGACATACTCAGCAAGGCCTTTGCGCGCGCGCTGGGTCCATCGTCGGGACCCGTGTACGTCGATCTGCCGGGTGACGTGCTGTATGGAAAGGTGTCACGCGAAGACGTTCTCCCGGTGTCAGCGTATACAGTCGACGGTCCCCTGAGGTCAATGGCGGATGCTGACGCGGTGAGAGAGGCGGCCGAACTGATCGCCGCCGCGGAGCGTCCGGTCGTGATCGCCGGGAACGGAGCGCTCTGGTCCGAAGCGGGTGACGTGCTGCAGAAGTGGTTGAACGACACTGGCATCCCGGTATATGTGATGCCCCAGGCGCGCGGATTGATCCCTGAAGACCACGAATTCGCGTTCCTCGAGGCCCGGTCCAGTGCGTTCAGGGAAGCTGATCTCGTCATCGTCGCCGGCGCGCCGCTCAACTATGCGACGAGTCGGATACAGCCTCCGCGTTTCAAGCCTGATGTCAAGGTCGTGCAGATCGACAATTCTGCGAGCGAGCTTGGAAGCAGCCGTCACATCGATGTCCCCCTCTTGGGTGATGTGCGTTCGGTCATCTCGCAGCTTCACGACGCCTACCGCAGCACCGGTAAGAATCCGAGGCATGAAGATTGGACGAATCGACTCAAGAGCGTCACCGAGGAGAAGCGTTCGCGGGCCGAGCAGGCCGATTTCGACGCCAGCTCGGCGATGCATCCGATCGAGCTGTGCCGGGTTGTTCGCGATTTTCTCGACAGAGATGCGATCTTGTGCGTGGACGGACAGGAGATTCTGACCTACGCGCGGCAGACGATCCCGACTTTCTATCCAGGTCACAGGCTCAACTCGGGGACTCTGGGCACGATGGGCGTCGGACTTCCGTTCGGGGTCGGCGCGAAGGCGACGCGCCCGGACAAGCAGGTCGTCGTGCTTCACGGTGATGGATCGTTCGGCATGAACGCCATGGAGTTCGACACCGCAGTGCGGCACAACCTCCCGGTGATCACCGTCATCAGCAACAACGGCGGATGGACTGCAACCGATCGATACAAGGCGGGCCGAGAGCTTGGGTACTCTCGATACGATCTCATGGCCGAGGCGCTGGGTGGTCATGGTGAGTTCGTCGAGAAGATCGAAGACCTACTCCCTGCTCTCACCCGAGCCGCAGAAAGCGGTGTGCCGTCGGTTGTGAACGTCATCACCGATAAGACGGCGCGGGCGACGACTATGCAGTTCACCCGAGATGCGACGTGACCGAGACGGGCGCCATCCGATGACGATGTGAGCGTCGTCCAATCCGTGAGATGCAGCGCATCGCGCCGTTTGACGGCGTCACCGCGCTTCCCCGCGCGAAGGGAGCATGAGCGTGAGTCAGGGCCCGCTTCGAGGGCTGAGCGTGTCGGCGGAACGGCGACGTGTCGCAATCGTCGGCGTCGGGGCTACACAACAGGGTGAACTGCCTGGACGCTCGGCGAACGCGATCGCGGTCGATGCGATAGAACTCGCCCTCGCCGATGCCGGGCTACGCAAAGCTGACGTGGATGGCCTCATTACGTGCCGTAATCTGCAGGCGCACGTTGGTATCGACGAACAGGTCGGCGAAATGCTTGGCATCAATCCGCGGTATGGTGCGACGCTTGACTACGGCACGGGTAACTTCTCACTTCATCTCGCCGCGATGACTATCGCCACGGGGTTCGCGGAGACCATTGTCCTGGCCTATGGGACAAACCAACGCTCCGCGAAGGCGAACTTCGGAATCGCAGTGGGCGGGGGCGCCGAGATGGCATCGGTATCGGGTGTTGTCCATGTCGCCGGGCGTGCTGCACTCGCATTCCGACGTCACCAGCATCTGTATGGCACCACCGAAGAGCAACTGGGCTGGGTCGCCGTTGCGCAACGCGAATGGGCTCAGAACAATCCCCTCGCGATTTTCAAGCAGCCTCTCACCATCGAGGAGTACCTTGCGAGCCCTCCTATGGTCGGGCCGCTACGGCGCGCTGACCTCACGATGATCTCGGATGGCGGCGCCGCACTCATCATGACGACCGCGGAGAGAGCACGGGATCTTCAGCGGCAGCCGGTCTTTGTCGACGGGATGGCGCAGATGACCGCATTTCGCGCGGACCATGACCCTGACGGTCTACTGCGGCCGTGGCTCGGTGTCCTCGCCGACGAGCTCTGGAGCAAGAGCGGCTATCGCCCCGATGACGTGGATGCGCTCTATATCCAGGATGCAACATCAGTATGGGTTCTGCAGATGCTCGAATGGTACGGTTTCGCGCCGCTCGGCGAGGGGGGACGGTTTCTGGCCGAGGGACGCACCCGCCCCGGAGGCTCCCTTCCGGTCAACACAAATGGTGGACAGCTCTCTGAGAGCTACATGTGGGGATGGCTCCATCTTGTGGAGGCGGTCAGGCAGTTGCGCGGTGAGGCTGGGCCTCGCCAAGTTGCCGGTGCCGAGGTTGCGCTCGACGTGTCCTCACACGACTTCTTGAAGGGAGCGGCGTCGATTCTGACGACGCGATCATGACCTATTCCGGTCTCCTCCCCGATGTCGACAACGCGCTCACCGCGCCCTTCTGGGCAGCAGTGAGACGTGAACAGCTCGTGGCACAACAGTGCGTGCGATGCAGTAGCTTCCGATGGTCCCCGAGCGAAGTCTGCCCCGAGTGCCTCTGCTCTGAGACACAGTGGACAGGCCTCGCGGGTACGGCATCCGTCTGGAGTTATGCGGTCTATCGGAGGGCAATGCATCCCGCGTTCGCCGAGCGCGTGCCCTATACAGTCGCCATGCTCGAATTGCCGGAAGGAATTCGCATGCTCGGCATGATTCAGACCTCGACAGGCGACGCGGAACAAGACGGCGAGGTCCGCATCGGTGACCAAGTGCGCGTCACGTTCTTGCACGCGACCGACGAGGTCACCCTTGTCCGTTGGATCCCAGAAGCTTGAATTCGCTCGCGAAGGAGACAAATGACTGAGCATGCAGCGACCCGATTAGGGCCGCTTTCTCACCTTACGGTGCTGGATCTCACGCAGCACCTTTCGGGACCTTTCGCGACGCAGATCCTCGGCGATCTCGGAGCTCGCGTGATCAAGGTCGAGCCGCCTTCGGGTGACCCGACACGACGTATAGGCCCATATTTCGAGGATGGAGACAGCGACTACTACCACAGTGTGAATCGCAACAAAGAGAGTGTCGTGATCGACCTCAAAGCGCCGGGCGGGCGAGATACACTCCTGGCGCTAGCCGCGAACGCGGATGTCCTGGTCGAAAACTTTCGTCCAGACACACTGAAGCGCCTGGGTATCGAACGCGAGCTTCTTCTCGAGGCAAATCCACGCATGGTTCTCTGCTCGATAACAGGCTTCGGACAGGATGGTCCGTACCGGCTGCTTCCTGCTTTTGACATCATCGTGCAGGGCATATCAGGCGGCATGTCATTGACTGGTGAGCCCGAGGGCAAGCCCGTGCGCTCTGGACTCCCGATCGGAGACGTCACGGCCGGCATGTACGGCGTCATCGGGATCCTCGCTGGGCTATCCGAGGTGGCCCGCACAGGGGTCGGAACAGTGGTCGACGTCGCGATGCTCGACACGCAAGTGTCCTTGCTGTCGTATGTTGCGGCGTACTACCTCGCTTCGGGAGCGGTTCCCGGACGGCAGGGCCGCGACCACATGAGCATTCCGACATATCGTGCGTTCGAATGCAAAGACGGACGTGAAGTCGTCGTAGCTGCGAATACCGAGGCATTCTGGCCCGGTCTTGCCCGTGCCCTGGGCTGCCCAGCCCTCGTCCATGACGACCGGTTCCTGGACAACGACCTGCGCCGGACACACCGGACCGAACTCGCTTCCATTATGGAGTCGGCGGCCGCGCAAATGGAAGCAGCTGAATTCATCGAACGGTTGCGCGTCGAGGGCGTGCCCGGGGCACCAATTAATTCTGTTTCCGAAGCGCTCGTTGACCCCCAGGTCACTGCGCGGAACATGGTGATCGACCTGGTGGGGCGAGGCGACTCCATTCGGACGGTGGGTAACCCCGTGAAAATGCCCGGCCTGCGATCCAAAGCCGTGGCGCCTCCCCATTTAGGAGCAGATACCGAGGCCGTACTCAGCGAGCTCGCGCAGCTCAGTAGCCGTGAGATCGCGGAGCTCGCAGCAGTTGGCGTTATTCCCACGCAGGAGAGCGGCACGGAATCGTTGCCTTATGCCTGAGGGCGCGCGAGGAGCGTCAAACCCGGGATGCCATCCATCGTGCAGCTGTCAGCCGCGCGCTCGCGAACAGGCCCGCAAGCACGCTCACGCATCCCGCCGTGGCATCATCCTGCTGTTTCTTGGACTCATCCTCGCGATGCTCCTCGCGGGGCTCAGTCAGACCGCGCTGAGCGCGGCGATGCCGACGATGGTCGGCGAGCTCGGTGGCGTCGACCAGATGCTCTGGGTCATGACGGCGTACATCCTCGCATCGACGATCATGATGCCGATCTACGGCAAGATGTGCGACCTAATCGGCCGCAAGGCCCCCCTAATCGCAGCGATCGTGGTCTTCATGGTGGGCTCGGTCGTCGGCGCACTCGCCCCTGACATGGGCATCCTCATCGTGGGCCGCGTCGTGCAGGGCATCGGCGGCGGCGGCCTGATCATCCTGTCGCAAACGATCATCGCCGCCGTCGTCCCGGCGCGCGAGCGCGGCAAATACATGGGCATCATGGGCGCGGTGTTCGCCGTGTCGTCCGTCGCGGGTCCGCTGCTAGGCGGGTGGCTCACAGAGCAGGTCGACTGGCGCTGGGCGTTCTGGATGAATGTACCGCTCGGCCTCCTCGCCCTCGCTGCGGCGATCTGGCTGCTGCATCTGCCGAAGGGCAGCAACTCTAAGCCGAAGATCGACGTGCTCGGCGTGATGACGATGGCCGGCGCCACCACGTCTCTCATTCTCGTGGCGTCGTGGGGCGGCAACGACTACGCCTGGAACTCCCCGGTCATCCTGTGCCTCATCGCGGCGACCGTGATCCTGGCGGCGTTGTTCGTCTTCGTCGAGCGCCGGGCCGCCGAGCCCGTCATCCCGCCGGCGTTGTTCCACGACCGCAACTTCAACCTCACGACGGCAGCCGCGCTGCTGGTGGGAGCGATGATGTTCGGCGTGAACGGATACCTCCCCACCTATCTGCAGATGACTCTCGGGGCGGATGCCACGATGGCCGGCATTCTCATGGTGCCGATGATGGGCGCGATGCTCGTCTCCTCGGTCGGCAGCGGCTGGCTCGTCAGCGCGTACGGCCGCTATAAATGGATGCCCATCGCGGGGACGGCGCTGATCGCGGGCGCGCTCGCATTGCTGGGCATGCTCACTCCCGAGACCCCGCTGTGGCTGTTTTGCAGCTACCTCGGAATGATGGGCATCGGGCTTGGTATCAACATGCAGATCCTCGTGCTTATCGTGCAGAACTCTTTCCCCGACCGGGTCGTGGGCACGGCGACGGCGGGCAACAACTTTTTCCGGCAGATCGGTGCTTCGCTCGGCAGTGCTGTCATCGGGAGCCTGTTCGCGTTGCGGCTCGTGGCCATTATCGGCGAACGGCTCCCCACTGGTGCGTCGGCCCAGATCGGCGACATCAGCTCACTCACGCCGCACCGCGTGCTCTCACTCCCCAACCGGCTGCACTCGATCGTCGCGCACGGCTACAGCGACGCGCTCGCTCCGCTGTTCCTCGGGATGGTGCCGCTCGCAGTGATCGCGATGGTTCTCCTCTGTTTCGTCAAGGAGGTTCCGCTCAAGACCACGATCGAGCGCGACATCCTGCCCGATGCGATCAGTGAGGGTCAGCTCATAATCGAGCATAACGGGGGCGCGGGCGAGGCCGCCGGACCTCACCCTTCGGCCCGGCGATGGAGGCGAGTCAGCGACGATCCAGGATCTGGTCGTGCAGCCCCCAGCGGACGCCCGACCGGGTTGACGCCGACGATCTGACACAACTGTCACCCCTCCTCGGTTCGCGCTGACGAGCTCGGAGTTCAAATCCCTCCGTCTCCGCCATATTCCGCCGGGTTTTGACGTCGTTCTGAGGCGTGATCTCGCGCCCAGTAGCGCTGCAGCGACTCGGCTACCTACCCCCCGCGTGATCAGGGCGTCTCAACGTCTTCCCACGAGCTTGCGCAGGCCTTCTTCGTGCACCCAGGAATCAAGCGTCGTGACGGCAGTAAGGGAAGGCGAACGCGGCAGCAGGAGGTCTCCGGAGACATTGAATCCCACGAGAGCAGCGTCATCATCCTCCACGACGTAACGCGGGTCATTGTCGAACCGCAGAACACGGTTCACGAAATCCGGGAGCAGCATCTGCTCCGGGCCGCCCACGTCTACAGCACCGGCGAGCGGCCTCCCCATCGCCAACTCCACGAGCGCGTCAGCGACATCGGAGGCAGCCACAGGCTGTACCGGCTTCGGTGGGAGGTGGACGCTGTCCTCGGTCGTGTTCCACTCGGCGATCCTGCGCGCGAAGTCGTAGAACTGAGTGGATCTCAGGATGGAGTACGGGGTCGGTCCCGACTGGACCGCCTGTTCCTGCACCCCCTTGGCAGCGAAGTATCCCTCTTCGTCCGCCTGGTCCGCGCCCACGATGGAGAGGACCACATGGTGCTTCACTCCGGCTCTCTCCTCGGCGGCCCGTAGGTGGCTCGTTGTTGCTTCGAAGAACGCACGCGCGGCGCGACCCGAGAGATCGGGTGAATTCGTCACATCGATCACGGCGTCGGCGTGCTCGAGCGCGGCATCCAGACCCCGACCCGTTCTCGCGTCCACACCGCTCGCCGGCGAAGCCACGACGACGGCTTGGGCTCGCCGCTCCAGCCTGTCAACGACCTTCCGGCCCACTTGGCCGGTCCCGCCCAACACAACGATCCGCATTCTGGCTCGCTCCGTTCTGGACGCAGCACGTGTTCATGCGGATGGCGTCCTCGAAGTACAGACCGGAGAACAGCACGCTTTGTGACGGCGAGAGCAGCGGCTCCGGCAGGCGCCGATGAAGGACCTCGCGCGATCTCGTCTGCCTAGCCGGTGCCCATCGAGACGACCGCTGAGGTGAGAATCTCCACTAGAAGTGCCGCGTGCTCGCCACCTGGGTCGAGGTCGGGGTCGAAGACGGTGACCGACATGCCGGCGGCTTTCGGCGCGAGGGCCGTGATGAGTTCGATGAGCTGGTCGGGGTTCAGGCCTCCAGCGGCCGGGCTGTCCACTGCGGGCATCCATGCCGGGTCGAGAACATCCACGTCCAGCTGAATCCAGTAACCCGAGGGGCCCGACACCCGCGCGATGCTCGTGGCAACGTTGGTCATCCCGAGATCCATCGCCTGTCGAGCCGGCATGACAGCGCCGAGCACGGAACTGGCTTCGTCGAGATGCTCGTCGTCGTCGCGGCATCCCACCTGCGCCACCTTCGCGGCGCGGAAGTATGGGCCGTAACCATCGATGTCGGCGAGCGCGGGCCAATGAAGCCCCACGCTTGCGGCGAGGTCCTCTCCGGCGACACTCGCGCACAGTCGGCTGTTGCCTGGATGTCGGAAGTCGGTGTGGCCATCGATATGGATGAGTCCGGCGTCGGACAACCGGGCCATGGCGAGCCCGACTCCGAGGAGGAGACTGCAATCTCCGCCGATCACGAACGGATGATGCCCCTCATCCACGATGGACCCGAGGCGCCGGGCGAGTCGGCGCGCGTGGTCCACGATCGCCGCCTGGTTGCGCACCTGCTCTTGAGGGCGCCGGCCATCGTCGTTGACGTAACGGCCCGGGAGAACCACCCCGGCATCTACTGCGCCGTGCGCGAGCAAACGCCGGTGAAGACCCGCGTCGCGCAGGGCTTCTGGCGCCTTGCCCGCGCCAGGAACGCCTCCCGGCTCCGGCGGGCGAAGCCCGAGATTCGTGGGGGACGAGAGCAACGCGATTGTCATGAGTACGGCTCCAGTTCCGGTGCGTCCGTCACTGGCGGGAGGCGCCGACTTCGAGGATGAAGTCCTTCATGAGGGCGGCGCACTCGGCGGAATGCGTTTCGAGCAGAAGGTGGCCCGCGTCGAAGAGGTGCATGTCGAGGCGTTCCAGCTCTCGGTGATATGCCAGCACCTCCTCGATCTCGAAGAAGACGTCGTGGCGCCCCCAGAGCAGCAATGCGGGTGGTTGATGCCGCTCGTGGAACTCCGAGATCCGGGAGAACTCCGCGACGTGGTTCGCGTAGTCCATCGCGATGCGGAACTGAACCTGGACGCCGCCCGGCCGGTTCATTCGTTCCCAGTCGGTGTGCCACCCTTCCGGCGCGATGAGCGGCTGGAGCCGGTCCGGCACGCTGAGGTATTGAGCCCGAGTGCCTGCGAAATTGAGATACTCGGGCATCTGCGCCCGACGCTCGGGTGTCGGATCCGCCCAGTACGCCCGGACGGTGTCCCACGCCTCGCCAAGACCCTCTTCGTGCGCGTTGCCGTTCTGGATGATGAGCCCGAGGACGCGATCCGGCTCTGCCAGTGCCAGGCGATACGCGATCGGCGCGCCGAAGTCATGCACGTAGAGGAAGAACCGCGAGAGACCTAGCTGGCGGGTGAACGCATCGATCGTCTGCGCCAGGTTCTCGAAGGTGTGGTCGTAGTCGCGCGGCACCTCCGTGAGCCCGAATCCGGGCAGGTCTGGCGCGATGACGTAAGCAACCTCGGCGAGTGGCGTCATGACATCTCGAAAAGAATGCGAGGAACTCGGGAAGCCGTGGAGCAGCAGCAGCGCGGGAGCGTCCGGAGTTCCCGCTTCGCGATAGAACACACGAGAGCCTTGGATCTCGATGAAGCGGTGCTTGGTCTTCCTGACGGTTCTCATCGGTGCTCCTTCCGCTGATGGTCCGATCGTCGCAGATGCCGATTCCCGGGTCGACTGTCATCCCGGCGGCCACCGGTCGATGGTGCGTGCGACGTCGGCACAGACGACATCCACGATGGAGGTGGACTCTGCTCAGCGATCTCAACCACCGCGTTACAACGGCCCGGCAACTCCATCGACCGCGCGGCCGGTCGTCGCCCGTCGTCCGATCGTGCGGGTGATCGGAAGCACGAGAAGTCCGACCACCGCCAATGTTGCTGCAACGATGAGCAGCGCGCCTCCCGTGACCATCGAGCCTCCGACGGCAAGAGCAGTCGGGGCGACCGCAGCAAGCGCCACGACGAGGCCGAGTAGCGTGCCGGTGGTGGCGAGGACCGCGGTCTCGGACGCCAGCACCTGCGCAACCTGCCGACGTGTAGCGCCGGTCAGGCGCAGGAGCGCGAGTTCCCGTCGTCGCGCCAGGATCGTGACGGTCAGTGTGTTGATGACGGCGATCGCGGCATACGCGATCGTGATCGCCACCATCAGGCTGTTGATGATCGTCTGAACCCCCAGCCCTGCGGCGGCCATGCCTGCGATGGTGCGCGCGTCGCCGATGTGAACGCCTGCCGAACGTGAGAACTCCGTGCGGAGCGCCTCCTGCAGCTCACTCTCCGAAACGCCGTCCGCCGCCCTCACGAGCACGGTCGATGCTTCGCGAGGCGTGGTGTGGGGGGCGAGCAGGTCGGTGGGCATCAGGATCCGCTCGTATCCGACGCGGTCCGGATATGTCGCTACGAGCCGCAACGTGTCGGCTGAGCCATCACCGAAGCGGAAGAGCACGTAGTCGCCGATCGACAGGCCGAGTTCCTCGGCATTCCTGGTCGGCAACGCGATCGACGCGCCGGTGAGATCCGCGAACGTGCCCTGCTCCGCGCTGAAGGTCGTCACCTCGGCAGTCGTCAAGCCGGTCACGCTCCAGGGGCGGTCCGGGTGAGAGGCGTCGTAGGGCTTCTCGATCCATCCGCCGCTCAGGACGACGGGCCCAGCGGCTCGTGCGGCATCCAGCCAGCCCGCCTGCTCGGCGACTCGTTCCGCTTGTCCGGGGGCCTGGATGACCGCGTCGGCGCGGAATGGAGCAACTGCGGCTGCGAGCGCGGCCTCGCGTTGGATCTCCTGCGAGGCGAGGTTGCCCACCCCGATGCCCACGACGAGCGCGATGCATGCCGTGACAGTGCTGAGTTGCCCCGACCTCAGGCGCAGGCTGTCGGACGTCACGACGCCCAGGGGACCTGATACCGATCGCACGATCGGGCGCAGCAGCGCGTTTCCCACCCGCAGCCACATGGGGGCGAGGAGGGCCGCAGAGATGCTTCCGGCGAGGACCGCCGGTCCGCTCGTGGCGGTCACAAGGGCAGGCGGCAGAAGGGACGTGATGATCGCGAGTGCGATCGCCCCCAACCCGAAGATCACGCCGAAGATCCATCTCGTCACGCCGACGCGCACCTTCGGGACGGCTGCTTCTTGCAGCGCGTCGACGGCGCGTGACCTTCGAGCGCTGCGCGAGGCGGCTGCTGTGGCGAGGAACAGGACGAGCAGTGGCGCGATGGCTGCGATCGCGACCGGGATGACCCCCACCTCGAGCTGCAGGATCGGAGGGAACAGGCCGACTGCGGACACGACCGCGAACACGCTGGCCGTGACCGGGTATCCGAGCAGCACGCCGATGCCGATGCCGGCGACGCCGATCACCATGGTCTCGATCATGATCACTCGGCGGGCCTGCTTCCCGGTCGCGCCCGTTGCGCGGAGAAGACTGATCTCGCGCGACCGCTGACGCACCGATAGCGAGACGGTGCCTGACACGATGGTTGCAAGGACCACCAGCACGATGCCGGCGAAGACCGCGCCTGTGACGATGGCCGGGATGCGGGAGGCAGACACCGCGGGATTCTCCGCCGCGCCACGGCCATCGCCTTCGAGAACGACCACATCGGCAACCGACGCGTGAATGGCTTCACGGACCTCGGCGCGATGCGCTCCGGCGGCCGGATCCACGGCGATTGCGTCGACCGACCCCGATCCGCTCGCCTTGGCCGCCGCTTCATCCGAGATGAAGACAGTCTCCGGCGATTGAGCGTCGCCGAGGATGCCGACGATACGCCGCTCTTGCTCCTCACCGCCGATCGTGATGGTCACGGCGTCACCTTCCGTCAGCGAATACGCCTCTGCCAGCGAGGCGCTGAGAGCGACTGCTCCGGCGTCTCGAGGCAACTCGCCCGACCGCGTCTCGTACGGCCCGGCGGCGACCGACGAAGCGTTCTGCACGACGACCGGCGCCAGGTCGTCTTCGTGACGCATCTGCCCTTGGATCAGATAGACGGGGATTGCGCTCTCGACTCCCTCGATGTCATCGAGCGTGGAGGCAGCCGCAACGTCGATCCGGTGCCTCTCCGGAAAGGGTCGGTAGTCGGTGGTCCGCTCACCCTCGGCTGTCAGCATCACGTAGTCGGGGCTTCCGATGACGATCATCTCCGCACCGGAGAGGCGGTCGGCGGGAGCGGTCAGCCGAATGCCGGTCTCGAAGAACCCGCCCGCCGTCATCACGAGCGCCGCGCCCAAGGCGGTGGAGATGAAGACGGCCACGAAAGCCGCCAGACGGTACCGGATGCTGCTGAGAGCGATGGCCCACATCAGTGCACCGCCATGTTGCTTGCGACCCGAGTCAATGCCGCCGACACGGTCTCGGGTGTCGGCGCCTCGAGCGAGGTGGCGATGTGGCCGTCGACAACCATCACGACACGGTCGGCGTACGACGCGGCGATGGGATCGTGGGTCGTCATCAGGATCGCCTGTCCGTGCTGTGTGACGGATTCGCGCATGAGACGGAGAACGCTCGCTGCGGTAGCCGTGTCGAGCGCTCCGGTGGGCTCGTCGGCGAACAGCACCTCCGCGCGGCCGGCGAGAGCGCGGGCGATCGCGACCCGCTGCTGCTGTCCGCCGGACAGCTCACCGGGGCGGTGATCTGCGCGGTCCCCCAGTCCGACCCGTTGAATGGCGTTGAGGACGGCGGCATCGTCTGCCCGCCTGCCGGCCAGGATCATCGGCAACGCTACGTTGCGCTTCACCGTGAGCGCGGGCATGAGGTTGAAGGACTGGAAGATGAAGGCCGCGTGCTCCCGGCGATACTCGGTGAGTCTGTCGTCCGACATACCGCTCAGATCCCGCCCAGCCAGGAGTACCTGCCCCGAGGTGGGGACGTCGAGCCCTGCGGCACAGTGCAGCAAGGTGCTCTTGCCTGAGCCCGACGGTCCCATGATGGCGGTGAACGAACCGCGCGGGACCTCGAGCGAGACACCTCTCAGAGCCTCGACCGTCCGGGCACCGGAGTTGTACGTCTTGCTGACATCTCTGAGCGCGATCGCCGCGGCGCCCGCCTCCGTGGGATCTTCCACTCTTTTCCTACTCACTGATCCTCGTCTCTATATTGTGTGACCCATGCACAATATCGAGACCCGGGCGCTCGAGGAGGGGGGCTAACCCCCGATTCGCGTCTCGGCGATCGGAGGAGCGTGGTTACATCATTAGGTGCCGCAGTCGGAAGCCGCAGGATCAGCAGAAATGCTGCCCCCCGCTCTTCGCCGAGCCTGGGGTGCCCGCCCACCAAAGGGCACGCGGGGGAGACGCGCCTCGCTGGACATCGACACGATCGTCTTGCGCGCCGTCGAGCTCGCAGACGAGGGCGGCGTCAGCGCGCTGTCACTGGTGCGTTTGGCAGAGGTGCTGAATGTCACGCCGAACGCCCTCTATCGCTATCTCGATTCCCGCGAAGAACTCGACATACTCCTTCGTGAGTATGCTCTCGCGGACCCGCCGTCCGCGGCTCGCATCGACGACTGGCAGGTTGCGACCCGCGATTGGGCGCATCGGCTTCGCGCGCGATACCTTGCTCACCCGTGGCTGGCCGATCTCACGTTGACGGTGCCGATCACTCCGAACGCCCTGGGCTGGCTCGAAGCGTTGCTCTCCAGGCTGGAAGGAAGCTCACTAGGCGCCGCCGAGACGATCCGGGCGGCCACACTCCTGGACGGGTACATCCGGGCGCAGTTCATTTCTCAGCGAGACGTTCGAGCATGGGGAGAGAGCTCTTCATCGGAGGGCGGCGACCTGACCGGGCAAGTCTCGCCGCTCCTCGATGCGCGGGGGTACGGCCGCGTAGCGGCGCTGTTCCGTGGCGGCGTCTATCGGGAACCGACGAAGGAGGTTCACGACCGCGACTTCGAGTTCGGCCTTGATCGGATCTTGCTGGGTCTTTCCTCCGCCGAAGGTCTGCGGGATCACTCGCCCGTGAGGTCCCGCGGAGCGCGCCCGCGCGGCTGAGACGGCGGCGCGCTGGGGTCGGGCAGCGCCGGGGTCGGCAGCTCGAGCGGAACGCCCGCCTCGACGGTGTGCAGCACACCGAAGTGGCGCAGGTCGAGCGGGTCGCCGGCTGAGAGTCGGTAGGTGGTCGCATCCGGTTCCACGTCCACGCGCAGCGTGCGACCCTCGACCAGGATGCCGAATGACAGGCCCGACATCGGCGGAGTCAGCCGCGGCGCGAACTGCAGGTCGCCCTCGCCGTCTCGCATTCCCCCGAACCCGCAGACCAACGCGTTCCACACGCCCGCGAGCGCCGCGATGTGCAGCCCATCGTCGACGTTGTCGTGTAGGTCGTCGAGATCGATCGTCGCCGCCTCCATGAGGTAGTCCATCGCCAGCCTGAGGTGGCCGACCCGCGCCGCCACGACCGACTGCGGGGAGGCCGACAGCGACGAGTCGCGCACGGTCAGCTCCTCGTAGTAAGCGAACGCCCGCGCTGTCTCGTCCGACGTGAACGCTTCCGGCACGAACTGGAGCGCGAGCACCAGGTCGGCCTGCTTCACGACCCGCTTGCGATACAGGTCGAATTACGGGAAGTGGCTGTGCAGCGGGTACTGCGCGGTGGTCGTGGCGTCGAAGTCCCAGCGCTCCTGCTGGGTGAACCCCGCCGACTGCTGGTGCACGCCGCGCTCGGCGTCGAACGGGATGTGCATCGCCGACGCCGCAGTCTCCCACCGTGCCACCTCTTCATCCGCGACGCCCAGGGCACGGGACTGCTCCGGATGCCGCCGCGCCGCCGCCCCCGCGGCGCGGAAGTTCTTCTGCGCCATGAGGTTGGTGAACACGTTGTCGTCGACGAGCGCCGAGTATTCGTCGGGGCCGGTGACGCCGTCGATGTGGAACGCGCCGCGGTCGTCCCAGCGGCCAAGGGCGACCCACAGGCGAGCCGTCTCGACGAGGATCTCGGTGCCGTAGTCGCGCTCGAATTCGGCGTCGCCGGTCGCCGCCACGTAACGGACCACCGCCGCCGCGACGTCGGCGTTGATGTGGAATGCGATGGTTCCAGCCGGCCAGTAGCCCGAGCATTCCCTGCCGTCGATCGTCCGCCAGGGGAAGGCGGCACCCGCCAGATGCAGCTGCTCCGCCCGCCGGCGCGCATGGCCGAGCGTCGCGTGCCGCCACAGAAGGGCGTCGCGCGCGGCCCCGGGTGCGGTGTAGATGAGGACCGGCAAGACGAAGGCATCGGCATCCCAGAAGGTGTGCCCTTCGTAGCCCGCTCCCGTGAGCCCTTTGCCAGGAATCGATCGCACCTCGGCGCGTGCCGCCGATTGCAGCACCTGGAACATGGCGAAGCGCACGCTCTGCTGCAGCCGTGCAGAGCCCCCGATCCTGACGTCGGCGCGGGACCAGAACTCGTCGAGATACTCCCGCTGCTTCTGTGCGATGCCCTCCCAGCCCAGGCGCATCGCCGCCTCGACGGCGGCTTCGGCGCGATCGCGGAGCGCGGCATCCGCCAGCGAGTCGGACCATTCGTGGCCGACGAACTTCGTGAGACGGATGCTGCCGCCGGCGCCGAGCCGTGTGTTCACGGTCGTGCGGGCGAGATCGGGCGACGTCTCGCTCTTCACGCCGGCGTCGCGCGCTCCCGCGATCTGGTGATCGACGGCCACGGCGACGGAGATCCCGCTCCGCTGGGTGCGGTGCAGCAGGGTGGCACGGGTTCCGCCGGCGAAATGCTCGACGGAAGCGAGCGGCCGACGCAGAGGCTCCATCACGCGAGGATCGGGGTGGACGTCGGGCAGCGGCTCGTTTGCGACGATCTCGGAGAGCAGCGTCACCTCGACCGGCGCGTCGATCGCGGTGACCTCGTAGTCGACGGCGGCCACCGATCGGTGGGCGAGCGACACGAGGCGCGACGAGGTGATCCGCACCGTGCGTCCGGCCGGGGAGGTCCAATCCACGACGCGGCGCAGGACGCCGGCACGGAAGTCGAGGAACTGCTTGTGGGTCCGCAGCCTTCCGGTCCGGATGTCGAAGGGCTCGTCGTCGACCAGCAACCGGATGATCTTGCCGTCCGGCACGTTGATCACCGTCTGACCCTGGTCGGGATAGCCGTAACCGTCCTCGGCGTACGGCATCGGGTGCTCCTCGAACACTCCGTTGAGGTACGTACCCGCGGCGCCGCAAGGATCGCCTTCGTCCAGGGTTCCGCGCCAGCCGAGGTGGCCGTTCGAGAGCGCCAAGACCGACTCGCGGTGTGACTGCCCCGCCTCCTCCCAGGCCGACCAGCCGATGCCCCACTCCACGACGTCGAAACCCTGCCCTCGCCTCATCCCTGATGGCTCCCCTTCGTTCGATGTCGTGTACGCTACGGCGTCCCTCCCACGCCTGCTCGGGGGTTGACAGGGTTGTGGCATGACGGCGATAGCGCACGGAGCGCCCACGCGTCAGTCCCGCAGCGAGACTCGCCCCGTTCAGTGCGCGCATCGCCGGGTTACGCTTCACAGGACGTCGCCCAGCGAGGCACAGTGGAGCGCATGGCTATTCCGATCATCGAGCAATCCACCCTCGGCGGCGACTTCGAGGGACTCGCGCACGGTTCCGAGGTCTCCTTCTTCCTGGAGCGCATCGAGCGTGAAGGTGCAGGCCCGCGGCTGCATCGCCATCCGTACAGCGAGACGTTCGTGATCCGGTCCGGGGCGGCACGCTTCACGGTCGGCGACGAGCACGTCGTGGCGAGCGGAGGGCAGATCCTCGTCGTTCCGGCGCTGGTGCCGCACCGGTTCGCTGTGGTCGGCTCCGAGGTCTACGAGGCGATCCACATCCACGCGAGCGAGCGCTTCATCACCGAGTGGCTCGAGTAGCACTCCATCACCGCCCGTTGGCCACCCGCCTACGTGGGGGACGCGGGTGCAGTGTTGGTTGACGTTGAGAAACCGCATAGAGGTTGAGAAACCACGCCGCGCGCGGAGGCTCATCCTACGTGTGGTTTCTCAACCTCAGGTCTTGGCGCGGGACGCTCGGGGCGCGCAAGCGCGGGGCAGAATCGATGCATGAGTACGTGGGACGGTTCCCTCGCCGGTGTTGTCACGCTGCCGGACGGTCGCCTGGTCCGGGGCCGCGGGCTGAGGGGCGCCGTCGCCGAGGAGGAGAGTGCCCCTGAGTTCGGGGTCTACCTCACCGCCAAGCCGCATACCGAGCTGGGGTGGGAGTCACGATGGGTGTGCTGGCCAGACTTCCGTCTTCCCCGGTCCCCGGACGAGGCCATACTCGCGCTCGAGGAAGCCCACGAACTGTCGGCGCGGGTGAAGGTGGAGGTCGCCTGCGACGGAGGCACGGGCCGAACCGGGTCGGCTCTGGCGATCCTCGCGCGTCTTGCCGGCGTTCCGCCACAGGATGCCGTCGCCTGGGTGCGAGCGCACTACAGGCCGAGTGCGGTGGAGACTCCATGGCAGCGTCGTTTCGTGCGACGAGTCGACCTCGCCCGCTGAAGGCTCCTGCAAGCGCGGGTTCGTCAGGTCAGCGATTCACGTCGCCTCGTCCGCGCAGAATCAGCGCTCGCCCTCGTGGTCGGTGACCCGCCAGTAGTAGCCGCTCGGGTCGAGCAGGCGGAAGTCCGTGAGGCCCCAGGGTCGCGCGGTCAGATCCTCGTCGAGCGGCCACCCGGAGTCGAGGACTCGTGCCCGTGCCGCCTCGAGATCGTCGACCTCGAGCACGAGCTCCACTCCCGTCGGGGGCCGTCTGCTCGCGGCGTCACCGGGTGCGCGGCGCGCAGCGCCGACGCGCACGTCCCCGAGCCGGAGCGAGACGTATTGAGACGCTGCTCCTCGCTCGTCGCGCAGGAGCGTGAACCCGAGAACCCTGCTGTAGAAGTCGACCGTCGCATCGAGGTCGTCCGGGAAGATCTCGATGCGCAGACCACTCATGGGTGTTCATCTCCATAGCCTTGCCGACAGTCCGCGCGCTGCGCCCGACCTGCCCGGATCTTCCGAAACTAGCGGTACTTCGCCATCGTGAGCTGGTTGGTCCGGCTGTATCCCGCGAGCTTGCGGGGCCGAAGCGTCCGCTCGACGGCGATCGTGACCACCATGTCGGGCTCGTAGGCGATACGCATGCCGGCCTGCCGCATCGCCAGGGTCACATCCAAGTCCTCGCTGATCGCGCGGTCGCCGGTCGTGACGACATCGCGGATGCCGGCCCACGCGGCCCGACGCACCGCCATGTTGTGTCCATACATCACCGGTCCGCTGCCGATCATGACCTCGTGGACGGCGCGGAAGAGTCCGTAGACGCCGCGACCGACCACGCGGTCATCCGTCGAGAGCCTCGTGAAGCCCGCCGGCCCGGTGAGACCGGCCAGCCCGGGGTCAGACGCGAACGCGTGCCGGATCGCTCGCGCCCAGAGGGGCGTCACGAGTGTGTCGGCGTCGATCCGGGCGATCATGTGCGAGGTCGCGGCGTCCATGCCGGCGTTGCGCGCGTACGTGATGCCCAGCCGGCGCTCGGTCACGACCTTCACGCCGGCCCACGAGCGCGCGACTGCCTCGGTCTCGTCCGTCGAGTCGTTGTCGACCACGATGATCTCGTCGACGGGGTCGATCTGACCGGTCAGAGCGCGCAGGCACGCGCCGAGCATCCTCGCCTCATTTCGCGCCGGGATGACGACGCTCAGGCTCAGCCGTTCACCGATCACGCGACCGACGCTACGCAGCCGACGCCCGGTGTGGAGACCGTTGACGGTGACGGATGCGTCGAGTACATCTCGCCGGCGAACGTCGACGATTCGCTCAACGACCGCCGTCGAGCCGGTGCCCTTGCACCGCGTCGTACGTTCGCCGCAGCAGGTCGCCGACCCGGTCGATCTGGCCCTGCAGCAGCCGCACGACGAGGAAGTCGACGATCGCCATCTGTGCGAGCCGGCTCGACATCGCACCGGTACGGTAGCGCGACTCGCGCGCGCTCGTCACGAGCAGATGATCCGCGAGCTCCGAGAGTGGGGAGTCGGGGTAGTTCGTGATGGCGACCGTCGTGGCGCCGCGGTCGCGCGCGAGACGGAGGATCTGGTTCGCTTCGAGCGTCTGTCCGGAGTGCGAGACGGCGATCGCGAGGTCGCCAGGACCTGTCAGCGCGGTCGAGGTCAGCGCGAGGTGGGCATCCGACCAGCAGAAGCTGGGGACGCCGATGCGATGGAGCTTCAGGTGCAGATCCTGGGCTGTGAGCCCGCTCGACGCCGCGCCGAAGACCTCGATGCGATTCGCGGTGCTGATCGCGCCGACGACGGCGTCGAGCGCGTCGAGGTCGAGGCTGCGAGCCGTCTCCTCGATGGCGCGCGCCTCTTGATACGCGACCTTCGTGACGACATCCAGCGCGGAATCACCTGCGTCGATCTCGGCGTCGTCCACGCGGAACAGTTCGCGCGCGGCCTGTTCGCGGCTGTGGGCTGCCGCGATCGCGATCCGGAACTCCTTGTAGCCGCCGAACCCGACCGCCCGGCAGAAGCGTGCGACCGAAGTGGGGGAGGTCTCGGCGAGCTCGGCCAGTCGGGTGATGGTCGACTCGACGACGATCGACGGTCGGTCGATCACCATCTGGGCGATGCGGTTCTCAGCTTTCGACAGCGACGGCATCCGCTGGCGCAGCGAGACGAAGACGTCGGTCATGGGTGCACTCCCAGCGCTGCAGCAGCATCGGCGACCCGGCGTCGCATCGCCTGGATCGGCTCCTTCGAACCTCGCAGTGGATGCACCCGGTTGCTGACGAATACTACCGAGCGGTGGCCACCGGCCTCCGTTGCGACAGCAGTGCCCGTGAACCCGGTGTGCCCGACGGCAGGGGAGCGCAGACCACGCATCCACTCCTCGTCGATGCGTGGCCCGAGCGCCTGACGATAGTCATCGCCGGCGATCGCCGAGGACGTGGTCATCGCACGCACGACGGCCGGGGCGAGGGCGCTCTCGCCGGGGGGAACGCGCAGCGCCTCCGCCAGTTTCAGCAGGTCGCGAGCGGTGCCGAACAGGCCGGCATTGCCTGCCACGCCGCCCAGTGCCCATGCCGTCTCGTCGTGCACCTCGCCGTGTACGAGCCCTCGTCCGGGCTGGTACTCCGTCGCGGCGATCCGAACCTGCAGCTCGGCGGCAGGGCGGTAGCCGGTGTCGTGCATTCCGAGTGGCTCGAGCACGTGGCGCGCCGCCAGGACGTCGAGGGATGCCGCGCCCAGCGTCTCGGCGGCCAGACCTGCCCAGATGTACCCGACACAGGAATAGCGATGAAAGCGACCGGGTCGGTCGACCGGCCGAGCTCCTGCGCGGAAGCGCACCGCGCCGGGATCGGGCGCCCGGTCGAGCCATTCAGCAGGGAAGCCGGCGGTGTGACCGAGCAGGTCTGCGACCGTGATCGCCTGCAGGCCCGGATCGCGGAACTCCGGCAGGATCTCCGCCACGGGGATCGACGCATCTGCACCGCCCCCGTCGAGCAGCGTGAGCACGGTCGCGGCCGTCACGAGCTTCGTGACCGAGGCGAGGTCGAATCGGGTGGCCACGTCGATCGGCGAGCCCGGCTCGGCCGCAGGTTCGCGGGGCGCATCCCAGACCCTGGTCCGCCCCACCGCGTGCTCGACGACGATCTCGCCGTCCACGGCGATGGCCACGGCAGCTGCACCGTACATGTCTCGAGATGCGCCCGATTCGAGGAGGTCGGCGAGGTCGGTACGACGCCCGTCCGGCTGATCCGTCTCGTCGAAATCGAGCATGTGAAAAAAATAACCGAACAACTTCACAATTGCGACAGTTTTGTCCATACTGGGTTCTCGACCACTCGAAGACGTGAAGGACGTACCCGGCCGATGCCCCCGCAACCATTCCTGCTCGATCGCTCCGACGGCGATGACCGGGTGCTGTCCCCGACCGAGGCGCGCCTCGAGGCGTCGACCGATCTGGACGCGCTGGACAGCGTCGAGGTGCTGCGGTTGCTCAACGCGCAAGACCGCGTGGCCGTCGATGCCGTCGACGCCGTACTGCCGCAGCTCGCACATCTGGTCGATATCGCTGCCGAACGATTCCGTCGCGGTGGGGTCATCCACTACTTCGGAGCCGGGACGTCCGGCCGGCTGGGCGTCCTGGATGCCGCCGAGCTCCTGCCGACGTTCAATCTCGAACCCGGCCGGGTCGTGGGGCACATCGCCGGTGGGGAACGGGCGCTCGTGAACGCCGTCGAGGACGCCGAGGACTCCGATGCCGACGGCCGCGCCGATGCCGCGCGGCTCGGCCCCGACGACGTCGCCATCGGACTGGCCGCGAGCGGCAACACCCCGTACGTGGGCGGTGCCTTGGCCACCGCGCGGAAGGCCGGCGCCTACACAGTGCTGATCTCGAGCAATCCGCATGCCGCGCTCGCGCCACTGGCCGACACGAACATCGTCCTCGAGACCGGCGCGGAGGTGCTCACCGGGTCGACGCGATTGAAGGCAGCCACTGCGGAGAAGCTCGTCCTCAACGGATTCTCCACCGCGCTCATGGTCGCCGTCGGACGGACCTGGTCGAACCTCATGGTCTCGGTCGTCGCGACGAACGCCAAGCTTCGTCGCCGCACCGTGAGGATTCTCCAGGAGGCCGCCGGCCTCGACGAGAACGCGGCACGTACGGTTCTTGCGGCCGCCGACGGCGAACTCAAGACGGCGATCGTCTCAGCGCTGGCCGGTACAGATGCGAGCACCTCGCGCCGGCTGCTCGACGACCACGACGGATCCGTGCGCGCGGCGCTGGCCGCGGCATCCGATATCCACGTCCACAGCGTCGACGCAACACCACAGCAGTCCACCCACACCGAAGGAGAATCACAATGAGGCGACGCATCCTCACCACCGCCGCGCTCGTCGCCGGCTTCACTGTCGCGCTCAGCGCGTGCGCGCCGAGCGCGAACAGCGGCGACCAGGAGGGGTCCGACGAAGAGGTCACCCTCAAGGTCTGGTCGTGGCGCACCGAAGACGTCGAGGCGTACAACAAGATCTTCGACGTGTTCGAAGAGGAGCACCCCGGCATCACGGTCGAGTTCGAGGCGTTCCAGAACACCGAGTACAACCAGATCCTCACCACCGGCCTCGCCGGAAGTGACGGACCCGACGTGCCGATGGTCCGCGCGTACGGTCAGCTGCAGCCGAACATCGAGGCCGGGCAGCTCGAGCCCATCGACGGCGAGGTCGAAGGACTCGACGACATCGCCGAAGGCGTCCTGGCGGGAGCCAAGGGCAAGTCCGACGGCAAGACGTATGCCGTGCCGCTGGCGACGCAGACGCTGCAGATGTTCTACAACAAGCAGATCTTCGAAGAGCAGGATCTTGAGGTCCCGACGACCTGGGACGAGTTCATCGACGTCAACGAGAAGCTCCTCGCCGCGGGGATCACGCCCATGGCACTCGGCGCGAAGGACGACTGGATCCTGCCCATCTTCGCCGACATCATCGGCAGCGCCCGCTACGGCGGTTCGGAGTTCGAGCAGAAGGTGCTCTCGGGCGAGACCGACTTCACCGACCCCGACTACGTCGCGTCGCTGGAGCTGATCACCGACCTGCAGAAGTATCTGACCCCCGATGTGGTCGGCGTCAGCTACACCGACAGCCAGATCCAGTTCTCGTCGGGCCAGGCTGCTCAGTTCCCGGGCGGTTCGTTCGAGATCGCCACCTTCCGCAACCAGGCTCCGGAGATGGAGCTCGGTTCGTACCAGGTGCCGCTTCCGGAAGGGGCTGTACTCGATGCGCCGGTGTCGCCGGCGTACGCCGACGGCAACTTCGCGGTCAACTCCAAGTCCGAGAACAAGGAAGCCGCCTTCGAGCTGCTGAACTGGCTCGCGACTCCCGAGTTCGGGCAGCTCGTGGCCGACGAGCTCAACCAGTTCTCGGCGATCCCCGGCGTGACCTACTCGGACGAGGTGATGCAGGAGGCGTGGGACAACTACGAGAAGGGTCAGGCCCCGTACCTGCTCCTGGTCGACTTCCGCTATGGTGAGCCGCTCGGGACCGCCGTCCTCGGCACCGAGATCCAGAAGATGTTCCTCGGCGAGATCGACGCCGCGGGCGCCGCGGCGGCGTTGCAGGCCGGCATCTCGCAGTGGTTCACTCCCGGCGAGTGACGAGCCCGACCACACCCATCTAGGAGCGACGAAGACCATGTCCGCCATTGCCGTGCCGAAGGTGCGCGCCAAACGCGTCACCACCGGCGTGACCCTGTCGCGACGCGCGGGCATGGTCTTCGTCCTCCCCGCGCTCGTGCTGTTCGCGGTGTTCATCGCCTACCCGCTGCTCACGGCGCTCAGCTACTCGTTCTTCTCGTGGACGGGGATCGTCCGAGGCGACTTCGCGGGACTCGACAACTACGTGACGCTGTTCACGAAGCTGCCGTACAGCACCGACATCCCGAACGCGTTCGTCCACAACATCCTGCTGTTCGTCGGCGCGATGGTGTTCCAGAACACCATCGGACTGGCACTCGCGACCCTGCTGCACCGGCAGCGCCGGTTCAAGCGGTTCTTCCAGACGATGTACACGCTGCCGTATCTCGTGTCGCCGCTGGTGATCGGATACCTCTGGTCGCTCATGCTGTCGCCGTTGTTCGGACCGGTGAACGCGGTGCTGCGAGCGGTCGGGCTCGACGCGCTGGCGCAGCCTTGGCTGGGCAACCCGCAGACGGCGATCTGGGTCGTCGTCATCGTCACGGCATGGCAGTGGATCGGGTTCCCGGTCCTGCTGTACGGTGCCGCGCTCGGAGGCATCCCGGAAGAGATCGACGAGGCGGCATCGCTCGACGGCGCGACGTCGTGGCAGCGATTTCGCACGATCACGCTGCCGATGCTCCTGCCCGCGATCGGCACCGTGAGCGTGCTGACCTTCATCGGCGCGATGGAGGCCTTCCCGATCCCGTACGCCCTCGGGGGGTCGCAGGGCAATCCGGCCGGTGCGACCGACGTGCTGAGCCTGCTGTTCTACCGCACCGCCTTCGAGTCCGGATCGTCCAATGCGATCGGCACGAGCTCGGCGATCGCCACACTGCTGTTCCTGTTCATCTTCGGCGTCTCGATCCTCATCACCGTGCTCCTTCGCCGCGTAGAACGGAATCTCCTCTGATGACCGCGACGCTCACCCCGCCGCGATCCGGCGCACCCACGGCGGACCGCCAGGCCGCTCCCCGCCGCGGGCGTCCGCGTGCCACGCTGGGCGGGTTCGCGACGAGCGGCTTCCTGTGGCTGTACGCCGCGATCTCCATCGCGCCTCTGCTGCTCATGGTGTCGAACTCGCTTCGCACCTCGCAGGACATGGCGCAGCATCCGCTCGGCCTGCCGTTGCCCCCGAACTTCGCGAGTTATCAGAAGGCGTGGGTGACGGCATCTTTCGAGACGTACTTCTTCAACTCGATCTTCGTGACGGTCGCGTCGGTGCTCCTGTCGACGGCGGTGTCGCTCCTGGCCGCCTATGCGTTCGCGCGCACCCGATCGAAGCTGTTCACCACGCTCGAGGGGCTGTTCCTCTCCGGCCTCATGCTGCCGGTCTACCTCGCGATCCTGCCGCTGTTCTTCCTGCTCGACTCCATCGGCATGATCTCGAACCTGTGGAGCCTGATCCTCGTATACGCCGCACTCGGCATCCCGTTCTCGACCTTCGTGCTGGCGAGCTTCTTCCGTCAGCTGCCGATCGAGCTCGATGAGGCGGCGCGGCTGGATGGCGCAGGTCCGTTCACCACTTTCTGGCGCGTGCATCTGCCGCTGGTCAAGCCCGCGATCGCGACGGTGATCGTGTTCCGGTTCGTGCCGGTGTGGAACGACTTCTTCTATCCGCTGATCCTGATCCGAGATCGTGACGCCTACACGCTGCCGGTCGGCATCACCCGCTTCTTCGGGGAGTATCAGACCGACTGGGCGACGCTGTTCGCAGGGCTGACGCTCGCGACGATCCCGCTGGTCGTGCTGTTCCTGTTCGCCACGAAGCAGATCGTGTCGGGGCTCACCGCCGGAATGAGCAAGTGAGCGTCGTCCTCGGAATCGACATCGGAGGCTCGGGCACCCGTGCAGTCCTGGCAGAGAGAACGGGACCGGATGCCACGGCCCTGACACTCGGAAAGGGCCTAACGGGCGGCCCCATCGGCGTGACGGTGACAGGCAGCACCGTGCCTGAGGCCGCGCTCGCCCTCGTGCGGCGAGCGGCCGAGGCGTGGCCCGACCGGATGCGGGACCTGACCGGGATCGGCGTGGGCGCGACCGGGTTGGCGACCCTCGTCGAGCGGCCCGCCGAACTCGTCGACGCCCTCGCGGCCGAGGTCGCCGCGCTGACCGATCGCCGCGTGGGAGTCGCCGTCGCGATCGACGCGGTCACCGCCCATCTGGGCGCCCTCGACGGCGAGGCGGGAGCCATCGTAGCGCTCGGCACGGGGGCGATCGCGTTCGGCACAGACGGCGCGGACATATGGCGCCGAGTGGACGGTTGGGGGCATCTTCTCGGCGATCGAGGCGGCGGAGCCTGGATCGGGATGCAGGGACTGACGGCCGCGATTCGCGCCCACGACGGCGTGGATCCCGCCGGCCTCATGCTCCTGGAGGCCGCGCGGGCGCGCTTCGGCGAGCCGCTCACATGGCCGGCGCAGCTGTACACGCGCGAAGACCGGGCGGGTGTGCTCGCGTCCTTCGCGGCCGACGTCGCTCGCACTGCTTCAGCGGGGGATG
Source organism: Microbacterium sp. I2 (assembly GCF_051364985.1). Lineage (NCBI taxonomy): Bacteria > Bacillati > Actinomycetota > Actinomycetes > Micrococcales > Microbacteriaceae > Microbacterium > Microbacterium sp. I2. Next base: position 53,680 of record NZ_JBLWIH010000028.1, read on the forward strand.
CCTGCGGCACCGCGATCATGACGCACGCCGGCCAGGAGGCCGCTCGCAGCGCCGTAGCTGCTCTCGACCCGCAACTGCCGTCGGTCGTCGCCGCGACTGGCGGCGTGTTCCGCCCTGGTGAGACGCTCGCCCTCGAGTTCGAGCGTGCGCTGACGGAGCTCCGGCCGGGTGTCGAGGTACGCGTTCCCGTGGGTGACCCGCTCCTCGGTGCGGCGATCCTCGCCGAGCGCGCAGCGGCCGGGCGAATCGCGACGCACGCGCCGTACGTCTGGGCGGGGGGAATACCCGGCGGGTGAGCCGGCGTCAGCTGCCGTCGGTCGTGACCTCGGTGCCTGCGGAGGCCGCGCGCGCCCGAGCACGGCCCAGCCCGGCGGCGGCAGCACCCGCGACGAGCAGGACCACCGCGGTGAGGATGCCGCTCGGCGAGCCGCCGCTTGCTGCGAGCTCGTGACGGCCTCCGGTACCTGGGGGATCGACCTGGGTTGCCGGCAACGCGACCAATTCGCTCTCGCGCGCGGGGCCGAGGCCGACCGCATTCACTGCCGCGACGCGAAACCTGTATGAGGCTCCGGCGGCGAGGCCGGGCACGGTCAGTTCGCGGGCATCGGCAGCCGCCTGGGAGGACTGCACGACTGTGCCGTCGGACTGGATCGCGCTGACGACGAAGCCGGCGACGGGGTCCGCCGCTGCTGCCGCGCCCGCGATGCCGTCGGTGTCGCCCTCGCCGTCCCCCCATCGCACGGTGGCAGCACCGCCCTCGGCGATGTGTGCGTCGACGAATCCCGGCGCCGGAGGCAGACCCGCCACCGGCCCGATCACCACGCCCCCGGAGAGGCTGTTGAAACCGACGACGTGCTGCGTATAGAAGTGGTTGCCGGCGTTGAAGATCGCATCGACGGGATCCATGTTCGGCGCGATCGTGAACTGCCCGTAGCGGATCGGCAGTGTGTCTGCCTGCGTCACCCCGGCGAACGGCCCCGTGGTGGGCGAAACCGACCATGCGACCGTGGCACCGGTCTTCACCCAGCCCTCGAGCTGGATGCCCGAGCCCGGGATGGGCGGAGCCGTCGACGGATCGGCGACGGGATCGAACTCGTCGCCGCGGATGATGCCCAGGGTCTGGCCCGTGTCGAGGACCGTGTTGTTGCAGTCCTGGGCGAAGTCCGGGCCGGCCGTGATCGTCCAGCAGAGCATCGGGTCGAGAAAGACCCGCTGCCCATTCGGCTTCACTTCTGAATCCTTCTGCGTTCGCTGGATGACAGTTTCTTGCGGGGTGGGCTCGCCGATCGGGCCGAGCCGCACGTACGGGGACGTGCCGGTGAAGTCGACGGTGAAGCCCTCGTCGAGTCGCCCGGGCATCTGGTCGATGGCGGTATAGATCAGGTTGGCGTCCCCGCCGGGGTAATGCTGGATTCCTGGACCGATCCCGAGGACGCCCTTCGTGCCGGTGCCGGCCCCCGGGCATGCCGTCGGGCATTCGGTGCCGTTGACGAACGCGACCTCGTGCTCGGTGTCGACACCTTGGATCGTCACGGTGGCGTGCGCGAGGTATCCCCTGACGCTGGTCCCGTCGTAGTTCTCACCCGCCGGGATGTCGGTGTTGACCACCGGCGTCGCGGGGTTCTGAATGGCGCCGGGATCGAGGACGAGTCCGGATGTGCCGGTGTCGACCGAGACGAAGATCGGGTCGCTGCCGTTGACGGAGATATGGGTGGCGGGCAAGAAGCTCCCACCCGTCTCGATCAAGACCACAGGAATGTCGAGATATTCCGGGGTCGCGGCATCGTCGACAGTCTCCGCAGCGGCGGCAGGGGCCATGACGACGAGTGACACGCACGCCACGAGCACTCCCCAGATGGCGCCCTGCGCCCGCTCGATCCGGTGCATCCGGCGATCTCCTCTCGCTCCCCGTTGCAGAGCGTAGCGGGCACGCCACCGACGGGTCGACCGTCGGCTCCTGGGGCCCGGATCGTCGTCAGTGCGTCACCGTGCCTGCCGAGAGATCGACGATCGTGCCGGTCATCGCGGCGGCGTGATCCGACGCGAGGAATGCTGCCGTCTCTCCGATCTGGTCGATGGTCGGAAGTCTCTTGAGGAGCGTGCCCTGCGCCAGTCCGTCGAGGAACTCCTGCACCGATTGCCCGCCCGATGCTGCGGCAGGTGCGAACACGTCGGCCGTGTACGAACCGGCGGACGGGGCGTCCACGACGGCATGGGGACGGATGCCGACGACTCGGATGTTGCGAGGTGCAAGCTCCGCGGCCAGAAGCCGTGAGAACGCCTCCTTTGCGGCAGCGCTCACGCCGTGGCCGAGAATGCCGGGGATGGTGAGCTTGGCTCCGGGCTCCGACAGGGTCAGGATGACGCCGCCGCGCTCGCCGCCCATATGGCGCGACACCGCCTTGCTCGTGATGAAGAGCGTGCGGAGGAAGCCGTCGATCGGCCGCAGGAACTCGTCCAGAGAGATCTCGGGCAGCAGCGTGCCCTGGTCGTGCATGACGCTCACCGCGTTGAGCGCGATATCGATGCGGCCCGCCTTCGCCGCGATCGCCGCAGCGTGGTCTTCGACCGCCGCCTCGTCGAAGACGTCGACCAGCGCTGTTTCGACGGCTCCGCCATCGGCGGCGATCTCGCTCGCGACGGCGTCCAGCCTCGCATGCGTCCGTCCGGCGAGGAACACGGTGGCACCCTTCCGCGCGAACGCCCGGGCGACCGCGCCACCGATCGCGCCCCCGCCGCCATAGACCACGGCGTTCTTGTTCTGCAGCAGCATCCCGCTCATTTCGTCCTCCCGGTGATCGTCAACCAGAAGGCAACCACGAATTCCAGACTAGTGCAACTAGAGAGTTGCACTAGTTGCGGTATCACCCGCCAGCTCGGCAAGCCGGCGCTGGAGGAATCGCCGCTCGGGCTCGGTCGGCGCGAGCGAGAGCGCAAGGCGGTAACGGGTCGCGGCGGCCTGGCGCCTGCCGAGCCGGCGGAGCATGTCGGCCTGCGCAGCGGGCAGCAGATGGTAGGTGCTGAGGGCGCCGGATGCCGCGATCCGGTCGAGCTCGTCGAGCGCTGCCTGCGGATGCCCGGCGAGCCCGAGAGCGACCGCCCGGTTGAGCTCGAGCACGGGCGAGGGCGAGGAGTCGATGAGCGCGTCGTACCACCGGACGATCTCGGCCCAGTCGGTCTCGTCCGTGGTCGCCGCGCGTGCGTGCGCGCGCTGGATCTCGGCCTGGATCCGATACGGGCCGGCTGCGGCATCCGTTCGTCCTGAACCATGGAGGGAATCGAGCCGGTCGAGGATGGTGAGCCCCTCGGCGATCTCGGCGGCGTTCCACCGGGTGCGATCCTGCTCGTCGAGCGGCACGAGATCCCCGGCCTCATCGACCCGCGCTTGAGAGCGCGAGTGCTGGAGCAGGAGAAGTGCGAGCAGCCCGGCCGGCTCCGGCTCGTCGGGCATGAGACCGACGACCAGGCGCGCGAGCCGTATCGCCTCGTCCTGCAGATCGACCCGGAGAAGCTGATCGCCGGAGCTGGCCAGATACCCCTCGTTGTGCACCAGCATGAGCACCGAGAGGACGCCGTCCAGACGCGGCCGCAGATCATCGCCCTCGGGCACGCGATAGGGGATCCCGGCGTTGCGGATCTTGCGCTTGGCCCGCACAAGGCGCTGTGCCATCGTCGCCTCGGGGACGAGGAAGGCGCGGGCGATCTCACCGGTCTCGAGTCCAGCCACGGTTCGCAGCGTCAGCGCGACCCGGGCTTCGAGTGACAGCGCCGGATGGGCGCAGGTGAAGATCAGACGCAGCCGGTCGTCGATCTCGGTCGCCGCGAAGGCGATGTCGGCGGGATCCGTGGGCTCACCGGGTGCGCGTAGCTCATCCATCACGATCCACTCCCTGACCTTGTCGAGCTCGACACCTCTGCGCCGCAGGATGTCGAGGGCGCGATTGCGGGCGACCGTCGTCAGCCACGCTCCCGTGTTGCGGGGCACGCCCTCGGTCGGCCACCGCTCGGCGGCGCGCTCGAACGCATCCGCGGCAGCCTCCTCGGCGATATCCCAGTCCCTGGTCGCACCGATGAGCGTCGCGACGATGCGGGTCCACTCCTCGCGATAGGCGCGTTCGACGGCCTCCCGCACCTCGGCGGCATCGCTCCCGATCGCCGTCATCCCGCAGTCACCATCCCCTCGCCGGTGGTGAATCGGCCCCACCCGTGTTCACGGTATGCCCCAGCGACGAACGGCGAAGCGCGAATTCGACACCCCCTGTCGAATTCGCCGATCGCCGTTCGTCGTACGGGTGAAGTGAGACACTGCACTCGATAGGAGCAACCCATGAAGCACATGCTGCTGATCTACGGCAACGAACAGGCGTGGAACGAACTGACCGAGCACGGCAGAGAAAGCCTGGATGCCGCGCACCGGGACGTGCTCGCCGAACTCGAAGCGTCGGGCGAACTCGTGCTGTCCAACGAACTCGACCCCACGACCGCGAAAGTCGTGCGGCGCACCGACAACCGACTGCTCGTCACCGACGGACCGTTCACCGAGTCGAAGGAGATGGTCGGCGGGTTCTACATCGTCGACGTCCGCGATGTCGACCGCGCCATCGAGATCGCCGGGAAGCTCGAGGAGACCACCTTCTCGGTCGTGGAGATCCGCGCGCTGATGCACTGACGGGACGGGATCGTGTCGGATGCCTCTGGGACAGTGACCGCATGACAGGTGCCGCAGACGAGTGGACGATCGCGCGCCACCTTGCCGATCAGCCCGAGTTCGCCGTCGAGCTGTACCACCGGTTCATCGAGATGGTGGAGAGCATCGGGCCATTCACGTACGCAGTGAGCAAGACAACGATCACGGTGAAGGGCGAGCGTCGCGGATTCGCGGGCCCGCGCCCGTATCGCTCAGGGCTACGCGGGTACTTCGATCTGCAGCGGGAGGTCACAGATCCCCGCATCATCTCGGTGTCTCCGTACACCCAGCGGCTCTTCGTCCATCAGTATCGGGTGGCGTCGATGGATGATCTCGACGAGGAGTTCGCCGGATGGCTCCAGGAGGCATACGTGGTGGGGAACGGGGCCCATCTGCGCTGAGCGGAAGAGTCTGGCTCGAGGTGCACCTGGCGCCCGGAGGCATTCCGGGTGATTCCTCGTGCCGAAGGCTCCGACCTCGCTCGAGCGCTGTGGTCGCGCCGTGTCAGAAGACGATGGTGTGGTTGCCGTGCTGGATGACGCGGTCTTCGGCGTGCCATTGGACGGCGCGGGACAGGACGGCGCGTTCGACGTAGGCGCCGCGGGCTTGGAGGTCGGCGGCGGTCATGGCGTGGTTCACGCGGGCGACGTCCTGCTCGATGATGGGGCCC
>NZ_JBLWIH010000029.1:0-5227 GCF_051364985.1 Microbacterium sp. I2
TGTGTGGTGTCCCGACCGTACATCGGGAACCACTCAGTGGACGCGTGCACCAGAAAAAGTTGGTGGTGTTATCAAGTCATCGGCTTATTAGTACCAGTCAGCTGCACACGTTGCCGTGCTTCCACATCTGGCCTATCAACCCAGTAGTCTGGCTGGGAGCCTCTCACCCGAAGGTATGGAAGTCTCATCTTGAGGCCGGCTTCCCGCTTAGATGCTTTCAGCGGTTATCCATCCCGAACGTAGCTAATCAGCGGTGCTCCTGGCGGAACAACTGACACACCAGAGGTTCGTCCAACCCGGTCCTCTCGTACTAGGGTCAGATCCTCTCAAACTTCCTACGCGCGCAGCGGATAGGGACCGAACTGTCTCACGACGTTCTAAACCCAGCTCGCGTACCGCTTTAATGGGCGAACAGCCCAACCCTTGGGACCTACTCCAGCCCCAGGATGCGACGAGCCGACATCGAGGTGCCAAACCATGCCGTCGATATGGACTCTTGGGCAAGATCAGCCTGTTATCCCCGAGGTACCTTTTATCCGTTGAGCGACAGCGCTTCCACAAGCCACTGCCGGATCACTAGTCCCGACTTTCGTCCCTGCTCGACCTGTCAGTCTCACAGTCAAGCTCCCTTGTGCACTTACACTCGCCACCTGATTGCCAACCAGGTTGAGGGAACCTTTGGGCGCCTCCGTTACTTTTTGGGAGGCAACCGCCCCAGTTAAACTACCCACCAGGCACTGTCCCTGAACCGGATTACGGTTCGAAGTTAGACATCCAGAGTGACCAGAGTGGTATTTCAACAACGACTCCACGAATACTGGCGTATCCGCTTCAAAGTCTCCCACCTATCCTACACAAGCCACACCGAACACCAATACCAAGCTGTAGTAAAGGTCACGGGGTCTTTCCGTCCTGCTGCGCGTAACGAGCATCTTTACTCGTAATGCAATTTCGCCGAGTTCGCGGTTGAGACAGTTGGGAAGTCGTTACGCCATTCGTGCAGGTCGGAACTTACCCGACAAGGAATTTCGCTACCTTAGGATGGTTATAGTTACCACCGCCGTTTACTGGGGCTTAAATTCTCAGCTTCGCCTTACGGCTAACCGGTCCTCTTAACCTTCCAGCACCGGGCAGGCGTCAGTCCGTATACATCGTCTTGCGACTTGGCACGGACCTGTGTTTTTAGTAAACAGTCGCTACCCACTAGTCTCTGCGGCCACCACACCCTTTTTGAGGCAAGCTCATATAAGTGGATGGCCCCCCTTCTCCCGAAGTTACGGGGGCATTTTGCCGAGTTCCTTAACCACGATTCTCTCGATCTCCTTGGTATTCTCTACCTGACCACCTGAGTCGGTTTGGGGTACGGGCGGCTAGAACCTCGCGTCGATGCTTTTCTTGGCAGCATAGGATCACCCACTTTTCATCCGCATCGTGTCTCAGCCTTCATGAACGGCGGATTTGCCTACCGTTCGGCCTACGCACTTGCCCCGGGACAACCATCGCCCGGGATGGGCTACCTTCCTGCGTCACACCTGTTAATACGCTAACCGCACCAGCATAGGGTCGTGCGCTAGGCCCAGCCCGTCACCCCGAAGGGATCAGTCACTGGGATTCAGACACTTAGCATTACTGGATTGATTGGGGCGGTTCTTCGCCGGTACGGGAATATCAACCCGTTGTCCATCGACTACGCCTGTCGGCCTCGCCTTAGGTCCCGACTTACCCAGGGAAGATTAGCTTGACCCTGGAACCCTTGGTCTTTCGGAGGACGTGTTTCTCACACGTCTTTCGCTACTCATGCCTGCATTCTCACTCGTGTGGCGTCCACGGCTGGGTCACCCCGCCGCTTCACTCGCCACACGACGCTCTCCTACCCATCAACACGGCTGGACCACGAAGGCCTACCAAAAATGTCAATGCCACAACTTCGGTGGCGTGCTTGAGCCCCGTTACATTGTCGGCGCGGAATCACTTGACCAGTGAGCTATTACGCACTCTTTCAAGGGTGGCTGCTTCTAAGCCAACCTCCTGGTTGTCTAAGCAACTCCACATCCTTTCCCACTTAGCACGCGCTTAGGGACCTTAGTTGGTGGTCTGGGTTGTTTCCCTCTCGACTATGAAGCTTATCCCCCACAGTCTCACTGCTGCGCTCTCACTTACCGGCATTCGGAGTTTGGCTGACGTCAGTAACCTTGTAGGGCCCATCGGCCATCCAGTAGCTCTACCTCCGGCAAGAAACACGCAACGCTGCACCTAAATGCATTTCGGAGAGAACCAGCTATCACGAAGTTTGATTGGCCTTTCACCCCTATCCACAGCTCATCCCCTCAGTTTTCAACCTAAGTGGGTTCGGCCCTCCACGACGTCTTACCGTCGCTTCAGCCTGGCCATGGATAGATCACTTCGCTTCGGGTCTAGGACATGCGACTGAATCGCCCTATTCAGACTCGCTTTCGCTACGGCTACCCCACACGGGTTAACCTCGCCACATATCGCTAACTCGCAGGCTCATTCTTCAAAAGGCACGCTGTCACCCCTACTAAGGAGGCTCCAACGGTTTGTAAGCAAACGGTTTCAGGTACTATTTCACTCCCCTCCCGGGGTACTTTTCACCTTTCCCTCACGGTACTTGTCCGCTATCGGTCATCTGGGAGTATTTAGGCTTATCAGGTGGTCCTGACAGATTCACACGGGATTTCTCGGGCCCCGTGCTACTTGGGATACTCTCCACGCTGCGACCCGACATTTCGGTTACGGGGCTGGCACCCACTATGGCCGGCCTTTCAAGACCGTTCACCTATATCGACGCATCACGCTCACCACTCGGCAGAGTGGCCCGGAAAGTCCCACAACCCCGAATACGCAACTCCTGCCGGATATCACACGTACTCGGTTTAGCCTGATCCGATTTCGCTCGCCACTACTCACGGAATCGCTGTTGCTTTCTCTTCCTGCGGGTACTGAGATGTTTCACTTCCCCGCGTTCCCTCTACCCGCCCTATATATTCAGGCGGGAGTCACCAGGTCAGCACGCCGCCTGGCGGGGTTTCCCCATTCGGACACCCTCGGATCAAAACTTGCTTATCAGTTCCCCGAGGCTTATCGCAGATTGCTACGTCCTTCTTCGGCTCCAGATGCCAAGGCATCCACCGTTTGCTCTTAAAGACTTGAAACATGAGTCCAAAATCAGAATCGAAAACACACACCCCCGAAAGGGCATGCGTCGAAATTGACTAATGATCTTTAAGATCATCTTTTCCGAACCAACCCTTACGGGTCGGTTCAAAGATGCTCGCGTCCACTGTGTAGTTCTCAAAGTACGGGCGGTACCCACCCCCACCCACCAGCAACAGCCAGCGAACGGAAGATGAGCCCAAGAAGAAACGGAAAACAAACCTGCCCCCGGTCCCTCAGGACCCAACAGCGTGCACGTGCAAGACCAGAAAACCCCCACCGTTCCAACTGCAAGCAGCGTACTAAGTGAGAACCCCCATCCCTCGCACCTCGTCAAACGTTCCACCCATGAGCAACCGGACGAGACATTCGCTCGACACGGCGCCTGGACACCCCGAAGAGTGCCAGATGCTCCTTAGAAAGGAGGTGATCCAGCCGCACCTTCCGGTACGGCTACCTTGTTACGACTTAGTCCTAATTACCGATCCCACCTTCGACGGCTCCCTCCACAAGGGTTGGGCCACCGGCTTCAGGTGTTACCGACTTTCATGACTTGACGGGCGGTGTGTACAAGACCCGGGAACGTATTCACCGCAGCGTTGCTGATCTGCGATTACTAGCGACTCCGACTTCATGAGGTCGAGTTGCAGACCTCAATCCGAACTGGGACCGGCTTTTTGGGATTCGCTCCACCTCACGGTATTGCAGCCCTTTGTACCGGCCATTGTAGCATGCGTGAAGCCCAAGACATAAGGGGCATGATGATTTGACGTCATCCCCACCTTCCTCCGAGTTGACCCCGGCAGTATCCCATGAGTTCCCACCATTACGTGCTGGCAACATAGAACGAGGGTTGCGCTCGTTGCGGGACTTAACCCAACATCTCACGACACGAGCTGACGACAACCATGCACCACCTGTTCACCAGTGTCCAAAGAGTCCCGTATTTCTACGGTGTTCTGGTGTATGTCAAGCCTTGGTAAGGTTCTTCGCGTTGCATCGAATTAATCCGCATGCTCCGCCGCTTGTGCGGGTCCCCGTCAATTCCTTTGAGTTTTAGCCTTGCGGCCGTACTCCCCAGGCGGGGAACTTAATGCGTTAGCTGCGTCACGGAATCCGTGGAAAGGACCCCACAACTAGTTCCCAACGTTTACGGGGTGGACTACCAGGGTATCTAAGCCTGTTTGCTCCCCACCCTTTCGCTCCTCAGCGTCAGTTACGGCCCAGAGATCTGCCTTCGCCATCGGTGTTCCTCCTGATATCTGCGCATTCCACCGCTACACCAGGAATTCCAATCTCCCCTACCGCACTCTAGTCTGCCCGTACCCACTGCAGGCCCGAGGTTGAGCCTCGGGATTTCACAGCAGACGCGACAAACCGCCTACGAGCTCTTTACGCCCAATAATTCCGGATAACGCTTGCGCCCTACGTATTACCGCGGCTGCTGGCACGTAGTTAGCCGGCGCTTTTTCTGCAAGTACCGTCACTTTCGCTTCTTCCTTGCTAAAAGAGGTTTACAACCCGAAGGCCGTCATCCCTCACGCGGCGTTGCTGCATCAGGCTTCCGCCCATTGTGCAATATTCCCCACTGCTGCCTCCCGTAGGAGTCTGGGCCGTGTCTCAGTCCCAGTGTGGCCGGTCACCCTCTCAGGCCGGCTACCCGTCGACGCCTTGGTGAGCCATTACCTCACCAACAAGCTGATAGGCCGCGAGCCCATCCCCAACCAAAAAATCTTTCCAACCCCCCACATGCGTGGAAGGCTCATATCCAGTATTAGACGCCGTTTCCAGCGCTTATCCCAGAGTCAGGGGCAGGTTGCTCACGTGTTACTCACCCGTTCGCCACTAATCCACCCAGCAAGCTAGGCTTCATCGTTCGACTTGCATGTGTTAAGCACGCCGCCAGCGTTCATCCTGAGCCAGGATCAAACTCTCCATAAAGAAAAAATGCATACACAACCAGGAAAATGATCATGCAGCGAGTTCGAAACTGACCAAAAACAAATGTCACTGACATCCATTAAATTGATCCAAAGGAATCCCAACGACCACC
>NZ_JBLWIH010000030.1:0-1556 GCF_051364985.1 Microbacterium sp. I2
AGATGCGGGTCACGGCGTCCAAAGCCGTGAAGGATCTCGGGTTCATCCCGGTGCCGCACATCTCGGCGCGCCGGCTGGCGTCGCAGGACCAGCTGGAGGAGTTCCTCGGCCGCCTGCAGGAGGTCGGCGCGAGCGAGCACGTGTTCGCCGTCGGCGGCGACCCGGCAGAGCCGGAAGGACCCTACCCGGACTCGCTGAGCGTGATCCAGACCGGGCTGCTGCAGAAATACGGTGTGAAGGAGGTGTCGATCGCCGGGTACCCCGAGGGACACCCCGACATCGCCACCGACGTGCTGTGGCGTCACCTGGACGAGAAGGCGCTGTCGCTGGCGCAGCAGGGGCTGGACTCGGTGATCCTCACCCAGTTCGCGTTCGACACCGACCCGGTGACGGCATGGATCAAGGAGGTGCGTGCCCGTGGCATCGACACCCAGATCCGCATCGGCACCCCCGGCCCCGCCGGCATCAAACGACTGATCAACTTCGCCCGCCGGTTCGGGGTGGGCGCGAACGCGATGATCGTGAAGAAGTACGGGTTCTCGCTGACCAACCTGATGGGCACCGCCGGACCTGACCGGTTCGTGTCCGACCTGTCCGAGCTGCTCGCGCAGGACCCGGCATCGGGTCCGGTGAAGCTGCACTTCTACACCTTCGGCGGGCTGCTCGCGACCTCCCAGTGGGCCCGCGAGTACATCGCCGCGCAGTCCTGAAACCCCGGCCGCACTCATGTCGCCGCACACCGAAGCCCTCCGCGATCAGGCCTGCCTGATCGTCCACGGCCCCGACCAGCCCGGCCTGGTCGCCGCCGTCACCGCGCTGATCGCCCGCAACCACGGCAACATCGTCACCCTCGACCAGTACTCCGACAACCCCGAGGGCGGCGCGTTCTTCCAGCGCGTCGTGTTCCACCGCCCCGACCTGGCCGCCGCGATCCCCGAGATCGAAGCCGACCTGGACAAGACCCTCACCCCGTATGGGATGCAATGGGCGCTGACCGACCAGTCCATCCCGAAGCGGATGGCCGTGCTCGCCTCCACCAGCGACCACTGCCTGCTGGAACTGCTGTGGCGCCACCGCCGCGGCGAGCTGCCGGTCACCATCCCGATGGTGATCAGCAACCACACCAACACCGCCGAAGACGTCCGCTCCTTCGGGATCCCCTTCTTCCACATCCACTCCCAGGGGCCTGACAAGTCCGAGGCCGAGGCGAAGATCCTGCAGCTGCTGAAGGGGAACGTCGACTTCGTCGTCCTCGCCCGCTACATGCAGATCATCTCCGAGGACTTCCTCGACGCCGTCGGAGTGCCGGTGATCAACATCCACCACTCCTTCCTGCCCGCCTTCATCGGCGCCGCCCCCTACCGCAAAGCCAAAGAACGCGGCGTCAAACTCATCGGCGCGACCAGCCACTACGTCACCAAAGACCTCGACGAGGGCCCCATCATCGAGCAGGACGTCGCCCGCGTGAACCACGCCATGACCGCCGCCGACCTCCAAGCCCGCGGCGCCTACGTCGAACGCGCCGTCCTGTCCCGCGCCGTCCAATGGCACGCCGA
>NZ_JBLWIH010000031.1:0-1224 GCF_051364985.1 Microbacterium sp. I2
GATCCTTGGGTTCTTGCGGTGGTCGCAACACTTGCTGAATGGAGAGTGTTGTGGCGGAGTTGGCGCTGAGGTTCCGGCTGGATGTGGTCCAGCAGGCGTGGGAGTGCTTTCAGGCGGGGCAGTTCGCGAGTGAAGCGGGCGAGCGGATCGGGGTGTATCGGACGACTGCCAAGCGGATGCTGATTGCCGCCGGCGGTGTCAGGCCGCGCCGCGGCCGGGATCTCGAGGGTCGATACTTGTCCTTCGCGGAGCGGGAGGAGATATCCGTGGGGATCGCGTCGGGCCAGTCGATCCGGGCGATCGCCCGGCGGATCGGTAGGGCTCCGTCGACGATCTCGCGCGAGCTCGCACGGAACAGTATGAAGGGCCGCTATCGGGCCTCGAGTGCGCAGATCGCGGCGCACCATCGTGCGTCACGTCCGAAACGGGCGAAGCTGGCGACCAATCTGCGGCTGCGTGTCAGAGTGGAGCAGGACCTGGCTCAGCGCCGATCGCCGGAGCAGATCGCCGGTCGGCTGCGTCGGGAGTTCCCCGATGACCCGGAGATGCGAGTGAGCGCGGAGACGATCTATCAGTCGCTCTATGTGCAGTCCCGGGGAGCGCTGAAGCAGGAGCTGACCCGGTGTTTACGGACCGGTCGGGCTCTGCGTCACCCCAGCCGGAAGGCCGGGCAGCGCAAGAACCGGATCCCGAACATGGTCAACATCGTGCAGCGGCCGGCGGAGGTCGAGGACCGCGCCGTCCCGGGCCATTGGGAAGGCGACCTGATCATCGGGGCGCGCAACCAGTCGGCGATCGGCACTCTCGTTGAGCGGTCCTCGAACTACACGATGCTGGTGCCACTGCCCGACGGATACAAGCCGGAGCAGGTCGCGCCGGCGCTGGCGCGGAAGATTCAGCAGCTCCCGCAGCAGCTACGCGGCACGCTCACCTGGGATCAGGGGCCGGAGATGCGGGACTGGGAACAGGTGCGCATCGACACCGGCATCGAGGTGTTCTTCTGCGACCCGCACTCACCCTGGCAGCGCGGCATCAACGAGAACACCAACGGACTACTGCGGCAGTACTTCCCCAAAGGCACCCCGCTCGCGGGCTTCGACGAGGCGCACCTCGACGCAGTCGCCGCCGAGCTCAACGACCGACCCCGCAAACGACTAGAGTTCCAAACCCCGAACGAAGTCATCGGTAACATCCTGTTGCGATGACCGCTTGAATCCGCCGATC